>CAYXDV010000001.1:0-76711 GCA_964463925.1 uncultured Gammaproteobacteria bacterium
GTGCTTCAGATGATTGAGTTGTAGGTGTTGGGATTGGTTGTTTTGGTGGTAGTGGTTGAGATTGTTGGTTTGATGATCCGTTGCGTGGAAGAATTGGAGGACTTGGGTCATATTTTTCCTTTTGCAGATCATTCCATTTCATAATGATTCGGAAGTCCCAGTCATTTTGTTTAGTAATTTTGGTCCATGCCGGAGGATAATTAATCCCTAATTGCTTAGCAGATGGGTGTAATCTAAAATCTGGTAGAAAATAATTGTCTTCTTCAAACGCGTGTGCCTTTGGAAAATCCTTGATATTAAAAGGACCTTCTCCATGTCCATCGATTTTACTCTCAGCTGTTGCTTCGAAAGTATACATCATTCGTTCTTCACCAGTGAATCCATCATATCCCTTAACCGGATTTGATTTGAAAAAAACTTGATAATAAATAGTTTTTACAGTTTGACTGTTTGGTATATTTAAACTATTAGGATCCGTAAAAGCGACAATAAACGATCTGATAATCCCATGTTCCGGGTCCTTGGGAACGGGATTGTCTGGGACTAAAGATATTAGATCTACAATATCGATATAGGTTGGGTCCATCCCTATTTTTTTGGCTAATTTGAAAGCATAACTTGCTATTTCTCCATTGGAAAAAAAGGTTTTTTCGTATGGTTCTTCTATCAATTGCATTTTGGTATATGTTGGATTAGTTATTTCTTTGGACTCTGGAGTTGTGGCAGATTTATTTCCCTCAGCTTTTGGTGGGGTTGAAGTAATAGTTACAGTTGCAGTAGGATATTTTATGGTAGTTGGAGTGGCCGTTGCTACATAGGTTGATTCTGAAGGATTCTTTTGAACATCAGATGTTCCGTAGACTGGAGTAGAAACTACACCAGCTCCTATTGTTACGGCTCCTGCTATGACGACTGTGGCACCACAACCATATATATTTTTTCTTTTTTTACCCCACTTTTTTTTGGCTTTGTAATAATCGTCCAGACTGTCCTGACCATCTCCTCCTATCCAATCTTCAAACTTGGGAAATTTAGAAAAAATTGAGGGACGTGTGTTTGAGTCTTTATCCATGAAATAAGGTTAACATATAAATCTATCAAAGATAGGCTACTTTACTTTGAGTGCATGTTTCTAAAGAAAAATTAAATTAACCCGTAAAATCACAATTTTTTAAAAAGGCTATTGGGCGTTTTGGTGTGTGCAAAAGCAATTGTAGATTCAGAGTTCTATAAACGTAAGATAACGGGTGTCGTGTCAGAGACATTTTATTTGTGGGTAGAAGGGTTTTGTAAGGTAAAATTAGTGGTGAAGATCGACACTCGCTGGCAGAATTTTTTAGATAGTTTAGGTCGTGGAGGAGTGGTTGAGCTAGGGATAAGGCTTTTGTTGGAGTATATAGATTTGCCCTTAGGTTATGGGCCAGGCGACCTGCTGACTTTAATTGAAGGATACCGAGACTGGCAAATTGATAGAAAAGTTAGATCAACCGTTAAGATTGTGGCTGCAATTTTGCCGTTTGTGCCTTCTGTAGCCATAGCCATGGGGATTGAAAGATTGTTTCCAGTGGAGAAAAAGACCTAAGTTAGCTTCGTGTTTTGTTTGGGTGGAATGTGCTATAGTGAATTATGATTTCAAGCTTAAATGGAGTAGTAGGACATCGAGGTAAGGATTGGGTGGAAATAATAGCTGGAGGGGTGGGGTATCGGGTTTTGGTGTCGGAAAAATTTCATAGGGAAATGACGGTTGGACTAGAAGTAATGGTGCCTACTTATACTGTGGTTAGTCAGGATGATATTAGGTTGTTTGGATTTGCTTCATGGCAAGAGCTGGATTTGTTTGAACTGTTGATAACAGTGTCTGGCGTGGGTCCAAAGACAGCTTCTCAAATTGTGGGAAGTTATGAACCAATGGCTATACGTACAGCAATTGGTTCAGCCGAAGTTAAATTTTTTGAAGAGATAAAAGGAATTGGCAAGAAAACTGCCCAGAGAATTATTGTGGACTTGAAGGGGAAAGTTGGAGGAATTGGCGAGTTAGATTTGAAAGAAGATGGAATAAGTGGAGATTCGGAAATTGTCGAAAGTTTGAAACAGCTGGGATTTGAAACAAAAGAAATCAGGTCGGTTGTGAAAGCTATGCCGTCTGATTTGGCGGGCTTGGAACAACAATTACAATGGGCTCTGAGGAATATAAAATGAAGACTGATCCTAAAAAAGGAATATTAGATGCCCAGGAACAAGCAGGCGAGGAACTGGTTTTGGAAAAAAGCATTCGGCCAAAAAAACTAGATGAATTTGTTGGACAGGAAAATTTAAAACGACAGTTAGATATTTTTCTACAGGCAGCAAGAGCTCGTAGTGAACCACTGGATCATGTTTTGTTTTATGGACCGCCAGGACTTGGGAAGACTACTTTGGCTATGTTGTTAGCTGGAGAAATGGGGGTAAATATAAAGATTACAGCTGGACCGACTTTAACAAGAGCAGGGGACTTGGCAGCCATATTAACTGATTTAAAAGAAGGAGATCTTTTATTTATTGATGAGATTCATCGCCTAAATAAAACCGTTGAAGAAACACTTTATTCAGCGATGGAAGATTTTGCCTTGGATATAGTTTTGGGTAAGGGGCCAAGTGCAAAAGTGGTCAGATTGCATTTACAAAAATTTTGTGTGGTGGGGGCGACGACTCGAGTTGGGATGTTATCTGGTCCATTACGAGATAGATTTGGAAATGTATGGCAGCTGGATTTTTATGATGAATCTGATTTGGCAAAAATTTTAAAGCAAAGTGCTCTATATTTAAAAGTTGACATAAAAAATGATGCGGCTGCTGAAATTGCTAAAAGATCTCGAGGTACTCCTAGAATTGCTAACCGTTTATTAAAGCGAGTTAGGGACTATGCTCAGGTGGCTGGAGATGGGGTTATAAATTTAAAAGAAGCAAAGGAAGCTCTGCAAATGTTGGGAGTGGATGAAAATGGTTTGTCTGATGCAGATAGAAAGTATTTGGATATAGTGAAAAAACAATATGGAGGTGGACCAGTTGGAGTAGAAAACATAGCGGCAGCCTTGTCTGAAGATATTGACACTATTACTGATGTATACGAACCATATTTGATGAAAAAAGGTTTGGTCAAGAGAACGCCAAGGGGAAGAGTAGTTGGAAAGCTATTGTAGTCAGTCTGTTGTTATTGAATCAATTTGAAGAATTTGGATGTCGTTCTTGCCCAAAAGTAAAGAGCCAGTAATTGTGATGTCTTTCTTTTGTTGTTGGTTGAATTGCTGCCAGACGGTGTCAGTGGCAGGAATAGCAACTATTTGGGTGGCAGTCTGCTTTTGGTCATTTAAGAGGGTAACTGTAAATGGTTTTTTGCTGGTGAAAAAATAGTCTTCTGGTAAATTGAAGGCTGGTCTAAATTGTGGTTGTAATTGACCAGTTAATTTAATTTTTTGTTGATATATTTTTCCACTAGATAGTGGATAAACTTGGCAATTTTGGCTAGCTTCTATTTTTGATATCTCTAGAGGTATTAATTCGTTGTAGGGACCAACATCAATTTTTTTATTACCCAGAGAAGGGGTTGAAACTATTTGAACACAGCTATTTAGATAAGATGAAATATGTTTTTCTGGACCAGAAAATAGGGCATAGTAGATTGGATTGGCATTTTTTGTTGGATACTCTTCTAAAATATATTGACTGTTTTGCCAACTGTATTTAACAGAGATATTTGCAGGTAGGTTTAAATGACGAATGACTCCCTGGAGAACCAGCTGCTGATTGTTTGATTTTGATTCAGGCGTGACTGTGTTAACAACAGTTTTTTTTGTACAAGAAGATAAAATCAGAATAGTAATAATTGGTATAAGAATTTTGGAGTTCATTATTGTAGATAAGCCAATTTCCAATTTAGGAAACTGTCTATATTTGATTTGGACTGAATATAATTTTCTTTCCATAAAAGAAAGTCGGTCAAATTTATTTGACCGTCATGGTTTAAATCTATATTGAAAAAGTCATTTGCCGAGTTTATCCAAGAATCTGGTTTTAAACCATACAGATATTTATATTGATTTTCGACGCCAGCTTGATTAATGATTTCTTGGGCTGTTGGATTGTCAAAATTAGATACTAAATAATTAGTTCCAATATCATTGGTTCCGTTGCCCCAAGTTGGATTGTAGTTGTTATCGCATCCATACATGGTAGTAGACGAGCCTTCTTCGTGGACTCGTCCTGCTTGAATAATGGTACTTGTATTGTTGGGATCAAAATGCCTGATGTAGTTACCACTTACTTTGTTGCGGCAGCCAAGGTGAATGATGACACCTGTTTTATCGTATAAAACATTCTCATTTATTTCCCCATCATTGGCACCTTCGTCAGAATAGATTGCTTGAGAAGGTTCATTATCCTGAGGTCCAACTACATAATTACGGTTAATCCTGGGGGCTACCTTACCAATAGAAGTAACATAAATTCCGCCATTATCTACAAGGATCTGGCGATAATCATCTACATAATTTGAGTTGATATAAACATTATCCCCTGTAGTTATTTCACAAACAATACCATTGGAAGCAGTTTTTTGGATACGATTATGATTTAGATTTGAATTCTGAATATCGCCACAAGAGATGCCGGCACCTGACCAATAATCTCGGCTGGAATCAAAAATGGCATTGTTGGTAACATTTATGTTATTGATAACACCAGGGGCATGACTGAGCCCACCACTATGAATTGCTAAATTAATGCCAGAGGCAGAAATATCTTCTAAATAATTTCCATTAATTATTAAATCAGAGCTGTTACCCCCAATCGTGATACCATCTGTGCCAGAATGGATTATGCGACTATTGCTTATTTGAATATGATTGGCAGAACCAAAATAGATTAGTCCATCTGGGTTGATGTTTCTGTAATTTCGATTGTCTTGATCTAGGCTAACTCCAGTAGTGGCTAAGGTGTGATCCAAGTCTTTCCAGGTACCATAAGAGAAATTTAAATTCTCAAACTTTAAATAAGATGCAGCACTATTGTTGTCTCCAAAAACTAACAATGACTGAAGATGAGGAACTATAGCATAGGTATTGTTGAAATCCTGGCCAGCTAAAGGTTGATAGAAAAGCCATCCTGTTGATTTTTGGTAATACCATTCACCTGGAGTATCAAGGAGTGCTAGGGAATTTTCGATGTAAATCGGATAGCCTTGACCCCTTGGAGTAACTCCAGAGATACTAGTACCCAGACCTTCACAGCCACCGCCATCTCTTGAAGATATGTAGCGGAGCAAATTTCCTTCTTGGATATTGCTGATGCGGCATAAATAACTAAGCCATTCCCAGCGGTGTTTTAATTCAATTTGGTCAACGTCACCCGCCTGTATTAGACGAGAAGCTAAGCTAGAGTCAATCCGAAGACCACTGACAGTGTTTCTGGTTTCTCCTTCTGGCGTAGACCAAGAATATGTTTCCCATTGGGGATTTTTTGCAAAAGGATTTTGGGGTGTACCTTCTTGGGCTCTGATTGCTCGTTGTCCATTGACCCATAAATCTCTAAAATTTAAATTCGGACCGATGAAAGTTTTCCATCTGCTACCATCAACTTGCCAATTAGAATATTTTTGTCCACCGCTAAGCATGACTGTATCATTATTGTAACTAGTATAAGTAATCGATTGATTTGGATTGCCAGAATCCTGTTGTCCAAAAAAGATAGCTTCATTTAGAACATAAGTTCCTCGCATCAAATAGACAGTAATATTGCCAGTTATATTATTTTTGGCAGTTCTAAGAAAATCCCTGGCATGGGTAATTGTCTGAAATGGTTGACTTAGAGTACCGGGATTGGTATCTGAACCGTTTGGAGATACATAATAATTGCTATCTAGAGCATAAATTCTGCCAAGAGAGGATTTAAAAAGGAGAAGAAAAAAGAGAAGGCTAGTTGTGATTTTATTACAATTTAGCATAGGCTTCTTTCCAAGACAAAAAATCACCAAGAGTCATAATACTGGCTTCGTATTGTAATTTCCAATAAATAAAGTCGTCCAAATTAACCAATTTATTGTTATCTAAATCACCAGGAATAGTATTTGGACAAACTAGTTGTTTGCAACAAGGTGCGGTAAAGCATTGAACATCTTGGTAGGAGCAGCCAGATGGAGGAGTAGTATAAGAACAAGTGTTTTGGCAATACTGTGGGGGGACTTGGAAAGTAAAAGATAGAGGTTGTGTGTTGGGAGTAAAGTAGCTCCATTTAGTGATGCTATTTTGAGGCATACCAAAAAGGCCACCGGTAGTAAATTTGGAAGAATCTGGGATGCTATAAAAAGTTAGATAAGTTTCGCCTACATCAGAAGCAAATAGATAGGCGTTGCCAAGAGAATAATCAGAACGCTTGGCAAGAATCGAACCACCAGAATAGGGCAAAACAGTTTCTTGCCAACTAGGGTCGTAAACTGCTCGTCCTGGTCCATCTGGCCAAAAGGCATAATTAACTTTAAAGCTGGAAGTATCGTTGGGAACAGAGCCGTTGGCACATTTAAAATCAATTGAAACTTTCCAGTTATATATGGAAGGGGTGGTTGAAGAAAGAATGGCGGTTGGTTCAATTGTTGGGGTGGATTCAGTTATTGTGGGAAGGATAATTGGAGTTTTTGACTTTAATTCAGTAACTGTATCTTTAATTAATTGTTCATAGCCAGGACTAAAGTAAGCAGAAGAAGTGTTAATCATTTCTTTAAAACCAGCAACAGCTTTTTTAGAACTACCTAGAGATTCAATCGAATAATCATAGAGAAGCATTCCGACGATTCGATTGTCTGGATCATTTTTGGCATAATCTATAAACTGAGTTATGAGTTCTTTGGCTGATTGTGGGGTGGTAAAAGGACCATCTTCTGGTTTGTCTACGTAGGATTGGGGAACGAGCCATAGTTTTTTATCTGGAATCAAAGTCTTCATCCTTTCGAAGTCACCTTTGATATCTTCAAAATAACTATCATATTTATCAAGTCCGATGTCGGTAAAATTGGAAAAGTAATCTTTATCATATTTATCCTGTGAAGTAAGATAAGGCCAAAATTCTATGGCCATTATGCCAACATTTGGGAAAGTATTTTTTAGGGTTTTAGTGACTTCTATAATCTGGCTCTTGTCAACTTGATGCAGATAAGGCTCGTCAATATAAAAGGCATAAATCAAACTGGAATTTTTTTTGTATAAATCAAGTTTACTGGCAAATCTGGTTTGCCAGTCAGCATAGAAGTATTTGCCTTTGCTGTTTTCCCCAGGATCTAAAAGAAAAGCCAAGTCGACAATGAGCTTTAAATTACGTTTTTGGGCTTCATCGAAATAATTCTGATCTGGACCGGGATTGAAGACAGGCAATAATATGTTGTGCAAGTTCCGATCAGCTAAATTTAAATTATCATTAAAACGTATTGGTTGGGACCAACTGTTTTTGTAGAAATCGGTATGGTAAATGCCTAAATATTTGAAGTTTGAACTGGAGGATGAAGTATTGACTGGAGTGATGGCGTTATCGGGGGGCACTGTTGTGGTTGGCTGGGGGGTGCTAGTAGTGGAAGAAGAAATACATGAAACTGTTTTAGGGCTGCCGGGTAGTTCGACTGTGGTATTGTCCATGGAACCATTTATATCGATGTTCCAAGCGACAATTTGGACCTTCGAACCTTCCAGCTGGCTTTTTAGAGAGTCGGGTACAGTGTAAGTAAAGCCATGATTAAGAGTGCCGGCACAGGCCAAGTCAGAATTGGGCGAGTCTTCGCTAGACCAAATGGCCGAGCCATCTAAAAAGGTTTTTTGGCCGTCTTTATCGATTAACCATATTCTGATTAAAACTGGTTTACTAAAATTATCACTATCACAAACAAATCCTTTAACTATTCCGTTGTTGCAACTAACATCTTCTACATAGCCGGTTATGGTATTGGTAAAACCAGGATTGGGATTGGATGCTTTTGTATAGTTGCTGGTTTGACGTTGTAAGAGAAGAGTAGTAACAGGAATTACTGCCACTAGCGCCAAAACAAGAATCATAGGAATGGCAGAGAACCCTTTTTGCTTGTAAATCACCTTAATTAAATATAGAGGAATCGCTTTTCTTTGGCAAACGACTATTTTTTTGATATGTATTTGGTATGTATGTTGACAAGTTAGGGAAAAAGAGAGATAATTGACTTGTAATATGACAGCTTTATCTGGATCTGGAGAAGGTGTTACTTGTAGAGGACTTTCCTCTTTTTTTAGTGCTATGTTTGCATGGCATCTGAATGCTGCTGGTGAACAGGCAGCGGTACGGAGAGGTAATAATCTCGGTCCTTATAAAATTATTGATAGTTCGGCAGGAGGTGTTCGTGTAGCTACTAGTACTGTAATTGGATTGGATGGTCAGCCTGCTTGCGATGCGTTAGCAGCAAGAGATAGAGTTGTAGTTGGTTATTTAGGAAAGTGAAGTAAAAGAGAAAGGGCAGGGGAGAGGTTATTCTCCGGCTTGGATGCCAAGCAGCCACAAAACGGCTTCTTTGCGATAACGGCGATCACCACGAGCATTGATACGAATAGCTGGTAATTTACCTCGTTTGCCCCAACGCTTAATCGTTAGTTTGGAAACTCGTAACAAATCAGCAACTTCAGCTACGGTCATTAAATCGGGAAGATTATCAATACTGATTCCGTTAACTTTTTTTGGGCTGGTTTGGATTGGTTTTTGAGGTACAAAGTTATCTTGTGATAGACTTTGACCATCGAATGGATTGTTCATTGTATATCAATTGAATGATTAACTATAATCAGCATGACACAATGGTAATTAATGTGTCAAGAAGAACATGGGTTTCATTAGAGAAGTTGGTTTACGGCTGACTAGCTTTTGTAGACTAAATTTGGACTATAATGAAGTATGAAAGTGGGGTTTTTTGGAGTAAAAAACTGGGAGAGACCAATTTTAGAAAAACAGCTTGCAGATTTAAATGCCTATGGTGTGGGCATTTTTGAAGAAGAGGTGCAGGATAATTTGGCATTGGCCAAAAACTATGATGTAGTTTCAGTTTTTATTTACTCTCAAATAAATGAGTCTACTTTGAATCAACTGCCTAAATTAAAAATGGTGGCGACTCGATCGACTGGAACCGACCATATAGATATGGAGTTATGTAAAAGCAAGGGGATTTTGGTGGCCAGTGTTCCGGAATATGGAACCCATACGGTTGCAGAATATACGCTAGGGTTAATATTGGCAGTTACTAAAAAAATATGCGTGGCGCACCAAGCGGTAGAAGAAGGAGAGTTTAGCCCTAATGTTTTAACTGGGATTGATTTATTTGGATCTACTTTGGGAGTAGTTGGAGTGGGTCGAATTGGATCAGAAGTGGTTAAATTGGGTAGGGCATTGGGCATGAGGGTTTTGGGTGTGGAAAAGAATGTCGACAAAGAAGCAGCAAAAAAGCTGCATTTTGAAGTGGTTGATTTGGAGACTTGTCTAAGAGAGTCGGATATTGTTACTTTGCATGTACCCAGTATTCCTCAGACAAGACATTTAGTTAACAAAGTGAATATTAAATTAATGAAGAGAGGCTCCTATTTGATAAATACTTGTAGGGGACCGGTAGTAGAAAGCGAGGCTTTGATTTGGGCTTTGAACAATGGAATCTTGGCTGGAGCGGGATTGGATGTGATTGAGGAAGAGGCTTTGATTGAGCAGAACAGCATAGTGGCTCATTTTGGCGGTAATGTAAAAGAAAAAGCCAATCTAAAGAGCTATAATTTGCTGAGAAATCGGGATGATGTTGTATTTACACCACACAATGCATTTAATACAAATGGAGCGATTAGTCGGATTGTGGCTACCACTATTGAAAACATCAACTCGTTTTTGGCAAAGTGATGTGGTGTCCTATAATTTGACAAGAAACTATTTTTAGGCTATAATGGGACATTAATAGTTCTTCATAAAGCAGGTATGAAAACTTATAGTGTTGTTGGTGGGTGGTCCTTGCCAACTATTGATAACAGTCTTATTCTTATTAGAGATATGGCAAGAATTTTGGTTACTTTCTTTGTATTAACTTTGGCAATTATTTTGCCACAAGCTATAAAACAGCAAATGGATAATCGGTCCAAGGCAGCTGACTTGGCTGTGGTAGATACTAGCTTGATCAATGAAAACGTATTTAGATTTGAATTATCTGATTCTAATTTGACAGTACAATGTTCGGAAACTGGTGCTTGTACTAAGAGCGCGCATGTTAAAGTTTTCAATAAAAGTGCTGGCAATGTTGATGGGGCCATCATTTCTTTGCAAGGCAATTGGACTGCCTACACACAAGTAGGAAGCGTAAACACCACAGGCAAACAAATGGTAGTTAAAGGACCCTGGGCTACTGATGGTTTGGTTTACGAAGGGGATTTGACAGCAACTAGATTAGACAAAACACATGATACCGAATATGAAATTTTTTCGGTGAGCGCTTTGGATTGTAGTAATGGAGGAATGTTTGAAGGCTGTATGCCAGTTAGCGGACAAGCTGCTTCAAATTTTATGATTAAATTTTTAACTACTTTGTTATCTACATCGACTCCGACAGCGACTCCGGTGCCTCCAACACCCACACCAACTGGTTTACCTAGCAAATTCTGGGACATTCAGCCTGCCGGAGCTGGTTCGACAGGAGTTGTATGTTATTTGGGACAACCGAACTGTGTTTTAAATGCTTTTGTGGGGGCTAAAAATACATATTGGAGTTATATATGGAGACCAACTTTTAGAATTGATTCGACAGTGTCGCAAATGACCTATCGAGACATGAACAATGCTAAGACCAAACAAAAAGGTCCTGCCTCTTTGCAAAACACGATTGATTCAAATGGCTCCGTTATGACTCAAGTAGAAATGGACAGGCAAAATACTTATGGTACTTGGAGCGGCAATTTGTATGTTGGAGGTGAAGTCTGCTCGGCTAGTAATGGAACCAGTTGTAACACTTTATCTGAGGAAAAAAGTTATGATATTGCTTATTCGGTAATTCCAAAGCCAACTCCAACCGTAGATCCAAATATGTTGCCTACACCTCTTGTTGGAGTGACTGCTCCACCAGAATCTAGGCCATATGTATTACAAAAACCTGCATACGATATTCCTAGCGCAAGTGGAACGGTATGGGTTAGTAATGTGACTCCCGTAAACAATGGTCCATTTTGGAACTATACTTTATCCGGTTGGTTTACTGGCCTAAGAGGCAGTAGTCAATATCAGATTTGGCTATTGAATTCCAATAATACCGGTGGAGCTGGAGCAGGATCGATATTTACCACAGATGCTTTGGGTAGAGGTGGTTTTGTACAAGTTGTGTATGATAATAACCAAACCTACCCAATAACAAAGATAGCTTTGAAGGCTATTCAAGATGAAGGGACTACTTGTGGTATAAATTTTGGAATTGAAAATTGTTTGGAGTTGGCCGTAGATTTTCCAACCGTGGTTCCAACAGCTACCCCAACTCCTACAATGGCGCCTACTATTACTGTTACCCCTACTCTCACTATTGCTCCAACTCCTACTGCTACTCCAGCTCCTACAATCGCGCCCACCCTTACTCCGGTTCCGACAGCGGCGATCGTGGTACAACAAAGTCAGCAGTCATCTGGAGACAATGGTGGAGGATCTTCTTCATCTGGTGGCGGTGGTGGATCTTCTTCCTCGTCTAGTTCAGGCGGAGGTGGTGGAGGATGTGGTGATTCCTTTCCTTGGGGAGTGCCCTATGTAACAGCAATTACTGCTGGAAATAATTGGGCCAGAATTACCTTTAATGGTAAGGCCAATCCAGTAAATCAATATCGAATTTGGTATGGAGAGTACAAGAATAAAAGAATGTATAACAGTGTGGTATCTAGTTCTAGCAACGGTTCAGTTATGGCTGTAGTAAATGGCTTGAAGGCCAACACCCGTTACTATTTTGCAGTTCAACCTCTGAATGGTTGCAAAGAAGGGACGGTTGGTAGTGAATGGTATAACACTACTACTAAAACAGCCAAACAAACCAGAACGGTATCTAGGAAGGAACCAGTAGTAAAGGTTTCGAAGAAAAAATAAAAAGTAGTTGGGACAAAAAAATACCCCCGAGAATTTCGGGGGTATTTTAGTTGGTCAAACTATTTGAGTTCGACAGTAGCGCCAGCTTCGGACAGCTTTTTCTTAGCTTCTTCAGCAGCTTCTTTTTTCATATGACCTAAAGAAGCAGGTACGGTATCGACTATACCTTTGGCTTCAGCTAAACCTAACTCAGGCTTGAACTCGCGGACTACTTTAATAACTCCGATTTTGTTAGCACCGGCATTAGTAAGCATTACTTCGAATTCAGATTTTTCTTCAACGGCAGGAGCGGCGCCAGCAGCGGGAGCAGCAGCAGGTGCTGCGGCCATAGCAACAGCTTTGACATCAAATTTTTCTTCGATAGCTTTGACTAATTCGGATAACTCTAAAACGGACAGCTCGGCAATTTGGTCGAGCAGTTTGGTTGTTTTGTCAGACATTTTTGTAAATTAATTATTAAATTAGGCAGTAGCTGATTTTTTGTCAGCTAGAGCTTTTAAGGTTAGAGCTAATTGAGTTTGCTGATATCTTCCAGCAGCAACTAAACGTTGCAATGGATTTTGCAAATCGGCAATCAATTGAGCCAAGAGGGCAGTGCGGCTAGGTAGAGAAAGAAGTGTTTGCAATTCGTTTGAACTTAGCAATTTTCCTTCAAAAAAGCCGTATTTGAATTTCAAACCATCTTTTTCTTTGGTGATTTTTTGAAATTCTTTTAGAGAAGCAAT
Source organism: uncultured Gammaproteobacteria bacterium (assembly GCA_964463925.1). Taxonomy (GTDB): domain Bacteria; phylum Patescibacteriota; class Microgenomatia; order UBA12405; family UBA12405; genus CAYTYZ01. Next base: position 12,846 of record CAYXDV010000001.1, read on the forward strand.
CTCATCTTGATTAGAAAAAGCAATAGCAGTTGGTCCAGTGAGTTCTTCGGGTAGGGAAGCACCAGCTTTGGTGAAAACACGAGTAAGAATTGTGTTTTTTACAACTTCCATTACACCACCTGAAGTTCGAATGGCATCTCGTAGCTTTTCAATCTCTCCAGCATTTAGACCCTGATATTGAACCAGAGCAGCAGATTTGGCTTGAGATAGTTTTTGGGCTAAGTCTTCAACCTGTTGAATTTTGGCTTGATTTGGCATTTTTAGTTAAATAAGTAACTTAATAGATTTGTTGTTAAAGTTCTGAGTCAAAAAAACCCGCCAAAGCGGGGTGAAACAAACACTATGTTGCTTACCTCGGTAGGATAATTAAATCAGTTGCCTGATCCCTACTGTCTTTGGTTAGGATAGAGGATTATAATTGGTTTTTTCAGAAAAGGCAAGAAGATTCTTCGAGATTTTGCCGCTTTTGTGTTAATTTAAAAACCGTGGGAGATTTTCCACGCTTCGGTTTCTTGCTGCATTTTTAGAACAGAATTTTGGTAGTCTTGATTCATTTGGTTGACGGAATTTTGATAATTCTGGTTCATTTGATTAACTCGGTTCTGATAATCCTGCTGGGATTTTTGAACTTGTTGGTTGTACCAGGTATTGTCGTAAGTAGGCCAGGGGACGGGTGTTGGATATTGGCGCGGTTTGCTAGTAGGATAGATATAATAATACTGATTGCTTTTGGGTGGGGTGTATTTTTTCTGTGGGTAAGCGGTTGGAATTTTGGTAGGCTGTGTTGTGGGGATAAAAGTGATCGGCGGGCTAGTTGGCAAGGGAGTAGCTAATTTGTTTAAGAAGGTTTGATAATCGTTTTTTTTGACTTCCAGCCAATAGCGAATAGGGAATAAGATTTTAGAAAATTGGTGTGCCCCTTTCCCGAGCCCAACTATGAGCGAAAGATCGGCTATTAATAAAAAAAGTAACAGGCTGAATATTTTTGAGGCACTGGAGTTAAGCATCTTTGGTAGAGAAAAGTGCTTCGGTATTAAAACCAAAAATAGTCGCGGCCATTAGAGCTGGGAAGGTTTGGATGGAGTTGTTGTAATTTTGCACAGTTTGGTTGTAAGTTTCACGATAGTTAGCTATAGAATCTTCAGTTTCTTCTAATTGTTTTTGTAAGTCGAGATATCCTTGATTGGCTTGTAGTTTGGGATAAGATTCAACGACTACTGCTAAGGAGCGTAGAGTTTGAGTTAAGAAATTGTCGGCTTTGGCAGCTTCGGTAGCTGTGGTACTGGTATCGACCATGGATCTGGCTTTGGCTACTTGGGTGAAAGTTTTTTCTTCATGACTTGCATATTCTTTGACAAGTGAAGCCAACCTCTCAATTAGAGAAGTACGCCGTTTTAACTGGATTTCGATATCGGAAAAGTCAGTTTTAACTTGGTTTTTTAGGACCACAAAATGATTGTAATGAGACCAAAGGAAAAATAAAATGAATAGGAAAATAACAAAAAGAGTAATGAGGACGTAGAAGAATATGGTTAAGATCATAAATTATTATAACCTATTTCAAACATGTTTTATAATGTATTTGCTATAATTGCGGGTGAAAATATACGTAATAGGGATGAGTGCTTCTGGTAAGAGTACTATCTCATCTTTGATTGCAGTTCGCATGGATTTAAAGAGTGTTGATTTAGATAATATATTTTGGGACTTAAAAAATACGAGACCTGGAGGACAGGTGTTAAGAGACAAAAATGAAGTAGATGAAAAGTTGACATGTCTACTTAAAAAAGATCATTGGGTGGTAAATGGGATATATCTTGAGGATAGGATCCTAAATGATGCAGACAAAATTGTTTTTTTGAAACAGAATGTTGTTAGAGCACTTCTTTGGCAGTGGAAGAGATATTTCCAAGATACCGTTCAAAGAGAAATATATGGTTTTCGAAATAACCTTAATTTATCAAAAATTATATTAAGGCAACACCTAAATTCTGCACCCGACTTCGTCTTTGATTCATACAGATATGTGACTGTAAAAAAAATGGAAAATTATCTAAAAGAAAATTATGGTTCGAAATTAATAGTGACTGAACCAAAAAATTACAAATATTTAATGAGATTATTGGTATAATTTAATTATGAAGGTGTATTTTTCTGCATCTAGATTTTACCGTGACAAATATAGAGAAATTTATTTGACGATTGCTGATCAATTAAGAGAGCAAAAATACGAGATATTAGATAGGGCGAATATCGACCCGGCGATCGATCCAAAAAAGGTATCAGAGAAAGAAAAAGTACAGTTGCACAAAGACTTTGTAAAAGCTCTCGATTCTTGTGACTTTTCTGTATTTGAGGCCAGCTATCCTTCAACCATCCACATAGGTCACGAGATTACATTGGCTATTCAAAAAGGCAAACCTGTGATTGTGTTGTATGGAGATACTGGAGATAAAGAGCCACTGATGTTTAAGGGTCTTGGTGGTGAAAAAGTCATTTGGGTGGAATATGGTGCATTTAACTTGAAGACCAAATTGCAGAGAGCAATTGAAAAGGCAAAAAAAATGCAAGATGTAAGATTTAATTTTTTTATCAGCCCGCGCCAACTAGAATACCTTGATTGGTTATCAAAGAAAAAAATGATACCAAGAGCTGTCTTTTTGAGGGATTTAATTGAAAAAGAAATGAAAAGAGACAAAGACTACACTGAAAGCAAGGCAGATTGAGATTGTTTGATTTTTTGCCAGTGGCTTGACTGTCGACAAAGTAATTTAGAATCTGGTTTGTTGTGGAATAAACCCTTGGTAACTTCTTCTAAGAAAATAGTATTTTGAGAACCTTTGACCAGAATCACTGATTGCGCAAGATAGTTTGTGTTTTTCAACAAAAAGTCTAGAGCTTGTAAATTTTTATTAAATTTGTGGATTTTAGGATGAGCGGGGAAGTATTTCTGAGTCTCTGTACCAACTGTTATGATCAGATCGGCGTATTTTAGGGCAATTTTTGCCAATTGTTTGTGTTCTTCTTCGGACTGTTGACCCAACTCGCGCATGTCACCCAGAACTGCAATACGTAAATTATTGGTTGACTGTTGGTGTAACAATGACAAAAACTCCAACGTAGGTTGAGGAGAGGAATTGTAGCTACTATCAATAATTTTGGAATTATAAAGGCCTTTAAAGTAGCTGGCCCTTCCGGGAGGTAAACTGAAATTTTTGGTTAAATTGGTTAGGATGATTTTGTCGGAAAGTCCAAAATACTTGGCTACAACGTAAGCAGTTCCAAAAGTGATTTCATAGATAGAAGGGAAGATATATTTTTTTTGTAGGGATTTGGGGATAAATTTTGGTTGAATAGGAATTACTTGGCAAATTAACTTTGAAGAATAAGATTTAATAAATGGATCAGTTAAATTTAAAAAGGCAGTTTGTTTGGAAGATAGGGATTTGGCTAGAACTGAATGTTGTTGGCACATTAGCTTTTTGGCGTAATCAATTCGTTTTTGACCTGTTAGATTTGAAGGAATTAAAGGATCAAAATTTTGAGTATGAACTGTGCCGACATTTAAATGAATAGCCAGGTCCGGTTTAACAATTTTTAAAAGATAAGAAATATTATTTGGTTCAGTGGGGCCATCTACATCCATTTCAATTAGATAAATATCGGGAACTTGGTTATAAATAAGCAAACGGATTGGGGCCAGAAGAGACAGTTTTAGCCACTCTATGGGATGGTAGGAATTTAATTTAAGCCCCAGCAAACTAGCAGGCAGGCCAAACTGGCTGTTGTAGTTTTGATTAGTTTTTACCTTAAAATTGGGTATTAGGGCAGCTTCAATGGCCTGAATAGCACTAGTTTTACCAGCTGAACCAGTAAGAGCTAGAACTTTAAAACTTTGCTTTTTCAGCTTGGCTAAAAGTCTTAGTTTAGCTAGTTGTAGCCGGCCCAGAATGCGCCAATAAAGCAGAAATAAGAGCATGAGTTATCTTACCAAATATCCTGCTGCCGCAAGAACCCTTTTTTCTGGTGATAGTGATTCTGTTCCCCAAAAGATACAGTTGTCGGGATTTGCTTCATATAGAGCTTCAAGAATTTGCAGTTGATTTTTACCTGAGGGCTGGTTGCGCATGGCAGTTCCAGTGCCTAAACGAGCATTTGCCCAGTTATTAGATAACATTCCCAAATCCCACAAAGCGGCTTTTTCTTCTGGAGACATTGTACGTATATTTGTTGTTGCCATTTTACAACTGCACTTTAATGCCAGGACCCATAGAAGGGGAGAGGACTAATTTTTTGATTTTGGTTAAATTAATTACTTTAATCAGTTCTTCCAAATTGGCAACTAGTTCGGAATCGTCCTGGTCCAGCTTTCCAACTAAAATATGAATAACTGGGGCCGATTTTTCTGTTTTAACAATTTGTTTAGCCACAGAAAGTTTCTTTACGGCTTCTTCCGGCTTGTCAGTTAGAGTGCCATTTTTCGGATTGGGCATAAGGCCTTTGGGACCTAAAACACGGGCCAAGGGTAGAAGCTTTGGCATAGTAGCCGGAGTGGCAACGAGAATGTCAAAATCTACTTTGCCATCTTTAATAGCAGCGATAACTGATTCGTTGGCAATTACTATTTTTTTACTAGCAGTTTTTAGGAAAGGAAAAGAAATTTCTCCTATATTTCCAGAATTGTGCAGAGTAACTAAATGGGCTTCTAAGGAGCCAGTAAATTTGGAGGTACTAATTTCTTTGGCTAATTTTACAGCATCTTTTAAAGGATAATATTTAGAGACATCTAATTTTTTCTTAGCTGTCAAATATTTTTTGGAGCGACTAGCTTTTTTGATAACTTTGACAGAAGGTGTGGTCTTGACGGTTTCTTCGGCTGGGCGAGATTCGGTAGTAGAAACTTTGTCTACTTTGGTCTCTTCCACCTCGTTTAGCTCAACTTTTTTGGCTTTTTCAGCCTTTTTTGCTTGTGTGGTTTTGCTCATAAGAGTTTTAATTAATAATTTCCAAACCCATACTTTTGGCAGTGCCGGCGACCATTTTTTTGGCGGCATCAATAGATTTGGTATTTAAGTCAACTAGTTTTTTGTTGGCAATATCAGTAATTTGGGCATCGGTGATTTTGCCGATTTTTTCTCGTCCAGTAAGACCGGTACCTTTGGCAATACCCGTGGTCTTTTTAATCATGTCAGAAACTGGTGGTTGTTTTAAAATGAAGTCAAAACTGCGGTCTTCGTAAATAGTGATGATGGCAGGAATAATAGAGCCCGCCATAGCCTTGGTTTTATCATTAAACTCCTTACAGAAGTCCATGATTTTAATACCATGAGGACCAAGAGCAGTACCAACTGGAGGGGCGGGATTAGCTGTGCCAGCACCAATGGCTAGTTTGACAATAGCTTTTATTTTTTTTGGCATATAAAAAGTTAATTAAATTTGTTTAAAAATACGTGAGAAGCACACGCGTGGGGGTATTATAACAGAAAAGATTACCAATGTATTTTTCTACCAGTTACGGGATTGCGAGAAACTAAAGCTGAATGTATTATTTCTCCAGGATTACCGTCTGAGAAGATTACCCTGGCAACAGGATTTGTAATTAGCGGATGATAAATTTGCAGTTGAGGTTGCCAATTTCTTCTTTCTGGTGGCAGTTGGGCGCCATCTTTGTCTGGAGTCAGGTAGAACACGCTATTGAATGCCGTCCTAGTTCTGGGTTTAGGTAGATGTCTTTCAATTTTTTCTAAGGCTAAGTCAGATATTTCTACCCTCTCTCCATCTGATGTTTTTATAGTTGGCATTATACTTCTTTGGAAATCTGTAAGAAGTCGAGTTCAACTGGGGTTTCGCGTTCGAAGAAGGAAACTAGAACGTTGACTTTGCCTTTTTGATTGTCAATATTGTCTATAGTTCCAATAAAATCGGAGAAAGGACCATCGGTAATTTTAACCACATCGCCAATACTGTAGTTGGTTTGGAATTTTGGTTTGTCTTCGGTGGTGGCTGTAATTATCTGATCGACTTCAGCCTGGGAAATACGAGTAGGTTGTTTATTAACTCCAATAAAGCCAGTGACCCCAGGAGTTAATCTGACTGCCGACCAGGAATCGTCTTCTAGCAACATGTGGATTAGAATATAGCCGGGTAAAACCTTTTCCTGGGCTTCCATTTTTTCGCCACGGCGAATAATCATTTTCTTTTGCAGGGGGATTATAGCTTCATATATTTTATCCTCTACACCAAGAGATCGCATACGAGTTTTTAAGGCCTCGATTACTTTGTATTCGTGACCAGAGCTGGTATTAACCACATACCAAGCTGAACCAAAGGAGGGTAAACTATCGGATAATTGAAAACGAAATTGCTTCATTTTGGTGATAGTAGAGCTATTGGTCATATTTATTTATTTTTTTTGGTTGTAGCCGGAGTTGGGCTTTGGATAACGGATAGAGTGGGGGTAGGAACTTCTATTTGAACAGATGGCTGGTTGGTTTGTCCAGTTGATCTGGTACTAAGAAGACCAATTCCGTTGGTTAATAAGTAATCAAAACCGCCTAAGATTATGGCGATTGTTAACGAAATAGATATTACCACAACTGATAGTTGAATTAAAGTGGTCCGATTTGGCCAAGTTACAAGCCGTGCTTGGGCAATAGATTCTTGGATATAAGTTAAAGGATTCATGGGGAATTATAGCAAAAGTAGTGAGTTTATTTGAGGGTTGATTATTTGTCTAAATTTGTTTGAATTATAGCAAAAGCTTCAAATAATAGATTGGAATTAGTTTCTGGTTTACTGGCAAGGCCTGCTAAGCTGCTTCCGGCCACGGCTCCAAAAGTGTTGGCTCTTTCATCAAATCCTTCATAAGGATCATTGAATCCGCTACTAGTTCCTTGGCCGCTTTGAATTGGACGCAAGCTGCTAAACAGCTCGTATATTTTGCCAAGGGAGATAGCTATCCGCTCTCCATTGGTTGCTCTGGATGTAAACATGGAAGCTAAATCAACTAAAAGTGGGTAACTGTCTTTTGGCCACAAATTATGAGTGGTGGAATACTCAATTTGATGGGCAAAAAATAGGGCACTGAAAAAATGCTGAGAACGGTCGGCACCGGAATAGGTGTGGGCCAGCTCGGTATTGTTTGGTTTTAAGCCCTGTGGCGAAGGAATCGGAAAGATGTGGGGAACTTTTTGCCAGTGCTTGTCTAAAACAAAAAGTCGGTTGGAAAAGAAAAAAATACCAAGGCTTTGGATGGCTAAATTTAGCACTTCTTCGACTGGGATAACCTTACCTGGAAAGTCATTTTGTAGAACCGATTGGCTGGCTTCGTAAGCATAAGTTAAATAGTCTCGGACAGTGTAGGGTTTTTGTGGTGCCAGTCGGTCCAAAAAATGGTTTCTAATTAGGTTGGCAGTTTTGTTGCAAGTAGGCAGGTGATCGTACAAATATTCAGCGTGAGCCTGTGGGTGGAAAACATCAACCAAGGGAGGGGTATCTTTGGTTAAGTTCCAACCTGGTTCGGGAAAAGCATGGGGTTGATAATTTTGTTTTTCTGAGAATAGTTTTAATAATTTGGCTGTTTCTCCGCTGGCATAAGAACCAAGGCCCAAAACAGTTAATTTACCTCCAAGTTGTAGAAATTTGCGTCGAGTAAGAGGGGGAGATTGCTCTCTGTTTTTAGCTAACATTTGCTATAATTTTACATTATGTTGTGCCCATACTGCGGATTTGATGAAAGTAACGTTTTGGAAAGTAGGGATGCAGTGGATGGAAAAGCGATTAGACGAAGACGAGAATGTGTAAAATGCCATAAAAGATTCACAACTTATGAGGAAGTAAAACAAATTGATTTGAGAGTGATAAAACGTGATGGGGAAATTGAGGACTATAGCCGTGGTAAACTGGAAAAATGTTTTGACAAGGCTTGCTGGAGAAATACTCCAGAAGAAAGGGCAAAATTTGTGGAGGAGGTCGAGATGAAACTTTTAAATTGGCCAAGTGTGGAGATTCCCAGCGCGGAAATTGGTAAGCTGGTGATGGAGCTACTAAAGCGGGTAGACGATTTGGCTTATATCCGCTTTGCCACAGTATTTTTGCGACTAGATAAAGTAGAGGATTTTGAGAAGTTGGTAAAAAAGTTTAAAAAGAGAAGCTAGTTTAAGTCTCGATAAACATCTTTTCGATACTGAATGCTAAAGATTAAGATGGAACTTTGGTAGGTGATATAAACAATTCGATATGGCCAAGCACGCAAGGAAAATTTTCCTTGATGGATTCTTAAAAGCATCTTGCCAAGATAAGGGTTTTTATTTAGTTGCTCTAGTTTTTTAGGACTTTTTTGGATTCTGCTTTTGGAAGAGATTGAAACTGTTTTTTGCTTTCCTGGGTGAAGTACATCTTCCAAAGTATATAACTTTCCTAGTTTGATTTCTTGCTCACTCTTGGCAATAGATTGCATTAATTTCTTGTCAGAGACAATTTCTAAAGTTTCAACCAAAGATTCGTACTGTTCGTAGGAAAGTAAGACCGCCTGGGGCCTGCCGGAAACGTTGATGGTAATAGTATTGCCCAAAGAGTTGACCTGATTAACTAGATTAGGCAGTTGAGAACGGATAGTACTAATGGGCATAATTTGATTCATAATCTGTTGTACAAAATTTTGTACACTTTTGCCCAAGTTATTTGACTAGTAGTTTTTTGACGGAATCGAGGACATCTGCAGGAAAGAAAACGACAGTATTGCTTTGGTTGCCAAGGTTAGATTCAATAGTTTGTAGAGTACGAAGTGGTAGGGCACCAGATTTGGATAAAATAGTGGCGGCTTCTTGTAGGTTTTTACTGGCAGTAAGTTCACCTTCGGCGCGAATAATTACCGCTCGGCGGTCGCGTTCAGCTTCGGCTTGTTTGGCCATGACACGTTTGATATCAGCTGGCAGCTCGATATCTTGCATTTTGATGGCAGTAACATCTACACCCCAAGCGGCAGTTTCGTCATCAACTATAGCTTTGATTTCATCACTGATTTTTTGACGCTCAGATAGTAGCTCGTCAAGAGTAACTGAGCCAATAATGTCGCGAAGAGCAGTTTGGGCGTATTGAGTGATGGCGTAATCGTAATCTTGAACTTTTAGAACAGCATCTTCGGGTTTGATTACCTGATAGTAAACAACAGCGTTAATATTGGCAGGAACATTGTCCTTAGTAATTACTTCCTGTTTGGGAATATCAGAAGTTGTAATACGAACATCAACTTTGATTACATTTTGGACAATGGGAATTACCAGTTTTAGACCAGGGTTTAAAGTGTAGCTATAAGTGCCCAAAGTGAGGACGATTCCACGTTCATATTGATTGACGATGACGATAGATTTGAAGATTAGAAAGAGGCCAAATAAAAAGAAAAGGATGGGGAAAGTAAGTAGAAATTCCATATAGACAAAGTATAGTACTATGCCAGCAATTGTGCAAACAGGTGTAGAATGAAGTATGAAAAAAATAATAGTTTTATTGCTAGTTTTAGGGTTATTGGGTGGGCTGTGGTATCGAGGAGGCGGTAGTTGGGGGAGCATGACCTGGCTTCCTGCCAAAACAGTGACTGTAATGGGTGAAGCAAAAGGACAAACACAAAACCAAATAGCCACCTTTTCAGCTGGGGTAAATGTAATAAAAGAAAATAAAGATGAAGCTACTAAAGAACTAAACCAAAGAATGGATCAGTTGGTTGAAATTGTTAAAAAATTTGGAATAAAAAGTGAGGATATCAAAACTACCAGTATGAGCTTGTATCAAAATCAAGATCCTTACTGGGACAATGGAATTCAAAAATATAGACCAGGAAATTGGAATGCTAGTTCAAATATTGAAATAACTTTAAGAGAAATTAATAGAGCAACTGAGCTGATGAGTCAACTTACCAGTACTGGAGCAAACAATGTTTATGGTCCTAACTTTCAAGCTGATAACACTTTGGAATTTGAAAAAGGGCTAATGGAAGAAGCGGTGAAGAATGCAACTGATAAGGCAACTAATTTAGCAAGGGTTAGTGGGCGACAGCTTGGAAAAATTGTGTCTATTAATGAACTTGGTGCTAACAATAGTGGGGTAATGTATGCAGCTGATATGGGTGGAAGGGGAGGAGGAGGACCAATGGAACCCGGAAGCCAAACTGTTTCCAAATCGCTTACTGTGGTGTTTGAGTTGAAATAAGCCGGATATTTGGTAAAATAAGAAATGATAAGAGATGCTGGGGGAAACGTGATTTTGCCACCCGATGCAGTAGTAATTTATGAGCAAAACAGAGCTAATTCTGTAATTGAAAAAAAATTGACTGATCCGAGCAAAACAGGGAAAGAGCCACATGTTAAACCCGGAGGAGCACAAGAGGCATTAATCAAGACTAGAGCCGCTCTAAAAAGAATTGGAGGTTAGCTTTAAATTTTTTGGCGGGGAGTAAATTTAAAAAACGCCTCAAAAGGATCTTCGCTCTGAACCGGTTGATCGTAATAAACTTCCCAGCCTTGTTTCTCGTAGCTTGGTTCAACATCTAGCCAACTGTTGTCAAAAATTTCGCGTGGTTTAAAGCCTTGGGTTTCTAGAGCTGCAAGGACGTCTTTTTGTAAAACTACTGCTGAGTGGCCATCAAATCTAGTTTTAATTTGCTGATTGAATACTTCCAATACTGCATTTGGAATCACTTTTTCTACTGCTTTAACTTGGGCAGGGGAAACGGGCTTAACCTTTCGTTCAACTGTTCTAGTCATAGGCCTCCTTTGTTAACGTATAAATAACGTAAACCATATGTATGATACAACTGAGGTATATTTTGTCAATAGCGTAGTTTGTACGTTATTAAATTTGATATACTGAGAAGATGATAGACAAGAGGAGTAATTATGCAGTAGCTAGGGTGGCAGTAAATGTTGTGATTTTGACTTTTTGGCAGAAAAAGCTGTGGGTGTATGTGACCAATCGCGAAAAGAAGCCATATTCGGGCCTTTTGGAATTGCCAGGTGGACTATTGCAAAATAGAGAAACTGCCGAAGAAACTTTGAAGCGCAAAATGGATAGTTGGCTTAAAGTTAAAAATGTTTTTTGTGAACAGTTTTATACTTTTACAGAACCACGGCGTGATCCTAGAACTAGAACCATATCGGTGGCTTTTGTAGCTATGTTGGACGCTGGCAAAATAGATAACTGGGCCGATTTTTACCAAATAGATAAAATAAAAAAATTAGCTTTTGATCATAAAAAAATTGTAGATAAGGCACTGGGTTCAATAAAATCTAATTTAGATGGATGGAGCATACAACACTTTTTTCCCAAAGATTTTCCAATAAACGATTTGCAAGTTTTGTACGAGTTAATTTCAGGAAAGAAAGTCGATAATCGCAATTTTAGAAAAAGAATGATTAACCTGGGTTTGCTTGAAAAAGTAGAAAAAGTACAAAAAGGTGTGGCTCATCGTCCTGCCAAATTGTATAGATTTGTAATCTAGATATAATAAAATAAATTATGAAACAACAAGGCCTTTTGATAGATATCGAGGGTTTAGACGGTAGCGGATCATCGACTCAGGTTGCCTTATTTTCTGAATACTTAAAAATTAGAGGTAAAAGAGTTTTGCAGACCAAAGAACCTACTGATAACGTGATTGGTGGACTGATTAGAGGTGTTTTGACTGGTTCTTTACCCAAAATCCCATCAGATTGTTTACAGTTTTTGTTTGCCGCTGATCGATCTCATCACATAGACCGTTTGATTGTACCTGCATTACAACAAAACAGAATTGTGGTAATAGATAGATATTTATGGAGTACAGTGGCATTTGGAGGGGTAGATTTAGATAGAGAATGGCTTTTGCAAATGCAGAAAAATTTTTTGAAACCTGATTTTAGTTTTTTTATAAAGCTTGATCCAGAGAGATGTGTTGAAAGAATTACAGATAGTAGATTTGACATAGAGCTTTTTGAAAAGGTCAATAAACTAAAGACAGTATGGAAGAATTATTTATGGCTGGCAGAAAAGTTTCCTGAGAAAATAGCCTTAATTGATGGTAACCAATCTAAGGAAAAAGTTCTAGCTTCGATAGTTAAAATTTTTGAGGAGAAATTTGGATAAGAATCTTTTTTCGGACTTACTTCTTCAAGAAAAAAACAGGCAGGCTACAACTATTCCTCTAATTGCCAGTGAGAATTTTGCCTATCCCGAGGTACAAAAAATAGTAGGTAGTTGTTTGATGAACAAGTACGCCGAGGGCTATCCGGGCAAGCGTTATTATCAAGGCAATAAAGTTATTGATCAAATCGAGACCCAAACAGTGCAATTGGCAAAGGATATTTTTGGTTTTGAAGCAGCAAATGTACAGGCTTATTCCGGTAGTCCAGCCAATAGCGCGGTACTAATGGCCTTGGCCGGAGAAGGAGAAAAAATAGCTGGACTTAAGTTGTCGGCTGGTGGCCATTTGACTCATGGACATCCGAAGGTAACTTTTTCAGGTTCGTTTTATGATAGTGTGCAAATGGAAGTGGACTCTTGTGGAAGAATTGATAAGAAATTCGCAGAGGAGCTAATTTTGAGGGAAAAACCAAGGGTAATTTTTTTGGGAACAACTAGTTATCCTTACTTTTTGGACTTTGAATGGATGGCTGGACTAGCTGAAAAAGTAGGAGCTTATCTGGTTGCTGATATTGCTCATATTTCAGCATTAGTAATTGCTGGTTTACATCCAAATCCTATGGCTTGGGCTGATGTGGTGACCATGACTACCCACAAACAACTACGCGGACCAAGGGGAGCAATTATTGGGGTGAGCAAAAAGGGGTTGGCTAAGGACCCAGATTTGGCCAAGAAGATTGATCGGGCGGTTTTCCCTGGGTTGCAAGGTGGACCACATATGGAGACTGTTGCCGGAATTGGAGTTTGTTTGCAAAGGGCAAAAACAGAGGAGTTTAGAGCCTATGCTCAGCAAATAATTGGAAACGCCAAAGCTTTGGAAACTACCTTGAGAAAAAGTGGTTTAGCTGTATTTGGTACAGAAAATCATTTGATGGTAGTTGGGGTAGGTGAAGGTAGAGGCAGAATAGCCGCAGAAAAGTTGGAAGAAGCGGGGCTTGTGGTAAATGCCAATAGTATTCCTTGGGATAGAGCCAAGCCATTTTCGCCCAGCGGAATAAGACTAGGTACACCAGCAGTGTCTAGTTTAGGAATGAAAGAGCAAGAAATGGAGCTAGTTGGCCAGTGGGTAGCCGATTTGATTTTAGAAAAAAGAGAACCAAAAGAGATATTGCCTTTGGTGTTGGAGTTGAGGAAAAAGTTTGAAATATAACTTGGCATGCAACTAGTTACGCAGCCATTAGAATTTAAGCAAATGATGGATTTGATGGATAGGTAGACTGGATCCAAAAAACAAACAGCACTATATGTTGGCAAATATTTGGAGGGCGCGAATAATTTTGCCCAGAATAAACTTGTTTTGGGAGAATATTTTTTTGTCTTTGGCTCGTGGTTATTGGGGTGGGGAATTAAAGATTTTTGAAACAAAAGACTATAAACTGAGGGCAGAGCCTATGTTAGATCAGTATTTCAAGCTTTATCATAAATATATCAATACGTATCTTTAAATAGATCAAAGTAATTAATTTAGTCGGCCAGGGTGTTTTGGATTAGACGGGAGAGGAGTTCCTCAAATTCTATGCCATAGAGGGCCAGGACATTGCCAATGCTACATTCACCCTTGGGTCCAAGGCTAGGATTGCTATTGACGTCGATAACATAATGCCGGTTAGAAGCATCGACCCGTAGGTCAAACTTGCCATAGTCATCTAGTTTGAGTATTTCAAAGCTTTTTTTTAGTTGACTCTTCACGCTTTCGGGTAGTTCGTATTTGGCATAGGTATAAATATCTTCGGTTCCCCAAACGGCGTCGAAAGTAGCAATTTTATAAGGGCCAGACAACTGTTCATTAAAGACTTTTTCACCAGCATAAACTTTGGTATTCAAACCCTCAACAACATGAACGGCTACTTCGCGGCCAACAATAAACTCTTCCACTAAAACTGGCATTTTGTAGGTGGTAATTAGATATTTGAGACGTTTTCTTAAGTCCGCTTCGTTGTGAGCGATAGCAGTATCATCCATTTCAATAGAGCCATGAACTTCGTTTAATTTGCTAATTAAAGGATAGTCTAAAACTGGGTCGATTTCTTCAGAGGGTTCGGTGACTAGTTGGTATTTGGGGGTAGTGATACCGTATTGCCAAAGTAAATTTTTGGTTAAGAATTTGTTGGTATTTAAGGATAAACCGAGCATGCCGGCACCAGTGTAGGGGATTTGAAGTAGTTCTAAGGTAGCGGGAATGCTGGCACAGAGGGTTTCCTGGCCGTAAACTGAGTCAACCAAATTCAGGACAAAATCTGGTTTGTATTGGTTTAAATTTTCAATAATATGACGGTCGCCGGGAAAACATTGGGTGTGAATGCCCATGTTTTGAAGATAGGTAGCGATTTTGGCGGCTCGATCCTTGACCTCGGCTTCGGATATGAACAATTGTTCGGTAGCAAAATATTCTCGTTTGGCATCGGAGTAAAGAATGGCGATGCGTTTTGGTAGCGGGTTCATGCTAGATTAAGTTTAAGAAGTAGGGGAGAAAAAGCAAGAGGCAAGACTGACTTGAAAAGTCCCTATTTTGGTACTATCATTTACACATGCTAAGAAAACAAGTACAGATAAAGATTAACATGCCCTTAAAACTCAAAAAGGCAATTGAAAAAAGGGCAAGCAAATATGATTTGACTTTGGCGGCATATGTTAAGTATGCATTAGTTGGTCGTTTGGAAGAAGAGCTGTCCTTCAAAGCTTCTAAGGCAGTAGAAAAAGCCTATAAAAATATGCTCAACGGTAAGGCTGATACTGTGTCTCTTGACTCTTTAGAAAAAATGCGGGCATATGTTGATAAAATGAAGTAATGGAGTTAGTTTTTGACAAAAAGGTTTTGTCGAAGTTGAAGAAGATACAAAGAAAAGACAGAGCACTATATGATTAGTAAACAAGCACCTAGAATTATTCTTGATTGACGAGAATCATCCATCATTAAGAAAACATAAATTAAGAGGTGATTTACAAGACTGCTGGAGTATTTCTGTGAATATGGGAATTAGAATGGTTTATTACAAATTTGACAATAAAGTTTTCTTTATAAAAATTGGTACACACGATAAAGTTTATGAAGCGAATTAAAAGTGGGTCTCTAAGATTTTTGACGAAGAAAAATGGGGATACTAATAAAAGTTAATGGAATGAAGGCAAGACCAATAAATTCCAGAATTTGTGGCCAGAAGAAGAAATAAATGGTTGGGCAATTCTGTTGACAATTTTGTAATTCTGAAGGCAACAGCCAGCCATTGGCCCAGTTGTTCACCAATAGGTGATTAGATAAGAAAATGGGTTTTTTACCATCAAAATAAAAAGCTAGCCAGGAGGGGGAAAAGGACTGAGGAAGGACTAAAGTATTGTTGCTAGCTGAGTTTTTACTAAATTTGTAAAAGAAAGTACCTAACTTGTTTGAAGCGTAGTAGGTTCGTTGGGTCTTGGCTAAATTTGGTGGAATGTAAGTTTGGTTGGGGTTTGTGAAAAGTTTTATATTTTTGATTTGATTGGTGGTAGTTTTGCCATCGAAACTGGGACTATTAAAAAGAATAGTAAGTCCTGTATAGAAATCTTCGCTTTCTATAGCTGGAATATTTATTGAATATGGTGTCCATTGTTTTAGATTTGGTAGCTTTATATTGAAGAATTTGTACTTTTTATTATTATCAAAGGCTGAGATGGTCAGAGGGTGTCCTGATAAGTTAGACGCATAAAAATTTAGAGTTAGTTCTTGGGTAAAGTTAGCAGAAGGGTAGTAGAAGCCTTTTAGATTGTTAGTGGCAATTGATTTTAGTTCAAAAAAATCAGGTTTTTCTGTTGGGAACAATTCTTCTAGCTGATAATTGGGGGATTGTATAAAAGCTTCCCTATCAGAAAATTGATTAATATTTGGAGAATTTGTATTTGGATAAACCGAGTAATCACCCGAATTTTCAAAGGTAAAATCCCTGTTATTAAATAATTGCTGGGCGGATATTTGGGTATTGGTAGAAAAAATCTGGTTGTTGCTATTTGTTTTGTACAAGAAAATTTGGTTATTGAAGTTTTTTTCTAGAGTCAGAAAAGGGCTGTTTTCTAGTAATTGGTTAATGTAATATTTTTGTTTACTATAGATTGGCTCATCTGGATAAAAAACATTTTTATCATATAGAATATAGTCTATGTTATATTTTTGGACTATGTTTTGTAGCAAAACTGGACTATTTGTCTCAATGGCATATTTTAATTGCCAATAGTATGATTCGTTGTAAAGATTCCAAACGTCGAAAGCTCTATCTAAAATAGATTGGCTCAGCCCGTACCAAAGGAAACCAGAGCCGCGCATTCCAAAGTCATATCTTGTCCAGCCGTAAAAAGATCCCTGTGGAAGGTTGGCTATTCTCAGATCTGGTTTTTGGTTAAGATAGGTAATAACTTTGAAGTAGGTGTCGGGGATTTTTATTTTTAGATTGGGATAAAAAAAATTTCCTTTAAAAATTGGCTGGTTTAATAAAAGATTAAGTGTTAAAAAAAGAAAAGAAATAGTAGCAAGAACGGAGCCTGAAATTTTTTTCCAGTTGTAGAAACTTAACAAGAAATGTCCAATTAAGAGGGAGTAGATTAGGCTAAGCAAGGGGGCAAATTTGGTGAAAGGCGAACGAAAGACCTGATCAATTAGGCCTGATTGCCTCAGAAATTGGTTTATTTGAGAGAAAACTGGTATTTGGCTGCCGAGGGCTATGCAAAGTAAAAGGCTAGATAAAATTGTGAAAGTTTGTAAACTATTTTTAATTTTAGGCAGTGTCACTAAGACTAGGCCCAAGAATGCACAGAAACTAAAAAAATATTGCAGGAGATTCATGCTGGGTGAGTTCAGAAAAGAGATCCAAGGTGACATAATGTTTCCTTCTACGTCCGTCAAATTAAAGTAATATCCCTTAAGCGACAATAAATCCCAAAAATGCCCAAAATAGTCATTACGCATGGCGGTTTCTTGATTAGCCATAAGATTGCCCATAGCAAACCTGGGGTTGTAAGATTGGGTCGAAAAGAAATATAAAAAAGGTAATAACCAAAATAGATTAAGAAAGAGAATTATCCCTAATTGTTTAAGGGTAGTTGAGGCTTTTTTATAAGTTGACAAAATAAGGCAACCCAAAATAGATAAATAAACCAGGAAAACTGTGGGGACATAGAAGCTAGGAATGGCCAAAAGATTGACAATAGTTAGTTTAAAAAAGTTTTTAAGAGTAGGCTGATTAGCGCTTTGAAGGAAGTATAGTACCAACCACGGCAGAGTGCCCCAAAAAATTGAAAAAGGTTCAAAAGGGGCCCAAAAATTTTGGACGGTGGCAAAATTTAGGAGATAAAAGCTGGCAACTAAGACTGATGGTAGATTTTTGTGCGAATACTGTTTGAATAAAAAATATATACCATAGGTTCCTAGAAAAAGACTAAAAAAATGCCAAAAATAACGTATCTGGTTAGCGGGCAATATTAGATTTAACAGTAAAGTTAAGAGCTGTCTTATCAGATCAGTTGCATGACCCATCCCGCCGACTAATCCTAGTCCTTGGTATTCCTGCCACACAGCCGAAAGACTCCTGGCTAAATTTAATTTTAGGTTTAGTTCTGGCATTAAATTGTCCCAGCCAGATAGCCAAGTTCCGTTTGTAAAATTAGCCAAAAATACTGCCAATAATAATAGAAACAGAAAGATAGGTGCAAACCATTTAGACATTGATTGATTCTAGCGCAAAAGAGCTTGTTTTTTTCAAATTTCTTATACTGTACCAAAGGTTACTAATCATAGCTTCTGGAAGAAAAGTAACTACTATAATTTGCAAAAGGTTTAGAAAGATCGCAGTTGGCGAAGGTTTTGAACCCAATTGCAGTGCATTTAGTCTGCTTTGAAAGGTTAGCCAAAAGGTTTTTTTGGGATGGGAATGGGAAAGGCTGGTGGGTAAAATTCGATAAAATAGAAGTGTTTGATTGAGATTAGAAAGATTTCCTAAGCGCGATAAACGGAAAAGAAGATCAACTTCTTCAGCTGAGGATCTATTGGGTTGGTACCAAAGAAATTTTTTTGGCAAAAGGAGTGTGTTTATCATCATACTGGGTTGCTGAATTGGGATGGCCCAAAAAAGCATCTTGGCCAGTTTTACAGGATTACTCGGAAAGTTTTTTTGGCCAATTAGCTTATTATTTTGGTCGATTAACTGGCATTGGCCACCAAGGGCAATTGTCTGGGGATTTGTTTTAAAGTATGCCAGTTGAAGTTGAAGACGTGTAGGGATAGAAATATCGTCGGCGTCCATACGCGCAATGAATTTGCCACGGCATTTGGATAAGGCGATATTGGAAGTTAGGCTTACGCCAAGATTTATTGGATTACGAAAAGCCTTGATACGTTTGTCTTTCTTAGCATACTTTTGAATTATGGTCCAAGAATGATCAGTGGAATGATCATCTACGATGATGAATTCAAAATTACTATAAGTTTGGAATAAAATAGATTCAATTGACTGAGTTAGAAACTCGGCGGCGTTGAAGACTGGCATATAGACTGAAAGAATTGGTTTTTTGTCCGAATATTTCATATCTTGATTTATCGTTTTCGGCTTCTTTTTGCCTCATCAGTACGAGAATTGGTTTACTCGTAAAACGATATTCCACACACAACAAAGAAAGGAAATCACCAGAAGACACGCAGAGAGGCAAGCCAGGAAGGCTTGGGGGTCCTCTCTGCGTGTCAAGCGGTGGTCATGTGACACTACTTGCAGGACTTGGCCGCCCGTTGCTCTTCGAGCCAAGGCGCAACGACGCCGGTTGTGACTTTGCCATCAGAAGGTGCGTTCTTTAGCATGCAGCTGGAAAATTTAGTGCCATCCGACAAAACAATGCCGACGCCGATGACAGTGTCACCTTTCTTGAAGTTCAAAGTCTTGCCGTCGCCTGTAGCTTGGCGTTCTGAATTGACTTGCGCGGCAGGCTTGGCAGGTGATGTGGCTGTAGGCTGTTCGGCTTGCTGGGTTGAACCGGTTGGTGGATACAAGTGAGCATGTGCCCAACTGTATTTAACAGCTTCACCAACCCTAAAGTCGTATTCGTCCTTCAGCCATTCGCTCTTAACCACACTAACGAAACCGTCCTTCACTGTGACACTGAAGTCGCTTGTGTATGTCTTATAGACACCGCCTGCAACGTTATCCACTGTGAAGCCGCCAACAACCGCAGCGGTTCCGGGGATCAACTTGATCCTCCAGGTCTTCTGTGGTGCGTCGGTTCCACTTTCCGGATCCCATTTACCCGTTTCCAGGTACATGGAAGGATGTGCCACGTATGGTTGCGGCTGCAGGTCATACAGTTGCCCGTTTTCGGCACGGGTGGCGGCGGGGATAGGCGCTGGTGCGGCGGTTGTCGTAGTCGTGATGACGCTGGTCGCTGAGGCGGCCGGCGTGTCGCTACGAGTTGCGGTGGCGCCAGAAGCGCCGCCGCAACCGGCTAGGAGCAGTATTGCTCCGGCCGCCATCACAGATAGAAATATTTTGTTTTTCATTTTTTCTCCTTTTTTTGTTTTTTGTTTTGATTTTGGTATTAGAACCCAGCTATCCCCATACTAATGGGAAGAATTGGGTTCTAATACCTCAAAAACTTAGAAAAGAAGAATTATTGTTGTGTGTGGAATGTAAAGGAACTTCTGGGTCACTTGGTTAACACGCAATGTGTTAGAAAGTAAAAACCAGAGGAGTGGCAATTTGCCACCCAAAAACTAACTTAAATTAGCTTTTGGCTGACAAAATGTTTTTTACTTAAAGGTGCGAATCTGTAAAAACAGATTATGGGTAAGTATAGCAATTAAAGCCTAAATTGTCAAGTTATAGGACTTAAGAAATTTATATGTAGGTAGCTTGGGTAAAATTTAATGTCGTGAAAAACATGATTCGTTTGGTTCAATTAGAAACTCTTGTTGATATACTCAATTATGGCTAAGGACTTTAAGGTTAAAAGGCGAGTATGGTTGACATATGATTTATGGAGGAAAGATGGGATTTATTGCCCTGCATTGAAATCTAGAGTAAGAGTATCGTTACTTGGCTGGAGACATATTACTGGAGCTACTGGCCACAAAAAACGTTCTTTTGGAGATGTATACAGACGTTTAAAACTATTGCCCTATGCAAAAGAGATTTTAGAAGAGTCGACCAACATACAAGATATAAGTATCAGAAATAGTCGTACTTTTTATGCATTTGAGGCTATGAAATTAATTGGTAGTGTATGGATTAAAGTACGAGTTGTATTGATCGAAGATGCTAAGAAAAACAAAATATTTCTGTCAGTGATGGATCGGAAAAAGAAAAACGGAGCACCTCACGCTTCGGTTGTTAAACGTTAGCGTCATGGAGTGTAAAAACACTCTTGCTCCGATGCGTTATCCTAGCAAATAAAGTAGATATGGTCAAGTAAAATATCTTATTTGACAAATAACGGAAAATAGGGTTTGATTAAGTGATGTTGGGAATTACGTCAAATTCTCAGCTAAGATTCCGGTAGGGACCGGGATGACATACAAACTGACCTGCGCGAGAAAGTAGTGATCCGATGCGCAAGGATCAATCTGAAGGCAACGAAAGTATATGACGCGACCTTCAGCTCCTTACAGGTTGGCCCACATATAAGTTGTAATTTAAGATTACTTGTAGTAATTTTTTAAATTACAATAGTTCTTTTTGAAAATAAAATAGACTACGAACCTCGGGGTGCGATCCACTTTCGGGGTAGGAAAAACTCTATTTTGTTTTGCCCCCGCCACGGCGGGGGATTTTATTTAGATAGAAAATTTACTACTTCTGAGGGACTAAGAACTTTGATTTGTCTTAACCTTAGGCTAAAGAATGGATCCATATCTAGTGATTTATCTGGGGGAAAACGGGCAAAAATTGGCTTAGATTGAGCCAGGGCAAACCCAATTTCCAAACAAGTAGATGGACCAATATAGCCAGAGGGATTTTCCAAATATAGAAAGTTGCTTTGTCGCAGAGCACTTAAAAATCGATCTTCTATTTGTTTTGGATTTAGACCAATCTCATTAGGAAGTGGTCGAAAAACATCAGGGTTATAGTCTGGACTAAGCCTTAGCACTCGTGGCTTTGCCAGCCAGCCAAGTGCAGGTTCTAGAACTGTTACTCCAAGATGTTTATATTCTATAATTGTTTGGTCAATCTCTGGTTTGTATTTGGAAAAACTGCCAGAGATACAGCAGAATAACTGTTCAAACATGTTTTTGGGAGAAGAATTTTGACTTTAGGATAAAGTAAACTAGATAGAAAATTAGGCAGCCAAAGGAGTTGGCAAGCAAATCCCAGGAAGTGTCGGTAATGTTTAATTTTTTTACCAAATGAAATTGGACTAAGAATAGCTCAAAAAGCTCGTTTAAAGTCCCAAGAGAGCTAGTAAAAGCAAAGAAGGTTAAAAATTCCTGGAAAAGATTTAGTTTATGGTTTTGTGATTTTATAAATGACAAAGTCAGTAGACAGGAGAAAAAACCACCGCCAACTACATGAGTGGTAAAGGAGGTATTTTGACCGTTTATCAAAGGAGAGGGTAAATACCAGGAGAGGAAATAGCTAAAAGCTGCCAGATAAAGATAAATATTTTTACGGTACTTTTGACTAGCTATTAAATTGGCCAAAACTGGAAAGAGCAAAATCGTTAGGATGGGAATTAGAAAGGGAAAAAGTAGATAAAACATGCAGGCCTGCTAGGATTCGAACCTAGAAGAGCGGTTTTGGAGACCGCCATGATACCATTTCATCACAGACCTAGGAGAGATGTGGACCTGAGGGGACTTGAACCCCTGACCTTCCCCATGCCATGGGGACGCGCTACCAACTACGCTACAGGCCCAGATGGGCTAGTATAGCAAATATGGGTATATAGACAAATGATTTAGAATTAGAAATGCTAAAAATAAAAAGACCAAACTGGGACGAATACTTCTTACAACTTACAGGTTCTGTTGCTGCTAGAAGTACATGTGACAGAGGGAGATCGGGGGCTGTGGCAGTCAAGGACAAACAGATTTTGACGACCGGGTACGTTGGAGCGCCTGTGAGTATGCCTCATTGTGATGATGTGGGACATCAAATTAAAAAGATGGTTCATGAAGACGGTAGGGTTAGCGAGCATTGTGTTAGAACTGTACATGCAGAGCAAAATCTGATTTGTCAGGCAGCAAAAAATGGAGTTAGTTTAAACGGAGCAACGGTGTATTGCAGGATGACACCGTGTAGGGTTTGTGCAATGCTTTTGATTAATTCTGGTATCAAAAGAGTAGTATGTCAGTACAAGTACCACGAGGGTATGGAAAGCGAAGACATATTTAAACAGGCAGGAATTGATCTTATTTTTCAAAATAACGAAATTTTGGACTACAAAAAGCAAAAATAAAACTATCTAACTCCACGCGGAAGGGTGGGTAGGGGAAATTTTTGCTTTTTGCCAAAGCTGCCAAAACTAGGCTTTTGAAAAGCGGGTGGACGCACTGGCTTGGGTCCGGAAGAAGTGGTGGACTTTGGTTTGACTACTGGTTCAGTCATATTAATTCAATATTACCAAAATTTTGGGCTTTGCGAAAATACTTCTTGTCGCAGGTTAGCAGTGTGGCTGAGAGTACTTTGGCCAAGTAGTGATAACTGGTGTCATAAATACTGGTTTTTTGATGATGGGCGAGCTCTAGGATTTTTTGGTAGTCGCGAGGTTGAAGGCTATGTATTTCAAGTGGCAGGTTCAGACATTGACTTAATAGCTCCTGAGCGCGAGATAGAGAGAAGTAGGAAAAATTTAGGCCATTAGTTAACTGAGTATAAAATAGAGGAAGGGTATATAACTTGATAACTTGTTTTTGATTATTTTCAACTAATTCAATTAATTTGTGAGTAAGATCAGCCTTTTGTTTACTTAGGGCCTGAAGGACGAAAGTAGCTGGTAAAACATAGGCAAACATAATTTAGTGTTCTTTATTTAAAGCTTTTAACATATTTTTGTAGCCGGATTTAGGAGTTGAGTTAGATTTTAGATAATCAAGAAGAGTGCTGGTGGGGTCTAGATTGGGGATAGTCAGAAGATCGTTTTGGGCCAAAGAAGCGAAATATTGACTAATCATACCTTTGTGGATTTTTAGATTGACTTTCTGCCACAGAGAATATGGCAGACTAATGGTGAGTCGTTTAGTTTTTTGACTTAACATAATCATACATAAATCATACCATAGTATGAACTAGCAACAGAGTTAGAAAATAAAAAACACAAAGTGTTAAATCATTTCGGAAGTTGGAAAGAAGATGACATCGTTAATGTCCTTAGTATGGGCAAAAAACATAGCTAATCGTTCTAAGCCAATGGCAATACCAGAACAGGATGGCAAGCTAGATAGAGAATCTATAAAGTCAGAGTCTTGGGGGTGGATAGGCTGGTTTAAACTGAGGCGATCGTTGGTTTCTCGGGTGAAATTCTGTGTTTGTTGGTCGGGGTTGCAAAGTTCAGTATAACAATTGGCAAATTCCAAACCATTGATGTAAAGCTCCCAGCGTTGTCCGTAGAGAGGGTTTGGACTGGGCTGGCAAAGGGTAGAAATACGTTCGGGGAAGTCGAAAACCAGGACTGGTTGGTTTTGGGGCAGATTAGGTTCAATCTCGTTAATCCAAATTTGATTATAGAGAGGTTCCCAAGTGGTTATACCCTGAGTATTGTAGCCCTTGGCTTTGGCAGTTTTTTCAATAGAGGCAAAGTCGGAATTTTCATCAAGATCTATATGGGCGTGAGTTTGAAAAAGTTCCTTAACTGAAGTTTGGTGCCAGTTAGTAAAATTTACTGGGCTTTGAAAGTCTAATTTTTCGATTAGATAGGAGAAAAGCTGTTTGGTGGTTTGGGCAACCTGCTTGTAGTTTTTGCCTATTTCGTACCACTCCAACATGTTAAATTCCAAATTGTGAGTGGGTCCTAAATCTTCTAGGTCTCGTACACATTTGCTGATGGTAAAACAATTATCCAGACCAGCTGCTATCAGTTTTTTAATAGAGGATTCAGGAGAAGGGGGTAAGTAAAAAGTTTTGTTTTTGTGCTGCCAAGTAACCGGAGAAAGAAAGATATTGGGTTCAATAGGGTAGCCTGGATTTAAAATAGGCAGATCGACCTCCATAAAGTTTTGAGACCAAAAAAAATCACGGATTAATCTGAATAAATGCTGTTTGACAAAAAAACTCTCCCAGGATTTTTGTTTATTTTTTAGCTGTTGCCAATTTTTGGTCATAAATAAGCTTAGGCGAATAAGGGGGCAACCGTCAAACAAGAAGTTTGTCCAAGTTCTTGTTTGTAGCCACAAAGAAAATTGCGATCAGAGCAACCATGACAAGAAGTTGAAGGACAGCTTTGGCAGCTAGTTAATCTGGAGGTAAAAGACGCAATAAGTTTGGGAACTGGCGTGGATATTTTACCCAAAGGATTGGGTGATTCGCAGCAGCCGTATACAAGACCGTTACTTTGTAGAGATAGCTGAGAGCAACCAAAATTTTTAGAGGGTATGCTTGGATAATTTTTCTTAATATTGATTATTTGATCTACAGATAAGCCTGGGGAATCGACATTTTGGCATAATGAGTGGCAGGCTGTAAATAATTTAGTTTTGAGGGTTAGATAGTTAAAAGCAATTGGTTGGCCAAACAGATTAGCCAATTCTACGGGTAGGATATCGATAAAAGCATAGGAAGCTGGGGTCACTAAATACATAATTTCTAGATGAAAACCCAAACTAAGAGCAGATTGGATAAAAGACAGGGTTTTTTGATAATTGCCCAGGCCTCTATTTTGGTTGTGAACTTTTTCTGGCCCATCTAGCGATACCAGAAGTTGGACATGATTTGGCTGTTTTATTGACGAAAGACGATTGATAGTGCCATTGGTAATTAGGCTGACAAAAATGTTTTTGCGGGTGTAGTAGTTAACCAGATTGGGAAATTTTGGCAGAAGGAAAAGTTCACCACCGCAAAAAAGAATAGACTTTAGATTGACATATTTTTGGTAACGTCGGGTAAAGTTTTGAATTTGTGGATTGGTTAAGATGGCTTTGGTTTTGTGGGTGTAACAAAGACGGCAATTTAGGTTGCAGATTTCCAGGGGAGAGATATAAATATTTTCCAAGGCAGAGGTTGGGCCAGTTGGCAGGAGCATTATTTGAGCTTGCTTGATTCTTTGTGTTCAGTAGTTTTTTTGCACCAATTACAGTATTTGTTTAGTTTGAGTTTATCTGGGGTATTGGTTTTGTTGCGCGAAGTGAGGTAATTTTGAGCTCCACAAACACTACAAAGCAGAGCGAGAAGCAGACGTGGTGTTTTTTTCTTATTAGACATTGTGTGGGATTATAGACTAATTTAGATTAATTGTCGATTAGGTGGTTGTCGTAAATGGTTTTTGCAAGGATGTTGCCGATTAATTCTTTTCCTTGGGAACTTGGATGAATATTATCAACAGTATCGATGTACAAGGGATCACCAATGTCGCCAACCAGGCTAGCTTGATATGCATTTGCTATGGGTAGATTCTCTGTTTGGGCATAAGTAATGGTTCTTTGTAAATATTTTGAAATGGTTTGAGTTTTTTCAAGTCTAGTTGGAGCATCAAAATTGAAAACACCTTTGGCAAAAAGATTTGGATTTGGGGCAATAGTTGCCAAAATGACTATTTTGGAAGCCGGTAATTTGGCGTGTATTGTGGCAATAATTTGACTCAACGCTTGTTGGTGTTGATTAAAACCAGATGCGGTATTACCAAAATTGTTATAAGCAAAGGATTCCACGACTACTATATCGGGTTTTTTGACTATCAAGTTGTTAAGACGATTTAGACCGCCTTCAATAGTGTCACTGCCTTTGCCAAAATTAAGACTCCGAAAAAGGTGGTTGTGAGGATAATAACGATACAAGCTTTGAGTCAGATTAAAAAAAGTTTGACCTAAGGTGTCGACCATAGAGTCTCCCAAAAGGGCAATAGTAGTGGTTTTGGCTGGAAGCGAGGTGTCAGGTTCGCTTATAGCGATTCCTAAAATTTGCGGTTCGGGTTGTAGCGTTGTTCCAATATCATTTGATTTGGTGCTAGTAACTATAATGGGATCTGGAGATACAAATTCCTGATATGTTTGAGAATGATATGTATTGTTTAACTGAAAAAGTAGGGGTAGGTTGGCCGCATGGATAATATTCTTTGAAAATAGAGACCAAAAGACAATTAGCAGGATACCCATAACAAACAGTTTAGGCTAATTTTAGTGTTCTTTAAAGCGGCTGATTTGTTTTTCGAGTTGATTTAAAACCTTTTTTAGGGCGACAACTAAGTCTGGTGAGTCGGCCTGACCGGAAATTTGGCCACCTGGTCCCGGTAAGTCTAAATTAGAAACGACAGTATGAGTACCATCTTTGTCTTTGGAGATGTGTAAATTTATGACCAGGTCAGTATGATTAAAGCTGCCTAAATGTTTTTGGAGTTGTGGCTCAAATTTAGTAGCAACTAATTCTTTTAAATGCGGTCCGATTTCAAAGTTAGTAGCAGCAAGCTGGATGTGCATAGAATGTAAATAGCTAACTTACTAATTATACGAAGAAAAGAGAAAAAATATTGCTATTTCAAATATTCCTCGATAATTATTTTCTTTTGGTTCATTAGAACATTTTGAGCGTTTGGTTTGCTCATCAATTCACCCAGATTCTGGGGAATTACTTGCCAACGTAGTCCATACTTATCATTACACCAACCACACTGCACTTCTTTGCCTTCCTGGATAAAATAATTCCAATATTTATCAATTTCTGTCTGGTTTTCACATTCGATGGTTAGAGCAAATGAATCGTTGAAATGATCATGATCACCCTCAGTACTCATTAATGTATATCTTTGGCCAAGTATTTTTACTTCACAAATTTCTGTTCTTCCGCTGGGAGTTTGGCCTAGATTCATAATATTTCCTGCTTCAAACAAATCTTGAAAAACTTTTTTGTAATATTCTAAAATTTTGGATAGGTCGCCGTTTGTAGCGCTAAACCAGAGACTGGGGATTAGGGGGTTTTGCATAGATTAAAAATATTAAATATTAACCAAAGCCAACAATTTTATTTTAGCAGGCGGAAGGTGCAGGATTCGAACCTGCGAAGGGATTTCTCCCACTAGTTTTCAAGACTAGCGCCGTAAACCACTGGGCCAACCTTCCGATTGGTTCAATTATACCTTGTTTGATTGGATATAATCGCAGAGATATGAGGCTTACTGTTGATAATGAACTATTTTGGCTAGTGCAAGCAGCAGGTAAGGGGATGGAAGCTGGTAGCAAATGGGATAATATGCAAGCTTGGCAAAAAGATGCATTTTTAAAAGGTAGTATTGGTTTTTTGTGTGGAGACTTGAATATTGAAGAAGCTAAAGTTAGAAGGGTGTTGGGAAGTAGTATAGGGATAGGTAGAAGGCTTTGGGTTTGTTATAATCGCAAAGTGCCCAGATAGCTCAGTTGGTAGAGCATTCCCATGGTAAGGGAAAGGTCGCGAGTTCAAATCTCGCTCTGGGCTCAAAAGTTTTAGAAAATAGACAGATTTGCTGTATGAAGTAGTTGTTATAATTAATACTATGCTAGAGATAAAAAATTTAACTGTAAAAGTTGGCGACAAACTGGTTTTAAATGGAATAAGTTTTGCGATTGAAGATGGACAGACTGTGGCTTTTATGGGCCCAAATGGAAGTGGAAAATCTAGTTTGGCTTTGACTTTGGCTGGGCATCCGGCATACGAGATTAGTGATGGAAAAATCAGCTGGTTGGGTGAAAATATAAATGGTTTAAGTGTAGATCAGAGGGCAAAAGAGGGGATTATGTTGTCGATGCAATATCCGGTGGCTATATCTGGCTTGTCAGCTCACACATTTTTGTGGCGAATTTATAAGCTCAGGACCAACTTAAGCAAACAAAAAGCCATGAGTTTGGGTGACTTTAGAATATGGCTGTCACAACAAGCTGATTTGTTGAAATTGAATCATGAGTTGTTAAGACGAAATTTGAATGAAGGTTTTTCTGGTGGTGAAAAGAAAAAAATGGAGGTATTGCAAATATTATGTGCCAGACCCAAGCTTTTGATTTTAGACGAAATTGATTCAGGACTTGACGTAGATGCTTTAAAAATTATTGGCAAAACATTAGCCAAATACAAGCAAGAGAGTGGGGCTTCTTTATTGTTAATTACACATTATTCTCGGGTACTGAAATATATAAAGCCAGATGTAATTAAAGTCTTAGTTGAAGGTAAAATTGTAAAAAGCGGAGGTGAGGAAATTGCTGGAGAAATTGAGGAAAAAGGGTACTAAAAATTATGACCAGATTTGCAAAAATAAAAATTAAAAAAAATAAAAAGGAAAATTTTTCTTCTGATTATTCTGCTGGTTTTGCAATGCCAGAGCGAGCTATTTTTAAAACTAAAAAAGGCTTAAATGAGGAAGTGGTGCGACAGATTTCTGCGATTAAAAAGGAGCCTGAATGGATGTTGGAAAAACGTCTTAAAGCTTTGCAGATTTTTGAAAAAATGCCCTTGCCAGTTTGGGGTGGGGATTTAGAAAAAATTGATTTTAAAAATATATATTATTATTTGAAACCGCAGGAAAAAATAGAAAAAAATTGGGAAGAAGTGGAGCCAGAGATTAGACAAACTTACAAACGATTGGGAATACCAGAGGCAGAAAAAAAATATTTAGCGGGCGTAAAAGCGCAATATGACAGCGAAGTAATTTATGGTTCCTTAAAAACTGAGATTGCTCAAAAAGGCGTAATCTTTATGGGGATGGATGAAGCACTTGCTAAATATCCAGAAATAGTTTTTAAATATTTTGGGAAACTAGTACCTTCATCAGATAATAAATTTGCTGCACTAAATACTAGCGTGTGGAGTGGTGGGAGCTTTGTTTATGTACCGGCTGGGGTAAAGTTAGTTCAACCTTTGCAGGCTTACTTTAGAATAAATGCAGCAAAAATTGGTCAATTTGAGAGGACTTTAATCATTCTAGAAGAAGGAGCAGAAGTTTCTTACGTAGAGGGGTGCACGGCGCCTATTTATTCTGATGACTCTTTGCATTCGGCAGTAGTAGAGATTTTTGTGGGGGACAGGGCTAGATGTCGCTATACAACCATTCAGAATTGGTCAAAAAATGTTTTTAATTTGGTTACTAAAAGGTCATTAGTAGAAAAAGGGGGAATAATGGAGTGGATTGATGGGAATTTGGGAAGTCAGTTAACAATGAAATATCCAAGTGTTTATTTAAAAGGAGAAGGGGCACACGGGGAAATATTATCTATTGCGGTGGCAGGTCCTGGACAACATCAAGATGCGGGAGGTAAATGTATTCATTTGGCTGCCAGAACTACTTCTAGAATTATCTCCAAATCAATTAGTTTAGATGGAGGCAGGGCTAGCTATCGGGGATTAATCCAAATTAACAAAGGGGCTAGGGGCTCTAAATCAAAGGTGGTTTGTGATGCACTGATTTTGGATAAAAACAGTCGAAGTGATACTTACCCTGTGAATAAAATAATGGAAGACCAAGTGACTTTTGAACACGAAGCTACAGTTTCAAAAATTGCAGAAGAGCAACTTTTTTATTTGATGAGCCGAGGTTTTGAAGAACACGAGGCAGAAGCCATGATAGTAAATGGATTTGTTGAACCAGTAGTTAAGGAATTGCCTATGGAATATGCCCTTGAGTTAAATCGATTGATTGATCTACAAATGGAGGGGAGTGTAGGTTAAAATTAAAGATGAAAAAACTTTGTGTGTTGATATTGATTTGTAATCTGGTTTTGGTTTTTTTTGTAAAATTTGTTGTTGTTAAACGATTTGAACCAAAGGTATGCACTGCTGAGGCGAAGCTATGTCCCAATGGCAGTTATGTTGGCAGAGTTTCGGAATTAAATTGTAAATTTGCTGTTTGTAATAACCAATTACCTGCTTTGAATGCCAAAGCCGTTACACAAATTACCTTGCCTGGTCAATTGTGGACAAATAGTGACCCAGAGACAGATAAAATGTTTAGATATTGGTTGGTTTTCACAGAACCTTTAAAAGATACTACTTCGGCTATTGGCGAGGATAATGCAATGGCCTGGTTACAAAGAATACCCCTAGTTACTGAACAGAATTGGGATTCATATCTAAATAAAAAAGTTATGGTTTCTGGAAATTTAGAATGGGGTATAGCTGAGAGCAAGATAATTAGAGCTACTAGTGTATTTTCCTATGAAAATCCTTAACCAAGCTGGAAAAACTGTTTTGATTTTTGATAAAAATGGACAGGAAGAAGAATTAATGGGTCGGTTTTTAGTTAAATCTGGCCAAATAGTAGAAGTACAAACAGATTTAATCTTTAAGGCCAAAAAATGCAATGGCAAAGTCTGGGTAAAAGGGGTGGTGGAAAAAGGTGGCAGATTGGAATTTAGAGGAAAGATCAAGATTGAAAAGGGAGCTGAACTAAGTGATGGTTATTTGAAACAGGAGATTTTGTTAGTAGAGCCTGGAGGAGTTGGGATTGCAGTTCCAGAGTTAGAGATTGAAGCAAATGAGGTTAGAGCATCACACGCTGCTTCTGTCTCTTGTATAAACGAAGAACAAAAATTTTATTTGCAAAGCAGAGGTTGGAGTGAAAAAAAAGCCAAAAATGAATTAATAGAGGCGTTTTTAGCGAATTAGCTTATGTGGTGTTTTGAAAATATATGATTAGAGCTAAAATTGAAATATGGATATAAATGAGGTGAAAAAATTTTTTCCAATCTTTACTAATAATCCTGGTTTGGTATATCTGGATAGTGCAGCTACTGGCCTAAAACCTGCCAGTGTAATTGCTAGGGAGGTAGAATATTTGGAAAAATATAGCGCTAATATTCATCGGGGTAATTATGAAATTTCACTAAAAGCTTCAGAGGAATATGAACAAGTAAGACAAAAAGTGGCTAGTTTTTTGGGAGCAAACGACACCAAAGAAGTGGTATTTGTTGCTGGGACTACGATGGCAATAAATACCGTTGCTTATAGTTTAAAACAAAAAGTAAATCCAAATGATGAAATTGTGGTTAGTGTTTTGGAACATCATTCTAACTTTTTGCCATGGCAAAGACTGGCTAAGCAGGTTGGAGCAAAGTTTATAATTTGGGGTTTGGAAAAAGATGGCAGTTTGGATACAAAAAAAATAGATTGGAAAAAAGTAAAAATTTTGGCTCTGACCCAGGTTTCTAATGTCACTGGGCAAGTAGTTCCCATAAGCGAAATAGTTAAGAATGTACGTAAAATTAACCCAAATATTATTGTGGTTGTGGATGGGGCCCAGGCAGTGGCTCACATGTCTGTTGATGTGAAAAAAATGGACTGTGATTATTATGTTTTTTCTGGACATAAAATTTATGGACCGACTGGAGTTGGAGTATTGTGGGGCAAGTTGAGATTGATGGAGGAGGGTGAGCCTTTTATGCTTGGCGGCGGGATGGTGGAAGAAGCCGGGGGGGAAGTAAGTAAATGGAGGTCTAGTCCAGATAAATACGAGGCGGGAACACCTCCTGTTGGGCAAGTCCTAGCTTTGGGAGCAGCTATAGATTTTTTGCAAGAGTGGGGTTGGGATCAAATACAGCAAAAAGAGAAGGAAATTCTTTGTTATGGATTTGATAAATTAAAAAAGATTGAAGGTTTAACTATTTGGGGGAATTGGAGTATGGGCAATAGGGTTGGAGTTATACCGTTTAGTTTGAAGGGAGTACATCCACACGATGTGTCGGAAATACTTAGCAGGATGGGAGTGGCGGTTAGATCGGGTCATCATTGTGCCCAACCATTACACAGATATTTGGGAATAAACGCCACAACTAGGGCAAGTTTTGGAATTTATACTCAAATTGAAGATATTGACAAATTAGCTGAGAGTATTTTAGAAGTAAAAAAAGTTTTTGGGCTATGAAACAAAGAAAAATTTCTGGAATGTCGCCAACAGCAGTTGGTATTTTAATAAAAGAAATGATGAAACGCGGGATGTGGGAAATAACCAAGCAAATGGCAGAACATGAAGTGAAAATTAAAGAAAATAAATATAAAGAAGGTATAGATTTTTTGACCTCTGCGGATTTGGCGGCACAAAAGGCGATTATCAAAGTAGTTGAAGAGTGTTTTTCGACAGCAGGGGTGATTGCTGAAGAAAGTGGCTTACGGAAAAAGCCTAAAGATAGAGAAAAGTTGTGGTTTACTATTGATCCATTGGATGGGACTAAGGCTTTTGTTCGAGAACAATCTAACGGGATTGGCAGTATGTTGGCTTTGGTAAAAGACAAAGAAATTATATCGGCTTGTATTGGGGATGTAATGACTGGTGAGATTTACTATTTTCGTCCAGATAGTAATAGAGTACATAGATTGAGTGAATTTCGTCATCGATTATTAGAATATAAAAAACCAACAGAATTGAGATTGTTACTCAGAGATCATCCGTTGGTTTACTCCAAATTGGTAAATCAATGGTGTCAACCAAAAGGTGGAGTGTTTACATCGATTGAAATTGCTAATGGTAGTATTGGTTTGTCATTTGCCAAGCTTTGGAAAAGGGAAGTCCAAGCTTTGGTGTTGCATGCGGGGGTAAATATGCCTTGGGATTGGATACCAGTAGTTGGTTTGAGTCAAAAACTGGGATATCTTTTTTTTGTAGTGAAAGATCAGGAGTTAAAATTGGTTCCAGACTCTAAATTATGGGGATTGGGAAATATACAATTTGATTCAGAGGTTTTAGTAATTCATAAGAAAGATCTAAAAGCTTTAAAACATGGATAGTTTATATCAAGAAAACATATTAGATCACTATAAAAATCCGCGTAATTATGGTGAAAGGGAGAACTGGGTAGCCAAAGATGGGGAAACTATTTTTATTAGCGGACAAAATAATCCTAGCTGTGGAGACTCTTTGGAAGTAGCGGTTTGGGTGGTGGACAATAAAATAACTAAATTTAGATTTGTTGGTCAGGGTTGTGCGATTTCTATGGCTTCGGCCTCTATGCTAGGCGAGAAGATAGTGGGGGTCAATTTGGAAGAAGCTAGGAAAATTGACTTTGAGGAAGTGGAAATTATGTTGGGAGTGCTTTTATCTTCCGAAAGGAAAAAATGTGCCTATTTAAGCCTGATGATACTAAAAAAAATTCTGTTTAGCTAATTTGAGCCCGGGGTGAGATTTGAACTCACGACCTACTGTTTACAAAACAGTTGCTCTACCACTGAGCTACTCGGGCGTATACTTTGGATTATAGCAACTTTGGCTAAGTAAACCAGATTAGATATAATTGGATATGCGAATTTTAATATTGACCGATCATATGCCTTGGGGTCACAGGTCAATTGCAAAGGCTTTGTATGGCCACCTAAGCAATGTTTCTGAAAAAAATGGATGGACAGTGGATTATGTTGAGGTGGAGGCCAAAACCGGCT
Source organism: uncultured Gammaproteobacteria bacterium (assembly GCA_964463925.1). Taxonomy (GTDB): domain Bacteria; phylum Patescibacteriota; class Microgenomatia; order UBA12405; family UBA12405; genus CAYTYZ01. The sequence goes on from CAYXDV010000001.1 coordinate 46,499, forward strand.
TGAGTGGTGATTTGTATAGTTGGAGCTATCGAAACTTCCCGCTTGGAAACAAGGTAGCTGTAAAGCTTTTGACCATGAAAAACCTGCGAAAGATGGCAATTGAATATTGTGATAAAAATATTTCTGCTCTTAAAGAAGCTTTGGACAAATACGAACCAGATTTGGTAATCTGTTCTTATTTTTTACATAGCCAGGCCATGGCTAAAATGAAGAAAATAGGTGGTTGGAAGTTTAAATTGTGGACGGTAGTGGCTGATCCGTGGTCGATAAATACACTATCCTTTGTAGAAGGTGCTGACATGCATTTGGTTTATGATTCGGTAATGGTAGATGCTGGTAAAAAATATGGAATTTTGAAAAATAAAATGTTTGCTAGTGGTTGGTGGGTTAGAGAGGAGATGTATAAGAAAATTAGTAATACTGAGAAAAAAGAAGTCAGACGGAAAATTGGACTTAATGACTCGATACCTGCAATTTTTGTAGGGGGAGGAAGCTTGGGAAATGCGGCTATAAAAATGTTATTACCAATATTATTGACAATTAGGAAGCCTGTACAAATAGTTTTTAATACGGGTAAAGATGAGAAGTTGCATAAAATGATAGATAGATTCGAAAAAATAATTAAAAAAATGCCGTATATAAGAGATAATTTGAAAATAATTAATTTGGCTTGGATTGAGAACATGGCAGAGATTTTGTCTGTGTGTGATTTGATTTTGGGAAAAGCAGGCCCAAATTTTCTATTTGATGTAGTGGCTTGCAATAAACCATTTGTGGCAATTACCCACATTGGCGGTCAAGAAGATGGAAATATTGAAATAATAAAAAAGAAAAGGCTTGGTTTGATTGCTGAAGACCCGATTGCCATGGCAAGAGTGATTAGAAAGTTTCTGAATTCACCGGAAAAGTTTTTAGAGCAAATAGGTAGAGGAGTTGATAAAGAAGCGAAAAATAATTTGGAAACAATGAGTAGAATAGAGAAACTAATCAAAAGTGCTCTCTTAAAGCCTAAAACTGCGTGACTTTTCCTGCATAAAGCAAGAGCGGAAAACTGTTCAATTGACCAAGGCCAACCGAAACTCCGTAATCCAAGCCAAATAAGGTAGCTAGAAAAAACACCTACGCAGAATGTATTTTAAGAGAGCATATTTATTATAGCTCTTTTTGTGAATTGGGTATAATTAAGAATGAAATTAAAGATAAAAGTAAAAGGGAAGCAAACTGCTGCTGACTATGGAAAAACAAAGATTGGTAAAAATACCTTGATTGCCAATATTGTAGCTACTAGACCAGATTTAGCTGAAATATTGACTGAAGATTATGGTTTTCATTGCGTTGGTTGTTTTGCATCGAGCATGGAGACTATTGAGCAAGGGGCATTGGTGCATGGCATGAATGAAGTAGAAATAAAGGAAATGCTAGATAAACTTAATCAATTAATTTGACTTTAGAAGGCGGTATTCTTTGAGCAGATTTGCTGAGAACACAGAGACATAACTGATTTGTAGATGACTTCTTGTGGTTGACACTCGGTGCTATTGTAACTTGCTTCATAGCCATTACTACAAGTGTATTTGGCACCACGAGCCATAACTTCTTCCGAAGAGATGGTAGGGCAGAGATCAGTTAGATAATATTTTGTCAAACGGCAACTAGCTGATGTTATTGAAGTTGGACTTGGAAGAGGGGCTTTGGTTGGCAATAGAGTAGGGCTAATTCCTGCTAAACAATGATTAGCGCAGATTTTAATGGCATAGTTTTTTAACTCTTCGTAAGAAGTACAAAATTGACTTTGGTAGTTATATTGATAACCATCATAGCAATTACCACTGACTTGGCTATAACCTTTTTGGTCAGCACATTCGCTTACATAAAAAGAGTTTATACCGCATTTAGTTATTGGGGAAAGAGTTGGAGTAGGAGGCAAAATCAAAGTAGGTTTGGCTAACTGGCAACTTTTGGTCAAAAAAGTTTGATACTGATCGCAATTTATATAGTTTGAAGCAGTAATCTGGTTATTGTCAGCAGGATACATACGGTTGCAATAGCGATCATATAGATCTTGGGCAGCTGAACATGGGATATTTGGATTTAATTGGATGACAGTTGGCATGGGTAAAAAATTTGATTTTGTAGGTAGCGGTGCTTGAATAGGTGTACTCGCAGAATAGGGAAGACAGCGTTTTAAAATTGGATGACAGTAGGCACTGGCACAATCACTATTTGTGGAACAAACATTAAAATTGGCTTTGCCGCCAACTTGGGCAAAATAACTAGTTTGGTCGCCTAAAACTGAACTTTGATTGTAATTTAGGTATTGAGTAGCTGCCTGGAGGCCACCTAAAGAGATAAAAGCTAGAGAAAACAAACCAAGAACTAACTTATTTTGCATGTTCATAGATTAATGATGGTACAAAAAGACAAAAAAAACAAGAACTAAAAGAGCAGGATCTTGGCAATAGAGCTAATAATTGGACTGATTATGATATTTACTAAGCTGGTAGATCCAAAAATTGGTAAAAGAAATAAGAGTAAAAGTGGTGTGCTATAGGTTTGAAGAAGTTGCTTTAGGGTATAGGTTGTTTCTTCTGGAAGAAGATTTGTAACAATTTTTGAACCATCTAGGGGCCACAGGGGCAATAAATTAAAAACTGCCAATAACAAATTTATATACAGAAAGTTGATGATAAGATTTGGAAATATTGAAGGGAAGAAATGATAAAACAGGCTAGAAGTAATGGCTAAAAGTAAATTACTTGTCGGACCGGCAGCAGCAACTAAGAGTTCATCGCGTTTGGGATTAGAAAAATTATAAGGATCAATTTGAACTGGCTTGCCCCAACCGAAGTGGAAAAAAAATAAAAGTATTGTGCCTAATGGGTCTAGATGAGCCAGGGGGTTTAGAGTTAGGCGTCCTTGCAGGCTGGGAGTAGGATCGCCTAGGTGGTCGGCTGTCTTAGCATGGGCATACTCGTGAATAGTTAGCGAGATTACAAGTAAAATAAAAGATATGGGATTTAACATTTGGCAAAGTGATAAATGTTTGTTATAGTATAGCGTATGATTTTCATTCCATTTGTAGGTAAAAAAGCTGGAACTGGCCGAAACAGGTCACATGCACAGAATAGGACACCTAGAAAATTCAAAAAAAACTTGCAGAAGTCTACTTTTTTTGTCGATGGGGAAAAGGTGACTGGATTGTTTTTGGCTAAGTCCCTGAAACGAATTAAAAAAGAATCTGGCGGTAAACTCCAAAGACAAAAAACCCCGTAAACTTGTACGGGGTTTGAAAAAGTTTAATAAAACTATTTCTTCTTTTTCTTAGCAGCAGTCTTTTTAGCTACTTTCTTGACTACTTTTTTAGCAGCTTTTTTGGTTTTTTTGACGGGCATGTGTATTCCTCCTTTAGATTAATTAAGACAAGAAATGTAGATAATGTCAAAAATAATTTAGCCATAAGATAGGAAGTAGACTGCTATTTTAAGTACAAAAAATTAGATAATAAAATAAAAATATTTTTTCAAAAATACCTAATTTTGGGGATAAAAGTTGATAGGTTAATTTAATTTGGACAAAAATTTTTGTGTAAAAAGTTAGTTAAATTACCTATTTTAGGTAATAATCTATTTAGTGATCACGTGCATTTTCTTCGTACTCAGATAGACGTTGGGTAGGTAATTTGCTGATATATTCGTTATATTTTTGTAAATTTTGATCGATTAATCTTCGTGTTTGAGTTAGCTCTGGAAGGAAACTATAAGCAGTTGATTGAAAAAGATTCTTGTAAATAAAAGACTGAGGCGGTAGATTGAATTCTGCTGCTATATCTGGGGTAATAGTTTTTGTAGATAGCAGTTTGTCGATCAGATCTCTTTTTTGAGAACTATTAGGATCACCAATACTCCAATAATCATTTAATAAATTGGCAATTTGTTCGGAGGTTCCATATGACGTAGTTGACATTTTTATGCTGTGTTGAATGTTGGATAAAACATTTGCATCCCAATAGATTTTATAAAATTGATCTTTCGTCAAATCTTTTACATCGACATTGTTGATAATTGAGTTGATTTCTTTACTTGAGTTTTCTATTAAACCTGGCCAGAGAGGATATGAATTGAAATCAAGTTTACTAATGTAGTTTGTGTCTACATGGCCATTAATAGTTGGTTTGAATAGATAGATGAGGATGTTATCTGTAGGCAATAAATTTAGGAGAACTAAAATGGTAAAAGTGACAGGTAAAAACAATTTGGCAAACAAGTGGTGCCGAAAGAATTGAATAAGCAACAAGATAAAAAGCCATAATAAAAACCAACCTCCCAGGATTCTGATTCTGGTTAATCCATTAAACTGGATGTATAAAAAAAGTTTGTAAGTGTTTAGAAGAAGTAAGCCTAGAGTAGAAAGTGTTAGTAGACGAGAAAGTTTGGTTTTTTGTACCTGGGCCACAGCTAGAGTTAAAACTGAGGCTAAAATAAGTTCAATAAAACCAGATTTAACATAAGTTGAATAAGTAAAACCAGGGATGCTGGGATTGTGTTGAAAAAGCAGATAATTTAATTGAAGAGCCAGAAAGATTAGATAGACAATGGAAGCAAAGAGACTGGCCCATTGAGCCGAGAGCTGCAATAAATTCTGAAGCTGGTAAGTTGGGGTGGTTGAAGGTTTTGGCGGTTTGAGGAAATAAAGGAAAATTAAGGGACTAAGATAGAGAGCAGTAAAAATGGATCTGGCTAGCCTGGTGGCCAAATCATTTTTTAGGAATTCAAATAAAAAGTTGCTGGATTGTTGAAAAATCGGATCGGCAAACCGCAGAATACCTACGAGTATAAAAGTAAAGACTAGAGCAAGTAGAGAAGGTAGTAGATGTTGCCAAAGAGGTTTTAAGCTGCCAGAGGGGGTTGGTATTTCCAGTTTTAGACGCGGGATTTTTTCCAGAATAGTGATGGGGTTTAAAGGGAAAGTTGAGACAAAATCGTGATAGGTTAACCAAGAGAGAATGGTGGCAACAATGGATAAAGGATAATTTAGAAAGTTGTTGATTCTGTGGTCAAAAACAGCTGTAAAAGTAGCTAAAGTCACAGAAATTATACTTAGGAAGTAACTATAGGGATGTGGCTTGGGGGCGCGAGTTAGAAAAAAGACTAGATTAAGAAAAAGAAGAAACAGGGGATAGGCAAAGCCAGTTAGCTGGTGATAAAAGAAAAAATTGTAACCCAGAAGGAAAAGAAGAAAAGAAAAAACTACTTTAATGAAACTAGGGGTGAAGGATCTGGTAGTGTTTTTGGATGGCAGACCATTGAGTTGGTGATTTACCTTCGACTTTAACATCTAGTGGCTCTATTTTAGCATTATGTAGCTTGGAAGTAAAAATTTGCAAACGGAGGGTTTGGCCGGCTGGGTTTTTTACCCAGGTCCAGGCAATTGGCCAGGGCTGCATGGCCCGGATGAATCTTTGGTTGTATTCTGCCGGTTTTGACCAATCGATTTTGCCTGAATCTTTGGTTAATTTTGGAAAATAAGTTTTTTGGGAATGATCTTGGATTTGTAAACTTACGGGATTGGTAAGATATTTTTTTAAAACTGATTCTAAATTATCTGCAGCCAAGGAGAATGCTCTGTCGTAAAAAGTGCTACTAGTGTCTGTTGGCAAAATCGGGAAGGGAAGTGTGGCAATAATTGGTCCATGATCTGGTAGTTCGTCGATTAGAAAAAAGGATATAGCTGAGCTAGTTTCGCCGTTGGCAATTTGCCAAGGGCCGGGAGCAGCGCCGCGGTATTTGGGCAGAGGACTTGGATGCAAATTTATGATGCCGTATTTTGGTATTTGGCACATTTTTGCAGTAAAAAATGGAGGACCATAAGCAACACAAATAGCGATATCAGGGCAAAGATTAGTAAATACATCGATAAATTTTTGATCAAAATCAAGCGGTTGAAGTAAGGGCAGGTGGTGTGTGATAGCAAAATTAGCAACTGGATTTGGAGTTAGTATTTGTTTGCGTCCAACCGGGGCGTCGGGCTTGGTAACTACTGTTTGCAGCTTAAATCCAGGTATGGCCAAAAGTCCTTGCAGAATCTGGACTGAATAATTATTGGAGCCAAAAAAAACCAAATTGGTCATTTGGATATTGTACGATATAATTTGGAATGTATAAAATAGTGGTACATCCCGCGGAAGTGTTGCGAGCCGTAGCCTTACCTGTAGATTTTACCAATCAAGAACTTAAGAGCTTAATTTCTGGTCTGGTTGAAGTATTGCAAAAAACTAGTAATGGAGCAGGGTTGGCAGCACCACAAATTGGAATTTCTAAACGTTTTTTTGCCTTAAAAGACAGTAAAACTAAACAAATTAGTGTGCATATAAACCCAGAGATTACAAACACTTTTAGTGCAGAAAAAAGGTTGTTTTCATTTGCAAATAGCAAAACTGGAATAAAAGAGCCATTTTTGGAGGGATGTTTGTCGATTCCTGATATTTATGGCCAAGTTGCCAGATGGCCAGAGATAGAAGTTAGATATCAACTTTTTAACGGAGAATACAGACAAGAGGTTTTAAAGGATTATAAAGCCATAGTTTATCAACACGAACTTGACCATTTAAACGGCGTTCTATTTATTGACCATGTGGCAAAAAGCGGAGGAAAATTATTTAGAGATGTGGAGGGAAAGATGGTAGAGATTGAGAATTCTTTGGGTTGATTTTGATGGCGGAATCAAACAGTTCTTTGGCTTTTGAGTAATTTTTTTGTTCAAAATATAATTGGCCTAGTTGTAGCATTGCATGGTCATAATTTGGTTTTAAACTTAGGGCTTGTAGATAATATTCTTGTGCTTTGTCTGAGTCGTTGATGGCTTTATATAGGTTGCCTAACTGATAGGGGATAACAGCGTCGGTTGGAGCAAAAATTTGAGCAGCTTGGAGTTTTTCAATTGCTTGGCTCAAAAAGGATATGTTGTGTAGGGCAAGATTAGTGTAGGCAATAGAGGCTTGTTTGTAAAAGTTGATCTCAAAGGAGGAAACATTTTGGGCTTTATTTATGTAGTAGATTGCTAGATTAGATTGATTTTTGGTCGCATAAAAACTGCCTAATTGAATTGAAAAGTTTGGATTTATGGGGTCAAACTGAAAGGCGAGCAGACTAGAATTTAGACTGTTATCTTTTTGGCCAAGTGAGTAAAAAAAATCGGCCAAGTACCATTTGGTAACTGTCATGAGCCAAAGAAAAGTAACAATTAGGGTGATGAAGCTAAGAATTTTTTTCAGAGATAGTTGAGAGCAGAAAAAAATAAAGAGCAATAATGGATGTAGAAAAACCAAAAAAATTGGTAATTAAAATGCTTAGAAAAGAGGCCAATAGGGCAAAAGATTTAGTTTTAAAAAATAAGAGCAGAATCGACAAACAAAGAAAGCAATATGAAATAAACCCAAAAAGACCAGTATTGGCCAATATATTTAAAAATTCATTGTGGGCTTTGTTGTATAGAAAATTCCATTCTGAAGTTAGATTGTGGGAGGTAGGCCTAACCCAGTAATAAGTGTAGGCAAAAGTTTCGGGACCAAATCCCCAAAGAGGCGATTTTGAAAAAATAGCAAAAGTAGCTGGCCACAAATAATTGAAGCGAATGTCTTTACTGTCGGTAATATTTAGAATTTCTCCTGATTGATTGACAATTGCAGCTGGTGATTTGGTTGGGAATAAACGATTTTTTAGAGGATTGGGAAAAGTGAAGAGAATGAGAAGAAGGAGAAGAAAGGGCAGATAAAAAGTAAAATTAAAAGATGTTTTTTTTTGGAAGACGACGGAAAGTAAAATGTAGAAAACAGAAGAAAAGCCAAGGGCTAAAAGTCCAGATTGAGACTTGGTTAGAAAAATGGAAACTAATAACATAGTGGAGAAAAAAAGACGAAAATAAATATTTTTGGTATTAGCAATAGTAATGAAAAAAATCACAATTAGATAAGCGCTTAACCAATTGGGTTGACCAAGAGTAGAAAAAACACGTGATTGAACATCTTGTACCCAAAGGGTTTTATCGATCCCCATAGCTTGAAAGAGAGCATAAACAGATATGAGTAGGCCAGTAAAAATAGAAGATTGAATTATTTTTTTTCTTAGATTTGGAGTTTGATGGACCACAAGAATAAAAAATAGAGTTGTAAAACAAAAGGTTGATAGAAGTCCACCGTTGAAACGGCCATAATAGCCGAAGAAGCTGGTGTATTTGTCGATAGAAAATATGAAAGAAATAACTTGAGAAAATAAAAACAGCAGGATAGGTAAGTTTAGTTTGTGAATTTTGAAAATAGGAGTTTGATAATTTATGGCTGATAGTAGATGCAGACATAAAATAATCCCTGTAAGTGCATATATAAAATACATTTTTGGAAGTTCAAATAGCTCCGAAGAAAAGGGAGAAACTAGTAGGGGAGTTAGTCCAAAAAGTAGAATGTAGAGCCAAGAAATCATTCGTGACATGTGTATAATGATTGTAGCTTATGGGAAAGGACAGAGGATGTGTGAAAGAAATGGGTAATTTGACAAGTTGGCAATTGGTTTTGGAACATTTGAACAAACGAGATGCTCAGTTTTTAGCTCTTGCAGAGCAAATTGCAATAAAAAAATGTCCTTATTGGGGGTGGGTTAAATATTGGGAAACTGTTGGCGGATCTCATGCAAAGAGACCTTCTAATCTACATGAACAAGGATCAATTTTTTCTGGCAGTAATTGGTGCACCGTATCTTGTATTTTAATTAAGCGTGCTTTAGAAGAAATAGCTCCAAGTGTGGACGTCAAAATATTATCTTTTTTTGTTGACGTAAATGCAGAATTATGGAGACGCCATGGTTATGGTCCAGCTAACGTCGGTCATAACATATTGTGGATAGGTGAAAATAATAATGGTGTCTATGTTGATCCAACCTACGGACAAATATATGAAGCGTATATTGGAAAGTTTGCTATTATCAAGCCTGAACTATTTCTTAAGTTTTATGGTAATGTACCAAGAATTAGAGATGTAACTTGGGAAAGTGATGTGCTTGTTGCGAACGCATTACGTAACGGCAGAGCTGGAGTTATGTATAAAGATTTACTACCTTTGGTAGAGTTGTTAAAAAGATAGTTTTCATGACTTCAATTGTTATACTTCTTAGTGCAAATTGGCGAACTGATAAATAATCTTCCAAAACTTCGGCAGCGGCTAGCCGTGGATATGGGAAGTTTGCGTACTAGAATTTTATTGCGAGATAAGGGTGTGGTGGTAGATGAGGCTAGCTTGGTTGCTCGCTTTAAAAAGAAGCGCTGGATTGGAGTTAGCGCCCCGAATAGAAACAAAAATGGATTGATCGCCTTTGGTGATAGGGCAGCAGAAATGCTTTATGCACAACCCCCACACTTGGAAGTGGTTTCTCCTATGATTAGAGGAATTGTGACAGACGTAGAAGCTGGGATTTTGCTTGCTAACAAGACCTTGTCGATGGCCATGCAAGTACCAACTACCAGCTCTTTTATTTTAAAACCACAGATATTGCTGGCTCATAGCTTGGGTTTGGCTGATGTGGAATTGAGGGCAGCAGAACATATTTGGAAAATGGCTGGAGTTGATCGAGTAGTTGGGGTGGTTGGGCTGGAAGCTGTGGCTGGTTTTTTGGAAAGAAGCCAGGGAGTTGGTCCAAAATTTTTACTGGATATTGGAGGGGAAAAAACAGAATGTGGAATAGTAACTCCAGATGGAGTAATTGTTGGGAATTGGTTAAAACACGGAGGCAAGGATATTGATACGGCTCTGGCCTATTATTGTAAAATGCGTTATAACCTGGCAGTTGGTGCCAGAGGAGCAATGCGAATAAAACACGCACTAAGTGAAGAGTCAGTGTTAATTAGAGGAAAAGACCTGGCAAACGGCTTGCCAAAAAGTATTTTGGTTAAGTCAATTGAGTTGGAAGAAGCCATTCTTTTGGAGAAAGCCAAAGTTGTTAAACTAGTTTTAGCAGTTTTAGAGAAAGCACCGTCTAATTTAAGTGAAACAGTGGTCAACAATGGATTGTATTTGTGTGGAGGAGGAAGTAAATTGCACGAATTGGCAAGCTATTTGTCTACTGAATTGAAATTAATGGTAAATGTGATGGAGGAGCCAGAATACGCTTTGGTTAGGGGACTGTCAGGCTGGCTATAGGATTGATAAACTAAGAAATGGGAAGTTTGATAATGAATTTGCTAGTAATTTTTTCCTTGGGTGCTTTGTTTTTAAAAACAATGGAGCTAGATGTGATCAAACACACATATTTCAAAAATCTGGCAAACAACAATCAGGTATATGAAAGTCCTATACTAGGAGCCAGAGGAACCATTTTTGACCGTAAAGATCGAGTTTTGGCCCAAAGTTTGTATCACTATTTTAAAAAACAGGACAATACGGTGGTATATGAGGGTAGTGATACTTATCAGGGACTACGATTTGAAGAAGCTGGGGTTTCCTATGAACTTAGGAGGAAATATCCTTATGGCGAGAGTATGTCGTTTTTGACCGGGTATGTAGCTAGACCACAAGAGCAAGAAGTAAATAACGTTGCATGTCCAAAACATTTAAATCCAAGATCTCTGGTTGGAAAGACCGGCTTGGAAGCTTGGTTTGATTGTCAGTTGCGCGGAGAAGATGGGAGCAGACTGGTTGAAGTTAATGCTAAAGGGAAGTTTGTTCGAGATTTGGGAAGACAAGCACCTATTCCCGGGGAAGATTTGAAACTAAGTATAGATGCTTATTATCAGCAAAAAGCTTTTGAAATGCTTTCTGGATTGAGGGCAGCGATGGTAGTTAGTGAGGTGAAGACAGGAAAGATTTTAGTGATGGCTTCCAATCCTGCTTATGATCCAAATGACTTTTCTTATGTAACTGACAATCAAAAAATTACTAATTATTTAAAGGATGAGTTTAATAAGCCACTGCTAAATCGGGCAATTGCTGCTAGATATCATCCTGGATCAGTATTTAAGATTGCGGTGGCCTCGGCTGGTTTGGCCGAAAAAATAGTTAGTGCGAATACTACTTTTTTGGATACCGGAAGTTTGAAAGTTGGTGAGTACGAATATCGAAATTGGTTATGGACCAAGCGTGGTGGGACCGATGGAATGGTTGATATGTATAAAGGTTTGCAGCGAAGCAATGATATTTATTTTTACAAGCTGGGTGAGCTTTTGGGGCCCGATAGGATAAAAAAATGGGCTTTGTTGTATGGTGTTGGGGCAAAAACGGGGATTGAGCTGCCAGGGGAGATTGAAGGAATAATGCCCGATCCTACCTGGAAAAAAGAAAAGAAAGGAGAGAATTGGTATTTGGGAAATACGTATCATATGGCAATTGGGCAGGGAGATGTAGATGTGACACCCCTGCAAATTAATGGAATGACTCAGGCCGTGGCAAATGATGGGCTGAGATGTAGGCCAAGTTTGTTACTAAATAAGTCTAGTGACTGTAGCCAGCTACCGATTAGCCACGAGCAAATTAAAGTAATCCAAGAAGGTATGAACAGAGCATGTGCTCCTGGGGGGACTGCCTGGCCACTGTTTAATTTTAAAAACAAAATTGCTTGCAAGACTGGAACTGCGCAAGTTGGAGATGGAAGTCTGGATACTCATGCTTGGCTGACGGCTTTTGCCCCAGCAGACGATCCGCAAATTGCCATAACGGTAATGGTAGAAAGGGGAGGAGAGGGCAGTGATGTGGCAGCACCAATTGTGGGAGATTTTTTGAAGTTGTGGTTGGGTGAACCGGAAACCAAAGTACCAAGAAAAGTTGATGGCAAGGTGATATCAGAGTAAATAATTGACAACTAGTGATAGTATAGAGACAATGGCAAATATGGCATACAAACTTCTAGTGGTGGAGTCGCCGACTAAAGCGAAAACAATTGGTAAATATTTAGGTGGCGAATATAAAGTTTTGGCTACAGTTGGCCATTTAAGAGATTTACCTAGTAGTAAAATGGGGGTGGATACAGAAAATGATTTTGAGCCTACATATGTGGTTGATAAGGAAAAACAAAGCGTAGTAAATGATTTACGAGCGCAAGCAGAAGGAGCTAGTTGTGTATTGTTAGCCACGGACCCTGACCGAGAGGGGGAAGCAATTGCTTGGCATGTGAAAGAGCTAATGATAAAAAAGGATAGTGATTCTGAAGTGGCAGCTGGTGCCAAGAAAAAAAAGAAAAAGGCAGAAAATTTTGAGCCAATTGATATAGATTTGATTAAAAGAGTAACTTTTCATGAAATTACTAAAAGTGCAATTGAAGAAGCTTTGAAAAAACCGCGTCAAATTGATTTGGATTTAGTAGATGCCCAGCAAGCAAGAAGAATACTAGATAGGCTGGTTGGCTATCAGTTGTCTCCCATCTTATGGCGAAAAGTTAGACGTGGATTGTCGGCCGGGAGGGTGCAATCGGTTGCGGTTCGTTTGATTTGTGAGCGAGAGGTGGAGATTGCCAAATTTGTTAAAAGAAAATTTTTTAGAGTGCTTTTGAAGATTGGTAAGGGCAATTTGGATTTTGAAGCTGAACTAGTGGAGTTTTCCAATAAAAAGGTAGAAATAAAAAACAAAATTGAATTGTTTGATGGTGAGTATACTTATGGCAGTACTATTTTTGAGGAAAAAGAGAGAGTAGAAGAAGCTATAAATTCTTTTGGAACTGAATATAAAGTTGAAAAAGTAGCCGAAAAAGAGATTGGCAGGCACCCATTGCCACCATTCACGACTTCCAAATTGCAGCAGGCAGCTGCATCGAAATTTGGTTGGTCTGGTAAATTAACCATGAGCGCTGCTCAAAAGTTATATGAAAAGGGATGGATTACTTATCACAGAACTGATGCTACCTACATGTCGCCGCAGGCTGTGGATTCTTTTCGCCAATATATAGGTGAGAATTTTGGTAAAAATTATGTTCCAGATAAGCCAAGATTTTACGCAACAAAATCAAAAAATGCCCAAGAAGCTCACGAGGCAATTAGACCAACTAAAGTTGAAAGATTGGGAGATGCTTTAAAAGAACCCAGAGAGAAAAAACTTTACGAGCTAATTTGGAAGCGGGCAGTAAGTTCACAGGCTGCTTCGGCAAGAGTAGCTAAAACAAATATACATTTGAGTAACCAAAAAGGATTGTTTAGAGCTGAAGGCCTTAGGGTGGTATTTGATGGTTATTTAAAGATTTATGGAACTCAAATAGAAGAGCAAGTATTACCACAGCTGGCAGCGGGTGATTTGCTGGAAAAGGGCGAGCTTGTGGTAAATGAACATGAAACTAGTTGTCCGCCCAGGTATTCGGATGCTTCCCTAGTGGCCAGCTTGGAGAGGCAAGGGATAGGTAGACCAAGTACTTACGCTCCGATAATTTCCACTATTCTGACAAGGCAATATATAGAAAAAAATGAGGGTAGATTTTATCCTACGGCTTTGGGAGTAGCTGTAAATGGCTTTGTGGTTAAATATTTTCCCAAGATAGTAGATTTGCCGTTTACGGCAGGGATGGAGAATGAGCTAGATAGGGTGGCTAACGGAAAACGTTCCTGGAGAAAAATGATGGCTGATTTTTGGCTGGATTTTAAGCCAACTGTAGACAAGGTAGGTAAAGAATCTGAGCGAGTAGCCGTGGCGGTGGAGCAAACTGGACGCAAATGTCCTGATTGTGGAGAAGGGGATTTGGTAATCAGAATGGGTAGATTTGGGAAGTTTATTGCCTGTTCCAGATTTCCAGAATGCAAACATACGGAACAAATTAAGGAAGTGGTGGATTGGAAGTGCCCCGAATGTGGCAGTGAAGTGGTAATTAGGAGAAGCAAAAAGGGACGCAAATTCTTTGGTTGTTCCAAATATCCTACCTGCAAATGGGCAGGCTGGAAGAAACCATAAAAGTGTGATATAATGTGAATCTATGAGTACAAAATATTTAAAAGAATTGATTGGACAATTGGAAGATGCTGCTGGTGTGGAAAATAAAGCGGCGGAGTTATTTAAAGGCATGGGTGGTAGGCATGATCCTGACAAACTAGATGTAGCTCTTGCCAAGGCTGCATCTCAACAGCAAGAATTTCGTTCTGTTTTGAGCGATAAACTGCTCGTACAGGCTGCAGAATTGCGCGATTGGGAAAGTGTTAGGGGTCAACCGAAGAAGGGCAATACGGTATCTGAGGGTGATGTTGTTGCTACAGTAGAAGAAGGAAAATTATTTATGATAAGGCATGGAGCTGGTAGACAGTTAGAAGATGGGGTTACTGCAGTTAGTCCAGATTCTCCAGTTGGAAAGGCGGTTATGGGAATGAAAAGTGGCCAGATTGGAACCGTCTATTTGCCAGGCGGCATAACTGGCAAAATAACACTAAAATAATTTTGGTACTTGACTGGCCTATAGTTTTAGTGTAGATTAGATTAGTTATTTATTAATAATCCCACTATGACAGTTCATAGTCATGAAGTGATTAGTAGTAAGGTAAAAGCTAAAACTGGTTCTGAACAACCAAAGAAGGTTGAATCGGCTAATCCAGGTTTTGTTTATTGTGATGTCTGCAAAAGCTGGCACACTCTTCCTTTGTGTGGCTAACTTGTGGTTTTTTTTAATTTAAAGAAGGGAGGAGAGTGATCTCCCCCCTTCTTTTGTTAATTGGATTTGGGTTTGCCCCAGCGTTCTTGGGATACACGAACTAAGCGTTCCCGACCTTGATTTTTGCATTCTAGAGGTGGAAGGGTAGTAGCGTAGAAGGGTTCTTGAGTTTGAGAATCAATGGAAAGCTTGGCTAGAATTTGATATTTACCAATTTTAACTAGGTCTTCGGCTGGGAAGTTGGGACCAAATTCGCGGGTAAGAATGGCGGCATCCTGGGAGCCTACAACGTAGGAAAGCAGTGTACCAACATTTCCTAAAATGGCATCTTGAATGGTTCGATCCAGCTGGGACATGTACTGGTTAGCAACAATTAGATTTAGCCTAAATTTACGGGCTTCGGAAAGAATTTTGATAAAGGCTTCGGTAGCAAAGTTTTGAAACTCATCGACATACAAATAAAAATCTTTACGTTCATCTGTAGCTAAATGAACCCGATTCATGGCAGAAAGTTGGATTTGGGTGATGAGCATGGCACCCAAAAGGGCACTATTGTCTTCGCCTAGCCGCCCTGTAGATAAATCGGCAATCAGGATTTTGCCTTCATTCATTATCTGTTCAACGTTGACCTTGCTTTTGGCCTGAGAAACGGTGTTGCGAATATTACTACTAGATAGGAATTGACCGACTTTGTTGAGAATTGGAGAAATGGCCTCAATTTGCAATTTTTGGTCCATTTTTTCAAATTCATACTGCCAAAAGTTTAAAAGAGTTGGCGGAATACCTGGGGTGGCAAGTAACTTTTTGCGATAGGCAGAATTGGTAAGCAAATCAATAATATTTCCAAGGTGAGTATTGGGTGCATAAACCAGAGTCAAAATAGTATTGCGTAGAATATGTTCAAGCCTGGGTCCCCAGGAGGTATTTCCGTATAATTTTTTAAAAATTGAAACTACCCCCGAGGCTACTAATTCCCGTTGAGAATCTGAATAGATTTCTAGGACATTTAGGGGATATATATAATCTGGGTCGGCTGGATTAAAATAGCAGGTATCGTTGACCCGGGAGCTGGGGATGTAATCTAGGATAGTTTGGGATAAATCGCCGTGGGGGTCGATAATGGCTACGCCTTTGCCCTTGCGGATATCGTCTACCGCCATGTTGGCAATGAGGGTGGTTTTTCCGGTTCCCGATTTACCAATGATATAAGTGTGTCGGCGCCGGTCTTCGCCATCTCGAATGCCAAAAATGGTTTCTTTGTTCCTGAATTCAGTTTTGGCAAAATAGGTGGTTTGGTTTTTTTCTTCGGTGGTGGCGTTGGTGGCTACTGGTAAATTCTCGGGAGGATCGGCATAAAGAGTTTTTCCCCAAGCGATATTAGGTAGTTTTGTTAGCTTGGTTGGCGGATGCCACAAGAGGGCTAACTCTTCGCTATTAAGGATTTGTTTTTTTAAACGGCGACGAAGCTGGCGATTTTTTAAACTGGAAATTAGGGTGGGTTTGACTAGGGGATTTGGGAGGCTTGACAAGAGCAGGTTGCCCCTAGGGTTGCTATAAATTCCAAAGGAAGAAGTAACGGCGGTTAGCAAAACGGGATTGGTAGAGGCCAAATTAATCTGGCAAACCAGACCTGGAAACTGGATTTTTTGTTCAAAAATCTGCCGATCAGGATGCGGTTGCCGTAGATTTTTGGTAGCATCTATTACAATTCCGTTTTGGATTAAAGAAAAAGTGTGATTTTGCCAGGAAGAAGAAGCTGGAGAAAGTAATATTTGGTAAAGGAAAAAATCCTGATTTTGACTGCTGCGCGAGAGGGGGGCCAAAACAGAAGTAAGCGGATCGACTTCCCGAAATTCTTTGGCGGATTTGAGCGGATAGGAGGCATTTTTACTAAAAGCCATTTGGGCAAGGGACAATTTGGAAAAGTCCAAAGAATTCAAATAATCTTCTTTTGGTTCTAAAAAAAGGGCAGTGGGAAACTGGCCTAAAAACTGAGATTTTATATATTCAGATAGGTTAGGAGGAGCTAAAATATAAAAATGGATTTGCCCCTGGGATAGGACAATTTCTAAGGAAGTGAGTAAATGGTGGTGCTTAAAAATTTTTTCAGAAAAAGTTTTTTTGAGGCTGTGGGTTAGGGTAGCAAAAAAGGAGTTGGCCGATTCTATAGTATATTCATTATTTTGGGGCAAACGGACTTCGTAGCAAATTAGGGCAGAAGACATAGTTGATTATAGGGGAGGTGTGGGCCTGTGTCGAGGTTGCATATGTGCTGTGTTAGAAGCGATAGTATTTATCTACTAGATTGGTGGGGGATGGGAGTTTAAGATGGAGTATGGCTGGTGGTAAAGATAAGGAAAAGAAAGGACTGGGGATTGGGGAAATGCAAGGGCGAGGGTGGCTTCCCGGGTGGGGTGTAAGAGATAAAAGTGCTATGGGTGGTTTGTTGGTTGCAGCTTTTGGACAAGGTGGCGGAGTGGAAAAATCAGAGCCCGTCAAAAGATATAGTTTTCCGGAACCTGCTATTGAGACTCCAAATGAGAAAGAAGGGGACAAGCCAGTACAACTAGGCTTGGGCCTGTGGCTGGAACACTAAACTAATTATAGGCTTGATTTTTCAAATAAATGGGTTATAATAAGTCATTTTAGGTATAAAAATAGCCCTAGAAAAACCAAAGTCATAGCGATTTTGGAATTGTCTTTGGCTGTTCTTTAACATTCTGGACTCAATTAACCTTGGGTGGGGTTGTGGGAGAAGTAAATTACTTTTGCCATAACTCCATCCAAGGAGGTGGAAAATACGTAATTAAATAAAAAATCATCTAAACTCCTACTCGGAAAACCAAAAAACAAGTAAAAAACAAGCCAAGTAAGAACAAAATGAAATATTTTAGTAAATTTGCCACCGGCAAAAGAGGAATGCGCTCTATCAGACGTGCAGTCAAAGATCGCTGCCGTCGTTTTAGGGGATCTGCGGTTAGCCTTGTAATCCAATCCCCAACACTCGATGCGGCGCAATTGCCGAGTCCCAAGGTTCCGTTGGGAAAGTTACCTAGGAAACCTTAGGGCGTTTTTATCGTGTGCGGGCTTTCGCCCGCACACGATAAGTCAGAATTTAATAAAAGGCGTTTTTAGTGTGCCAGTTGGCAAAAATTGAAAAAGAAAAAATTGAGTCCAGAATGTGTTTATATCTATACATAATTGGATGAATATATTTCAATATAAAAGCAAGAATTTTTAAGAGCTGTGTACTATACGGTGGAAGGAGGTGGTAGATTTAGATTGAAAGTCGGACCGTTTTCCAAATCTGTGGAATTGCAGGCAATCGATGCGGTGAAAGGGGATAGACAAGCTACAGATAGAATGGAATGGTTTTTTGGTAGCAGATAAAAAACACTCGGTGTTTTGGTAGCTATACTTGACAAACCTAACTTTTTGGATATAATATATGTTATATGAGTCTAAAAGAAACAATAATGGGTTGGGTTTGCGAAAGAAGAGGTTTTCCAGTTCTGGATAAAACTGTTTTTTTATCTAATAATACTGATGAGGCGATTGCCGGAGCCTTAGGTCAAGCTTATCAGGCTGTTGTTGGTTCTGGGTTAAGAGTAGACGAAACAAGCCTATATAACGCACTTGCAGGCGCTCGGCATGCTCTTGTGCGTCTACGAGGGGATACTCTTTTATCTGACGGTACTGGTTCGGTTAATGTTATGATGTCTCATAAGGGTTCTGTTACTGCGAGAGTAGCTGGTTTTAATATCTGGTCTATGTCTGGCATACAGATTAATGGATGTGAGAGATATGCCCGATCTGAAAGGCCTGAATCTCTTACTCCAGATGAGTCTGAGGCAGTTGCCAATTTCAAAAATCTGGCAAATTGTGGACAGACTATTAGTAATGATCCGTGGTAAAAATTATAAGTTGATTTTTTGAAAAAAATAAAATAAATTATGCCAGGAACAGCATTAGAGAAATTAGCTCAAGTTTTTGGTTTAGCAAAGAAAGAAAAGCCAAAAGTGGATCCTAGAATTGTCAGAGCCAAACAATTGGCGAGTAGGGGTCCTTATGGGGCTAACGTGGGATTTGCAGATGAGGATATTGCTGCAAATGCACAAAGTCAATTGGACTTTAATCCTACCACTGGTGTCTTTGAATCTAGTGACATTTTAACTTCTGGTTTTAATGCTATTGCTCCTCCAATTGAGGGTGTTGATGACGGTTTTGATCTTTCTGTTCGTATGCAAGCAAAGGCATTTTCCCAGACAGATCCTAGAGATGGTAGATTATCACATAGAAAAATTGCAGTCGTAATTGAAGGAGGACATGGCTTAAAAGGGTTTGCTGATGCTTATGTTGGTAATAAAATTGTTCCACCTGATCCTAAACAACCTCCTAAAAAGGGTAAACATTAAAACTCATGACTAATGTAGATAAGTCTAATAGTGGTTTTAGGGCTTGGTTAGCTGGTTTATTGTCTAAGGGTGGTTCTAAAGTATTTTTTTCTGATGGACAATTAGCAGCAGGAAGTAGCGTAGAAAAAGGAGGGGAAGAAATTAGGTTTGGATCTGAAGCCCAAGGGATTAGAACCACAGTTGAAGTTAATCAAATAATTGCTGCTCAGCTGGGTAAACAGGGAATTCGATTTAGTATCACATCACGGGCAGTTCGGCCCACTGGAGGTGTAGTTGAGGCTGGAATAAGTAATCAAAGCAGGGGAGTACAACCTAAGAAAAAGTAGAGCAGATTCAAATACACTCAATTCTGATTTTTTGGAAAAAGTTTTAAAGATGCAGAGTAGTAGAGGGGGTTTAACCCATTCTACTCTGCACCTTCTATTCAGTTGTAGACACAGATTATTGGTCGTCCCGTTTCCGGAACGGCCACATTCCGTCTGGCCAGGTCCTTCTAAAGGATCCTACTAGACCTACGAGGAAAAAAATGACAAGTAGAATGCCAAGGGCCTTATTTACAAAGACCCATGGGTCTATGGAATCAAAGATCATCTGGGATGTCAGACATCCTAACCCCTCGAGAAGGATTAGGATATACAGACACCCTTTGTCGCTTTGCTTTCCCCCCTTCATTTCTTGCCCCCGGCATCAAGCCTCTGGGTTTCCGCCTCAGCGACGGCATTTATGCCGTCGGTGTCCAGACTTTTGACCATTAGTGCTCCAACCCCGCTGCCTCGGCTCTCCGCCGAGCTTTTCCCCACCTTGGCTTTGAAGGCCGTATGGGAATTGACGAGCACAAATGCGGCGCCGATTAGCCCGAAAATTATCGTGGCTATCACTAGACTCCCAATTACTGCTTGGGCGATGGGGTCTAGCTGAGGAAATACCAGACCTAATGTAATGACGATTACCATTATGGCAATCGTTTTAGCAGTGTTGCTGTTCATTGTTTTGCTCCTTTTTTCAATTCTTTTTTGGTGTCCGGCCTTGGCCGGACACCTTTGCCCTTGGTTTCCACGCTGGTCTCGCCAATCTGCACTCGCGAGTATGAGCTGCTCTTGGAGAGCACCCATACCATTAGAGTCAGGACAAATAAGAACCCCTCGCCGGCGAAGATCGCCAGGCAGAGAGGCTCTTTGGTCAGTAGGTAGGCGACGAGCAGTAGTGCGTTGAAACCGAAGAATCCCATTCCCAGGATTCCGACCCAGGAATGGGAGGTGGCGTGCTGGACTGTGCTTCCAGCACCCACCTGTCCGGTGCAGGTGGGGCAAATTCTTTTTCGCGGGAAGAACCTTTCATCGTCTACCCACGGATCGGGTACACTATATGTATGGCGACATTTTTCACATGTCGCCATTACAGTTTTGTTTTGGTATTTGCGCCTCAATGCCGACTTTCGATTCCCGTCTATCACCCAGACGAAGAATGCTACGGCAAGGAAAGTGCCCACAGACCCGACAATGTCATTCATTGGGTGCCTCCTGTGAAGAAAGTTTGGAAAAACGGTAGCCAGAACAGACTTATGTCTGCCATGGTGCTTAGGGATGTTTTTCCACTTCTAAATAGTGTGGATAGTATGGTGTCAGCTATTGTTAGTGCAATAGTTGCTATCCAGAAAAAGAAAACATAGTTACCATATCCACTTATTTGGATTGTTGGCATAAACGGTATGATGTTTCCCTTGTTTTCCATTCTCCACCAAAGCGATAGAAGAATCCAAACAATCATACCTATCCTATAAGCCCAGACTGACCTCCAATCTTTAGGATTGTTTTTTGGGGTTATGTCTCTATCCATGTTTCCTCTCACTTATTAGTTCATCAATTACGTGCTGTTCTAATGCCCTTCTTGTGATTTGTTGTCCACCTTCACCGATAAAGGTTACAATTGGTTGTCTTTTGCCTCTGCGTTGTGCCATTTGCGATCTGACCGCCAAATCCACCCACCTTATGACGTGGTCTGAATTTCCACCCATCTTACTAAAAGTATCGCCAAGAGCTTTAGCCCTGAAAGCTTCTTGCCCTGCTAGTGTTCTGGCTGCAAGTTCATCTTTTAGTTCATCTTCGGGCTCTATGTCCGTTAGTTGAATTGCTTCCATTTGCACACCTATAGAGGACGTCTTGTTCGCGAATGGTTTTAGGTCTGTGGGCGTGATATTTACTCCTTGACCTTCAAGGAAGTCTTTTTCTGCTATTAGAGATCTGACTACATCTCTAGGAGCTTTAGTTATTCCAGAGAATAGAGTTTCGTCTTCGACAAGGGCGTATCTCCACTCGTACCTTGGATCGTCTGGAACTGTATAAAATGCAATTCCTGCTACTTTAACGGTGAAGCCATCTTTGGTTACAGCATTTCCCTTGAATTCTGCATCGAATGCGACTACTGGCACTTGACGTTTTCCTCCAGGTTTTTCAAGAAGAGGAATAAAGAAATGCACTCCCCCAGGGCCAACCATACGATTTGGGGTCCCTAGTCTTAGGATTGCTATTCTAGTGTCTGGAGGTGCCATTATCCAGACTAACCCATTTCCCAAAAATAGCACCAGCAGTCCAAATACCACTAGCACTATTGGAAAAAGAATTTCACTGTTCATGTTGTTTCTCCTGTTTTAGAAATGTCGTGGTGGGAGTTTCCCGTCACTCTTCTTTTGTGGATTTTTGATTGTGGCAACAGGTTTGTTGTTAACCAAAGGCAGGTGTTGGGCCATTTTTGCCTTTAATAAACTTGTCGCCAGTTCCCTGGTATCACTGTCCACACCCTCTTCAGCCAGCTCGGTAAGTGCCTCAATTAGCTCGGGTGTTAGCCTGAGCTCTTGATCGTCGCCACCAACCCCTTCGAGCTCTGTGACGACCCTTACCGCCGGATTTTTTGCTGCCCTTTTTTGTTGGGGCTGGACTGGTTCATCAGTAGCGGGAGCATCCTCTTCTTTCGACCCTTCTGGCTTCCTGAAAAAGCTCAGAATCACCAAACCCACAATTAGCACTCCGGCCACGCCTGCCCCAACAATTGGGTTTTCGGTGGCAGAGTATGCGGCCAACCCGGCCGCCAAGGCGAGCACCATCTTGTTAAGGATGGTGTTTTTAAAAAGCAAGTAGATGGCCTGAAAGAGACCACCACTTACTAACGAGAAGCTCATTTGTGCTTCTGGAAAAATCCTAAAAGTTTCATTTAGCGTTGGAAACGCTACGAATCCAATTAGGCTTCCCACGAGCCATGGACCAATGATTTTGAATAGCCATTTTGGGACTCCGTCCCTGATGGCCTGACGGGTATTCATTTTTTCTCCTTTTGGCCATTGGGGCAGGGCCCCTTTGGTACTATTTTGGTACTATTATGATGATTGGTTGTTTTTGGTTTACACCAAGCAGGGGATAAGAGGGGAGGTTATCCGCTAGTTGGTGTAAACCAAATAGGAGTTTTCGTTTGTCTACAACTGAATGTTAAAGAACATAGTGGCTTTGTTTAGGCGCTATGCCTAATTAAAGTCACTTACGTTTCCGTTTGCGTAGATACGCAAACAGGCCCAAAGTCTAGTTGCAGATGCAGTAGAACTTGAGCCTGTTTGCATGGATGATTATACCCTATAATAACCAAAATTGCAAGTTGTGGTCAACAGACTTGAGAAGCTTGACACAGAAAACCCGAGGATTATAATATAGGTTATGGGTAAAGATAAAATTGGTGGTGCTGTTGCTGCCTGTTTGGTATTTGGATTATTGGAGTTAGGATCGCCTGGAGGACCATTGTTGCCAACTATTAGGAAGGTATTATGTGGTCCTATTCCTACTCAAAATTGTGGTAACTTGTCCAGAACTGTGGCAGAGGGACTAGATGCCGTGATTGCCTATTTTACTGGTGGAGTTATAGTAAGAAGGGCAATAGGACAGTCGAGTGGTGAGGGAGAAAAAAAGCACTAATTGGCTCGTCGTGTTATAATCCCTAGTTAATTTTATTTATTTAACTTTAGCCGGGAGTTTCCTGGACTTTGTCCAAACCGGTGATAAAAAAGGAAAATATGAAAAAAGTGAGTAATAAAGTAATTGATTTGAGGGAAGATAAGGATAAATCGAAATTAGTGATGAAGGACAAGAAGGAAGCAGTAGCCGAGAAGAACGAAGAGATTTTACAAAAAAAGAGTAAAAAAGTATTGGCAGGGGCAGTAACTAAAAAAGAAGTAGCAAAAACAAAAGTAGAAGATGTGGCGGAAACCAAAGAAGATGCTTATGAACTGGGAATTGGACTTGAAGAAATGCTAAAAGCCGGTTGCCATTTGGGCCACAAAATTTCTAAAACCAACCCTAAAGTAACTGACTATTTGTATGGTAAAAAAGATGGAATTGCGGTAGTGGATTTGCCTAAAAGCTATGCTGATTTGCAAAAAGCCTGCGCTTTTGTGCACCAATTAGCCAAAGAAGGTAAAACTATTTTATTTTTGGGTACAAAAAGATCGGCTAGAGAAGTAGTTCGACGAGTGGCAGGAGAATGTGGAATGCCTTTTGTGAGTAATCGCTGGCCAGGTGGAGCTATTTCTAACTGGGAGCAAATAAGAAAATCCATAAAATCAATGAATGAGACGGCTAGTAGATTAGAAAAAGGAGTAGAGGGGGCAACTAAAAAAGAGATTTCTGTAATGAGAAAAAATTTAGTTAGAACTCAGACTATGTTTGGGGGAATGTCTAAAGTAGAAAAAATGTTTGATGCAATGTTTGTAGTAGATATTACCCATGAAAAAACTGCCTTAAAAGAGGCAAAACTACACAAAATACCCATAGTGGCTTTGGTAGATACCGATAGTAATCCAGGTTTAGTTGACTATCCAATTGTGGTTAACGATGACTCGGTTAAATCAGTAACCCTGATTGTAGAAGAAGTTGGCAGAGCAATTGCTAACAAAAAATAAGTTTTTATAATTTAGATTAAAAAATATGGACGTAAAAAAACTATTAGAACTAACAAAAAAAATTAGGGAAGAGACTGGCTATGGAATAATGGATATCAAAAAGGCATTAGAAGAAACTGAAGGCGATGAAACAAAGACTTTGGAAATTTTGAAAGCTAAGGGTGTACTAGCTGCTGCTAAGCGCGCCGAGCGAGAAACTAAACAAGGATTGGTGGTATCTTATAACCATTTTACTGGAAAGATGGGCGCAATGGTAGAGCTTTTGTGTGAAACTGATTTTGTGGCCCAAAATCCAGAGTTTATGGCGCTTGCCAAAGAGCTGGTGTCACACGTAGCAGCAGTTGCTCCTGAATCTCCAGAAGTTATGTTGGAGCAAGAATTTGTAAAGGATCCAACTAAAAAGATCAAAGACATGATAACTGAATTAACTGGAAAATTGGGTGAAAATATACGCCTTGGAAGAATTGCCAGATTAGAGATTTGATCTTGGTAAAGTAACATGTTAGTATGAAGTAACATGTTACTAAGTCACCGCACCAATGTATTGCTAGATACGGAGTTGTACGGTATTTTGCGCGAGCAAAGTAAAAAGACAGGTAAAAGTGTGGGGCAGATTTTGAGAGAAGCTGCTTTGAAGCAATATGTTAAGAAAAAGAATAAAATTGCAGATAACCCCAAGTTGTTGACATCATTTAGAAAAATTAGAAGGCAAATAAAAGAGTTAGGTGGCGGCATGACACTTGAAGAAATTTTAAAATATCGAGATGATGGTAGGCGCTAAAGTAGTAGTGGATGTTTCGTTTGTGGCGGCGATGATTTTTGAGGTAGAAAAGCCGGGCTCTGATTTTGAGTCCTTGATTCTGGCTAAAACATTGATGCTAACACCGAGTTTATTTTGGTATGAATTCGGAAATGTATCCTTAAATAAATTGAAAAAGGACCCGAATTTTGAGTCTAGATTAAAAATCGGACTAGAGTTTTTAATGAAAATGGATATTAGAACTACAGATTTTGACCAGATTCAAAGGAATGAAGTACTAAAGTTGGCGATAAAATATAACCTAACTTATTACGATGCCTCTTATTTATATATGGCTCTAGCCAATCAGTGTAAGCTTTTGACCTTGGACTCAAGATTGATTAACGCTTATAATCAGTCTATATGCTAAATCAAAATGAACTGAAATCAAAAATGGACAAAACCGTGGTAATTTTTGGCGAAGATATTGCCACTATTCGTACTGGTAGAGCTACACCGGCTTTGATTGAAAATTTACAGGTGACAGCCTATGGCCAAAAGATGCGATTGATTGAATTGGGTTCGATTGGAATTTTAGATGTACGGACTTTGACTTTTAGTCCGTGGGATATGGCCCTAATACGAGAAATAAGTAATGGAATTTTGAGTGCCGCTGTGGGCTTAACCCCAGTAGTTGATGGAGAAATGATTAGAATGGCCCTACCAATGCTGACTACCGAACAACGGGAAGACTTTGTAAAGCTTTTGGGCAGGAAATTGGAAGGGGCTAGGGGAATATTGCGAGATATTAGGGCAAATTTTAGAAAAGATTTGATGAATGCCAAGCAAGCAAAAACCATTTCTGAAGATGAGTTTAAAAAAGATGAAGATAACCTACAAAAGATTACGGATGAATACATGAAAAAATTAGAAGAAATGGCTGGGAAAAAAGAACTGGAGATTAGAGGCTAAAACTAAAAGATGGGAATGCTATACTGTTTTCTATGCTAGATGTAATAATATTTTTTGTTTCGCTGTCTATTTTGGTAATTATCCACGAATTTGGGCATTTTTTTGCGGCAAAAAAAGTGGGAATTAAAGTGGAAGAATTTGGTTTGGGCATTCCTCCTAGAGCTATTGGGAAAAAAATAGGGGAGACTTTGTGGTCATTAAACTGGTTGCCAATTGGTGGTTTTGTGCGAATGTATGGAGAGGATCCAAATGTAGCTGGGGCAGCAGCCAAGAAAATGGGTGACAGAGCATTTATTAATAAAAAACCCTGGCAGAAATTTATTGTAGTGATTGGCGGAGTGGTAATGAATTTGCTTTTGGCAGTATTGATTTTTAGCGTGGTTTATAAAATTACTGGAGTGCCGATGGATACTGGTCGAGTAGAAATTATTGGAGTGGCTCCAAAATCGCCTGCAGAGGCGGCTGGCTTAAAGGAAGGTTATGTGGTGATGAAGGTAGGTCAGGTTGCTGTGTTCAAATCAAGTGAACTAATAGCCGAAGTGGCAAAGTACAAAGGGTTGGTGGTGGATTTGTATATTGAAAAACCAATAACTGGCGAGAAAGAGACAGTAAAAGCTACAGTGAGGTCTAACCCGCCTGCCGGGGAAGGGGCTTTGGGAATTGCGGTTAGCAATACCAAAACTGAACAGATTGCTTGGTGGCAGATTTACAAGGGGGTTGGGGCTGGGTTTGAAGAAGCCTACCATTGGGCTGGGGTAATTTTGTCGGGATTAAAACAAATGGTGGTTGACGTAATGGCTGGGAAAAAACCGACTGATGTAGCTGGTCCAATTGGTATGTATCAGGCGACAAGTAGTATTAGACAAAATCAGGGGATGTTGGCATTGTTGCATTTTTTTGGGATAATATCGGTGAATTTGGCTGTGATGAACATATTGCCGTTTCCAGCACTAGATGGCGGGCGGATGGTATTTGTGATTTGGGAGTGGGTTACCGGACGTAGACCTGATCCAATTTGGGAAGGAAGACTGCACCAGGCGGGAATGTTTATTTTGCTGGCATTAATTGCTGTGGTGGCAGTAGGAGATGTGCTAAGAATTTTGGGGAAATAGAGCGGGTATTTTGACAAGAAATGAGAAAAAAGCTATAATTTTAGATACCCTCTCAAGGTGGCCACACGAAAGTCTGACCACCTTTTTTTATTTTTGTAGTAAGCTCTTCAATCGAAGTAAGTCAATGAAATCGCTACCAAAGAGTTTTTTTAAATCAAGAGCACAGGTTTGTGGATTTGAAAAAAGCTTTGTATTTTTCTTCTGATTTCGAAGAAATTCAAAAAGATGATAATAATCTCCATCTCCAGTAAATAATAAAATTGAGTTGTAGGAATTAAAATTCTTCATAACTTCGAAAGTCATAAAGGAATCTATGTCAGCCTTTTTCTTTCCATTGGAAAACTGCTTAACGTTTACTAATTTAAGTTCATAACCTAACTTTTCGAGCACTTTGTAAAATGACTCCTGTTTTTTATTTTCAGTGTCCCGGCCGCCAAAATAAAATATTTTGGATACTTGGTATTTTTCCTTTAGATAGTTTTTTAGTTTTTTAAAATCTAGCTGCCAAGAGGAAGATTTTAAGCTGTAAATGATATTACTTGCATCGATATAAGCTTGAGTAGTCACATTGATTAATGGTAGCAAAAGTTAGGGTTGCTTGGTCAGTTCTAAAAGAAGGGCGGTATTTGGTTCCATGAGAATTGTTTGTTCTAAATAAGTACCTCTGGAGTTTAAAACTTGAGTCGAGGTTTGGCCAAACAAATGGCTGGTTTTTAATTCATAGCTTCCTGGGATTAACTGCCTGAAAGTAAGCGGAACGGCTTGGGTGTATTCTCCTCTGGGGTCATAATTAACCAACAAAAGTTGGATGACTCCGAAGTTTGTTATTGTTGCCTGAGCTGTAACATAATTTCCTTGGCCCGAGATGGCAAGTTTTTGACCTGAAAGTTGGTTGATAAACTGAATTGCCTGATAGCGAGGTTTGGGCTTGGAGCCAAATAGGGGATTGGTAAGTAAACCCCAGCCACTGCTGCCGTTACTTCTTTTAGTGGGTCCATCGACTAATTCAAAATTAAAAATTCTATGTACTTTTCCAGATAATTGGTTGATTGTTGCCAAAGTGTGAATGGCAGAGGTTTGGTTGTCGTAAGCAAGATCAGGTTCACTGTTAATACCAATTTCTGTAATTAAGCGTTCTAAATCCGAGTATTGTGGATAGCTTGCCAGAATAGAATTTAGTTTATCTAAATTTTTTTCAAAGTCTTGGGGATCTTTGGCATAATGATGCCAAGAAATAAAATCGATTGGTAGGTTATTTTTTTGACAAAAAGATAATAACGAAGTCATCCAAGCTGAATAAAAATTTGTTGTTGCTGGACCGCCGATAAAATGAGGAACTTTGCCGGCACCTCGAGCTACAGCCTGGCTAGTTATCTGATACATTTTTAGGTAGTTAGGAGATTTTGCATAGTGCCAATGCCCGAACAAATCTGGTTCGTTGCCAACTTCGTAATAAATGTTGGCAATGCCCAAATCTTGACTGTAGTGTTTGGCCGTGGCTTCTACAAGGCTTGACCACTGATCCCAAGAATTTGGCTCACTATTTACTTGCCCGTCTACTGATAAATTGGCTGGAACATAAGATAAGGAAAACATAGGTATGGCACCTGCTGCTTGAATGGATTTGATAGAAGAATCCAGCTTTTCAAAGTTAAAATTATTTGGACCCTGATAAACGTTAAAGTAGTCAAACAAGTGATCAAGACGAATTATTTGTGGATGCAGAGCTTTAACTTGCGGCAGAACTGGCAAAAGCATGTCGCGTGGTTCTTCGCCACCTTGGGAAAAGTTTTGCCAGAGACTGGTAGATAGGGGACCTTGAGTAGTTTGGGTATCAACTGATAAATTAGCTGGAATAACTTGGGCAGAAGAACGCAAATCGAAGACTTGTTTAGCAGCAAAAACCGTAGCTGGGAGAAGGGAGGCGAGCAGTAAAGTTTTGGTAAAACGACTGTGTAAAAAAGTTGATATGGACATGTTACTGATACAGGTTAGCAAAAAAGAAGATGAATAGTCTAGAGTTGTACTTGATATATATAGATCTATTGCACGATGACTTTTGATCTGGTTGAATTGATGTATAAACACTATGAATACATTTAAACGACTTCAATCAGGTCTCGTTCAGGTTCCGGTGTTATTAGGTTTGGCTTTGATGCTAGTGGCACTTCCGGTAGTGTCAAATATGGTAAAGCAGAATCAGGAGAATAGAAGCCAGGCGGCAAGCTGTGGTGTTGAAGGCAGTACGACTGGGTGTCCAACTGGTTATACCTGCCATAACTACAGCTGTGTTTGTACAGCGGCCTCATGCGGAGCTTGTGTTCCTAACTGTAATTGTGCGGCAAATACCTGTAGCGGACAGACTTGTCGAAATAGTTGTGGAAGCGGTGACTGTGCCGGAATAAAATCATGTACGATTGTTCCGACTTCTGCTCCTGAATGCCCTACTGTGGGTAGATGGGGAGGCTGTAGCCAAGGTGTCCAAAGATGTGAAGGGTATAGGCCTAACTGGCCAAATTGTGAAACAAACAATGATTGTTCTATTGGTAATTCTCGGTCTTGTAGTCAGCCTGTAAATACCCCTACTACTGCTCCGACTTCGGCGGATTGTAATAATGGTTGTGAAGCAAATACTTGTAAAGGTCAAACTTGTTATGACAAATGTGGGGGGACTAGACAGGGTGCAAAAGACTGTACACCTGCAGATGATGCATGTTCAGCTGGCGATAAACCAACATGTAATGGCAACTCTGTAAAAGTTTGCATTAACGGCTTTTGGACTCAAAAAGAATGTTTAAATGGTGAGGCTTGTAATGTGGCCACTGGCATGTGTGAAGCTTATCATCCAACCGATACGCCTACCCCAGCACCATCAACTGAAGCTGACTGTAAAGCAAAAGGAATGACATGGAGTTGTGGTACGTATGATTTTGTGACGAGTTGTGTGTGTGTCGTCAGTCCGACTGCTTCAACTTCTCCCTCTACTTCTCTAAAAGATGGTTCGTTTTGTACTAATCTAGCTTCTGATCCAATAAGTTGTGGTAAATGTGAAAATGGTTTTCACAGTGTTGGTTCGAGTATGTATTGTGGTCCAATGCCAGATGACAGAGCTTGTAGCACTTCAAGCACTTCAGCTGATAGCTGTTTACGTTGTAAAGATGGTAAATTTCACACAGCCGGACTTTTGAATACTTTTTATTGTGGAGGTGATGCTCAAGTTAAGAGTATTTCAGATGGAACACTGTGTAGTGTTTTGTTATCTGCAAATGATAGTTGTGGTAAATGTGAGAATGGCTTCCATGGTGTTGGCTTGAATTTATACTGTGGCCCATCACCAGAAGGAGTAGCTTGTAGTAGTCTTAACAACTCAGCTGATAGCTGTTTACGTTGTAAAGATGGTAAATTTTATGCTGGGACCGGAGGAACTCTATTTTGCGGTTCT
>CAYXDV010000001.1:76811-188653 GCA_964463925.1 uncultured Gammaproteobacteria bacterium
TTGTAAAGATGGTAAATTTTATGCTGGGACCGGAGGAACTCTATTTTGCGGTTCTCCCTCTACTTCTCTAAAAGATGGTTCGTTTTGTACTAATCTAGCTTCTGATCCAATAAGTTGTGGTAAATGTGAAAATGGTTTTCACAGTGTTGGTTCGAGTATGTATTGTGGTCCAATGCCAGATGACAGAGCTTGTAGCACTTCAAGCACTTCAGCTGATAGCTGTTTACGTTGTAAAGATGGTAAATTTCACACAGCCGGACTTTTGAATACTTTTTATTGTGGAGGTGATGCTCAAGTTAAGAGTATTTCAGATGGAACACTGTGTAGTGTTTTGTTATCTGCAAATGATAGTTGTGGTAAATGTGAGAATGGCTTCCATGGTGTTGGCTTGAATTTATACTGTGGCCCATCACCAGAAGGAGTAGCTTGTAGTAGTCTTAACAACTCAGCTGATAGCTGTTTACGTTGTAAAGATGGTAAATTTTATGCTGGGACCGGAGGAACTCTATTTTGCGGTTCTGTGGATGTGCCTACATCAACACCGCCAGCACCATCAACTGAAGCTGACTGTAAAGCAAAAGGAATGACATGGAGTTGTGGTACGTATGATTTTGTGACGAGTTGTGTGTGTGTCGTCAGTCCGACTGCTTCAACTTCTACAGTTATTCCTACAAAGATCCCATCCATTACCACTCAGCCTTGTTCTGGAGTTTGTAAGACTGGTGCATCTTGTTCGGCAATGGGTTTTGCAAATGCTCCTGGGGAGTGTTCATATGGCCAGTATTGTTGTAACGATAAGGTGCCTGCTCCAACCATGAACCCTAGCTGTCCTGGTGGCTTGCTAAACGGAATTAGCTGTGTTGCTGGAAAAATCACTCAATGCGTAGACGGTGTTTTGGTTAACTGGAGTTGTCCAAGTGGTCAGTGTAAAGAGGATAAATCTGGATGTACTGTTCCTGCTGTCGGTACAAGTATCCCAGATATTTGGGCTACTATTAAACCAACAGTGATTATTTATCCGTCTCCAACAGGTACCAGTCCTTCAGGTACCCAGCCAGTGCCAACTAGAATTTCGACAACAGTTACACCTGCTCCAACCTCAAAAGTAACTAATACTCCTAATCCAAGTGCACCTCCGGCTGGACCAACAAGCCCGGCTGGTGGCGGTTCATGCTCTAGATCTATAGAAGTCAGAGTGCACAAGGCAGTTGCCGGTGATCCTTTGGTGACTAGTTTGGCAGTTAAAGTAGGTGAGAAAACCTCAATTGCTTGTTTGATTCCACCTGCCGCTGCGCCTGTCGATCAGTCTAGAGTAGTAATTGTGGGAGCCAATAACGCTCGCACGGAACTATCTGGAGGTCTGATAGATTGGACCCCAACTAGTGCTGGCGCCTATACCGTTTTCTGTGAAGATTTAAGTTGTAGTAATAAGCCATCGTCTAACAGCGCCATTATCAATGTTTCCGGAAGTGGAACTGCTAGTTGCAGGGAATGTCCAAATGACTTTAAGTGTTACCAAAGTGCAAAGTACGTGAAACTCGGCTGGTATGTGACTGGATATGTGCCGGAAGGGTTTGAAAATGTTGTTGTTCCAGACAGTTATTGTGATGGAATTGCTAAACCCACGTGGTTAGGTAAGGGAGGAGGGGATGCAAATTGTGATGGATCTTTGAATGGTGCTGACTATTCCACTTGGAGAAGTGAATATTTGGATGTTAGTAAAGGTCAGCAGGTTTCCAGGAGCACTTGGGAAGCTGACTTTAACTGTGACAGCTATGTAAACGGCTATGATTATTCATTGTGGCGCAGCCGCTACTTAAGATAATATGAAAAAAAATAATGGACTAAATTCAGGACTTGTCCTGATGCTAGTAATAATTGCTGCTTTGATTGCGGCTATGAGTTTGGTCAGAACTAATCAAAATACGCAGAAAGGTGCTTATTTTGCAGATACCAGTTTAAAACTGCTGCCAGATACTAAAACCGTTGCGGTTGGGGATACTTTAAATGTAGATTTGTGGGTGGATTCACCAGCTAAAGTCGATTTTGTGCAAACTAGAATCTGTTTTAATGACAAGCTGAGTTTGCCGGCCGACGCTGCAGCTTTGAAAGCCAGAATTTTGCCAAAAGCACCCTTTGCTGCTGTGCTATTGGCTACTTATCAGAATAATTGCTTGGAGTTTTCTACGAAAGCTGAAGTGGAAAGCAGTCAGCTTGCAAGTGGCGCTGTGTCTGTGGCTACTTTACAATTTAATGCTGTTAGTGCGGGAACTGTGCCAATGACTATTGTTTCAGATGCCAGCCAGGTTTCTGGTTTTAACACTAATACTAGCAGTGTAGACAATAGTATTAGAGTGGCATCTGTTGCAGGCGGGACCTATACTATAATTCAGGGGAATCCTACATCAACTTCAACCCCGGTGCCAACATCTACTGACGGACCAAGGTTAAGATTTAGGGTGGTAATGGGTGGAGTAAGAGATTTTACTGACACAAACTCCAGTTGTGCTAAAGACATAAAAATGGACTTGATTGCTGTGGCTCCGTCTGGTTTGAGTAAAGTTTATAACCAGATACCTATGACTAAAATCGGAATGGTGAATTACGGAACTTCGTCTGATCCTATTAACTATGCTGTGTGGCAAGGAGAGGTCACTTTGGCTGGATTTGCTCCAGCTGAGGCTGTTTCTTTGCTAGTGAAGGGACCACGTCATGTATGGATGAAATATGGCGAAGATGGTCAAAGTAAATATTTCAACCAAATGCTTGGAAAGTTATCGATTAAAGCGGCCCCAACGGTGAACGACTTCGACTTTAGTCGTTATCCACTATTGCCTGGGGACATCAACACAGATGAGATTGTGAATGGCACTGATTATGTGGATGTGGTTTCTAAATTTGGCACCAACGGTTTGACTGTTGACGATTTGGATTACAACTGTGTAGTGAATGCAAACGATCTACAACTAGTTAAGATCACACTTAATGAAAGACAAAGTCAAAAATATTAGTTATTATGAATATATAAAATAAAAACCTGCTTATGCAAAAAAAATATATAAAAATAATATTGCCCGTAGTTGCCATTCTGGTCATTTTGCAAAGTGTGATGATAGTAGAAAACCTGAATAAGGGGAAAAAGGAGGTTGTAGTAACTCCAACAGCTCCAACTTCTGAAGAAACGAATTTACCAACGAAGGTTGTGGTTCCAAGTATAATGGCTCAAAAGCCAGCAGAAGTTATGGTAGAAGTTAGGGCGCCATCCCAAATGCAGGTTGGAAAAAGCTATCCTGTTGAAGTTTATCTAAACGGTATTGCTGCCGTAAAACCATTAACCCTGGAAACTTATATTGGTTTTGATCCAGTTTTGGCAAAAGTAAATAATTTAAAAACGGGGTCAGCCCTACCAAAGGCCGATTTTTCAAAAGTAGATAGTAGTAGGGGAATTGTAGTTTCAAATTTCTTGCTTTCTCAGGAGATAAATCTAATTCCTAGCCAGAAACTATTAATAGAGTCTTTTAGCGTAACCCCAACCAAAGAAGGACAGTTAGCCTTGAATGTTCTTGACAATCAATCTGAAAAAACATTGTTTGTAGAAAGCGGTACTGCCAGAACGATTCCGTTTTCTGCAGCATCATTAGTAGTTAATGTAGGACGCTAACATGAAGTACTTGCCTGCCGCAGTTTTAATTCTGTTGATCGGGATATTTGTAAATCCAACTAGGGTTTTGGCAAGTCCTAACTACACCTTAAATCCAACAAGTAAGACTTTTAAGGTGGGAGAGAACATGTCTGTAATGGTTGGTTTACAAACTGGTAGTGTTAAATCGACCATGTATGACGTGGTTTTAAATTTTGATGCATCAAAATTTGAGTTGGTCTCGGCTGACTTGGCAAGCAACGCCGCTTCTGACTATAACCTTTCGAAACAAATTGATAATAGTGGTGGTAAATTTGTGGCTCAAGTTTATTCAAAGAATACTAATGTTTACGAGGAGAAAGTCTTTAATGGAGACTTGGTTATGCTTACCTTTAAGGCAAAAGCTGCCGGGACAGTAAATGTGTCTTTTGTATGTAGCAGCGGTTCTTATTCTGATTCCAATATTTTATATGTAACTAATAATGGAGCCGATTCAGTAGACAAGATAGTCTGTAGTGATAATAGTACTGGGGTGTACACTGTAACTGATTCTGGTACTACAACGACAACAACTGTTAGCACTCCCACTGCCCGCCCGAGTGCTCTGCCAACAACCGGTACTTTTGAAGTAACTTTAGGGTTGGTGGCAATAGGTTTTGCCAGCATGTTACTTGGTGGGCTGGCCATAAGGCTATGATGCAAGGTAACATAAGTGTCAAAAGTGTAATCTTTGTAGTGGTCGTATTGTTGGTAATAGTACTTGGAGTTTTGGGTATTAGCACAGCAAAAACTTATTTATCCTCAGCTGCTGGCGGTTCTGAACCAGTGGGAGTTAAATCAGATACGACTGAAAAATCGGCAACTATCAGCTGGACTACAGACAAGCCAACTCTATCGAGAATCCAATATGGGACTACTCCGGTAAGTATGCTGTTACAATCAGATCTGGCCGATGCAGCTGAACCTAAATTAGAACATGAAGTAGTGATAAACAGCCTTAAGTCTGGTCAAACATATTATTTTAGAATCAAAACTGGCGAGGATTTGTATGATAATGGAGGCATACCTTTTTCTTTTAAAACCAAGAGCCTAGAGGTTTCTGCTCCGACTACCATTCCTACCGTTTCAAATAAGACAGCTACTAGAGGAGAAAATACGAGCTCTACTGCCCAAACGGCAGTAACCTGCGCCCCTGGAGTTGATTACAACAAAGATGGAGCCATAAACAGCTTAGACATTGTGTATTGCCAAAAGTCCACTGGAAATAATGATTCTTCTCAGGGTTCTACTGCCCAAACGGCAGTAACCTGCGCCCCTGGAGTTGATTACAACAAAGATGGAGCCATAAACAGCTTAGACATTGTGTATTGCCAAAAGTCCAAATAAAAGGTTACAATAGCAGGTTAAAATTTAACTAAACCTAGGAGGTGTAGTTGTAAATGCCAATTGTGGTAGGAAAGGGGAAACAAGGAGCTAAAGAAGATGTGATTGGTACTTTTCGTAGATTAACTCTAGAGGAAGGTATTGTTGATGAAGTTAAGGAAA
Organism: uncultured Gammaproteobacteria bacterium; assembly: GCA_964463925.1. Taxonomy (GTDB): domain Bacteria; phylum Patescibacteriota; class Microgenomatia; order UBA12405; family UBA12405; genus CAYTYZ01. The sequence continues at coordinate 81,997 of CAYXDV010000001.1, forward strand.
GAACTGCTTATCAGAAGCCATCCCAAAAAAGATATGCTAAATTAAAGATTGCACTGTGGCGTAAAAAGTGTCGTCGCAGATTTAAAAAATCAAGGTTGCATGTTGCGAGATAAACTAGCTAATGAAGCAAAACAAGCCTTGTTGGCGGGTGACCGCCGCAAGGCTGAAGCTTTACGTTTTTTGATTTCATTGTTAGATAAAGAAGCTACTAAAAAGTTATTAGAGAAATTAGATGAGCCAGATGAATTGAGAGTTTTACAAAAAGAGCTAAAGAATAAAGAAGAATCATTGGCTGCCTTTGTATCGGCTGGTAGAGATGATTTGATTACTGAAGTTAAAGAAGAGATGGATTGGCTAGCTGGATATTTGCCAAAGAATTTGTCTGATGAAGAAATAAAGAGAGTAGTTGATGAAGCCTTGGCTGACGGAGAAAAACAATTCGGAGTGATTATGAAGAAGGTTTTAGCTAAAGTTGCTGGGCGAGTGGATGGGGCAAAGCTAAGCTTGATTCTAAAAGAAAAGTTAGCCCAATAAAAATTATGGAAGATGTAGTTCTGGTGCGCCATGGTCCCAAATGGGGTTTAAAGTTAAAAGACATAAAGAAGATTACATGCGAAGAGCTGAGAATCCAATATTCTGGTCCTTTGGCAGTTGTTAGTATCCTCTTTGTGGGAAAACATAGAGCAAAAAGATTTAATCAGGAATATAGAAAAATGGATTACATACCTCAGGTCCTGGGGTTTCCGATGGATGGGGAAGTTAATCCGGATGGGTATGTGCATTTGGGAGATATTTTGATATGTGACCCACTTTTAAAAGAAGAGGCCATTTTGCAAAACAAAAAACTTATTGAAATTGCCAGAGAATGGATAAGGCATGGAATTTCCAATTTGTTCAAACCTAGCTTGGGCACAGTAACTGGACTGATTGAGTGATTTGACATATTGTATTGAGGTGGTGAATTGTTTAGTCTTGAATCACCATGTCGGTGTATCATTTAACTTATCGTCCAAAAAAAGTAGATGAGATTGATTTGCCCGATATTAGGGATAATCTGTCAAAAATATTACTAGCAGATAAAATGCCGCAAGCATTTCTATTTTGTGGTCCTAAGGGTAGTGGAAAAACATCTGCTGCAAGGATTTTGGCCAAAAAGATCAATAAAATAGATGATGAAGATAGGGCAAATTTTTTAGATATCATAGAATTAGATGCTGCTTCAAACCGGGGAATTGATGATGTAAGAATGCTCAGAGATCAAGCTTATTTACTACCGGCACAACTTGCTTTTAAGGTTTTTATCATTGACGAGGCCCACATGTTGACCCGCGAGGCTTTTAATGCTCTTTTAAAGATTCTTGAAGAACCGCCAGAACATACAATATTTATTCTATGCACAACTCAGCCATCGGCACTACCAGATACTATCGTTTCTCGTTTGGTACGTTTAGATTTCAGAAAAGGCCTTGCAGAAGAAGTCGAAAGAGCTATTAGCAGGATTGCCCAGAGCGAAGGTTTAGAGATTGACCAAACGGTTCTGGCTTTGATATATAGACACAGTGAAGGTAGTTTTCGCAACGCCAGCAGATTATTAAATGAATTGGTTGTCAATTATGGAAAAAAACTAAGTTCTAATCCTGAGATAGTTTCCTTTTTCAACAAGAAAAGTGGAAATTATGGCATGGAGGCTTTGGAAGCAGATTTGGTTATTGGCAATATCCCTGATGTTGTTAGAAAGCTAGAAGAGGAAGCACAGTCTGGGGTAGATATGGCTGCTTATACGGTATCTTGTCTAGAATACTTCCAGAAAAAAATGATTACTAACAGTAATGATTTAAATGGCAACCTGGTAAAGTGGTTAAAATTGTTGCTGGAAGCATGTAGACAAGTAGCAGACAGTCCAATTGCCCAGCTGCCACTCCAGCTAGCTGTGGTTGAATTTTCTAAAGATTTGCCGCCTTTTGAAGTATCAAAAAAAACCGAGGTTTCTGAGAAAAAAGAAAAAGTAAGTAATAATATTGTTCAATCTGTGGGAGCTGCTGCGGCACCGGTTTTATTAGAGTCGGTAGTTGATATATGGCAAAAGTTATTGATGGAAGTTGGAGTGGTAAATAGAAGTGTGGCTGCCTTTTTGAAGGCTGCAAAACCAACCTCTATAGAAGGTAACTCCTTGGTTTTAGAAGTTTTTTATAATTTCCACAAAGAAAAAATCGAAGACTATAAGAATAAAATGTTGATCGAGGCCTGTTTAGAAAGATTTTTGCAGTCAAAGGTAGAGCTTAGTTGCAAATTGGGGATAGTAGAGAACAAGCCAAAAATTGTTCAAGTAGAAGTCTCTGAAGAAGCTGTGAACACGGATAACAATAATGGTCAGGCATTATATGATGTGGCCAAAGAAATATTTGGATAGTATAATTAGAAACTATGTTTGATAAAGCAAAAATGATAGCTCAAGCTCTAAAAGTTAAAAAAGCTTTAGAGAGTCAAATTTTGACTTATGAAGAAGATCAAATGGTAATAGAGATTAGCGGTGATCAAAAGATTAGGACACTTGTTGTTAATGGTGTTTCTAATCAAAAGTTAGTGGATTTTTTGAACAAGGCATTAAAAAAATCACAAGAACAAAGTGCTAAGATGATGCAAGGAATGGGTCTTGGTTTGGATAATTTTAAAATGTAGACATGGCTGGTCTCCCAAAAAGTGTAGCTAGGCTTATTAATAATCTTGAAAGTTTGCCAGGAATTGGGCCCAAAAGTGCTACCAGACTAGCTTTTTATTTTCTAGCAACACCAAAAAGCTATGTGGAAGAGTTGGTTGGAAATTTAACCCAAGTAAAAGAAGTTGTTAATTATTGTGAAGACTGTTTTTTGGTAATTGAAGGGAACGGTAAATGTGAAATTTGCCTAGACAATAAGAGAGATACAAAAAAGATTTGTGTGGTAGAGAGAGCAATTGATTTACTATCTCTAGAACAAATGGGTGGTTATAATGGGCTTTACCATGTTTTGGGTGGGGCTTTGAATCCACTTGAACATGTTGGTCCAGAAGATTTGAAAATTAGTGAATTGGTGTCCAGGGTGACTGCTGGTATGGAGATAATTTTAGCTACCAATCCTACAATGGAAGGGGAGGCAACAGCTTTGTATATAAAAAAGAAATTGGAGCATTTTGGTAGTGAAATTACGATCAGTCGGATAGGTAGCGGGTTGCCAATAGGAGGAGATTTAGAATTTGCTGATATGGCCACAATCAGCCAGGCGATGCAGGGGCGTAGAAGCTGGTAAGATATTAGTATGTTTGGATGGGGGAAAAAACCAAGCCAAAAAACTCTGCCGCCTACTTGGCAAGGAAAAACTGATTTGGCGGAAAAAAGTGTCGACCAGATGGGAGCAGAGCTGGTTGGAGTTGTTGCCAAAACAATAAGTATTAAAGATTGGTTGTCAGAAGTAAAACCAATGAATGATCAACAAAAGGCGGCTGCAGAAAAGAAAGATCAACAAAAGACTGGAGAGGAACTAAATAAAATTAGAAACAAATTGTCTCCACGCCCGGTGGAGCGAGAAATGGAAGAGGTACGAGCTAAAAAAAAGGAGGAAGAAGAAAAGGAAGAAAGAATGTTGGCTCAAGTAAGAGCACAAAGAGAGCGCGAAGCAGAAGAGAGAAGAAAGATGATGACAGAGTTGCCTAGTAATCCACATAAACGCAAGAAAAAGCGTGGCAGTGCGTTGGCTGTGGGTAAGCAGTCAAAGCCGAGCCAAGATCAAATGACTCAAACTGGCGAGTTTACGCAAAAACCGGAGTAAAGTAAAATCAAACATGCAAAAAGTTTTTTTATATAATACTCCAGAAAAACATAAAGTTGAATTTTTACCTATAAATCCAGGTAAAATAGGTATATATTCGTGTGGTCCTACAGTTTATTGGGATCAACATATTGGTAATATGTATGCCTTTGTTTGTTGGGATTTGTTAGTGCGTTCTTTTAAATATATTGGCTATGAGGTTGTTTGGGTGATGAATGTAACTGACGTTGGTCATTTGACTAGTGATGCAGATTCTGGCGAAGACAAAATGGAGAAAGGATCAAAAAGAGAGGGGATTTCTGCTTGGGATATTGCCAAAAAATATGAAAAACAGTTTTTAAATTCTCTTGACAGCCTACATGTCCAATATCCACAAGGAAAAAATATGCCCCATGCGACTGGATACATAAAAGAACAGATTGAAATGATTGAGTTGTTGGAAAAAAAAGGCTTTACTTATAAAACCCATGACGGAATTTATTATGATACAAGTAAATTTCCAGATTATGCAGATTTTGCCCATTTAAATCTGGAAGAGTTGAAGGCTGGGGCCAGTGTCGAGATAAATCCTGAAAAAATAAATGCAACTGATTTTGCCTTGTGGAAATTTTCGCCAGCCAACGAAAAAAGACAAATGGAATGGGAAAGTCCATGGGGGGTTGGCTTTCCCGGATGGCACTTAGAGTGCACGGTAATGAGCACAGCTTTGCTTGGCCAGAAATTTGACATTCACACTGGAGGCCAGGAACATATAAAAATTCATCACACCAACGAGATAGCTCAAGCTTATGGCGCATTTGGTGGACAAACTGCAAATTATTGGATCCATAATGGTTGGCTAACGATGAAGGAAAAGATGAGTAAATCTCTGGGGAATGTATATACTGTATCTGATTTGCAGCAAAAAGGTTATGATCCAATTGCTTTTCGATATTTAATTTGCGGAACACACTATCACAAAGGGATGGAGTTTTCTTTTGAATCTTTAACATCAGCCCAAGAAGTTTTGCAAAAAATTAAAAATAGCTTGATTGGTATTGGCGATAGTGGCAAGGTATCCTCTAAATTTAAAGAAAAATTTATCGCCAAATTAACAGATGACTTGGCAATGCCGCAAGTAATGGCAGTTGTATGGGAAATGCTTAAATCAGATTTATCCCCAGAAGATAAGAAGGCTACTTGGCTAGATTTTGACAAGGTTTTAGGGTTGAATTTGGATTTGGAAGAAAAGATAGTCCCTGATGAAGTATTGGAACTTGTTGAAGCTAGAAAAAAAGCTAAAGAAGATAAAGATTGGGAGAAGGCAGATATTCTTAGAGCTAAAATAAAAGAAATGGGATTTGAACTCCAAGATTCCAAAGGAGATTATATTGTAAAAAAGATATCAGTGTGATAAAGTAACAGGTCATGAAAGGAAATACATACCAACTGGTAGTGGTTTTGAACCCAAAACTAGAAGAAAAAACTAAATCTAATGTTTTAAAATCTTTAGAAGGCTGGATTGCTGAGGCAGGAGGGAAAACAAAAAAACCCAAAGATTTGGGCAATAAAGAGCTGGAATATGCTATGTCTGGATGTAGGAGTGGTGATTTTTGGGAGTTTACTATTGAGTCTGATGGAGTCTGGAAGAGTAAGGATTTCAATTTATATTTAAATCGTGAAAATTCAATTATCCGTTATATAGTTTTAAAAAAGTAAGGAGAAACCATGCCAACAAGATGCATGAATAGAGTCCAATTATTAGGTAACATTACTCGCGACATTGAGTTGCGTTATACGCCAGCCGGAATGGCAGTAGCTTCTTTTGGTTTGGCTACAAATCGCGTATGGACCACAAAGCAAGGTGAGAAAAAAGAAGATGTGGCTTATCACAGAATTGTTGCTTGGAATAAATTGGCCGAGCTATGTGCTCAGCTATTGAAAAAGGGATCACGTATTTTGGTAGAAGGTAGACTACAATACCGAGAGATTACTGATGTTAATGGGGTTAAAAAACAGATTGCTGAGGTGGTAATTGACGACATGATTATGCTAAACAACAGAAATTCGACAGGTGCTCATGTTGGTAGTGAATCTGCAGACTATACCGAACCACCCGCTGAGAATGCAGCTCCTAGTGAAGATTCAACAGCACTTGAGAATATAGTTATTAGCGATGAAGATATGGGTTCGACAACGGCAGCTCCAACAGCCGATGCTGAAATGCCATTTTAAAAGATATGGGATCTAGAGCACCTAAAAAAAAGATTGTAGTTCAGAAATCCAGTAAAGATAGGGAAGTTTTACATGAACTATTTAAAGATGATCACTGTCCTTCGTGGGAAGACTACGACAAGATGCGTGGCTTTTTAAGTAGCCGTGGCAGAATTCTTGCCAGGAGTTTGACTGGAATTTCTGCTAAACAACAACGTCAATTGACTAGTGCAATTAAGCAGGCCAGACATTTGGGCTTGTTGCCATTTGTGACTGCCATCTAGTGTGCTATAGTGAAGCATGGCAAAATTTTATAAACTAGTTTGGTTGTTTTGTTTGGTTGCTGGTGTATCTGTTGTCTCCTACAATCTTGGTAAACAGAAAAGCGCAAAGCTTGGACAAGATCTTGATTTTTCTCTTTTGTATACCGTGAGAGAGAAGCTGGCTGGGAGCTATTTGGATAGAGACAAAATGGACCCAAAGCAGATGTCTTATGGGGCTATTAAAGGGTTTGTAGAGGCGCTTGGCGATCCTTATACTGTGTTTTTACCACCTTCTGAAAATAAAGCCAGTGAAGATGATTTGAAAGGAGAATTTGGTGGAGTGGGCATATCTTTGGGATACAAGGATAAGAATTTGGCAGTTATGACAACCTTGCCAAAAACGCCTGCAGAAAAGGCTAGTATTCAGGCTGGAGATTTGATTACTAAAATAATTGATAAAGAAAAAAATATTGATCGCGACACTAGTGGGATTAGCTTGCAGGAAGCTGTCGGTTTGATCAGGGGAAAGTCCGGATCTGAAGTTACTTTACAAATATACAGAGAAGGCTTTGATAAGCCAAAAGATTTTGTTTTGACAAGAGAAATAATTGATGTACCGGCGGTTGAGCTAAACTGGAGGGAATACAAAGGTAAACAAGTGGCAATTATAAGTCTAAATAAGTTTAGTGAAAAAGTGTATACAGAATGGCCAGAAAAAGTAGAAGAGATAATGCAAAAAAAGACAAATTTGGGTGATAAATATGCTGGAATTGTCTTGGATTTAAGGAATAATCCTGGTGGTTATTTGGAGGCCAGTGTTTTGGTGGCATCTGATTTTCTCAAAGATGGGGTGGTAGTAAGCCAGCAAGACTCTAATGGTAAGAAAACTGATTTCAAAGTTGATTTGAAGAGGAGAAATTTGGCCTTAGATAAACTTGTTGTGCTTGTAAATGGTGGTTCAGCATCGGCTGCTGAAATATTGGCTGGTGCCCTACATGACTACAATCGGGCAAAATTAATCGGTGAAAAAACATTTGGTAAAGGAACCGTTCAAGTGCCAGAGAACTTTAGTGACGGTAGTGGAATTCATATTACTATTGCCAAATGGTTGCTTCCAAGTGGAAAAAACATTCATAAAGTTGGAGTTGATCCAGATGTAGAGTTAAAATGGAGCAGTGATCCAAAGGAAAAAGATAAAGATATGGAGCGTGTAATAGAAAACTTGTTACAATCGTAGTATTAATGAAGTATGCAGATTAGAAATATTTTTCTAGGTTTTTTACTGGGTATGGTAGTAATGGGTGCTTTTTTGGGAGGGGCTTTGTATGGTAAAAAGAACTTTACAGGGATAGGGTCAAATCTTGTTGGGAGTGTATTGGAAACTAAAAAAATAGAAAATGAAGAGTCTGTAGTTACACAGGTGGTGGAAAAATCAACACCTAGTGTAGTTACAGTATCTATTAGCAAAACTAGCCAAGCTCAAAACCCAATGGATTTATTTGGCTTTGATTTTTTTGGTATTCCTTATAACCAACCCCAAAGACAGCAACAGAAGATTGAACAAGATATTGGTAGCGGCTTTGTAATTGACAAGGATGGTTTAATTGTGACAAACAAACACGTAGTGGCCGATAGTGGAGCTAAATACAAAGTAGTTGTGAGCAATGCAGGTAAAGACGAGATTTTGGAAGTAAAAAATATATACCGTGACCCATTGACAGATATGGCAATTTTAAAAGTAGATAAAGGTGACTTAGTACCGGTAAATTTGGGAGACTCGGATAAATTAAAAGTTGGCCAATTAGTAATTGCGATAGGCACTGCTCTTGGAGAATTTAGGTCAACAGTAACCACTGGGGTAATTTCTGGTTTAGGAAGGGGGATTACGGCAGGAAGTCCATTGGAAGGCTCTGAAAAACTAGATAATGTGATTCAAACGGATGCAGCCATAAATCCAGGCAATTCAGGCGGACCTCTTTTGAATTCTAGCGGAGAAGTGATTGGGGTAAATGTGGCCGTATCACAGTCAGGGCAGAATATTGGTTTTGCCTTGCCGATTAACTTAGTTAAGGAATCGATAAAAAACTTCAATACTACTGGTCAGTTTGAGCGACCATTTTTAGGAGTTAGTTATACAATGATTGGTCAGAGAAAAGCTTTACTAAATGATGTAGTCAAAGGAGCATATGTGCAAGAAGTAGTAGATGGGCCGGCAAAAAATGCGGGTGTTCAGGCAGAAGATATAATTACCGAGATTGATAATGAAAAATTAGATGATGTTAGCGGCAAGACACTGGCAGAGGCCATTGCTAAGAAAAAAGTTGGACAAGAAATAAGTCTAAAAGTTTGGAGAGATGGAAAAGAAATGGACTTTAAGCTAAAACTAGACAAAATGAAATGAAGCCAACTTGACAAGAGGGGAGTTTTGGAGGAAAAATAAGAATGAGCGCTATTGATGCTTTTCGAGCGATTTTTCATGGTGACTCAAGTCAAGTAGCGAATTTGGAGCAGGTGCCTGGCTCTGGCTGGACTGCAAATGCAACTCTGGCAAAAGACCAAGATGGACTTACAAGAATAGTTACAGCTGCTCATAATGTTGGGGATGTTGGTTGTGTAGTGTGGAGAGATGGGACTTTGGCAAAAGTTCCATTTTATCGAATTGGCCCTGATACGGCAATTTCTCCACCTGTTAAGGTTGCAGCTCATATAAAAATGGCAGATTTATCTGGAATTGCTAGTGGTAATAGTGAACTGGTGATAAATCATAGGAAAAAAGGGAATTTGTTTGAACGCACTAAACTTCCTGTCCAAGATTTAGGTGTTAAACTTTCAATAAATTTAGGAATGGGTAGAAATGGTAGTTTTGAAGTTATGGAAACAAAAGACAGTCCAGCCATTAGAGTGGGTGCCAGCGGAGCTCCACTTATTACTAAAGACGGTAGACTTAGAGGTATATTTAGGGGGCCAATGGATAATATCCATCCTGAATTGCGTTTGCCACCAATAAAACCTGGCAGAAGACGGATATTGATAGATACTTCTGTTAGTGAGCGGTAAGTTCGGTAGTCAAAAATTGCAGCTCTAGAAGTAGGTCGTCGAGTTTGCCTTCCAGAGTATTAGTTAAGTTAAAGGATTTTTCTTCCAGACGGTGATCTTTTACCTGGTTTCTGGGAAAATTGTAAGTTCTGATTTTGTCAGCACGAAGACCTTGGCCAATAACTGATCTGGCTGAGCCAATTTGACTAGAACGTTTTTCTTCTTCCATTTGGTATAACTTGGCCATTAAAACTTGCATAGCTTTTTCCCGATTTTGTTGCTGGTAGCGTTCTTCTCGCATGGTGACGACGATACCGGTTGGCTTGTGAACCAGCCGAATAGCCGTAGAAACCTTGTTAACATTCTGCCCCCCATGGCCTCCGGCCCGAGTGGCGGTGATTTCTAAATCTTCTGGTCTAATTTTTATGTCTTGACTAGTAATTCTAGGTAGAACCACGACACTGGCGGTGCTTGTATGAATACGACCATGTTTTTCTGTTTCTGGGATACGCTGCACACGATGAGTGCCGGTTTCGTACTGCAACTGTTCATAAGCACCATAGCCAGATATTTCGATAACAGTATCATCTAGCTGTTTTACCTTCCAGCCAACACGGTTGGCATAGCGGATATACATATTCATTAAATCTTCGAGCCATAGGCTAGACTCCTGGCCACCAGGACCAGGCCTAAACTCTAGAATAGCGTAGTTTTGATCTATATTAGGCATAAAAAAGTCGACTAAGCATTGCTTTTGCGAGCTTTTTTCTTGGCAGTTTGGGAATGGGCCTTGGCTTTGGCACGTTTTTCTTCAAAACGATCAATTTTACCTTTAGTATCTACAAATTTGAGTACTCCAGTATAGGCGGGATGACATTTACTACAAACTTCAACTTCAATTTTTTCAGTAGTTGATCCAGCAGTAAAAGTATTTCCACAAGCACATTTGATGGTAGCTTGGTGATAAACAGGATGGATAGATGGCTTCATATGGAGGTATTATAGCAGAAGAAGATCTTCTTTGGTTATAAAGCTTTGACTTTGATTAGATAATTTTTTTAGTTGCCATTTGTTGTTTTTGGCCTCTTCTGAGCCTTGAACCAACAGATAGGGGATGTTTTGGCTCAGAGCATATTTTATTTGCTTTCCTAATTTTTCAGTTTCTGGGTAAACAAGGCAGGGTATGTTGTTGGACTGCAAATAAGTTTGGAGATCTAGATAATTGTTTTGGAGAGAAGAATCAAAATTGGCGATTAAAAATTTGACCGATTGATTATTTTTGGGTACTAATTTTAGTTGTTTTAGGCATTCTATTAGACGATCAAAACCAATTCCTACACCTACGGCAGGGGTGTTGGGTCCACCCAAAGATTGGATTAGATTATCGTAGCGTCCACCGCTGGCTACAGAGCCAAAAGAGGTTTCTGGGATAGTAGTTTCAAAGATCAAACCGGTGTAATAATCCAATCCGCGAACAATAGTTGGATTGAATTTTATATTTTCTGGTTTAAAGCCTCTGCGGAGAAAAATATTTATAATTTGTTGTAAGCTTTCGTCCGGCTTGGCAGAAGACAATACAGAAAAGATTTTTTGAACAGTGTCTTGATTAAGTCCTTTTTGAATGAGTTCTTTTTGTACTCCATTTTCCTTTATTTTGTCTAATTTATCGATTGTTTGTAAAATGCTATTTTGATTTGTTTTTATATTGGCAGAGTTTAGAAGTTGATATAATAATTGCCGGGAATTAATCTGAATTACAAAATTTGTTAGTTGTAATCGGTTTAAAATTTGACCAACAACCACTAAAATCTCCGCATCAGAAAGTGGGCTAGATGGACCATAAATATCACAATCAGCCTGGACAAATTCACGATAGCGGCCGGCCTGGGGCTTATCTGCTCGCCAGACTGGGGCAATTTGGTAGCGTTTAAAAGGATATCTAATTTCTTGGCTATAAATGCTTAGAACTTTGGCTGTAGGAACAGTCAGATCGTAGCGCAGGGCTATGTCGCGCTCGCCATTATCCTTGAAACGATAAACTAATTGGTCTGCTTCATCACCGTATTTATTGAGTAGAGTTGAGGCATATTCTAGAACAGGGGTTTCAAGTGGTTCGAAACCATTTAACTCAAAAACTTGCGAAAGTACTTGACGTACATAATTGCGAAGCCTAGATTCGGCAGGCAAAAAATCCCGGAAACCTTTTAGAGTTTGAACTGATGGTTTAGTCATATAGGAATTATACGCGGAAGAAATAAAAACCCCGCCGGGTTGGCGGGGTTACAAAAAAACAAATGACCACTAAACAGCCCCCGCGACTGAAGTGGTCACGGTATGGTTGTGTTGCAAAAGTGATCTAAACATACAGTATTTTAACAAATTATGGGATATAAAAGCAAGTATTAGTTTTTAGTTTATAATTTGGTATGCAAGCAAAGATGGTTTTGTACGGTAGTCTTACTGGAAATACACAAATGGCTGCCATGTGGTTGGCAGAAGTATTGGGTGGAGTAGAAGTTTTTAGTATGGATGAAATTAGCATAAATAATTTATCCAAAGATGGATTGATAATATGTGGGGTTTCTACCTGGGGAGAAGGGGATTATAATCCAGCAACTGAAGACTGGATAACTAAATTGAATGGTGAGAATTGGAACTTGGCTGGTTATAAATTTGCCTTGTTTGGTATGGGAGATGTGTCATATGAAAACTTTTGTGGAGCTATCGATAAATTAGCAGAGGTAATTAAAAAACTAGGTGGAGAAGTGGTGGGTAAAATTCATAAAATTGACGGTTTTATGGATGAAGAAAAAGAAGCTGAGCTAAAAAAATGGGCTGAAGAGATTATAATAAAGTGAAAAAATGACAAATGCACAAACAAGTTTTAAAGATGATCTTAGGGCTGCTTATAATGCTGATGCAAAAAGGAGAGATGAGGGGGAAAAGACTCGTCAAAGTTGGAAAGTTAAACAAAGAGATTATTTTATTAAACTTTTAAGAGAGAACAAGAAGACTAGTATAATGGAGCTTGGGTCTGGTGCTGGATTAGATGCAGTGCATTTTAAGCAGAAGGGATTCGAAATTTTGGCAACTGATTTATCTCCGGAAATGGTAAAGGTGTGTCAAAAAAGAGGACTAGAAGCTGCAGAAATTGATTTGTATAACATATCTAGTGTCGGAAGAAAATTTGATTCTATTTACTCAATGAATGTTTTATTGCATGTTCCAAAAAAGGACATAAGATCTGTTTTGGAGGGAATATATATAGCTCTTAAAGATCAAGGTATATTTTATTATGGAGTATATGGGGGAATAAGTAAGGAAGAGATCACTATAGATAAAAGTAAAATGGGATTACCGAGATTTTTTTCGTTTTTATCGGATGCAGAATTACTGGAATTGGTTAAAGATAAATTTGAAATATTGGATTTCGAAACAATAGATGTTGAAAGTGAAATATTAGACTTTCACTTTCAGTCCTTATTTTTGAGGAAAAAATAAAGTAGATAGATTTAAGGTTTTAATTTACAACAAAATACGATGGATGTTGGCGTGAGTTGCGATTTGAACTTGGAATAATATCTTTGTGGATCTTTGGATCTTTTTGGGAAAGTGATTGGCCTCGGTTCATATAGATTTTCTAACACAAATCCTGCATTAGTTAAGTAGTTGATCCAACTAGAAATTTTTCTATCTTTTATATAAGCTCCTTCGCTGCCATTCCAGTTTGCTAAGTATCTTTGTTTTTCTGAGAAATAAGGATTGGTGAGAACAAGATTGTGGTTTTTAAATGTGAACCTGGAATAATATGGATGTTCCCAACTAAAAATCAGTTGTCCTTCTGGTTTAAGATATTTTTTGATATTGTTTAATGTCTTTTTTAAATTGACTGTCCACCCTAAACCATATATAGAAAATACGATATCAGCCTTCTCTTGCAAATCCCAGAGTTCTTCCATAGGTCCTTGTTTTAGGACTACTAGCTTTTTTTGGATAGCCTTTTGATTTATGGATGTGGCCAGTTTAAATTGTTGATTTGAAATATCTAGACCAAAAACTTTTTTTGCTCCATTATGTACGAGATATTTAACAGAATGCCCGCTGCCAAAACCGATTTCCATAAAGGTTTTGCCATTAATTTTTCCTAGCATGTTTCTATTCCTTAATTCTTGAAAGGGCCCCCAAGAGGGTAAATACAGGCCTGCAGCAAATAAATTGGCAACTTTTTCCCAGGCAGCTTTATTTGTTTCTAAAATTTCTTTTTGTTTTATATTTTTAGAAATTTTTAAGCAGACCATTAATCAACTAGGGTTCTAATTAAATCTTGTTGGTGTTGCTAATTTTATCTCCCATTCAATTACATCATCACTTGGTCTAAAATATCTACTTCTGTCCACTTCATATGGCTTAATTTCTCTTAATCTAAAATTCCAAAATTGACCAGATAAATAGGTAAGATGGATAGCTTGTATACTTGATATGTTCAGCCTGGCTGCCATGGGTAAAAATTCCACTATCCCAATGGCTGTTTTTACCAGGCTAGGTCTAGTTTGAAAATGGGCATCACCGCAAACTAATAATAATTTTTCGCTGCCTTCTAAACTGTCCAGAACTTTGTTTACAGTAAAAGCCATTTGTCCATCTCGCCAAGAAATATCGTTTTTTGGCATTTTGCTCCACCCATCATTTGGAATGTCAAAGCCAAAAATACTTGCTTTTTCAGTTTTTAGTTTTTTTAGAAATTGCTTGTGGATAGGGGAATAGCGACCGTCATCTAGTAGGTCATTGCATTCTCCGTCTGGGTTATCAACTAAACTTTGTGGATATTCAAAGCCTATTGTTACTTTCCAGCTTTTGGTCATATTTCTATAAATATTTTCTACCACCTTTATGTTCTCTTCTGTTCCATGAGTTTCACCAATGATGATCACATCGTGTTTGTCAGGTTTATACATAATTGTTTTTATTTAACTGATTTTGGGGTGGCATATCGGGCTTGAACCGACAACCTCAGCTTTCACAGAGCTGCGCTCTAACCAATTGAGCTAATGCCACCAGATTTTACAGCAGATCGGAATTGTCCAATCTACAGACTGGATTTTACTTGCTTTGAGTTGGTTTGGCAATGGAGGGTGTGGGGCTTGGCTTCTGGCTGAGGGCATAAATTTTAGTTGGCAGAATTATTTTTCCGGCCTTATCTTTGTACTGTCCAAATATAATTAGACGCTGGTCTTTGAATAAATCTTTGTACAAAAGTGGAGTTTTATTGAAACTAAGAAGCTCTGTTTTTTCAGTAATTTGGACTTGAATTTCTTTTTGTGATGGAGGGATAATCATAATAGTTTTACTTGATTTGCTAATATCTCCAATAATTCCAATAAGTTTTACTGTTTTGTTCTGAGAAATACTGGGATTTAAGATAATTTGTTTAGCTTCCATTTGGTCTGGAGTTTCTGTCTTTACTAAACCCATTACTAAAACCTGTTGTCCTGGTTTTAAGATGGCAGTGTCTATTTTACGGGAATTTGAATAAACTATTGCCTTGTCAATCGTGATTTGTTTATCTTTACCTGATAAATCTAGCTTTAGTTCGAGTGCGTTAATTTCTTTGATGGTTCCTGGCCAAGCAATTTTGGCTCCTGGAATATTTTTTGATTCAGATATTTTTGCCTGAATTTTCTCCTGAATTGTTTTTCGAAAATTCTGGACCTCAGTATTTTGTGGATTTGGAATTTTAGTTATGATTGGAGATGGAGTAAATGTTGGGACAATAGCCAAAAAAGCTAGAGTCAGGTTTAGGTTAAATTTTGGCATTACTGTAGGTAATAAACAAAGTAAGATTTTCTTCCTGGTTATCAGGGCTAATGGAGGTAAGTTCTATTGAATTTAAATTTTGATTCAGATGGAGTTGTTGTTTGAAGTTTCCGCTCTCATCGGCAGTAGTTAAATATTCTTGACCATTGTTTTGAATAAAAATAGTGTACTTTGGTTTTGTTTGGCCAATTATCTCTATGTCTGATTGGCTAAATAGGGAGTAATTTGAGGGGCTAGTTATTGATAATTTTATATCTTGATTTTGGGAAGTAGCTGGGGTGGCAGTTGGTTTGTCTGGGCTGGGTAGTAAAATTTGACTGGAATCATAGTTTTGATTTGGTGTTGGGGCTGTGATTTTTGGTCCAACAGTGACTTTAGTAATAATCTTTTTGACACCAAAACTGGTTCCGGCGATTCCAAATCCAAGGAAACTCCCCAATAAAATTGCTAAGACTAGTTCTTTGGCCATAATCTATTATAATTGTTATATGGAAATCGTCCAACTGGCATTAGGAAGTTTTATATTCAAAGGTAAGGGTTGTGGTGTTTTGCTGAATGTGGAAAGACCAAACAAGTATCCTGATATTAGGATGGTTGCTTATAATGATTTGTCTAACTTTGGGCAGAATCTTGCGGATGGCCAGGTTTGTTTGGCTGGTCCTGGATCATATGAAGTAGCTAAAGTAGAAGCACAAGGTATTTCTGTAGAAGAATCCAGGTCCATATATTGGTTTGCTATTGACGGAGTGGATATTGTGGCAATACCAAAATTGAATGAGATGCTAAATGATAAGAAAATTGAACGTTTAGAGGAAATGGGTGTGGATATTTGTTTGCTTGATGTTTCTGGTAAATGTCCTGCGAAAAATCTTTTAGAAATTGTTAAAAAAGTTGGGGCAAATTATGTCATCCCTTTTGGCGGAATAGCGGAAGTTAAAGCGTTTTTAGATGTTGCCGACTGCGAAAACCTAATGCCCGTTGGAAGTTTAAAAGTCGAGCCTGGGAATTTACCTGAAGGTTTAGAAGTGGTCTCTTTAGTGGCTAATGACTGAAAAAGATAGATTGCCTCCTGCATCTTTGGAAGCTGAAATAAGTGTTCTAGGGTCTATATTGATTAACAATGATAGTCTGCTGATGGTTTCTGATTTTCTAAAGCCAGAACATTTTTATAAACCGGTACACGAAGCTATTTATGCGTCAATGTTGGAGTTGTTTGAAAATAGAACTCCAATTGATTTAGTTACCGTCTCTCAAAACTTAAAGGAAAAGAAATTGTTAAAAAAGATTGGTGGTAGGGCATATTTGGCAAAATTGGCTGCGGATGTCCCAACTTCTGCTCATGTGGCTAGTTATGGTCAAATAATTAGAGATGCAGCTGCAAAAAGAAGTGTAATAGGTGTGGCTGGACAGATGACTGATTGGGCTTTAGATGATTCAGTTGCTGCGGCGGAACTATTTGATAAATCGGAACAATCGTTGTATGGACTTGCTCAACAGCATACCAAAAATAATGCAAGTTCGATTAAAGATTTGTTGGCTGCTAATTTTGATCGATTAAATGAGTTACATAAACAAGGAGGAGGGGTGAGGGGAGTGCCTACTGGATTTAAATCTTTGGATAGAATGTTGTCGGGTATGCAAGATAGTAATTTGATAATTCTGGCGGCCAGGCCAGGAGTAGGCAAGACTGCTTTTTCTTTGAATATTGCAAGATATGTAGCTGTTGAGGAGAAAATGCCAGTGGCAATATTTTCTTTGGAAATGAGTAAAGAAGAGCTACTAGACAGACTTTTAGTCCGTCAAGGAATGCTTGATGCCTGGAAACTAAAAACAGCACAATTCACCGAATCTGATTGGGAGGTATATTCCGAAGCTTCCGGAATATTGGCGGATGCCCCTATCTTTATTGACGATACACCGGCTTTGACTGTAACTGAGATTAGGACAAAAGCCAGACGTTTACAGTCCGAGCACGGTATTAAAATGATAATGGTAGATTATTTACAACTCATGCATGGCTATACTAAAGATAACCGAGTTTTGGAGGTATCAGAGATTTCTCAGGGTTTAAAAAATTTGGCAAGAGAGCTAAAAATACCGGTTTTAGCAGCAGCTCAGCTATCAAGAGCTATGGAAGCACGCGGCGGAAAGCCCAGGCTGTCGGATTTGCGGGAATCGGGATCTATAGAACAAGATGCAGATGTAGTTTTGTTCTTGCACCGGGAAAGTGAGGAAGCAAGAGAAAATGTGTCGTGCAGTATTGCCAAGCACAGGAACGGACCAATAGGCGAGACACAAATGCACTTTAATGGCAAAAATGTCAGCTTTTTTGATATTGACAAGGAGAAGTGATATACTTTCTAAGTAATAGGTCAGCGACTCGATGAGTGTCCATGCGGTTATTACTGATAGCGGTTTCTCGCTGTTAGTAGTAACCGCATTTTTGTGGAGGTTATATATGGATAGTAAAGAGAGTAAGAAATTAGTTATTGCGCAAAAATGGGAAGAATCAGAGCTTGGATTTGGGTTTAGGCCTGATGGTTATTCATTACATTTAACACATGAGGATAGAAAAGCCTTTGTTGGAGAATATTGGGCCGCAATGCCCGAAAAACTTCCGAACATATATTCAAGGCCGACTATAAAAAGAGATGGTAGTGCTTGTGCAGAACAAATCCCGGTTGGTATAGAAACCTATGAAAAAATTAGAAGATCGAAAAATGGTATTTTTATTGGAAGAATTGACTTATGTGGATAGTTAGGTAAAATTGGCCCATGCCAGAAAAAAAGCTTAGAGTTTCTGATGTTTTAAGAAAAGCGAGAAAGCATGGCCGCTATGTACCAACTTGCCTAGGTTTTATAGTATTGCGCCTACAAGAAAAAATCCAAAGAGGTGGGTTGAAGAGTGAAAGTTATTATTTTGACTTTTTAGTGTAAAATAGGGGATAGCCGGGATGGCGGAACTGGCAGACGCGCACGACTCAAAATCGTGTGGTGGCAACATCATGGGGGTTCGATTCCCTCTCTCGGCACAGAGTATAATGGGTATATGTTATCGGTAATTTTTGTATTGTTTACTATGGTTTTGTTTGCTTTTTTGGGCTGGCGAGTGCTGTATTTGTTGGAATTGGATCGAGCGGAAATATTTGGCTTTGTTTTTCTTGCACCGGTTGTTTTTTTATTGGTAGCCAGACTTGCTCAAGTAGTTTTATTTTGGAACATTTGGGAGCTTAGATTATTAGATATTGTGGGTTTTTGGCGCAAACCAGAATTTCAAGTTTTGTTTGGATATGTTGCCATGATTATGTTTTGTTTGTATTGGTGCTGGATAAAAAAATGGAAGGTAAACATAGTGCTTGAGGAATTGAGGTGGCCATTTTTAATCTTCTGGTTAGCTTGGGTTGTATACAATTTGGCGATGAATGATTTATTTTCATTTGAAAGCTTTTTGCCTGTCGTAGCCTTAGTATTGGTTTTAATTGTAGATTTATTTTTGTCACCAAGATATAGGAGGGTATGGTGGTATCCAAGTGGTAGAAAGGGAATTATGTTCTGGCTGCTACATCTGGTAATTTTGGTAACTTACATAATTGGGTCAATATTTCTCCGTACTTTTGGGATAAATTTCTATTTGTCATGTTTATTGATGATTCTTTGCCTTGCTCCTTTGATTTGGCTTGGTAGAATATAGTTATGTCAAAAACCATAAAGTTTCCACAGAGCATACTAAAACCAATAGCTGGTTTTCTTAGACAGGAGTTAGATAAGCTCAAACAGCAGAGAAAAGAAGCAGTAAAATCGGATATTATTCGGGATCCTAGTCGTTTGTCCTCCAATTCATTGGAAGAGGATGTGGATGAACAATTGAGTCATCAAAATACCCAGATGCGCGTTGGAATACTCGGTAAACAGATTGTTCAGGTACGAAGGGCTTTGTCTAGGCTAAAATTAGGAAAATATGGAGTTTGTGAGAACTGTGGTCAGATGATTGACACTGATCGACTGTCTGTTTATCCAGAAACTACCTTGTGTCTGAAGTGTCAAGAAGAAAGAGAATAATTTGGTTATTCTTGTTAACGATTTTGACTATTGGGATTGGGTTTTGCCATGAAACTTTGGCAGCTAATGGTTACATTGCAAACTATGGGGTCAGCTTTTCTTTGAAAGTGCCTTTTTTGTTATTTATCATTTGTCTTTTTTTGGTATGGTTAGGGTGGCAATTTGCCTTAAATCCAAGAGGGGATGGCTTGATTGTTTTAGCGGGAGGTTTTGTAAACTGTTTTGATAGGTTAAAATACGGATATGTTCGTGATTATTGGCATGTTGCTGGTACTGGGATATACAATAACCTGCCAGACTGGCTAATATTTATTGGTTTATTGTGGTATGGATTATATATATCAAGACGAAGAGATTCTTATACTAAATAAACCTGCGGGCCTAGTGACAACTCGAGAAAGAAATGAAAAAAGCGAGACCGTAGAAGACTGGCTTGGTAATTTTTCTTGGTCACTAAAACTAGAAAGATCGGGTATTTGTCATCGCTTAGATAAGGATACTAGCGGAATTTTGGTTGTTGCAAAGACCAAAAATAGTCTGAGGGAAATAAAAGTACAGTTTAAATCTCGTGAAATAAAAAAAACTTATCTAGCATTAGTTGGCGGTTTGACAACTAAATCTGGAGAAATTCATGCTCCAATTTGTAGAAGTCAAATTTTTGGTAAATGGAGGGTTGGTATTGATGGAAAAGAAGCAACAACCCACTTTAGTAGATTGCAGATATATATGGACACTATTGGTAAAAAATACAGTTATTTGGAGTTGAGACCAAAGACTGGGCGTACACATCAAATAAGAGTTCATTGTGCCTATATGGGGTGGCCATTGGTAGGGGACAATAGGTATGGTGGAGATACTATTTTAATTAAAAGGCAATTCCTACATGCTTCAGGGTTAGTAATGATACATCCAAAAAGTAGAAAAAATGTGGAATTTGAATCTCTGTTGGCAGCGGATTTACAAATGGTTTTGGATAGATTAGAGCTAGTCTAATGATAGAATAAGTAATGTCTGGACATTCAAAGTGGGCAAATATTAAAGCTAGAAAAGGTTCTCAAGATGCAAAACGCAGTGCAACTTTTACACGACTTGCTAAAAATATATTGACTGCAATACGTGAAGGTGGTGGATTGATAGATTCAGATTTGAATAGCAAGCTTCGCAGCGCAATAGAACAAGCGAGGAACGCTAATATGCCAAAGGAAAACATTGAAAGATTGTTATCCTCTTTTGCAGAAAAGAGAGAGCATATGCTGCCAATGATTTTAGAGGGATTTGCACCGGGTAATGTGCCTGTGATAATCACTGCTGAAACCGATAATAAAAACAGGACTCTTTCTGAATTAAAATTAATTTTTCGCAATTTTGGGGCAAATTTGGGAGAAAGTGGTAGTGTATCTTTTATGTTTGAGCATTTGGGTGAGTTAAGATTAGAAAGTTTGCCGAATGATGAGGTCCAACTAAACCTTATAGATTTAGGAGCTAGTGAAATACAAGGAAAAAATGTATATGTAAATCCAAGTAATTTACATCAATTTGAAGAAAAAGTTATTGCTGTTGGAATTGCAGTTGAAGGGTCTGGGCTTGTTTATAAACCAAATAACCCAGTAGATTTAGATACTGAGAATGAGGAAAAATTGTTAGAATTTTTGGAAACTCTAGAAGATCATGAAGATGTTCTGGGTGTTTATCCGGCAATAATTGATGAATAAAAGAATCCGATTTTTTATTGCAAGCACAATAGCGGCTGGAGCCTTATTTTTAAGTCTTAGTTTGGAATTTAATTTGTTGATAAAAACTATCATGTTTTTGCTCACTTCAATGGTTCTGAGCTGGTGGGCAATTGGCTTATCTTTTAAAAAAATTCAGCTAAGCAATTTTGTCTATTTGATACTCCCATTTCTATTTAGCCTTGGTTATCAGCAGCTGGCAGTAGTTTTGGCAACAGGTTTGATAGTAAATATTATTCTGGTAGTTGTTTATTTATTGGTAATGTATACCTTTTTTTTAGTTTTTAATATATTTACAATAACCCAAAAGCAGCGAACTCCGGCATTGTATCGTTCAGCTCAAACGGTTAGCCTTATTTTGGGGCTATTGGCAGCATTTTTGATCAACAATTTTATTTGGTCACTCAGACTGCATTTTTTTGAGAATTTTGTACTATTTTTTATAGCGGGGTATCTTATTTTTGCTTATCATGTTTGGGCTGTGTGGATAGAAATTGGGGAGGAGATAAGTAGGGCTAACTGGTTAACATACACACTGATACCATCAGCAATTTTGGCGGAATTTTCTGTTATATTTAGCTTTTGGCCATCTGGAGTATTTTTGGCATCCCTATACATAGTAGTGGCCAAGTATTTGTTGACACAGGTGGTGGTGGCTGGAATAACTCAGAAAAACGTAGGTAAAATGTATGAAACGATATTTTGGGTGGGAATTGCGGCAGTGGTGGCTGCATTTTTTAGTACCAGTTGGAGATGAAAGGGGAGAGTAGTCCTATAATATATAGTCTTATAATATTAATATTTTCACAATATAGTCCTATAATTTTCACGCACATGTGATATGGAATGATATAGTTGTGTGGATAACTATATCAAACTGTACATTGGGTGAGGCTAAGCCTGGGAGACAGGAGTAAGGACAAGGTAGATTTGTTTGGTTGTTAATGTTTGAAAGTGTTAACGGGATATTTACTGTAAAAGTTACTATCACTCCCTATTGGGGAGTAGTAATAGTTAATGTCGCACAATGTATCTTTTACGACATTACTTAAAAAATGAGTAGAGGGGAGTGATCTTTTTTCTTTTTTTTATTTTTTAAAATTGTGTTTATTATTTTTTTTGTACTTTGAAGATGTTTAATTTTTGCTAGTTTTATCCCTCGATTAGCTGTGTGAGTCTTGTTTTATGCCTAAGTTCATATTTACTAGCTTGACTCCCCTAATTTTATCTTTGGTAGGGTGGTGATAATAAGTGCCTTAAAATAGGCAATTATTGTGTTGTTGCTTTATTGCCCCTACAATCAATGTTTTTGTGTTAGCCTTGATTAGTTATGGTAAATGATCAAACACTAAGGCCATTAATAGTAAAATTTTTGGAGCATATGGAGTTAGAGCGCAATGCTTCTAAGCTAACAGTAAGAAATTATGACCACTATTTGAAACGTTATGTTGATTATTTGGCCAGCTATATCAGCGGGACTCCTGTCATAACGGACATAACAATTGATTCGGTGCGCAAATTTCGCCTTTTTTTAAGTCGTGAGCCTGGTATGCAAAAAGAGTCAACTATGAAAATAAACACACAAGGATACTATGCCATAGCACTCAGATCGTTTTTAAAGTGGTTAGTGAAGGCAGATTATAAAGATGTCCTTGAGCCAGAAAAGATCGATGTACCAAAGAATAAAGATCATAGTTTGAAGTTTTTAGAGGCAGATCAAATATACAGATTGCTTAATCAGCCAATATTATCAACCAAGCTTGGTTTGCGCGATAAAGTGATTCTGGAGCTATTGTTTTCTACAGGATTAAGAGTTTCTGAACTTGTTGGCCTTGATAGAGAAAAAATTAATTTAGAAACTCTTGAGTTTAATGTGATTGGTAAAGGCGGTAAATCAAGGCTAGTATTTATTAGTAAACAAGCAGCCGAATTCATTTCAAGATATTTTGAAGAACGAAAAGATGGCTATAAACCACTTTTTATACGTAATTTACGCCCAAACGAGACTATTTTAGAGGATTCTGAGGTACGATTAACTGCCAGATCGGTTCAACGAATTGTCAAAAAGTATGTCGCAAAAGCAAAAATACCTGTAGAAGCTACTCCGCATACTATTCGCCATTCTATGGCAACCGATTTGTTACGCGGTGGTGCTGATTTGAGATCAATACAGGAACTACTTGGCCACAAAAATATTAATACTACCCAAATTTATACACATATTACAAACGCAAGATTGCGCGAAGTGCATCAGAAATTTCATAGCGGTAATAAATCTCACTAAATATATTATAGGATTTTATAATTACCACTCCCCTTCTCTAGTACAAACGAGATGTAATAATATTCCTTATTTACGGACACATTTATGCTTTGATACCAAATTATCAGTTAGTTAAACTTTGTGCTAAATTGTACTCATCTATAATATTTATCTTATACAAATTACTTTTTTTGATTATATGCACTAAAGTTTTTTTCTATCTAAAATGAACCTAGATTATCTATCTTATAATAGATAGATAATTCTTTTATTCTGTTAAGAATGCTTTGTTTTTGATAAAAACTTAGTTTATGTATTATATTTTACGTATCTATCTGATAAAAATGTACTTTTTATTTTAGATAGCAGTTGATAAGATCTATTGATAAAAACTATTGGTATATAATGTGCGTATATAATGTGTTGAAAATGAAGCTATTTATTATCTACAGAAGCAATTTCATTTGTAGTGGCCATATGTTGTTTTAAAACAGTCATGGCATTTACTTTATCGTCTTTAGTTTTAAATCTAATTAAGATAACTCCTTTTGTATTTCTACCCAACTTTGGAATGGTGGAGAGTGGAAGCTTGATACTGACGGCTTTTTTTGAAGTTAAAATGATCTGGGTATCTTGTGGAGTAACTACTGCACCTGCAGCTATTTTTCCGGTTTTTGGACCAAGATTAGCAACTTTTACTCCAACGCCACCTCGTTTTTGCATTGGATATTCATAAGCGCTGGTTCTTTTACCTATTCCATTTTCAGTTACCACTAACAAATCCCTAAAATCAGATTTATCCTGACTACTTGCACTAGGAATAACATCAAGACTGATTAGTTTATCTGAGTTTTTCAGTAGAATGCCGCGAACACCTTGAGTATGACGACCCATGGCTCTAGCATCTGCTTCTTTGAAGCGAATACTTTTACCATCTTCAGTGACTAAAAAAATTTCGTCTTGACCGCTAGTTCCTTTGGCCCACATGAGCTCATCATTGGGATCTAGTTTTATTGCTGCAATTCCAGTTTGGCGAATATTAGCAAATTGATCTAGGGCTGTCTTTTTAATTGTTCCAGATCTAGTGGCCAATATTACATATTTTATATCTGACTCTTTGGATAGAGGCAAAATTGTTTGGACAGTTTCACCTTGCTGTATCTGAATTAAATTGACTACTGCCTGACCTTTGGCTTGTCGTCCACTTTCTGCAATTTCCCAAACTTTAGTTTTAAAAACTCTACCGCGATTAGTAAAGAAAAGTAAATCGTCGTGAGTAGTGACAGAAAGCATATTATCTACTTCATCTTCATCTTTTGTAGTCATTCCCATAAGCCCCTTGCCTCCACGATTTTGAGTTCGAAAACTATCTTTTGATAGTCGTTTTATATAGCCAGTTCTGGTTATAGTAACAATGGTGTCTTCTTTGGGAATTAAATCTTCCTCACTAAACTCCTCTAGTGGCCTTGCATAAATTTTGGTTCGTCTGGTGTCTGAATATTTTTCTTTGATTGCAGAGTTTTCTTTTAAAAGTTCCGAAATCATTCTAGTAGGAACTGTAACTATGGTAGTTAAATCATCAATACTTAATTTTATCTGGTTATACTCATCCTCAATTTTTTGGCGCTCTAAGGCTGCTAGGCGCCGCAACTGCATCTCTAAAATTGCATTGGCCTGAAGATCTGTAAAATCAAATTTATCCATAAGATTGGTTTTGGCGGTTTCTGCAGTATCACTAGCTCTAATTGTTTTGATGACGGCATCTAAGTTATCTAAGGCAATTTTGTAACCCTCTAAGATATGAGATCTTAACTTTAGGCCTTTAAGCTCAAAGATAGTGCGTCTTCTTACTACATTTTCTCGATGGCGGACAAAAAGTAGAAGCATTTGGCGCAGATTTAGGGTTTGCGGCGCTCCGTCAACAATTGCCAGCATATTTGCTGAATAACTAGTTTGAAGCTGAGTGTATTTATATAATTTATTTAAAACTGATTTTGGATTACTAGTTTTTTTTAATTCGCAAACTACACGGATTCCGTGCCTATCAGACTCATCTCGTAGATCGGAAATGCCAACGATACGCTTATCGTGGGCTAGATCGGCAATTTTTTTAACCAGCTCGGCTTTGTTTACTTGATATGGGATTTCAGTAATTACGATACGTATTTTTCCAGATTTAGTTTCTTCAATTTTAGCTTTGCCGCGGACATCGAATTTACCACGACCTGTTAGATACATCTCCTGGATATATTTTTTACCATAAATTTCACCATAGGTTGGAAAATCGGGACCTTGGACAAATTGAGTCAAATCTTCTGCTGTGGCAGTAGTCTCTAAAACAAAATTTGCATCTTCTAGAGCGTAAATATCCGATAGAACTTTGTCTTGAGTAGTAAGAATTGTTCTCGGCTTACCTTGTTTTTCTTCTTGTTTGTGAATAGTTGATTTTTCTAAAAGATGGGAAATAGCATCAGATAATTCTCCAAGATTGTGGGGGGGGATTTTAGTAGCCATACCCACAGCAATACCATCAGCACCGTTTAGTAATAAATTTGGGATTCTAGCTGGAAGAACATCAGGCTCTTTTAAAGTAGCATCAAAATTATCAGAAAAAGATACTGTGTCCTTTTCTATGTCGGAAATTAACTCCGCAGAGATTTTTTCAAGCTTTACTTCTGTGTAACGCATGGCAGCTGGAGGGTCACCGTCAATAGAACCAAAATTACCTTGTCCTTTAACCAGGGTGTAACGCATGGCAAAGTCCTGAGCCATGCGAACCAAGGACATGTATACAGACATGTCCCCGTGTGGATGATATTTACCCAATACCTCTCCAACTATTTTAGCCGACTTGCTGAATTTAGCGCTATGAGAAAGACCCATGGTTTCCATGGCGTAAATGATGCGACGGTGAACTGGCTTTAAACCATCACGGACATCAGGTAAGGCACGGGCAACTATTACGCTCATGGCGTAGTCAAGATAGGACTGTTCCATTTCGGGAACTAGGTCAACATCAATTACTTTACCAAGTGGTATTAAGGGTCGATCGTTTTTTTGAGATAAATCTGTTGCCATATTAAATATCTAAGGTTGCTAAATGAGCGTGAGTTTGGATAAATTTTTTTCTAGGAGGAACTAATTCGCCCATTAAAATACTAACGGTTTCGTCGGATTTTAGGGCATCGCTGATACTGACCCGTTTCAAAGTTCTGCTTTCTGGATTCATAGTGGTTTCCCATAGCTGTTCGGCATCCATTTCCCCCAAACCTTTGTAACGTTGGATATCGAAAGATTTGGTCTTGTCTACTTTTGTTTGAATTATAGAATCACGATCTTGATCGGTATAAGCATATTCCATAAACTTTCCTTGCTTTATTTTAAAAAGAGGAGGCATGGCAATATAAACATGTCCACCTTCAATTAACCCAGGCATATGCCGGAACAAAAAAGTGATTAATAAAGTTCTAATATGGGCACCATCAACATCAGCATCGGACATCAAAATTATCCTGTGGTAACGTAGTTTGTTTTTATCATATGTCTCCCCTATTCCACAACCTAGGGCAATAATAAAATCTTTTAATTTATCTGAATTTACAATTTTATCGAGGCGCATACCTTCGGTATTTATACTTTTTCCCCAAAGAGGAAGAATTGCTTGGAATTTGCGATCCCTACCCTGTTTGGCACTACCACCTGCAGAGTCTCCTTCTACAATGTAAATTTCACATTCTTCGGGACGTTTAGATTGACAGTCAGCCAATTTTCCTGGTAAGCCGAGTGATTCAAAGGCTCCTTTTCGCAAGATGGCATCACGGGCGGCCTTGGCGGCTTGGCGGACCTCAATTGCTAGCAAAATCTTGCCAACGATTGCTTTGGCTACTTCTGGGTGTTCTTCAAAATAAGTTTCAAGCTGTTCTTTGACTATTTTTTGAACAGCTATTTGGGCTTCGGTATTACCCAGTTTAGATTTTGTTTGACCTTCAAACTTGAGATCTTTGTTCCCCATCCATAAAGCGACAACAGCAGTCAGACCTTGACGGACATCTTCACCACTAATCCCCTCCCCTTTATCTTTTTGCTTGATCATTTCTTTGCGCTCAGCATAGTCTTTGATGACTTTAGTTAAGGCAATTTTGAATCCAGTTAAATGTGTTCCACCTTCAGTGGTATTGATGATGTTTACATAGCTTGGAGTGTTTTCTGTAAAGCTGTCATTATATTGGAGGGCAACTTCGACTCTGATCCCCTCTTCTTCTCCTTTTATAAATACTGGCTCGTGAAGGATTATTTTGTTTTTATTCAGTTCTTTAATTAGAGCAATGGTCCCAGCTTCGTAGTAGTAGTGCTGTTCGTGAGAAGTGATTTCATTGAAAAAATGAAAATATACACGACTGTTCAAGTAAGCCCTGTCTTTTAATGATTTTAAGATGACTTTTGGATCAAATTCTAATGTTTCGGTAAAAATTTCTGAATCTGGGGTGAAAGTTACCGTGGTACCGTTTATGCTATTTGGAATAATTTCTTTAATTTTGGGTATCAGGCTATTTTCGATTTTAGTTAATTTTTTAGTGGTAGCACCCCGGGAAAATTCTATATGATGCAGGGTGCCATCACGTCTAATTTCTACTGAATACTTAGTAGATAAAGCATTGACACAGGTGGCCCCAACACCATGCAGACCACCAGAAACTTGATAGGCTTTGCCTTCAAATTTACCACCAGAATGAAGTGTGGTTAAAATTACTTCTACTGCTGGTTTTTTGTACTTGGGCATGATGTCGAATGGCATACCGCGACCGTCGTCAGCAACCGTAACAGAGTTATCTTTGTGAAGAATTACCCAAACATTTTTACCGTAGCCAGCCAAAGCTTCATCTTGGGCATTGTCAACTATTTCCCACAAGCAATGATGTAAACCGCGTACATCCGTAGATCCGATATACATGGCCGGGCGTTTACGTACGGGTTCTAGACCCTCTAGAACGGTTATACTTTCTCCAGTATAGTTAGTTTGTACTTTTTGATTTTTTAGATCGTCTGCCATAAATGAATTCAAAAATGTACTCCAGTATACCGATTTAAGTGTGGGTAAGCAAGCTATAAATCACTTTGGGCTAGGCCTCTATTTACCAACATTTGATACAGCACTCGGTCTTCGATAAATTGTTCACCTATGTTTAGCGTAGGTTTATCCAAAAGTCTGAGAGCTCTTATGGTTGTCAATTTTTTTGGATCATCATCATTAGCTTCAATTATTCCCTTTAAAACTGGATCTGGGAATGCCATTATACAATTTCTTAGTGTTTGCCTGTCTAATTTTAGCCAATCCTCGATTCCAATATGTGCCCAATGCCAATTAAAAGCTACTATTGGTTTTCGGTGTATATGACCTTTTAAATAAGTAGCCATCTCCAACAATTTGTTGGCTTGAACTAATTCCCTGAAAACATTATTCAGATTACCTGGATCTAATTTGTAAGATGTGGATTCTAATTTAGCTAAAACTCTCGCTTCTGGTAAATCATTTTTTATAGCATCCATTAATATGGGCTGTAAAAGATCAGGTGTTACATTATTCATTAGAGGCAAACTGCTAGCTGCGATTATGGTCAAAGTCTTGGCAGTTTTCGTGAAAAATTCCCTCCTATTCATTTTTTCTCCTTGCGGTGACTTATTTGATACACCCCTAAATGCTTTTTGTAATACCCCATATAAAATGGCACTTTTGATTATGTCAGTCGCTAATTCGAATGCCACATTTTGGCTATATGCAACATCGCCAAAAGCTATTAGCTTGTTTGGATCCTTTCCTAAGATATCCAAGACTTCGCGTGGAACTGTTCTTGTTCTTGGCTTTTCCTCGGTATCTTGTCCTCTCTCGTAAGAGAACAAGATCTTTTGTGGATCTAATGTTAAAAAATTATATGTAAAAATTCCTTCAATAGATAAAGCATCGAAATCTGGGGGAATTTTTGTGGGAGTTTTAGTTTCTCGTTCATCATGACGTTCGTACACTGGGTGAAAAATGCCATCACCCGATTCAAACCTGCCAGTTTCTTGTATTTCTTTTTCATATGCTGTCACTTTTCCAGCAGCTCCTAAGAGTGGTAATGCTGCTAAAGATTTAAGAAATGTTCTTCTATCGGCTGTCATAACAATTTTGAACCATATGATTGACCAGTATAGTTCCGGCTACCAATACATTTAGAGATTTGTTTACACCATACATTGGAATATGAACAATCTGATTAGCAAGGGACTGGACTTTTGGATCTACACCATCTGTTTCGTTGCCCAGTATTAGGGCAATTTTTCCAGAGAGATTGCTATTTAAATATGAAACAGATTTTTGTGTGTGTTCGCCAACTACGATTTGGTAGCCATCTTGGCTAAGAGTTTTGATAGTAGATTCGGTATTATAGCTATGTTCCCATGGAACCCACTTCCAGGTACCTATGCTGGCTCGGTGTATCTTCAAATTTGGGGGGGTCACCACTTGACCACATAAATATATTTTTTCAATAGCAAAGGCATCTGCAAGACGGAAAAAAGAGCCAATATTGAAAGTGTCGTATACTCGATCTAAAACCAGGATCAGGGAGTGTCGCTTAACTAATTTTTGTTTATTTTTGGCAAAAGACTCCTTACTTTGGCGCAGCTGTTTAGCGTTTAATTTGAGCATAAAATTCATTTATTATAGATTGAGAGTCAAGTTGAGGCAAAGTTGTGTTGTTAAGACTCCGATCAATTAATTTGCCTGCTTGATTGGTAAAACAATTGGTTAAATCTTGGCTTAAATAGCCAGCTTCTTCAGCTTGGGTCTGCCAGCAGGTATCGACATTGTTTGGATTGCAATTTTGATTAATTAAATACACAAAATATAACCACTGGTAATTGTTTTTCTTGTCTGCGAAAGCGCAGATTTCTCGTATATTTTGATTTAGCTCCTGTCGTCCAAATGGACTAGTGTAACGGTTCCCGTTTGTCAACTGTAAACTATTTGTATCGACTGAAGAAGGGATAAAGGTATAGTTTGGAAGTAAATTTAGACTGTTTATCTGATCTCTGGATAAAGCTTGGAATAACTGGTTTTCTGAAATTGAAGTTTTTGGGTCAAAACTAGAAACTGAGTAGGCAATTGGAGAGATTTTGTTTGAAACATTGGGTATGGACAAGTCTTGCCGATTGACATAAAAACTGATTGCCAAAAAGACGAGAGTAGCTGTTAAATAAAATATTAAACTTTTCATCGAGTTTTTATGTCTTGAGTTGCTAAGAATTCTCCCGCCTGGACAATGGCTGCTAACACCTGGTGAATTCGAGAAATGGCTTCTTCAAGACTCAGTTTTTTAAGATTGCCAACAAAAAAGTGCAGAGCTTCGTTGCGGCCTTGTTTCCAGGCATCCCAGAGTTTCTCTGCAAGTTCTTCTCCACGGTCATCTAATTGGGATAATCGCTGAAAAATAGAAAAACGCTTATAGCGGAGTGAAGGATTTAGAGTTTTACCTACTCGAAAACGGTCACCTTCATACAAGTTACTGTCAATTAAACCTATGTGTAAAAAAAAGTCCTTTAAAAATCCTTCATATGCTTTGGCAATTGGGGCTAGCAAAAAACTATAATCTTCGATTTGGTCGCTATCTCTTAATTTGTGAAAAATTATTACAGTGTCATTTAACAAAAAGTCTTGGGATCTATCGGTATATCTTTTGGCTCTTTGAACTAAATTTTCATCTAAGAAGATCATGATAGGAATAAGGAAAAGGCGTAAAATCCGACTAGAAATACATTTATTTTCCAATATTTTGATAGAAACTTTAGTGGCAGTTGTTGTGACATACGCGCAAACAACCATGACTGTAAATGAAGTGGTTGGTTTATCCAGTCTGTATAAATATCGATAAACAAATGCCAATTGATGGCTAGAACAAAAGATTTGCCAAAAATACTATTTGTACTGGTTAGAACAAAAATGGAAATTGGTATGAGCAATAAATGAAAATAAAAATGATGAAAAGTTAAACTGAGGTGGCTTTTATGATTTTCGTCTAGGATCTGTAATGCTTTTTTATAATCACCCGCTTTTAGGGCTGAAGTTGCGATTTGACTCTCTGGTAGATTCTTGTGAGTTATAAGCCAATAAATCAAATGGTCGATATCTAAAAAGTGAGCTCCAAGCATTAGTCCTAAGAACAATAGCAAAATGTTTTGTGGTGGATGATGTGAGAAGATCCAATAAATACTGGTTAGTATTCCATACGCTAGAAGTGGAATTACGTGTTGTTTTAATTCTTGTTTCACCAAATTAATGATAGCAAATTAAATACTTTGCCAAAGATGGAGGAAATGAATTGTTCCCAAGAGTCCAAAGACAGTAATACATTGCCAAATTAACTGATGTATAAACCAAATAGAGTCATTGTGAAAAATATTTTGCCAAGGTAGGGTAAAGGGAGGGTTTCTGTTTAGAATAGAAAATTGTTGATTTAACCAATAGATAGTCTCCCCTACTCCGCGAACTGTCCAATAAATCGAAACTAAAAGTAAAAACAATAACCAGCTTTTTGCAATAAGAGATAAAACAGAGACTAATTGCCAAAAAATACCCAAAACTACTCCATCTGCCCAGACAAAGATACCCAATGGTAGTAATGGCCTGGTCAACCCGAATACATTTTTTCTGTATTTTGACTCGTAGAAGCTTTTAAGAAAAACAAAGAAACTAAAGATTTCTAAGAAAATTAAGAAAATATTTTGCCAGGGCAGTAAATAATTATTCATATCTAAGTGCTTCAATTGGTGATAATTTTGAAGCACGTCTTGCTGGGGCGGCACCGAATATAATACCCACGATTGAAGATACTCCAAAGGCTATAGCCACAGATGTTGGGGTAACTTGAGCTGGGAAGAATTTGTTTAGAATTGCCGAGAAAATTCCTCCGAGGATAATTCCTATGGCACCGCCAAAACAAGATAAAATAATGGCCTCAATTAAGAATTGGGCTAGAATAGCATTTGGGGTTGCACCAATTGCTTTACGTAAGCCAATCTCTTTGGTTCGCTCGGTAACAGTTACTAACATGATATTCATTATTCCAATGCCACCCACTATTAGTGAGATTGCGGCAATGCCTGTGAGTCCAGCCGTTAAGGTACTTAGAATTCCAGTGATTGTGGACAGAATTTGACTTTGATCGAATACTGAAAAGTTATCTTTATCATATTTACTTAGTAAAGTTTTTTCGGCTGTAGTTTTGACAAAATTTACATCATTACCACTTTTTGCCTGGATGAAAAAACTCTGAATATCCCGATTGCCGCGAGATAAAAAAGCAGATTCAAGTGGTATATAACAGTAATTGTCAAAATCTGGTCCTCCCAGGCTGCCACCCTTTTTGTCGACCACTCCAATAACTTTCAGGTTTTTACTCCCAATACTAACTGTTTTACCAAGAGGTGATTGGTGGGGAAAGAGTTTGTCACTTATACCGTGACCAAGAACAACCACATTGGCTCCCAGCTCGTCCTCTTGCTGTGAAAACCAGCGCCCATTACCATCGCTAGGAATGCTATTGCGGATTCGACCATAATCTGCTTGGGTACCGACTATGGTGATGATATCTTGTGTTTGTTTGTATTTGGCTTTGTCTTCGAATTGGACACTGGCAACTATTTCTCCTCTGTTGCCAATGGCATTTTTTAGTAATTTGCTATCCTTTTCGGTAAAAGTTTGAGTGATAACAGTATTGCGATCACGAGCTTTGAAACTACCACGAGAATCAAAAACCTGGCCCGGAGTAATAATTACGATATTTGAACCCAGATCTTCAAATTGTTTTTGAATATAAATCTTGATCCCTGAGCCAATTGAGGTTAACAAAATGACTGAAGTAACGCCAATAATAATTCCAAGGGAAGTTAGGAAAGTACGACTTTTGTTGCGAGTAATTGATTTTAAACTTATTATGCTAAGTTCTAGCAAATCTGGTTTTGTAAACATATTAGGATGAAACTATTTTGCCATCTTTAATAAAGATAACTCGATCAGCTTGTTTGGCAAGATTTAGATCATGGGTAACAAAAACTATAGTTCTTCCCTCGCGGTGCAGATCGTGAAAAATTTTCATGATCTCTGTACCAGATTTACTATCAAGATTACCGGTGGGTTCGTCGGCCAGTAAAATTTGCGGGTCATTTACCAAGGCTCTGGCTATGGCAACTCGTTGCTGTTGACCTCCTGATAATTGAGCAGGGGTATTTTTTAATTTGTCGGCTAGGCCAACTTTAGTTAAATATGTTTGTCCAATTTTGCTTCTTTGCTTCTGGGGAATATCTGAATAGAGCAATGGCAATATTACATTGTCCATGGCAGAAGTTTTTGGTAGTAAATTAAATTGTTGAAAAACAAAACCAAGAGTTTTGTTGCGGACTTGAGCCAATTGGGATTCGTTGTAAGAAGCGATGTTTTTTCCGTTTAAAATGACCTCTCCAGAAGTGGGGTTGTCAAGAAGTCCAATAATGTGCATCAGAGTGGATTTACCAGAACCTGATGGTCCGGTAATGGAAATAAATTCGCCAGGATAGATAGAACAACTTACCCCTTTTAAAGCCTGAAAAATAGTATCCCCAGTTTGGTATTGGCGGAGAATATTTTTTAGTTCGAGAATTGGCTTTTTATTGGACTTGATCATATTTTTCCTGCACTACTTTATCGCCTACTGCTACACCCTGGGTAATTTGAGTAAAATTATCATCCGATACTCCAGTTTGAACATTAACTCGTATTTTTTTATCACCTTGGGGATTGAGTTTATAGATGTATTTGTTGGACTGATCTTCATAAATTGCACTACTTGGCAGGGCTATAACATTGCTCTCTGAACTGGTAATAATATTGGCGCTACCATTCATTCCAAGACGGTATTGTAGACTTTGATTAGACAGATTTAGTGGAAAACGAACTTCGTAAACTGTCGATGCTTTGTTGTCTAAAGAGTCAAAAGCAATATAACCTATATTTGTTTGAATAGGTTTATCTTTGAAACTGTCGAGCGAAACTATACTGTCTTGGCCGGCAGTGATTTTTACAACATCTTCTTCATCAACTTCGCTTCTAAAATATAGACTCTGAGGATCTACAATAGTTGCAATCGGTTGGCTTGCAACTATGGCAACTCCAGATTGTGGTTGAGATAAATCAACCACAATGCCGTCGATTGGACTGAGCAATGTAGAATATTTCATGGCAAGATTAGCAATTTCAACATCTAAAACTGAATTGTTTAGGCCAAATTGAGTTCGATCTAAAATTCTTTGCATTTCATCGTTGATTAGTGATTTTTCCTTAATTGGCTTATATTTATCCTGAACATCTTCAAAGGACCAGCGTGTGGTCAGGTAATTGTTCATTTGTTTTTGGAATTGTTTCTGCAGTTGGGCACGATCTAGGCTGGCAATTGCTTGTCCCTTTTTAACTCTATCCCCTATTTTTACTCCGAGCCAAGTTAACTGTCCGCTGGTTTGAAAAGATAATTTGGCAAAATTGGCTGCCTGGATTTTTCCGACCAGTTGAATTGATTGATTAATTGTTCTTAAATCAGCTGTGGCAATTTGTTCCTTTTGAGGATTATAAGTTGCAGTTATTGGGTATTTTTCCTGCTTAGTATTCTGAGCAGCTTTGACTTGACGGATTGCAAAAAAAGCCAAGGGAATTAACAATAAGATTAGTAATTTTTTCACAATTTGAATTATAACCTAAATTGGTAATTTTGCCTGTTTTAGTTGCTTTACCTTCCACATAAATAATTTTGCCTGGGCGGAAGGACCTTTTAGATTTGGCCCAGCTTCTTTTACCAAATGATAGGCTGTTTCCAGAATATTTCGATTGATTGTTTTGGCCATTTTAATGTAAATACTACGATGTGCGAGATCCTGTAAATTTTCTGCTAAAAAATACCCATATGCTTGGAATTCGTGTGGACTATGCTTGGCCCTTTTGGCTAGTAACTGTTTCTTTTGGGCTAGTAGTTCCTTTAAATCTAATTTTGGCATTTGGTTAAAAAAATAGGTTTAATAAAATGCCTAGGAAACTACAATAAAAAAAGTACCAGATAATTAATTTAATCACTCCATCTTTTCCAATAACTTTGTGCAAAATGGCTACCTCAGAAATACTACTTATGGTGGCAGACATGAGCAAAGAGATACCAGTGCCAATTGGCAAACCTGATTTTATAATTGGTAGAAGTATGCTAGGTGCGGTGGCTGCTTCTATATGAATTGGTAAGCCAATGGCAGTAGCTAAGAGTGGTCCATACCACAGTGAACCAACAGTTTTTATGGTGTATAAGAAATTTGGTAAGATAGTGTTTAAAAATTGGCCAAAAACGACACCTAGGGCTATGGGTAGGGCTAGAATTTTTGAAACAGATAAAGTGTCATTTAGACTGCTTTTTAATGCAGAGCTAAAATCATGGGTGTGAGTATGGCTATTTGGAGTAATTGTCTGTTTTTGAGGAACTAGACCAAGATACTTTGCAAAATATCCAGTAAAGGTAGCTGAGAGTAGACCAAAGACAAGATAAAGAATAACTCCTTTAATTCCGCTTAACTGAAAAATTATAGCCAGAGCAAATTCGTTAACAGCAGGAGCGGCAAATAGAAAGGATCCGGCTGCTTGAATTGAGGCTCCCTGGCTTAAAAGGCCGGCATAAATACTGGCCACCGAGCAACTGCAAACTGGCGTAAGTGAACCTAAAATAGAACCAGCAATAGACCCTAATAGACCATTCCTACCCAAGGTTTTGTCGTAGGTTTCCTTGTGCAGTAAATGTTTAATGAGACTAACGGCAAAAGTGATTCCAAGGAGTAGGGAAATTGTTTCCCAATATGAAGAAAGAAAATTTGTAATGATGCTGTACATAAAAAGCCTTATTTCTGGTAAATTTTATATTTTATTTTAACACAAACACCCCCGCCTCTGCGGGGGTGTAAACAAATGTTTTATTTAGGCTACTGGATAAGTCATTTTTTCCCAGTCAGCTTGGCCAACAAATTTTGTTAGCATTCGGCCTTGATATTCACCGCGAAGAGCATAACGGGTTTGGGTACCAGTTGAGACTTGGCGAGTGTATTTGGTCTTTTTAATATTGCTGTCGTCGACCATAACTTTTTGACGACTCTTGACATCGTAGAATTGTACTGACATTTATTCCTCCTGGTTAATGTTTAATAAGACAGGTTAATAAGTTCTAACACTATTGCTAGGTTCATTGCAAGTACATAGTGAGGTGAGATGAAAGAGTTATTTGCGTAAACGGCGAACTCGTTGATCTGTTTTTCTAATCATGGCTTCTAATGTTCCGTCTTGTTGGCATGAAAATGCAATCTGAGTTGCTGTAAATATGTCTTGTGTTTCGGAAAAAGTTGCTGCGGGGATAGGCATGCTTAGTCCCGGTACTAGTGTTATGGATTGGCCTCCTTCTGCAGCTTCACGATAGTTAACTTTTCCTTGCTCAGCATATACACCACCAGGAAAACCAACACCAACATCTATTCCCTGTGGAGTAATCTGGTATCCAACTATAGAAGATCTGCTGCCTATTACTACGTTACAATTAACTCCACTTTCTTGTCTTACATTTTGCTGTCCGATAAAAGGAGATCTGTTTGACCCAGATTGATTTGAGCCATCGAGAACCATTAGTGTCGTGGAGTTAATTCTAGATCTATACGCCAAGGTAAGTAAACTCTCATGTGTAATCAATGGAGTTGTTGGTAAATTTTTCTTAATTTCTTCACTTGGCCGAAGTGGTTCAGATCCTGGTATTTGTTTGGCCCATCGTTGGTCTCTGAATTCACTGCCGAGCATAAATCCTAGCATAGAAAGATCATGAGGATGTGTTTTTTCTAATAAATCAGCCAAAACCTCTTGCCTGTCTGGTCTATTTGGGACATTTCTTTCCAACATATTACCTAAAAATAAGAATGATCTTCCTGCTAGGCTAAAATAGTTCATGTGTTCAAGTATTGGCTCTTGGGGCGTAGTTCCACTACCCCATCGACCATTCGCTATAAATCCTATTGTGATAGGTGAAGCAGGGAGGGTGTAATCCAATCTTTTATATAACATGTCTTGTTTTACCCTAGTGCCTTTTGTACCCATGCCGTCTCTGGATGTTTGAGGATGGAAAATTGGTTTACTGTTTGGGTTTCTTCTTAAAGCTTTATTTAAACAATTATCTATTTCATTTAACCTGACTAAATTGTCCCAAAGGTGTATTGCTGGTCCCAAAACCATTTGGATATCGTGTTCGGTTGTAATGAAAGCATGCGAACGAACAGTACCGATATTCCTGGGTATTACGGTTTGAACAACACCCGGCGGGCCATATGGTGGTTTGCCTTCTGCGACCCTATGCAGATCTATCGGAGACTCACTACTGGCATATTTGTAAGTACCACCGGTCACAAGAGTAATACCGATATCATGGCCAGTTATCATGTCTTTTCTCACTATTCTAGTAGCTGCTTTTCTGTGATGGTGTCCGGCTGTGGCAGTATGTACATATTTAGGATCGTCTAGCTTGGGACCTGACTTTACATTCCGCCACAAATGTCCTGTCGGATTTATATCGGAACTTCCACTACCCGCATTATGCCAGATCCTCTCTTTATATATTGAGCCATTTTCAAATTCAACATACAAAGAACCACCATTTTGTATGATTCTATCTTCTATTCCTAGTCCTTTTGCAATTAGATAGGTAGTTTCCATTAGAGCATTTTTTCTGGCCCAAGGTCCGTGACCATTATAGTTATCTACAATAGTCCAAATTTTTGCAGCAACTGGTAATAAAATTTTTATGACATCTTCCACTTGTTTGTGCGCGTGAACTACAACTCTAGCCATATTGGTGTCTACAAATGCTGGATTAGACCCTTCCATCTCATCCCCGACAAGTATTATTCTTGCATTTGGGTTTTTATATATCTCTGTTACTGTTTTTAACAGTAATCCGTAGTCTGTTGAATCTGAACCAATATGCATGTCTGATAAATAGTAGACTGCTACTGGTCCTGTAGTCGTCTCTCTGGCTACGACAGTTGGTTTGGAATATAAGGAATCTCTTGCATGTTCTTCTGCTTGTGCTGCTCTATGCATCAATAGGTCAAGCGAATTTTTGTATCTTGATTTAAGTTCTGCTTCTGTAATTTTCATGCTTTGTAGTACTTTTTAATTATTACAACACTAAGTGTAGTGTTTTGGAGTGCAGAGAAAAGCGGGTAAAAATGTATCACTATGGGTCAAGTGAAAGATTGAAACTGGAAGTGTGATGGGTACTATTTTTTTGCTTTATGACCTTTTGGAAAGATTGCTGAATGAGTTGTCCAAGCTTCGGAGAACTTATCATTTTCTATATGGAGTAAAACAAATTGATGTTCACCATTTAATTCGAAAATAGCAGAAATTCGGTTTCCTTCTTCCAGAACATCATAAATATTTACAATAGGTTCTTTGCTGGTTTTGGTCATATTGTCGCCAACTAAAGTATACGAAAATTCCGGTGCAAAAAATTCTTCAGCTTTAACGGAATCTTTCTGGATAAACATGGTTTTTATATAGCCATTTAGCATCTGCTTGAGGTTGTTGTACATGCTTTATTTTAGCATATTTTTCGGATTTTTACTAAAAAAGTTAATTTTGAGTTCGTGCAAGTAAGAACAAAAAATCTGAAAGACGGTTCAGATAAATTAAGAACCCTTTGTTAATCAGCTGATTGTTTTCTAAAGTTATCAAATCACGTTCTGACCTTCTGGCTATGGTACGACAGATGTGGGAGATAGCCTCTGCCTCGTTTTTTCCAGGAGTAATAAATTTTGATAAAACAGGAAGATTGTCTTCAAACTGTTTTATTTTTCTTTCTATTAAACTTATTGAAGTCTCGATTGAAGAATAAGGAATTTGGTAGGCTAGTTCGCCTGATATTCCCCATAGGTCCAATTGGATTTGGTTTAAAACTTGTTGGTAATCTGGGAGTTTTACTTTTAGTAATCCCAAAAATGATTGTAATTCGTCAAGACTGCCGACGCATTGCAAAAGCGGGCTGTTTTTAGCCACTTTTTTTCCTTGCCAGTGACTGTACCCGTTGTCACCTGTTTTGGTGGTAATGGGCATTAGATTTCACAAGCACCACCCACGCAAGCAAACTCTTTGGCACCTTTGGTATTATCAGCTTGTTCGTAGCTGACTAACTTTGAAAAATCTACATTGGCTGTACGTAGGAGTAATTTTTTATATGTAGCTTGGTCGATTTCTTCATATGGAGCCAATTGATAATTATGTTCTGATTTTGGCAGAAAAGTTAGGCCACTAATTTCATCAAAATTTTTGTATACCCAATCCCCTACTTCTAGCCATTCTTGCGGTTCTACATAAATAGTGGCACTGGGATTATGTTCAGTAAAATTCTGCTTAATCATTTTCCAATGTTCTAGCATATCAAGAGCTGTTAGGTCATGTCTTGTAATGGCACCAGGAGGTGCTTTGATGGGGAATTCTAAGACGTAAGTGGTAGCGTTGGCTTCGGTTTGGCCAACTTCTGGGTGGTAGGGTACGCCTTGATCTTTGAGCATGGTAAACAATGGGTCAGTTGCCATAATGCGAACTCGTCTAATATAATATTTGGCGTATCTTGGGTGCATTCCAGATGCAGTATCAAGGAGCTGTGAAGAATTGCCAGATGGTTTGACGCAGGTCACACAAGTTGACGGGTTGATACCTATTTTTTCGGAAAATTCTTTATTGGCCTTGATTGCTAAATCACGCATTTGTTTAAGTATTTTTTCGGAGCGGATTAATTTATTATCAAAATAGCCAGTAAAAGAGACACCGAGAAGAGCTTCTTCCTGGCAATTTTTCTTCCACTCTGGAGATAGATAGACAAATTTGGTTAGAGCAGCTTGATAAGTACCTAGGAGGCTGGCAATTCTGGTTTTGCGCAATAAATTTTTTAAATCATCTTCTTGTCTAACTATGACGCTAGTTAAATTGCAGAATTGTTTGGATCTTAGAATTATCTCGCCACAGGGATTGGTTCCACAAGAATTCAGGTGTTTCTCGAAGGATTCCCAACGACGTTTTGGTAATTGATTTTTCAGTCCAGAGCGGTTGAATATTCCTCTCTCGCCTGAGCCTGATTTAGCTAGGGATAGCCATTCTTCCATAAATTCAACTGATGAAGGTTTTGTGTTGTAAATGGCTGAATTGTTGGCCATTGAACGCTGGCCGTTTGTAAGCCAGAATTGTCCATCTTTGGCATGACGCATGTCAACATCATTGAGATCAGATAAAGAGATCATGGCGCTTCGCCTAACCCCTCCAGCAACGACAATTTCTCCTATTTTACAGGCAATATCGTGCCAATCTAGGCTGGATAATTTTCCGTTCTGATGAGCAAGTATTCTTTCTTTTGTAAATTGCATTAGTTCGACTAGAGGTTCTGGGCCAGAAGCACGCCCGCCCATGGTTTTGAGTCGTGAGCCTTTGGGTCTTACTTGGCTGTAATCAAAATCAATATCGTTTCCTTCAAACCAAGTCTTTAAGGCCAAAACATAAGCATCTGCCCACCCTTCTTTACTATCCCCGACTTTGTGGGTTGGCAGCTTTTTACCGGTTTGGGCTTGGATTGTAGGAAAGCTATCAGCTACTGAACGTTCCACGGAAAAACCAACACCTGTACCACACATGGAGATATACATGATTTCACCAAAATCCTGAAAAGTGGTTGGTTTTATGTAGGAGCAGTTGTAAGCGGTTACATTTGAGTTTTTTGCAGCTAAACCGCTAGACCAGATTAAGCGCATGCTTGGTATAACTTCTTGATTTAGAATGGCTTCACGACATTCAGTGTAATTCTCTTTTGTCAGTTTATTGCCCAAATTATCTTTCATAAAATCCATAAAACGATCTACAGTTTCTACCCAAGTTTCTCGACGCCCCTTTTCTGGTATCCACCGGGCATAGCTAGCATAGTATACGAACTCAGATAAAGGATTACGAAAATAATTTTTAGATTGTTCTTTGATGGCTTTTTTTACTTCATCGTTTATAATCACACCTCCAGCTTTACGAACTTCCTCCCGTTTCTGACGGTATAGGATATAAGCTTTGGCTGTGTCATAAAAGCCGTATTTCATTAGCGCCTTTTCTACGCTATCTTGAACATTTTCCACAGTTGGAATTGTTCCATTTGGAAAAGTTTTTTTTATTTCTTCTACTACATCAGAAGTCATTTTTTTGACAACTGAATTCTTTGGGATAATGTTGGTGGCCAACATTGCTTTATTAATGGCAAGGGTAATTTTCTGTGGATCGAAAACTACAACCTCACCTGTTCGTTTTTGGATTTTGTTTTGAAACATAGTGTGTATTATCTACAATAGATACTATGGGTAGTGTTTGGCAAGTGGTTAAATGTAATATAAAAGGGATCATGAAATAAAAGCAAAAGGACAACGTATTAGTTTATGCAATTGCCAATTATTTATTAACTAAAAATTTATGAAATTAAGAAATCTTAAGCATGTTGCTCCGGTTGTTGGTTTGGCTGGTTACCTGGCGCTTGGGGTAGTTAGCACAAATGCTATTTCTCCTGAAATGCGCAGAGAAGCGGCAAGAGAATGGAAAACTGAGGTGAAAGTTGTAAAGAAAGCGAATAAACCGATTTTGATGAATGCAGATGTTAGTAGTGTTTCTGGCAGTACCATTATGGCAACCAGGGATGGCAAAACATACACCATAAACACAACTACAAGTACTATTTTTGCTCGTAAATTCGGTGGAAAATCTAGTATATCTGAATTTATGGCTGGTGATAAAGTAAATGTTCGTGGAGTTGCCACAGATGATACGGGGTTGGTAATTAATGCAACTTATATAAAAGATATTTCTATTTTTAAGAGACAGGCAGCTTTTAATGGGAATATAAAATCAATTTCTGATACTACTTTGGTAATTACCACTGTTAGCAAAGGTGATCAGACAATGGTTTTAGATAGCGAGACAAAGTTGGTTAATAAAATGGGTAAAGTAATTACCAAAGATCAGCTAATGACTGGCGATAAGGTGTCTGTATTTGGAGTATGGAATTCTCAACAAAACAGAATGATTGAGACAGACAGATTGAGAGATATGTCTATTCCAAGAGTGTAATGTAGATAAATCAGGCAAACGATACTTGATTTAAGTGTCGTTTGCCTGATTGTATGGATGAGACTTACTTAATTAAACAGTGGCTCCAAAGACCAAGGTTTTTATCTTGGGCATCGAGTTGAAACTGGCGAAATTCAGATTGATATTTGTGGGCAATTTTTTGATAAGTGTATTCACGGGCAAAACCGTTTTGAATTAGGTACTTCCCTATCGATAAGTGATCGGATGCTCGGTAAACATAACGTAGTTCGCGTCCGTATTTGTCTATTAAATTTTTTGGTGAGTCAATTTCTAAATAGACACTTTGTCTATCTAGAAGAGAGTGTGTTGCCTTGCTTGCTTCTGGACCCCAGCAAGCTTGTTGCCGATAGGGACCATTTACTTCTGGAGTGTCCAAGCCGACAAAACGAATTGTAGTTGGGATGTCGTTAATACTGACTACGATAGTGTCACCATCATCTACTTTAATTACTGTGTATGGGCCTTCTAAATTTAAGACCAAAGTTGGTGTCGGATTTAATTGATGGGTTTGGATTTGGGTATTTGTTGTCTCCAGCTTATTTTGGTGTGACAGTAAATATTGGATAATTAAAAGACAGAATAATATTAACAATAGAAACAGTCGCCTGTTAGATATGTTCATTTTTGACATTGTGGACAATAAACAGTAGTACGTCCTTTTAATTTAATACTTTTTAAAATGTGGTTGCAAATTAAACACGGCTTTCCTCCCCTACCGTAGACTTTATGTTCCCGGACATAGTTACCCTGGCTGCCATCTGCTAATAGATAATTAGCAATAGAAGAACCACCCAAAGATATGGCTTTATTAAGGATTTTCTGTATACCATAAAACAAAAGTTTTTTTTCTGAGGTAGTAAGAGTTTGACAATTTCTAGTTGGTAGAACTTTGGCATAAAAACAAACTTCATCAGCATAAATATTACCTAGGCCTACAACAACCTTTTGATCCAAAAGGACGCTTTTTAAGGTTGTTTTTTTACTTTCCATAGCTTGGCTGAATTTAGTGAGACTAAAGTTAGCATCTAGTGGCTCTGGCCCAAGATGGGCAAAATGGTTACCTGAATATAAAGAATCAGAATCTGCAAAGAATAAGAGATAACCAAACTGACGAATATCATTATAATACAAAGTGCCTTCGTTTAGGGTAAAAATCAAGTGAGTATGTTTGCTTGGAAGTTGTAAATTGTTAATTGGATGTCCTCCGGAAATCTGTTTTTTGCTATCTTGATAAACTAATTGACCCGTCATTTTTAAATGAACTAGCATGATTTTTCCAGATTTAAAAATAAATATTAGGTTTTTGGCTCTTCTCTGAACATCTTGAATTGTTTCGTTTGTCAGTTGTGAAATAAATTGCTTGGTTTTTTCTTCGTTGACTGATCTTATGGTTCCACGAGAACTGACCAATTTTGGTTTTGTAATTTGGATCTTGGTAATTGTTTTTTCTTGGACAAAAGGTATAAGACTTCGTCTTAGACTTTCAACTTCTGGAAGTTCTGGCATAATAAGATGTGTCGATTAAACAGTGGTTAATTTTAGCAGGACTGTTTGCACTGCGTGTTTTTAATTTGAATCAGTCTTTGTGGTTAGATGAAGCAATTACTGCTCAAAAGGCGAAGTTATTGGATTATTGGCAGCTAGTGGAAAAATTTTCTATTTGGGATTTCCACCCTCCACTGCACTATTGGCTGGTTAGGTTTTTTGGTTCAGCATTTGGCTTTGGTGAAGTTTGGATTCGTTTGCCATCAGTTTTAGCAGCGATAGTTGTTGCTTATGTTTTGTATAAAATGGC
Source organism: uncultured Gammaproteobacteria bacterium (assembly GCA_964463925.1). GTDB lineage: Bacteria > Patescibacteriota > Microgenomatia > UBA12405 > UBA12405 > CAYTYZ01. Next base: position 126,193 of record CAYXDV010000001.1, read on the forward strand.
TGGTTGGTGGGCTAGTGCTTTGTGGCTAGCCAATCCCCTTGCCCTTTATTATAGCCAAGAAGCAAGGATGTATATGCTTTCCTGTATGTTTTTAGTATTGACTTGGTGGGGGTTGAATCAAAAAAAATGCTGGTCTGGCCTAACGGCATTTTTTGCTTTATCGACCTTTTACGGCAGTATTTTTTTTCTAGGAGCTCTGCTCTTGATATATTGGAAAGAGAAAAACAAACTACTATACGGATTTGTTTTGGCTGGGGTTTGCTGGTCGGGTTTATTGTTTGGGCAATGGCAAAATTCTAGACAGAGTTTGGTTGAGGTAAAGAATTGGAGTTTGGTATTGGGTAGAGTGGAATTTAGAAATTTGGCTTTGATTCCTTTGAAATTTTTTGTTGGAAGAATTAGTTTCGAGCCAAAGTTGTTGTATTTTTTTGTGGGAGGGCTGTGGTCGGTATTCTGTTTGGTTTTAGGCTTCTTTAAAAGTAAGAGAGAGCTAATAATAATTCCTCTTGCATTGGCAGTTGTAGTTTCTTTTTGGGCGCCAATGATTCAATATTTTAGATTTTTGTATTTAGTACCTGTGTTTATTGTCGGCTTAAGTCAATACCCTACCAAGTTAAAATTTGTGGTTTTGACTGGTTTTGTATTTTGGAGTTTGTTTTATATATTAAATAGTAATAATTGGCGCGAAGATTGGAAAAGCCTTGCTAACTCCTTGCCATTAGGGGCTACTATCTACATGTCGGAAAATTTTGGTGATCCTTTAAAATATTACCGACCAGATTTGGTAGTACAAGATTTGAAAAAAAGTGACAGAAATACGCTAGGAGTAGTGTATGCGACCAATTATGGAGTTAATATTATGGGAATTGATTATACTGAGAGTATGAGTAAATTAGGGTGCCTAGAGAATGAGCAAAAAAGTTTTAGAGGTATTAGACTTGACCGCTGGACGTGTAATTAAGGTAGTTGAACAGGATGGCTATCTAAGGTTACTTTATCTTTGGAAATTGAACTCTTGGCAAGGAGAGTAAGACTAAGGCCAAACAAAGCCACAAGGGCAAGAATGGTTAGCATGGGTATAGATTTTTGCAAATGTTTGGTCATAATTTATAGGCCATTATTGCTCTAATTATAGCTAGTGTGGCTGGATTTGCGCAATAGGGAAATTTCTGATTCAGTCAAATAACGCCAAGCAGCCACTTTTAGTTGTCCAAGTTGTATATCGGCAAAGGATTGACGGTGTAAATGAATTAAATTTATACCTAAAATACCACACATTCTTCTGATTTGATGATACTTACCCTCGCCTATTGTAATCTCAAATCTAGTACTAGTTAATATTTTTACTTTTGCTGGTTTAGTTTTGTAATCACGAAGCCAAATCCCCTGTTCTAGCTGTCTTATTTGATAAGTTTCTAAGTTGGTAGTGTGGGTAACTTGATAAGTTTTTGGTTTCAAGAATTTTGGGTGAGTTAAATTATTAGTTAGACTGCCGTCATTAGTAAACAAAAGTAGCCCGGTAGTGTCTTGGTCTAGCCGCCCAATTGGATAGATACGTGGACTTGCTGGGACCAAAGATTGTACATTTGGTCTATTTAGCTCATCTTTGGTAGTAGTTATATAACCTTTTGGTTTGTGAAGCATTAAATAAACCAAAGTATTATTTTGGTTGGAAACTAGTTTATTTTTTATATAAATTTTATCTAATTCTGGATCAACTTTTTGTCCAAGTGTAGCTAATTTTCCATTTACTTTTATTTGCTTTTGCAAAATTAAATTATCAGCGCCACGCCTTGAAACCAAACCCTGAATAGTTAGATATTTATTTAGGCGAAGGCTAGACATATGATATAGTTTATCAAGAGTTATGAAACGTTTTTTGAAAAGCTTGAAATATGCCTTTTCTGGAATTGCAAAGAGCATGGAAGAAGGAAATATGAAGATTCATATGAGCATTTCAGTTTTAGTAATCTTGGCTGGGGTGTATTTTCAAATAAGTAGAATAGAGTGGATTGCTATTTTTTTGTGTTTTGGGGTGGTTGGGAGTGCAGAGATTATGAATACAGCTATTGAGGATTTGTGTGATGTGATTAAAGAAGAGCTAAATTTGGCATATAACAAGACCAGATGGCCACGTGATTTGGCCGCTGGAGCTGTTTTGGTAGCTGCTGGAATCAGTGTACTAGTTGGATTGTGGATTTTTATGCCCAGAATGTTTCATTTCTAGGGCGACAGGAATTAGAGAAAATCCAATAATGCCAAACATTAGATAATGAAAATTATGTTGCACAAAAGGTATGGTTCCAAAAAAATAGCCGAGACCAAGAAATAGTGTCACCCAAAAAATGGCTCCAAAAATATTAAAACGAGCAAATTGAAAATAATTCATATTGGATATTCCAGCTACAAAAGGTGCAAAAGTTCTAGCAAAAGGAATAAAACGAGCCAAGATGATTGCCTTGCCACCGTGTTTGTTATAAAAGTCTTCTGCTTTTTTCAATTTATCTATGTTAAAAAATCGGTTATTTTTGGTAAATATTTTTCTGCCAAAATGCTTGCCAAGCTGGTAATTTAGAGCATCTCCGAGAAATGCGGCGGCAATCAAGAGCAACCACGGTATATACACAGAAAGAGGAAAAATTTTCCCAGCAGTTAGAGCACCTATAGCAAACAAAAGTGAATCACCGGGCAAGAAGGAAGTGATAATAATCCCAGTTTCACTAAAAATAATCAGAAAACACAGACCATAAACTAGCAGACCATAAGAACTGGAAAAGGCTGCTAAATGTTTGTCAAAATGTAGCAAAAGGTTTATGAATTGTTGCATAGGTATTAGTATATCTTAAGAATATGACGATTGTCCTTAGTCCACCAACACATTTGGGATGTCAGTTTTATTTTTACCCACAAGACAGAGAGATTGGAGAGAGGATTGCTTTGGGTAAATTTGAACCTTATTTAACTAAATTATTTTTAAAAGAGTTAAAAGCGGAAATGAAAGTGGTAGATATCGGCGCAAACATAGGTTATTATTCTATTTTGGCTGCCAAAGCTGGATGTAGGGTTTTAGCTTTTGAGCCGGAAAAGAAGAACTTCGAGTTGCTTTTGGAAAATATAAAGTTAAACAAAGTATCTGAAAAAATAAGGCCATTTAATCTGGCCCTTGGCGATAAAAGAGGGCAGCTTAAATTAAATGTTTCTTTTAAAAATTTTGGTGACCACAGTTTTTTCTCTAAAAAAGATAAGGTTGAATTGGTGAGGGTGGATACTCTTGATAATTTGGTTGGGCAAAAAATTGACTTTATAAAATCAGATACACAAGGATACGAATCAAGAATATTTGCTGGAGCTATTAATACTATAACAAAATATAAGCCAACAATTTTATACGAACACTGGTTTACAAACCCGCCTGAATTATTGGACTATTTTTTATATGAAACTGAAGAATATTGGCAAATAAGACGAAAATTAAAAAATAGAGAAGTTGAATCTGTAAATATTTGGGCTACAAAAAATCCCCTATCCTTTAAGCAAAGATACGGGGACTTTTGGCTAAAAAAGTATCTAAAACAAAAACTAAATAGACCTAAGACTTAGGCTTTCTTTTTGTCCAAGCGATCCAATTTTAGTAGAGTTACGCCGTAGTAAACCACAGCAGCAACTACAATAAAATCAATTAATGTGGCAGTAAAATTGCCCCACATCACTTTTGCAGCACCAACTTCAAAATAATATGACTTCAAATCACCTGCAGCACCTAAGAGTAGGCCTAGAAGTGGATTAATAAGGTCGGCAACTAAAGAAGCAACTAATTTGCCTACTGCTCCACCTAAAGTGAAACCTACGGCCAAACCAACCACTCCCTGTTCCCGAATGAAATCGAGGAAACCTTTCATATTTTTGAATGAGGTTAACTAATAATTGAATTAGTTTAGCACTTAGATTAGCTTTACGTGAATAGCCACTGAGCCGTATTTTTTTTCATCTTCTTTGCTATAAAACTGGCGATAAATCTCTAAGCCTTTATCAATTGTTTTGATATTTGGTAGCAATCTGTCGAGACCTTCAGCAACTATTAGGTTGGAAAAATTTTGATACCAGATGACTTTTGTAACTACTACTATTATTTCTTCAGTCTCTTTGATATTGCTAACCGCAATTGTGTCATCTACTTTAATCTTGGCATATTTACCCTTACGAAGCCTCCCTTCAATGGTTTTTTGACCAGATTTTAGATAGGAAAAATATGGTTCTTGACGATGATTATGATAAAGCATCAGTTTTGTGCCGTCGGAGGGACTTGAACCCCCAAGCCTCGCGGCATACGCACCTCAAGCGTACGTGTCTGCCAATTTCACCACGACGGCAATTTAGCTATTTTACCCTAAAAAATGGTTATGTCGACTAGGTGGCCGCTGAGGGACTTGAACCCCCGACCTGCCGGATGTAAACCGGATGCTCTACCAACTGAGCTAAGCGGCCTGATTGTGTTGTGATTGTATCAAATAATAGTTAGATTCTTGGGAACCAAAACAAATAAATAGATATGGATCCTAAGGATAAGATACAGAGCGAAATTTTAAAAATTGTATTTGAATTTTTGGTTTTATTAGGTATTTTGCTAAAGATCAATATTAAGCAATAACAAAATAGCCATGATAAAGAAAACATTGGGACAAATATTTTTAAATCGATGATCTTGCTCCACACAGATGTCCCTTCTGATGTTTTTTGTGTCAGAAAGGGTGCTTTTACTATCGGAAATTCTACAATCTTATCAGTCATACTAACTCCGGCCCAAGCGGTGGGAAGTCCCCTATTTATATACAGCCAGTGATATGTATCATAAACCTCGTTTCTAGCTGAATTATATATTCCAGAAGAGCTCCAGAATATCCCTGTAAAAAAACACAAAATAAAAGCTAGTTGAATTGCTAGTACAAATATTTTTAGATTCCAGAATCTTTTGAACATGATCATAATTGTCATTTTATCGTGAGCGAGAAACGGGACTCGAACCCGCGACCTTCTCCTTGGCAAGGAGACGTTCTACCAACTGAACTACTCTCGCAGTATTTGTATTTTACTACAAATGGTGCCGACGGTTGGACTCGAACCAACATCCCAGGTTTTTCAGACCAGTGCCGTGACCACCTTGGCTACGTCGGCGATGTATGATTATATCAGTGCCACTGGAGGGAGTCGAACCCCCACGTCTTGCGACACGCCGTTCTGAGCGACGCTTGTCTACCAATTCCAACACAGTGGCTAGCAATTTATTGGTTTTTTGTACTGAAAAATCCAATGAAATTTATGGAATTATAGCATTTGGGCAGATAAATATTATCTTCTTTGAAGATAATATTTGTTACTTTGCGGATGTTGTGGACAACTGTGCAAGCCTTGTTTGTATATCCTCGGCTGAAATATCAACGGCTACTACCCCTTTCTTTACCCTATCTGCGGCTAGTTTTATTTGTGTTGAGTTTACTGGGTTTAGTTCAGAAGCACGCAAATAATATTCGGCATGCCTTTTAATTGCTTCTTCTGCTGTTACTGTCATGCTACATTGTAGCATTTTAATGTAGAAATAGCTAGTTTGCTATTGTGTCGGGGATACAGGATTCGAACCTGCAGCCTCATGGTCCCAAACCATGCGCGCTAGCCAATTGCGCCAATCCCCGTAGTCCTAGTGGCAGGACTGGTGCCGCGGGTGGGAATCGAACCCACATGGCTTTAAGGGCCACAGGATTTTAAGTCCTGCGTGTATACCAGTTCCACCACCACGGCTTGAGGTTATTATAACCTAAAAAATTTGATAAAATAAGTTAGTGCGGGATTAGTTTATCGGTAAAACGTCAGTTTTCCAAACTGAGGTGAGGGGTTCGACTCCCCTATCCCGCTCCATATAACTATATAGAAACAAAGAATGATTATAAAAAAGAACCTATTGAAGGGCTTGATTTTTTTTATCTTGATACTACTGTCTGGCATAATCTTTTGGATAACTGATTATTTTGAGTTGGTATTTTTTTATAAAGCTTTTTACATCAACAAATGGATGACGTATGAGAATCAGCCTATTGGTGTCTCATTTATTTATCCAAGAATGGCTACTTACTTTAAAATAACAACTAATGGGTGGACGACCGTCTATCATTGTCCTGCAGATAAGCTGGTATTGGTTGGAGATGAGAATCAGATATATTCACTATCAATTTGTACCAAACCTGATCCAAAAGAATTACAAGACATACTGGCCAATGGTTCTTTTAAGCACAGGGAAATAATATTAAATGGTAAAAAGTACACAGAAGTGGCCAGTGCAAATGAAGTAAGTTCTAACATTGTGGGAAGATATTATATTCCTACAGACCACAGCTTACTTATAGGTGTGAGCAAGGGTTCTTTGGGAGATCGTAGTCATTCATTTTATGACATTTTGACAAAAATAGACTTTAAAATTATTGGAAGTATTCGATCTTATTAAGTATTGGAATGTTCTATGGCTGTGCGATGTATTTCTTTGGAGTGCATGTAATAATTGGGAGTTATGAAATACATGGAGGAATTGTTAGTGGGTGTCTTTATTATCATAAAAGCTTGTATATATATTGCTTTGTTTTATGTGGCGTTTGCTGTTTTTGTTATAGCTTCAATTGTTGGTCTTGCTGTGTTTGAATCTATTATTGGGAGTTTTTTTGGTTGTTCTATGGCAGAAGGGGCGGTTTTGATTGCTCTTTCTTGTCATGGCCAAAATAGTCCAATTTTTCAATTTGTGGAATTGGCAAGTGTCACAGTCAATTTTGTTTTGGGAATAGTGGGAGCAAGCATTATTCTGTTGATATTCAACCCAATAACCCCGTTTGTTCTGCTAATTGCTTTATTTATTTTGAGAGAAAAGAAAATTTTACTAAAATGACGATTCGTTTCAAGCCATTAACCTCCCTAAAACCTGGTCACCTTTTTGACATGTTAGTGGACAGTTGTTCTGATCTAATCGAAAAGTATGATTGGAAAAACAAGGATAAATATTTGGAAAGTTGGAGAAAAATGGATAGTAGTTCATTTGAAAACCTGGAAACACTTGGTAAGTATGTGTTGGTATCTTTTGTAGACAACTCATCTGTGGGATTTTTTTCCTGGGATCCACGCAACTTCCTAAATACGGAGTTATAGGTCAAAATTGTATTGTTTCTAAATATAAAGGTAAGGGTTTGGGTAAAGAACAAATTGGAAAGCTGTTGGAGATTTTCAGAGCAGTCAATTGTAAAAAAGCTTTAGTTTCAACTGGTGCTAATCTGTTTTTTAAACCGGCGAGAAAGATGTATGAAGGTTTAGGATTTGTAGAAATCGAGCGACATTTGAATGATATTTGGGGATTTGAAGAGATTAGCTATGAAAAGAAAATTTAGTCATTTTTTCGAGTGTTTTTTCAAGCCCTTTGTCATTAGGGTTGATAACTAGATCTGCCAATTTAGCAAATGGTAGAAGATGGTTGTTCCACTGAGCACTGATAATTTTCCAACGTTTTAGGGTAGATTCTCTGGCTGTAGTAATATCGTGAGTTTGGGCATAGGTTCGATCTATGCGTCTTTCCAAACATGCTTCTTCTGGTGTATTAACAAATATTTTCAAATCAAAAAGATTTCTTATATTTGGTGACCAAAGGGCCATGTGTCCTTCCACAACTACTAACTCATTTGGCTTTAGATAATGAGGTTTTTTGAAAGTGTCTAAATGACAATCGTAAGGGCAAATTGAAGCTGACAAATCATCTTTTAGATTTTTTAGACCCAAGTATAAACCGTCTACGGCATTTCTCTCTGATTTACTTGGGTTTGGGCAGTTAAAGGCGGCCCCCATAATAATGTAGTTATCAATGTCTATGTGTAATGAATTTGATTTAAAATGCTTACACAGATTTTTGGCCAAAGTAGATTTACCGCTACAACTAAGACCAGTGATTCCTATCAAGTATGGTCTTTTTGTCATAATACTAATACTCATTTAATACATACAATATTTCAACTTATGTATTATATAGGATTGGAAATGGGGCATAATGGACTATGCCTGTAATAGAGCAAGGTAAAACTTATATTTTGTCAGCGCGTGGGGATACTTGTGTTGCTAGACTTGAATAGGCAAGAGTAATTTGGCCTTCTGATTTAAGAAAAGATGGTGCACTATGTATTGGATTTGAAACTAATCCTCCTTGGCCAGAAAGAGAATGTTGAGAACGGCTTCTGGTTCCTTGGAAAGGGGTCCGGATGGAAGTGTAGTGAGAGTTTTTTTGCCAGATAGCCCATTTGAATCTTCTTTGGGTCCTTATACGAGGATAGCCATAAAATCGATGCCTACTGTATAATTGGCTCATGCTTAGGCCTAAATTTTTCAGAACACTTAAGGGCGATAAGATTCCTTTGCCCGTATTTTTTCCCGATGCTACCAGAGCGGTGCTGAAGACTTTGGATTCGGTTGATATTGTCAACACTAAAACTCCTGGTGTTCTAATAAATACTTGGCATTTGTTCAATCAACCAGGCAGGGATGTAATTAAGAAACAAGGAGGAGTTAGAAAATTCATGAATTGGAGCGGAGGAGCAATTTCAGACTCCGGTGGCTTTCAGGTAATGTCTTTGGTAAAAGCTCAAGGACTGAAAGACCCGGTAAACGAGGAGGGTGTGCGTTTTTTGCAGGGCAAAAAACGCATTTTGTTTACCCCAAAAATGAGTATAGATATGCAACTAGCAATTGGAGCAGATATGGTAGTAGTATTGGATGATTTTACTGATCCAAAGGCAAACAGAGAACAAGCAGAAGAAAGTGTAAATAGAACTTTAAAGTGGGCGAAAGAGTGTAAGTATGTTTTTGATAAATATTTTGATCAAAAGAAAACCCCAAAAGAAAATAGACCGTATTTACTAGGGGTGGTACAGGGTGGCTATTTTCAGGATTTGAGAAAAAAATGCACACAGGAACTAGTGGCTATCGGCTTTGATGGTTTGGGCTATGGTGGTTGGCCGATACTAGCTGAGGGTGGTTTTGATTATGAATCGGCTATGACCATACGAAAAAACACACCAGATGATTATCTGTTGTATGGACTTGGGGTTGGTAAGCCTGATGAAGTAGCTAATCTGGTGAAAATGGGCTGGCAGGTGTTTGACTGTGTTTTGCCAACCCGCGATGCCAGACACAAAAGATTATATGTATATAAGGCAAAAGATATGGATTCTATTGATTTATCTAGTAATAAATTTTATGAATACTACACCCCAGATAAAGATAAATACTATCGTGATCAGTCCCCTGTTTCTACTGCCTGTGATTGTTTGTTGTGCAAAAACTATTCTCGATCATATTTTCGACATTTGTGGAAAATAGAAGATTTTACAGCAGGACGCTTGGCTACGATTCACAACTTGAGATTTTATAGTATTTTGATGGAAAAACTTCGTTTTTAAGTTTTATTTATCGGCCAAACCAAACTTCAATTTCGTCAAAAAGCGGATAGTTCAAGCTTACTTCCTGACCTGGAAACTTTGATTTTTTGCCCCAAATGTAGGCTTTGTTTACGTCTTCACGCATTTCTTGGGAAATATTTTTAAGCACATGATCTAGAGTCTGTCCGCGATGCATAATCAAAGGCTCTTGATAATCAGGTAAACCATTTCGCTCCCTTTTTAAATAGACTCTAAGTAGACCTAGTCCTTGCCATAATTTTTCTTTAAAGTCCTCAACTCCAGTTTGAGTTTGGACAGATAAAGGTATAGTGTTTTGAGGTATTTTTTGAAGTTGGGCTGATGTGGCTAAATCTAGTTTAGAAACAACTTTGATGAGTGGAAGATAACGCCTGTTCTTGGCCATAAAAACATCAACTAGTTGGTCAATTGACTCAACTTTTTGACCAAAATTTATCCGAGCATTACCATAACCCATTTCTTTGGCAACGGCAACCACAGTTTGGCTTGATAAACCGCCAAAAGGATTTACAACTTGAATAGATCCTTGTTGGGTTTTGTGAATAGCTATTTTTGGTGGAAGTTGGTTAGTTCGAATACCGTTTTTATAAAGTTCAGCTTCAATTTTGTCGAAAAAATAAACCCTGGGAACATCAGCCATGAGAACAATTAAATCGCTGGCTCGCACTACTGAGAGAACTTTTTTACCAAAACCCTTATTGCTGGCGGCGCCTTCAATGATCCCTGGTAGATCTAAAATTTGAATCTTTACTCCTTTATAATTAAGCATGCCTGGGACCACACCTAGGGTAGTAAAATCGTAGTTCCCAACTTTGGATTCAGCATTAGTTAGAGCATTTAGTAAAGTTGATTTGCCGACGCTAGGAAAACCCAAGAGAACCACAGAAGCATCACCTGAGTGTTTGATTGCATAGCCCACTCCTCCACCTCCTCCGCCCGAGCTATTTTTGTCTCCACCGTCTAGTTGCTCTTGCAATTTGGCTAATTTAGCTTTTAATATGCCATGATGATGCTCTGTTGCTTTATGATAAGGAGTGTCACGAATTTCTTTTTCTATGCGTGAAATCTGGATTTTAACAATTTCAAGTTTACTGGTCATTTGTAGTGCTATTTTACCCTATTCTGCCCAAGCATTGGATAGAAATATTTTTGGACTTCATTTAAGCCAAGACAGTGATCTAGCTAAAGCTGCCCTGATGATTAACGACCACGGTGATTGGGGCTGGATTACTATAGTTATTCAAAGTAATGATCTGAATCCTAATAAATGGCAGCGTTTTTTTGACGATTGTAGAAGACTTCATATTCAGCCAATTGTGCGATTAGCTACTAGATTTGAAAACGGATCTTGGATGCGTCCTGATCGTGGTCAGATAGATGATTTGGCCCATTTACTTGCCTCTTTAAACTGGCCAAGTGACTATTTGCCAGTGGTTTTATTTAATGAAGTGAATCATGGTTTGGAATGGGGAGGAAGTGTTGACGTAAAGGGTTATACAGATTTGGCCATTTATGGTGTGGATAAATTAAAAAGTTTGAATCCAAATTTCATAGTTATGGGGGCGGCTTTGGATTTGGCGGCTCCAGAAAAGGGAGAAAATTACAAATCAGTTGAGAATTTTTATCACGAAATTGCTTTGTACAAAAAAGAATATTTTGAAAAAATGGATGCCCTAGCTTCACACAGCTATCCTAATCCAGGATTTGTTGGCTTACCAAACGATACTGGAAAAATGTCGATTTCTGGTTATGATTGGGAACTACAATATATAGCCAGCCTAGGTATCAATAAAAAATATCCAGTTTATATTACTGAAGCTGGCTGGCCAAGTAGAGAGACAGAAGGAGTAAAAAGTAGATACTTTGTACGCCAGACGGCAGTGGATTTGAATATACTAGCGCTGGAAAAATGGCAGCAAGACCAGAGAATAAGAGCAGTAACCTTTTTTACATTTAACTATCCTTATCCACCATTTGCTAAATTTTCTTGGGTGGATCGCGAAGAAAAATTATATTCCGAGTATGAAAAAATATTAGAGATTGATAAAGGGTCTAATGATCCAAAACAAGTAGAAAAAGTTAAATTTGAAAATAAGAAATTACCGTTAATTGTTTTTGGCGATATTGCTTTATATGGAGAGATAAAATTAAAAAATGAAGGTAAATCAATATGGGGTGAAAATAGGCATTGTTTTGATCCAAAGCCCAATGAATTTCAATTGATACCCTTGTGTTTATCTGAGGGTATCAAAGTTGAGCCTGGGTCTGATTATAATTTTGTTTTCTCTTTTAGAATTCCCAAGAACTACAACAAAGATATAGATTTGGAATGGGATCAGGTTGGACCTATTAAATTAGAACAAATTATACCGAATCAACCAGTGTATCAAACCCAAATAACTTTTTTAGACAAGATAAGAAGAAAAATTTTTAATTGGATTGGGATGTTAAAATAAGGCAGGTCCCCATAGCTCAGGTGGATAGAGCGCTTTCCTTCTAAGAAAGAGGTCGTTGGTTCGAATCCAACTGGGGATACGCGCCTATAGTTCAATGGATAGAATATCTGCCTTCGGAGCAGAGGATGAGGGTTCGATTCCTTCTGGGCGCACTTTTTGCTAAACTGGAAAATGCTCGAACTTCTGAACAGATTACCCCTTTGGATTTTAATTATGGTTAGTTCTATGTGTACTATATTGGCTGATGTTGTGGCAAAATATTGGTCACTTAATCCAGAAAAAACAGTGTTATTTGTATTAGGCGGTTTGATATATTCTGTGGGGGCCTTCATTTATATTCCTAGTTTGTTAAAAGAGTCATTAATTGTAACTAGCGTTTTATGGACACTAATAAGTACTGGAGGTTTTATCGTGATGGGGTTGTTTTTATTTGGAGAAAGGCTCAGTCTTTGGCAAACTTTGGGTTTGATTTTTGGCCTGATTTCTTTGATATTTTTTGTAGTGGCAGAAAGGTAAGATACCTATATTTTGTGATAAAATTAGACCATATTTACGGGTTGGTAGCTCAGTTGGTTAGAGCAATCGCCTCTTAAGCGATCGGTCGGGGGTTCGAGCCCCCCCCAACCCACATTATACTTTTAGGCATGTACGAAAACCACGGGCAGCGTAATAGGATTCGGCACCGTTGTGGTAGATAAAAACGGTACCATATCTATAATCCCCAAAAATTGCACCACCAAGCTCTCTAATTTTTTGGGGAGTTTTTAACCAACTGGAGGTTGTTGTGTCAAATTTACCAAGAGTTTGTAAGAACCTGTATTGTTCTTCTGTTAAAATTTCAGCCGAAATTGAATTGGCCACATTTTCAGCGGAATCTTTTGGCTTGTGTTCTTTTCTGGATTCCAAAGCTTTTTGATCGTAACAAAAACTACGGCGTCCCTTGGGGCTTTCTGGGGAACAGTCAAAAAAAATATATTGATCAAATTTTGGTTCATAAAAAACAATATCTGGTTCCCCGCCTGTTTCTTCCATTTTTTGTAATGCTTGTAATTTTTTTGGGTTGCTTTCAAGCTTTTTAAGGACATTTTCCCATTTTATGTTTGAATGACGGCTGGAATTTTTTTCAAATCGGTTTTTTAGGACTTGAAGAAAAGTATCTTGGGTGTTGTTCATATGGTTTTATTGTAAATCAATCTTAAAATTTGCAGGTAAATTAAGAGAATCTATTTGAGTTTTTATTTGTAATTTTTCTTCTTCGTCGTATGATGCCTGATCTTTTTTTGGAGTTTGGCAAGAGGGATGGTTCTCTATTAATTCTTTGGTTTGAAGAATCAACCCGTAAATCCTATCTTGATAGTTGGTTGAAGTACTAATACAGATTACATCTTCGTTCCAAGAAATTGGGTTGGTAGAACTTAGATTTAGATTGAGATCAGTTAGTTTTACTAATTTTTTACTTTTTAAGTCCAAGCTATAAACTGCGTTTGGCCCTGTCAACAACAAACTATTTTGGTTTGGAAAATATTTGATACTTTTAATAAATTGGGGCATGTCTGCTTTTGTTACCAAAAAATGTTTTGCTTTTGGGTTGGATATGGGTATGGCCATGACGTATTTATATCCTAATTCTTCTGGCTTTTTGGCTGGAAGACCATCATTATCGGTTACACTGTATGCCGTTAGTAGCTCATCGCTTGCCATATCTTGTCCCAAGTATTCTTCTCCACCGCCACAACCAAAAGAGGTAGTTAGAATGTGAGATACTTTTTTTGTATTTGGATTTAACACCGATTGATAACCTTCTGACCAACAAGCATCTCCTTCGCCGCCAACTAACCAATATCTATTGTCTTCTCTCTTCTGTATTGATGAGTTTTGAGCATTGGCAATAATTTGGGCTTGTCCGTTTGGTAGATTGAGAGCATATACCCTGCCTTTTAGTAGGTAGCCACCTAAAGAAAAGAACAAATTATTATCAATTACTATTAGATCAGAAAAATCATAACTGGTATTTTTGTACTCAAAAACCAAATGTGCCTCCTCGGTATCTAGATTGTATTTCCAAATTTGTATATTGTTCTTATTGTGCGGTATGTCACGTTCTGAATTGGTGTATAAAATATAGTTGTTCCACCTGCTTAATAAAGTTGTAGGATCCACGTTCCAGGATAAAATATTTTCCCATCCACTTTCTGTGTTTTTCTTTAAAATAAGATGCATGGAGCTAATGGGAATTGGAGTCGGAGTGATGGTAGGAATTGGCAGTTTAGAAATTTCATAAGGTATATCTTTTTTGGGTTTGAATTTTGCCAAGATTACAAAAACACCCAGTAGTGAAAAAACAGACAGAAGAAGAATTACTGATAAACTAGACCTTTTTGGTTTTTTCATTTGGTTATGCGTAAGTATTTCAAATTTTTATAGAAACTACAAATTCTTGATGTAAATAAGCTATAATACGAACAAACGCCGCCATGTTGGAATTGGTAGACAAGCACGGCTTAGAACCGTGTGCCCTTAAAAGCGTGGAGGTCCGAGTCCTCCTGGCGGCACCATGATTAGACTGAAGGTGGAGTCTATAGAATTTGTCAGGTGTGCTGCTGGGCTTTTTACGTACACTGCGATAGATAAAAAGACAGGAATTAGCAGTTGTTGCAGGATATCTAAAGAACAAGCAACTAAGCTTCAAGAAAAAGGAATTGTAGTGGTTTTTGAGCCAGGAGATGTGGCGGCTGGCAGATGTAGCCTTTAAAATGTTATAGTAATTGTTGATGATTTTATTGTTTCTTTCTTTAATTTTTGGTTTTGTTTTTGCTCAGGAACCTTCGACTTCAATAACTGTTGTTAACAATGTTTCAACTTCAAGTGCAACCCTTGCTCCTGTAATGCCGACAGTTATACCTGCACTGCAATATACGAATGATTATTTGTACGCCCAAAACCAATTTTCACAGGCTTATTTGGACTATACCCAAAAAAAACAAATTCATACTCGCTACGGAACTATTATTACCCAAAAAGAGAAATTTGAAGCAACAAAAAACGTGTTGATTGCTAGAAATACTATGTTAAAAAACTATCTCCGGGCGCTTCGAGTTCGGCTAGACGAATATCAAAGTCAGAACCCAACCATGACTGAGAAATTAAAGATCGACATATCAAAGTTTGAGGACTGGCTGGCTGAGCAAAATACTATAGTAAGTTCTTTGAACAATGATTCTGATATTCAGGCAAATTCCAAATCTTTTGCTGAAAAATATGTGCAGATGCAGCAAACTATGTACTCGGCCCTAGTGCAAAACCAAATCAATGCTAATTTGGCAACTCAAGCATTGCTCAATCCACTAATTTCTGAATTAGGTCAGATGCAGATAAAGCCAGAAGGACAGCAATTGTTGTCAGAAATTAAAGTAAAACTAGATATGGTGAATCAAAATCTAAAAACTGCATTTACAAAAACCCAAGAACCTCAATATGGAAATATTTTTACTAATTTTTATAGTAATAGTAAAAATGATTTAGTTAGCGCAAGAAATTATTTATTAGAGATAAAGCAAAATATTGAAGGTATTTTGCTAAGATTTGTTTAAATGACTGAAGAGATAAAATCAGAACTAGATGTAAAAGTAAGCCAGCAACCAGAAGAGATGGTATATGACAACCCCTTGAGAATTAATTTAGATACTGACTTAGTGTCAGAGGCAAAAGACGGAATGAATATTGTTAATAAAAAAAAGAAAGATCCTAAAATTGTTTTGCTCTCTGGGTTGTTTATTTTCCTAATTTTACTTTTGATATTGAGTTTACTGGCAAGTGTTTTTGTTCCTAAAAGGAAAACTACATTACTGATTCAACCAACTGAAGTGCCAGTTCAGCCAACCTCTGGTCCAGTTGTTAACAGAGTGGAAATCCCTACAGATTGGCAGGAAAAGTTACGTCCAGCGGTGCAAATGCTAGATAGGCTCAATAATTTGCAAACCAATGAGGAATTTTTGCCACCAACTTTTGATCCTAATATTGGACTTAATTAATTCCTGGAAACGTAGGTTCCCGATTCGGTATTAACGATAATTTCGTCACCATTGCTAATAAACAAGGGAACTTGAACTGACATACCCGTGTC
This sequence comes from uncultured Gammaproteobacteria bacterium, assembly GCA_964463925.1. GTDB lineage: Bacteria > Patescibacteriota > Microgenomatia > UBA12405 > UBA12405 > CAYTYZ01. The sequence continues at coordinate 142,263 of CAYXDV010000001.1, forward strand.
TAATGTAGCTGGTTTTAAAGCATTAGTTACCGTATCCCCTTTTACCGAAGGTTCGGTATAAGTAATTTTGGCAACAATTGTTTTTGGCAGAATTACACCTACTGGAAGATCCTGATAAAAACGGATGCGATATAAGGCAGTTTCTTTTAAATAAACTTTGTCATCACCTATTATGGCTGCAGGAACATTGTATTGTTCATAAGTTCTAGGTTCAATAAAAACATAATTTTCTCCATCAAAATATGAATATTCAGCTTCGTGGGTTTCTACACTGACCTCCTCAACTTTCTCTCCAGATTTATAGGTGAAATCGACTACCCTACCCGTCATCAGGGATTTAAGACGAAAACGATAAAAAGCTGAACCTTTGCCTGGAGAGACAAAAGTTGATTCCATAATGGAATGCGGTTGTTCTTGAAAGATTATGTATTGTCCTTTACGGAGTTCGTTGACTGAGATCATTGACATATGGTGTCGATTTTACTCCAAAAAAAGTCCCCGAGCAACTTTATAGAGGAGCCACCCAGGGACCTAATGTGTAGTATAGCAAATATTATATATATGTCAAGTATGTAGTAGTTGTGTAGGCTTAGTACTCTCCAGATTCAATTTGACGCATGAATTGGTTTACCCCAAAGGCCCAAGAGCCGTTGGAGCTGGGATTATATTTAGATTCAATTTGTTCTACTGTAAGTAGTCCTTTATCCATATAGGCTTGTTTTAAATAAGCAGCGTAGCTTTTTAGGGCCAGATCATAGCTATCAAAAGTCAATGTTCCTCTTTTATGGATACCGTAACCCCAACAATTATGAGAATTTGGTGGTATTTTTTTGCAAAGATTGGATTCCTGCTGACCAATCGCCAGAATAAGTCGATAATCAAGATCGTAAGTTTTTGATAGAGAAAAAATCAAATCAGCATAAGGTAGTAATGGTGAATTGTAATATTGCAAATATTTTTTTATCAAAATTGGTCTTGAATCTTCTGAGGTAATTTTGTTCTCTAAGCTTGGAGATTGGCTGTTATTTGAAGCTATGATTACTGGCTGATTTAAAGCTAGTGGAGAGGGCCAATTTTTGATTGGCATGCGGAAGTTTAGCAAGAAGGCAAAAATACCTAAAAACCCTAAGCCTACGGCAAAAATCAAGGTTATAAAAAAGCTTGAATAGCTGTATTTGTATCCCATTGCTGTTTTTCATGATACCATATAGCTCATGCACAACCACGGCTTTACATATGAACTAAAAAAAGAAGAGAATGGCGGATATTTTCTTAAAATAGTAATACAGAAAACAAGTGTTGAAGAAACAAGAGAAAAAATTGTATCTTATTTGGCTTCACAATTGTCTATTAAGGGTTTTCGAAAAGGCAGTGTTCCTACAGATGTGGCAATGAGCCACTTGGATCAAAAAATAGTTTTAGAAGAAACCTTTAGAGAGTTAGTTTCACATACTTATGCTCATATTTTGGATGATGAAAAACTACATCCGATTCTGGACCCGCAAATCAAATTTCTAAATCCACCTTTAACCTTGGACAAAGATTGGGAATTGGAAATAGAAGGTAGTCAACGTCCTAAGTTTGATTTGAAATCTGGTTGGCAAGAGAAAGTGACAAAGATTAATTTATCATACAAGAAAGATAAAGAGCCAAACCGCAATAGCTGGATAGATGCAATTTTGAAAGTTTTACAAGAGAATTCGGAAATTCAAATGGCAACAGTTTTGCTTCAGGCAGACATACAAAATAAATTAGCCAATAGGCAGTCTAAGGGAATGTTGGAAAATGTAAAAAGTAAAGAAGAGATCCAAGCTTTGACAAAGGAATTAGAATCTGAGGTTAGGTTAGATTGGTTGACTAATTTATCTTTGGAACAAGTTGCTAATGATTATAAAATTGCGGTATCTAAAGAAGAAGTGGAAGCTGTTCTGACAAAGGAAGGTAATGAGAAGCTTAGTCCTGAACTGGTTGCTTATTTGCTTCGTCAGCAAAAAACTCTAGATCATTTGTTGGCTCTAGACTAGATCTTATATTGCCAAAACCAATAAGGTCGCCATAGTGTTTTTGGGTGTTGAGCATAGTTGCCACGGTTAGACCATAATTTCCATATTTACTTTGAATTTTTTGCATAGCTTCAGATAGATTATGCTGTTTTGGGATATCTTTTAACCAGTTGGTTTGTAAAGATTGACAAGAAAGTAGATTGCTAAGGGTAAAAGACATTTTTAAAATTGGGTTGCAAAAATGATAACTGGACAGTAAATCGTTTGCCTCCTTTAGAATTTCCTGTTGTTGAAAAATTGCCTCTGATAAGGTTTTTATTTGATGCCAATGACCACTGGTAGTTTTCAAATCTAGACTGATGCTGCGAGTGGAATACTTTAATTGATTTAGATTAATAGCTGTCTTTTGAGCTAATTTGGCTAAAATATTCCTGGACTCTTGATATGATTTGGCTGGTTTGGGAAGAGAATAAATGGCACCAAAAATTTTTCTTGAGTGAGGAACTCGATCTATCTCATAACCTCGTAGACGTAGGTACCAATAATATCCACAAATACCATGAAAAGCTTTTTTTAGAAGTGGCAGGGAGGAATTGTAAAAATCCAATACAGTGTAAATTCCTGCCTGATTTAGACGTTTTTGATTAGCCCAGCTAATACCGTTTAAATCAGTTAATTTTAACTTGTTGTAGTAATCTAAAAAATTATTTGAAGAAATTGTCTCAAGACCATCTGGTTTTTTGAAAATAGCTGCTTGTTTGGCTAAGAAGCGGTTTGGTCCGAGTCCGATAGAGACAGTTAGCCACTCCCCTAGTTCTTGTTTGATTTGATCTTTGATCAATTTTGCAAGATTCTCTAGATTGGGTAGTGGATGAAAACTATCGAAGTGACAAACAAATTCGTCGATAGACTTGGCTTCCAAATCAGGGGTATGAAAAGAAAGGACTTGCCTTAAGGCAAAATGAGCATGACGGTATTTTGGGCTGTCTGGAGTTAAAATAATCAAATTTGGTGAAATTTGTTTTGCCTGCAAAATTGTCATTCCTGTTTTGATATTAGATTCTGACTTGGCCTCTCTAGAGGCTGCTAAAATACAGGCTTGGGGACTATTATATGCAGCAACTACTACTGGTTTTCCCCTAAGTAACGGGTTTGCTTGCTGTTCAATGCTAGCAAAACAGGAATTAAAATCGATATGCATGACAGATACAGGTGCTTTGGAAAAGTTATTTAGAGTCATCATAAATTTCTTCTAAAATCCAATTTAGATTTTGACTATCTAGAAGTAGTCGAAAAAACAGATGATAACTTATAACTGAAAAGACATGAATTAGCTTTTGGCCCGAATAATAAGTGTGGTGTAGACCCAGCTTTGTTACAACATAATGCCTATTGTTCCAAATAATTTCTTTTGGTATTTTGTTAAAAATTACTTCGACTGGCTGATTTATTTTAATAGACACAGCAATTTATACCCGAATAAAAGCCGAAGTGTCAAGAGTTAAATTAATGTTTACCTGTGCCAAAAATTATGGCAGTGGCGGTTTTGTTGACTCCTATGCCAACATAATTCCAGCGGTTACTTCTTTGGTTTTCGTCATGTGGTTTGTCGCCTGCATAAACCCATTCGATTAAGTGGACTGCTAGCAACTTGTAGCCATAGCTTGCATTTTCTCCAAGCCAGGTAAAACCAAGTTGTTCGAAGCCATTTTGGTTTTCCAGAAAGTCTTTAAAACCCTTGTGTTCGTCCAAACTATTATTGCTGGCAAAATAATCAGCTCTTGATTGGGCATATTTAGTCAAGGTTGGATCGAGGGTCAACTTTTGGGCATCAAATTTGGTCCGATAGCTATTTAGGGCCTCTAAAATTTCTGTGGCAGTAGCCATTCTGGTGTCCTGTTGAATTTTCATAGTCCAACCGTGTTCACTAACTTGTTTGGCTATGCCCCAGGGTTGAGTGTCTTCTGTAATTGGTTGTGGTGTAGTTTGTTTAGTTGGTATTGGTTTTAAAGTAGGTGTTGGTGATTGGATTTGAATAGGGCTTGGCAGAGTAAAGGTTTGGATATGACTAACCTTTGGTGTTAAATTATCAATTGGTTTATTTTGCGCTTTTGGAGAAAAAAACAAAAACAAAGAAAGCAAAAAATGGGAGAAAATAATTTGAATTGATGACACTTTTTTAAGTTTACATAGTCCAGACTATTTGTGGCAAGCAATGTTCTTTTAGATATTGATTGGTTTTTAAGAAATGATTGTTACCGAAAAAGCCATTATTTGCTGAAAATGGCGAAGGATGGGCAGATTTTAAGATTAAATGCTTTTTTGTGTCGATTAAAAATTCTTTTTTTTGAGCATGGGCCCCCCAAAGTAAAAAAACTAAATTATTCTTTTGGTTGTTAAGTTGGCTGATAATGGCATCAGTAAAGGTTTCCCAACCCTGATCTTTGTGAGACATAGGTTCTCCCTGGCGTACTGTAAGAGTTGTGTTTAAGAGAAGAACTCCCTGTTTGGCCCATGGGGTCAAATCTGGATTATTTGGCAAATTGCCGCCATATTCTGTTTGGATTTCTTTGTAAATATTTTGAAGAGATGGTGGTACTTTGTTGCCACTGTTGGCCGAAAAGGCCAAGCCGTTGGCTACGCCTGGGGTATGGTAAGGATCTTGACCTAGAATAACTACTTTTAGGTTAGCCAAAGGACAAGAGTCCAGAGCGGCAAAAATCAGCTTGGCTGGCGGAAAAACTACACTGCTGGCATATTCCCATTTTACGAAATCAATTAAATTTAAGAAATAAGGTTTAGAAAATTCGGATTTGAGTAGCTCCTTCCAATCTGTGGCTAAACGGATATCGGTCATGAAACAATTATATAAAATCTAGGTATTCTTATGGACCAGTTACTTCCATGACACCTTTACCATCTTTGTTCACTTCTCTAATTTTACCTGTTACGGAAATATCTGATGTTGTATTTCCGATGTTGCAATTCAAACCCTCCATTCTTTGTACTTCTTTTCCAAAAACTGCTGGATATGTTCTTGTGGTTAATACTGACCCTCCTTCTAGTCCATTGTCCGCCATAAATTCTAATGTAATTTGCATTTGCTGTTTTACTCTTACATCACCAACATATTCCATTCCATTGGGTACACCCAACCCCCATGTGATTGAGCCTCTCTGTCCATCGTCAGAAGAGACTATATGTAATGTTTGTGCAATACATCTTACACTTACGCCATCTAAGGATATGCTTTTCCCCAGAAAACCATTTGGATTTTTTATAACATCTTCGATCCTTACTTTTTCAGGTGGTGGTGTTGCCGTAACCGGAGCTGCGCATCCAGCCAAAACAAGCGCCAATCCTCCTAGTTCTGCTAGTATTGATCTTTTCATGTCTTTATTATAAGATATTTATCTTATAAATGCAAGTTTTTGTTATACTAGATGGAATGATTGATTGGCAGGAAAATGGGTGTGGGGCTGGCTAAATATGACAAATAGACCAGATAGTTTAAGAAAACTTGTAGCTGTTTTTGCTGCTATCAACCTTATTAGTCCAGTTCCAAGTGCTGTTCCAGATCCAACTAAGAGAGATTTGAAATAGCTGCACCCCGTGATATTGGTAAAGCACCAGAGATACCTAAACCAAGAAAACCGGGTAAAAAAGGCGCTAGATAATCCACATGGCATCTCCAAAGGAAAAGAAGCGGTAGTCGTTGTGGAGGGCATGGACGTAGGCCTGGCCAAGTTTTGACTGCAAAAATTGGGAAAATATGTGCTTTGTATTGGGTTCACTGGTAAAAGCAGAAACCAACATCAAGAGGCTGGATTTGGGCAAGTGAAAATTAGTAATTAGGCTATCTACAAATTTGAAGCGATAGGGCGGATATATAAAAATATTAGTTTGGCCTTTATCAGGAATTAAAAGGTTAGCGTTATTTTTTAAATCAAAGCTAGCACAAGTTTCTAAGACTCTGGTAGTAGTGGTGCCAATGGCAATAATTCTTTTTCCCTGTTTTTTTGCAAGATTAAGGCGAGAGGCAGTTTGGATATTTAGTTCGTACGATTCGGTATGTAGGGTTTTAGAGATGATATTTTCTGGGCGTAGATTTTGAAAAGTCCCCAAACCAACATTTAGGTTGACATACTCAATTTGTACTCCCCTGCTTTTGATTTTAGAAAGCAATAATTTAGTAAAATGCAGGCCAGCTGTGGGGGCGGCAGCACTATGCCCGGCTTTGGCATAGACAGTTTGGTAGCTTTGCCGAAGGGACTTTTCTGAAACAGAAGATTGAATATAGGGGGGAATTGGAGTGTGACCAAGATGAAGTAATTCTTGTTGCAAAGATGTTCCAGATAAACTAAAAACGATTTCAAGCTTGCCTGTTGTATCTTTGTTGGCAACCTTGGCAGTTAATTTCTTTTCTGAATCAAAAATTATAGTTTGTCCTATTTTCAAATTAGACCCGATTGCTTCGTAGGAATTAGAAGAAATTTTGTTTAGTAATAAGATTTCGGTTTTGCCCCCAGTATCTTTTTGGGCAAATAAACGCGAAGGGAAAACTTTGGTTTGGTTTAGAACTAAGACATCTTGGTTGCTTAATAAACTGACTAAATCGCAAAAATGAAGATTATTAATTTGACCTGTGTGTCGGTTAAAAACAAGTAGTTTGCTAGAATCGCGGGGGCTGGCTGGGGTAGTAGCGATCTTTTGATTGTCTAATGGATAGTCAAAATCATTTGGAGTAAACATAGGTGATTGTACTAAATATTAGTTGATACAATAAGTTATGGAGTCGACTCAAAAGAAATTACCAATATCTACATTATTTTTTACAGGTTTTATGATTTTGGTTGGGATATGGTTTTTGCGTGGAGGAAGTTATAGGCTATACGCAAGCTTGTTTTTTACTTTGTATCATTTAACCCAGAGTGCCTGGGCTTCCATTATTCTAGTGGCTGTAGTGCAAAATATTGCTTTTTTACCATTGCGTTTCTTGGGAGAAATAACTTGGCCAAAGTTAAAAGAATTTGAGGAAGAGCTAGAACTTGAAAAAAACAAAGATGATCAGAGTTTCTTATTGCGCAAGAAAGTTCATAGTGGAGATTGGCCCGTGGTTTTGTATACCATTAATTTTGTACTACTATTAATTGCTTTTATTTCTGCGGGCCGAGTGTTTTTATTGGATTTTTATAGTGTTCATCATAAAATTGATGCTCAAAAATATCTATATAGTTGGGTACCTTATCCTGAATATCCTTTATCTGGTGTTGAATTCCCTTTTCCGTTTATCCACGTAACGGATTCAATCGCAATTGGATGGGGTAAAATTTTATTTTTTTGGTTAATAGTTGCGGGAATATTGTTATTACCGTGGGGAATTTGGAATTTGCTTAAGAGTACATTTGGTATTACAAAACCATTATTGGTGAATATTAGAATAAAGATTAATAGGCTAAGGATAGGGATGATTGGAATAGTTGGTAGTTTATTTATTTTGTCTTTGTATTTCTTGCGAAACATACCAATTAGCTTTTTACCAACTATTTTGTATGCTGATTTATCAAAACAAAACACGACATTTAACATAGTGACTTCCTTGGCTACTCTTGTGGCAACTATTTTTATGGGAGCCAAACATCACGAAGAAGTTAGAAAAGAAGCAAAAGGAAATTTTTCTCAGGCGATAATTGACAAAGTTTACAAGGACAATATGCGAGAAACTACCAGAAATGCTTTTTTGATTGCAATTATTGCGTATTTTTTAACACATTTGATGCCATGTTCTCATGATTTGTCGGTTTTGGCTTTTGAGGCAGTATATATTTTAGCTTCCTATACCATTGATCCTTTTTTGCGTAGAAAAGCTAGAGCTATGACCGCAGAATAAGTAGGAAAATTAGAAACAAATAGGCGGTTTTTGCGATTCTCTTAGTAAAACTTCAAACATAGAGTCTCCATTTTCAACACGGGAATCATTATAAGCACCAGCATTTAAGCCTGCAACTATTTCATTTAATCCTAGTGACCACTGATCAACCCTTTCTATTTTTGTTAAGCTAACTGTGCCACTTATTCCAGTTATGCACGATTGTCCACCCTTCTTCTTTGTTATTGGCATGGTCCCGATAGTCATAGAGGTTTCTTCTGTGCTAACGACTACTTGTTTTCCTGGTCTTTCAGCTATCTCTATGACTGAACCAAACATAACGCATTTATTGATATCTTTCATTGTTATACCGAATTTTATCACAAAGATACGTAAAATAAAAAATTTGACTGACTCTAAATTTTGAGATTTGGCTTTTGGACAGCTGCATTGAAGGTGTGCCAATTTTTAGGTTCATTGCGCATGACTGTCACTCCTTCATACTTTTGTTCTTCGAGGGTAATTATTTCAAAATTTTGGCAAAGTAGTTTTATATCTTCTGGGCTTTGAAAATTCATGTTTTGGTCTGGACGCCAGTCGTCGTTTTGTCCTAACAAATTGAAACAGAAAATACCTCCTGGTTTTAGCCATCGAAAGATTTTTGAAAATAACTCAACCAAATCTTTTGGTTTTACAAAAAATAAACTATACGAAGAATTGATGAGATCAAATCTGTTGATTGGAAAATTACACTCTTCGAAAGGAATCTGGATAAAATTTATCAAGGGATCTTGTATGACTCCAATCGGAATATTGGAAGCATCAACAACAGTAGTCTCAACTCCAAGTTGAGCTAAATGGTTGGCATTTCTCATGTTGGCCCCACCCAAATCTAGTGCTGTTTGTAAATTTTGCACTAATCCTATATTTGATACTAAAAATGCCCAAGGTGGTTCTGTGGCAGTTCTTATATTAAATTCTGTCCATCTGTTCATGGGTGGACCCACGGGGAATTGAACCCCGAATATACCAATGCGAATGGTATGTTATACCGTTTAACTATGGGCCCAGGAGTTTTTGGAAGTCCGAAGAATTGAGGACATCTTCAAATACCTGTGCAATTATACTCGAATCTTTATTAGAAAACTTCATTAGAACGTAATTTTCCGGCGAAATATGGGCATCTTCTGGTCGTCCAATTCCGAGTCTTAGCCGCCAGAAACCTTGCGAATTTAGATGACTAATAATTGATTTGACACCATTGTGCCCAGCACTACCCCGGTTAAATTGTAATTTCCACTCCCCTAGCGCTAGATCCAGATCGTCGTGGGCTACTAATAAAGTATCTGGATTTAGTTTAAAAAAACTAACCTGTTTGGCTACTGATTGTCCGGAATTATTCATAAAATCTTGCGGTTTGAGGGTTGGGATATTTGGAAAATGTTTTTGAAAAAAATCTACAAATAAAAAACCTAGATTGTGGCGCGTATTTTGATATTGTTTTCCAGGATTACCAAGGCCGACTACTAATTTGAGCATAGACTATTTTAGCAATTGTCTAAGCTGTGGTTCAGAAATAATTTTGATGCCTAAACGTTTGGCTTGATTGAGCTTGCTGCTAGCCGTATCTTGATCATTGGTTACCAAGTAAGCCGTGTTTTTGGTTACACTACTGGCTACTTTGCCGCCTTTCTGAACAATTAGATCTTCAATATTCTTTCGTGGTTCGGATAGAGTACCGGTAATACAAAAGTTAGAACCATGAAGGATGTTTTGTAAATTAGTGTGTTTGAGCTTTGTTTTCCTAAGTAGCTGGTTAATTACTGATTGCCTTTGTTGTAGACCTTGGTAAACTTTTTTGGCCAATCCCGACTGAAAACCTGGTTGTTTTTCCAAAGTTTGAATATCTAGATCTAAAATTTTTTGTGGAGTATCAAAGCCTGAGCCTACTAATTGCTGGATCCTTTTTTTGGAAAAGCTGGGAATGGCTACGGCAGTAAAGAGATCTACTAAACTTAACTCTTTTTTTTGCCCAATTTGGTCGATAATTTTGCTGGCTGATTTTTCGCCTAGGCCATCAATATTAGCAATATCGGATAATGACAAATCGTAAAAATCTGCCGGATTTTTTAATTTGTTTTGTTTAAAAAGTTTTTCGATAGTTTTTTCGGAAATATTTTGGATATCTAGAAACTGACAATAAAGACGTAACCTACCTAGAAGTTGGCTGGTACAGTTGGGGTTGGGACATTTTAGAAATTTGTGATCTGTTATTAAATCTGTTTGGCAAGATGGGCAAACTGTTGGAGCTTGCAAATGTCCTGGGGTAATTTTGTTGACAACTTTTTCAATTAAAGGGATAACATCACCGCGCCGGCTAATTTCTACATAATCTCCTAAATTGATGTTTTTTGTTTGGATTAAATCGTAGTTGGCAAGCGAAGCCAGAGAAATAACAGCCCCGGAAACCTCTACTGGTTCTACTTTGGCCACTGGAGTAAGAGTACCAAGCGGACCAACCTGCCAAACCACGTCTAGAATCTTAGTTTGACTACTTTTGGCTGGAAATTTATAAGCAACTTGTCCTTTGGGTCTAGCGTTTTCTAGACCAAGCGAGTCACTTAGTTTTAAATCATCTATTTTTACAACTAAACCATCAATATCAAATTCTAAGGTTTGGCGTAATGAGGTGGCATAATGTTGAAAAATATCTTCTATCTGCATCAGATTGCTGACTTTTTTAGTTTCTACAGAAGCTAAACCGTGCTGATTTAAGAAAGATATTTTTTCTGACTCTGTATTAAATTGTGTGGAATTTGTGGGATATAAATCATGATAGATTAAGGTGCACAAGTTGGAAAATAATCCATCTAAACGCTGAGAAATACCGGAAGCAGCATTCCTGGGGTTGGTATAGTTATTTTGGTCAAGTTTAGAAAAGTCATCGTAAGTAACCATGATCTCTGCTCTTAGAGAACCATTAAAATCGGGAATCGAGGAGCAAAAATTTTTCATCTTGATAACATTTTGAGAAATATCATCGCCGATATGTCCATCACCTCTTGTTAGAGCTTGGAGGAAATTGCCGTTTTCATAAATTAATTCCAGAGATAAACCATCAAGTTTTGGCTGAACTACAAATTCTGGCTTGTCTAAATGATGGCGGCTAAAATATTTTTCCAGTTCAGAATAAGACTTGACTTTGTTTTGAGAAGTCATTGGAAAAATATGGGATACTTTATTGAACCCTGTATCAAAACTGGGAGTACCTATTTTTTGAAAAATACGGTGGTGCGGATGGATTTGTTTTAAATGATCTTCTAGAGTGTCGTAAGTGGCATCGTCCATAATTGGTTTACCACTGGCGTAGTAAGATTTTTTAGCTTCAATTAGAATCTCCCCTAGTCTTTCTGCCGAAATAGAAGACAAATCGATGTCGGCTAAAGTGTAATACATAAGCTATTGTACAATTTAGGCGTTGGTTAGACAGTAGAAGGCGCCTTTGGTAGAGCCACGTTTTTCAATTACTTTATCTTCAACCAATTTCTTCAGGTCACGCCAAATAGTATCGTCACTGACCATAGGAAGGATTTGTTTGGCATCGGGCATGCGGAGTCCGCCGAACTGTTGCATAAATTCGATTAATTTTACCTGACGCTCAGTTAGTTGGACTTGTTTGCCGCCTAATTTTTGTTTCAGCTTTAGATCGCGACTAAGTGACTTAACCCGTTCTTTGAGGCGGTCAAGTTCGATGGCCAGGCTTAGAGTGTAGTACTCGATCCAAGCAGTCAAATTTCTTTTGAAAATATCGCTATTGGTTTCATGAGTTTTTTGAATGGTGGAATAATAATCTTCTATATTTCGGTCAAAATGTTCTTCTAGGGAGAAAAGACGACGAATATCGTAACCTTCTGCGTAGAGTGATAAAAGGCTGAAAGCGCGAGAAACACGGCCGTTGCCTTCGATAAATGGATGGATGGCAACCAGAATATAAAGGGCAATGGCAGCTTTAATAGTTGGATGAATTTCTCTGGCTTCTTTGCTATTTATCCAATCAATAAAATCTTCTATGAGATAAGGTACTTCGATTGCTGGTGGCGGTCGATGAGCCACCTCACCTGTCCTAGTGTTTTTTAAGACAACTTGTTGATGGCGATAATGACCCATTTGATCTGGGGTAATAACTTTGTCAGTGGTTAGCTCATGAAGACGTTTAATAATAGTTTCGCTATAGAAAAATGGGCGATGGTTGTTGGTATCAAAATCCGATAAGGTTTTTTCCTCAGGCAAGGGCATTCCGGCATCATAAAGCGACCATAGCTCCTCTAGATAGGCCACTACGTTGCGATAATTAATCACTTCTTGAATATCGCGTTCGCCAGCATTGATATCACGGCCGTCTACCAGCTTGGCTACTTCTTGCATGGTTAGATCGTTTCCTTCAATTCGGGTGCCGAAATGGACAGTCCTAACTATCGCTTCCTGTTGAAATTGTTTTTCGTAGGCAGGAACCAAGGCAGCCTCATCAATAATGGCCTTGGCGGCCTCAATTTGGGAAATAGTTTTTAGCAGTTGATTGCTGATGGTAAATACTGGCGTAAATACGGTCATTTACTGATTATAACAGAAAAAAGTTGCTTGCAAGCGGGAAAAATGCGGGGAAAAGCCTATGACTTGTCTTTGCCAGCACTACCATCTAGATCTTCACGGTATTTATCGTATTCTGGACAAGGTGGGTTAAGTGGATCTGTGGAGGCTGTGTAACCAATTGGAAAACCAAATAAATACTTTAACTCATATCTGCATACTTCTAGATCATTATAGCGACGAGCATCTCTCATGCCTATTGCTTCTCGACCTTCTATTCTTCCATTTGGAAGACCAGCCTGGTAATCTTTAGATCTACGATTGACTTTCCTGTTGTAGGTCCTCAGAGCCTTCGTTAAAGCTTCTTTCTTGCTTAACATACGATATATTTTACCATTTAGACGGTGGGATACTTTGTCAGAAGAATTACTCCACAGACAAATTGCATGCTGCCGATTAAACGCAGAAGGTTTGGAAAACCAAATTGGTTGATCAAGAATGGTGCCAAAAGTGCTGCTAAGGCAATCATACTTTGACTGGCTACGGTCCAAAATGAATATTCTTTGAGATGCTGTTTGTTGTCTAGATTTTCAGCAACCAAGGTGTTCCATGGGGAATTTGTAAGTCCATTGCCAAAACCATTTAAAACCATAACCAAGCTGAGAAGATGTAATAAATTTGCACTGGCAGCTGCAAACCAAGAAATTCCAGCAAGCATCCATCCATAAGAAATTAAATGAGCTCGGTTTATTGTTTGTTCTTTTTGGCGGGATAAAAAAATTGAGGTTATCACTAGGCTAAGGATTTGGATTGCTTGAAGCATGCCGATAGATTCTAGAGAAGAAGAATATTTGTTAACCAAAATTGCAAAATACGGAGTGATTAAACTGTTGGCTAAAATGAAAATTGCATTTGAATAATAAAGTAATTGTAGTTTCGGATTCATGTAGTTGAAGTTAACAATAGCCAGTCTAAGCTGGATTTGGGATCAACATTGTGCTTTATCATGTGGATGGATTTGATGATTTTTTTGATGTAAGCTGCTAGATTTTGGCTAGGATTTTTAACTAATTGCTGTTGATTTATCAATAGCTGGCTTTCTAAAAAATCTAGGGTTGATTCTTTATTTTGTCCATGTTCTTCTGAAAAAAGTAAAATATCTTTTATGTCTTTTGGGATAGCTGTGGCTTTTTCCGGCATTGGCCTTATGGGTGATGGGGATGAATCTGTTTCTATGTGACAGCGCGAACGGATAGTTGGCAATAGGGTTTGTAATTTGGAAGTAGTTAGAAGTAAATAATTACCTATACCAGGTTCTTCTAAAGTTTTTAGCAGAGCATTTTGGCAAATTGGAGTTAAAAGATGTGCATTAGTTAAAATGGCTACTTTGGTGGCATGGCTTATGGGCCTGGTTGTGAAAAATCTGATTAAATCTTTTATTTGTTCTAGAGCATAAGAATCTGTTTTTTCTTGCAGAAATAAATCAGGATTATTAGCCCTGATGTGTCCTAAATTTTTTAGATAAAAATCGATAAATTCAGGATTTGATCCGGTATAAATGGTTGATGGAAAAGTATCCATAGACTATAGTTTATATAGTATGCCTAATCCTGCCCAAAAAGTATACAAATCAATACGAGAAGTATTGTTGGAACGTGGTCTGATTACCCCAGAACAAAATAAAGATTTTGAACTTAAATTACTAAAGAGTGGAATAGGAGAAGAAGAGATAATTCGGCAAGCTAGAATTTTGACTGACAGAGAGATAGTGGAAGCCAGAGCTGCCTTGTACAGAGTTCCGTTTATTGATCTGGATGAAGTTGGTTTTGCTCCGGAAGCTTTGGTTTATGTTCCCCAAAGTGTGGCTGAAAAATATAAGCTGATTCCATACAAAATTGACCAAAAAGAGAAACAACTTTTTGTAGTTATGGCAAATCCAGTCGATTTGGAAACTGTTGAATTTTTGGAGAAGAAATCAGGATATAAGGTAATTACCAGCCAAGGAATTGAGTCCCAGATAATGTCATCAATTAGGGAAAAATATGAGAGGGAAAAGGGTATAACATCTGAAGTCACAAAAGCTCTTGACGAAAATAAACAGGAGCAAGCTGAAGCGCAAAAACAAAGGACAAAAATAAATTCAGAAGCACCAATTGCCAAAATTGTAAGTACTATTTTGGAATTTGCCATAAAGGCAAGAGCTTCAGATATACACATAGAACCACAAGAAGATCATGTGCGCGTAAGATATCGCATTGACGGAATGTTGGAAGAAAAGTATTTATTACCCCGAAACGTCCAAGATGCAGTGATTTCAAGAATTAAGATTTTGTCAAATTTGAAAATTGATGAAAAAAGAGTTCCCCAAGATGGAAGATATTTTTTTTCGGCGGAAGTTGGTGGCCAAACCCAAGATGTAGATTTGCGTGTATCCACATTGCCAACTACTTATGGTGAAAAAATAGTGATGCGTTTGCTTAGAAAATCAGCTAAGGTTCCGGACTTGCCAGAATTGGGCTTGCGCGGACGTGCTTTAAAAAATTTATTAGATGCTATTGCCAGACCACATGGAATTATTATAGTTTGCGGACCGACAGGAAGTGGTAAAACCACCACTTTGTATTCAGTTCTTCACAGGGTATCAACTCCAAAGGTAAATGTTTCCACAATTGAAGATCCAGTTGAATATCAAATTTCTGGTGTATCTCAGGTTCAAGTGAATGTTCAGGCTGGCTTAACATTTGCCACAGCTTTGAGGTCTTTTTTGAGACAAGATCCAAACATTATTATGGTTGGAGAAATTCGAGACACTGAAACAGCTGAGCTAGCTATAAATGCATCACTTACTGGACATTTGGTTTTTTCGACGATTCATACAAATGATGCTGCCGGGGTACCACCTAGATTTTTGGATTTAGGCATTGAACCTTTTTTGTTAGTTTCGTCGCTGACGGCTGTAGTTGGACAGAGGGTAATGAGAAAATTATGTCCAAATTGTGCCCAACAGATACCAATTACCTCCGAACAAGAACAAGAATTTAAGAGTGTTTTAGGTAATTTGTACGATGTGGTTTTAGAAAGATTTAAAAAGGAAAATAAGAATCCATATATTAAAAAAGCTGTTGGCTGTGACCAATGCAATAATAGCGGATATTTTGGAAGAATCGCGATTTATGAAGTTATGCCGATTTCCGACAAAATAGGAAGATTGGTGTTGGAAAAAGCTTCTGCTGGAACCATTAGTAAACAGGCAATTGAGGAGGGGATGCTTACAATGAAGCAGGATGGTTATGTCAAAGTTTTGGAAGGTATCTCGACCATGGAAGAGGTTAAACGTGTTGCTGAATACTAGCTATGCACACAGAAATAAAAAAACTATTAATTCAAGCAGCTACCAATAAAGCTTCTGACATTCACCTGAGTGTTGGGAAAATGCCTATGTTTAGAATAAATGGTGAATTACTTGTAGCCACAGGCTTTCCCCAGTTTTCTGAATTAGAATATACCCAGGCCATAATGTCTTTGGCGAGTCTTGATGTGCAGCAAAAAATTGAATCCCAAAGAGAATTTGACTTTTCAGTAGAACTTGCAGAAGATGAGCTTAGATTTAGAGTAAATGCTTATTATAGTCGTTCGAAATTGGCTGCCGTCTTGAGATTGATTCCGCAAAATATTCCTAGTATGGAAGATCTTGGGATACCAAAAAATGTAATTGATTTTTTAAAGGGCAAACAAGGTTTTGTTCTGGTTACTGGCCCAACTGGAAGTGGTAAGTCAACAAGTCTTGCAGCCATGTTGCAATTCATAAATCAAAACACGTCATCCCATATTGTGACAGTTGAAGACCCTGTAGAGTATTTATTAAAGCCTGTTAAATCAACCATAGATCAAAGAGAAGTTTTTTCAGATACGATGTCTTTTGCTTCTGCTTTAAAGTCGACACTTCGACAAGACCCAAACGTGGTACTTGTTGGAGAGATGAGAGATTTAGAGACAATATCTTCGGCTATAACAGTGGCAGAAACTGGACACTTGGTTTTTTCGACATTGCACACAAATAGCGCTTCTCAATCGGTAGACAGAATAATTGACGTTTTCCCAGAGAATTCACAGTCACAGATTAGATCACAATTTGCCTCAATCTTGAGCTTAGTAGTTTCTCAGAGATTGTTACCGGCAATTAACGGAGGAAGAGTAGCTGCCTTTGAAATAATGGTGGCAACCTCTGCTGTAAAAAACGCGATTCGTGAAGGAAAAACTTTTATGATTGATAATATGATCCAGACTGGGTTAGAAGTTGGAATGCTGCCGCTTGAAATGAGTTTGGCAAAGCTAGTAATTGATGGAAAGGTGGACGAAGGAGTGGCAATGTCTTTTGCCCTAAGACCGGGAGAATTGCAACAACAGTTAAGATCGTTCAAATTGCATGCAAAAGTATAGATTTAGAGCAAGAAATTGGTCTGGAGTTATGGTTAAGGGAGTTATGGAGGCTGAAAACAGAGCAATGGCTTTGGAAGTACTTCGGGGAAATAAGCTAGTCCCCTTGTCTATTGAAGAAACTGGACACGGTCTTCTGGATGGAATGTCTGGTGCCTTTTTTGGGAGAGTTGGATACAAGCAGCTGGCAAATTTTACGAGACAATTGTCAACAATGATGACTGCAGGACTGGCACTAACAGATGCCTTGTCACTACTTGCAAGTCAAAGCGAAGGGCAATCCTCGATGCATCGAATTATTGAATACTGTTTGAACACTGTTCGTGGTGGGCAAAGTTTGGCTACGGCGCTTGGAAAATATTCAGATGAATTTGGTGAGGCCTATGTGGCTTCCATTGCTGCCGGAGAACAGGGTGGAGTTTTAGAAGAAGTACTATCTAGATTAGCTAATACAATGGAACAAGAGCAAGAATTTAGAAGTAAGGTAAAAGGAGCCATGATATATCCGGCGGTGGTAATTCTAGGAATTATTGGGGTAGTTTTTGTTCTACTTGTGTTTGTAATTCCTAAGATGACTGGGTTGTATAAGGATTTTGGGGCAAAGATGCCGGCAATGACTCAGTTTGTCATTGATTTATCTTCGTTAGTTACTAAATTATGGTTTTTGTTTCCGCTGGTACCAATTGGGTTATTTGTTTTACTAAAAACAGTCAATGCAAAACCAGAATGGAAATATCAAAAGGATAAACTTTTTTTAAAAATTCCACTTTTGGGTGAACTATCAAAAATTTCGATGGTTGCAGATATTTGTCGTACATTGTCCATGTTAATATCTGCTGGAGTACCCCTGACTGAGGCCTTGCAGATTGTGGTTAAAGTTGCCGATAGCGAAGTGTATCAACAGGCACTTACAAGGATTTCTTCCAGAGTAGAAAAAGGATTTTCCCTGGCTGATTGCTTTGCCGAGACCGAAGTATTTCCAGTAATTGTTAATCAAATGATTGCAACTGGTGAAGCCACTGGAAAACTAGATGAAGTTTTATTGAGAGTAGCTGATTATTTTTCTAAAGAATCTGAAAGTTTAGTAAAAGGTTTGACTTCGGCAATTGAACCTTTGATAATGGTGATGCTTGGGGGGGTGGTTGGTTTTCTGGTTATCTCGGTAATAATGCCTATTTATGACTTGACATCTAAGTTTTAATAAATAATACTGAATGTATGAATAAACTGCTCAACTTCAAAAAACAAAGTATGGCCAAAGGTTTTACTTTGGTAGAGTTATTGATTGTTATTGCATTGATTGGAATACTTTCTGTTGCGGTTTTGGCCACAATAAACCCAATTGAACAGACGAATAAAGCCAGAGATGCTAAGTTTAAGAATGACGCGGCCGAAGTTCTGTCAGCCTATGAACGTTATTATTCAGCCCAAAATGCCTATCCTTGGAATACAAATGATACTGGTGTGGGTACTTCAGTGCCAGCTGGCACTAATGTTGCCATTGGATCTACCGATGTCGGCTTTGGAGTGATGGGGCTTGGCAATACGAATGGTGCTTTGATTGCCACCTCTGAATTAAAGTCTTCTTTTCTAGGTAAAGAACCATTTGGTACTTCTGCCACTGCTGCATCGATTGATCGAATGTATGTATACCACAATGGTACAACTAGCACTAATTATGTGTGTTTTCATCCCAAGGCAAGTGCTAATAGGAGTGGTACCATAGCTACTAATCTAAAATGCATGACCGTTGGTACTGGTGTAGGTGCTGTTTTGTCAGATTTGGGAAAAAATGGTTGTGTGGCGGCTACCCCTGGCTCTTGGGCAGCAGTTGCTCCATCGGCCACTTCAGCAAACCTGCTTTGCGTACCGGAAGGTAGCGTAAACTAATCGTAAGTACTTTTGCTTATGACTATCGTCTATTTGTGGGTTCTTTTTGCAATCGGTGTGTGTGTCGGAAGTTTTGTGAATATGCTAGTCTTCAGGACTGCTCTTGCCTATGGTTTAGTGCCTAAACGGTCTAATCTAAGGGCAGATCTTGGAGGTAGAAGCTATTGTGATGATTGTGGAAGGCAGCTGGTGTGGTATGAAAATATTCCCATTGTATCTTGGTTGTTTTTGGAGGGCAAAAGCAAGTGCTGTGGAAAAAAAATATCACTCCTCTACCCCATAGTTGAGCTAAATTTTGGAATATTATTTGGCATCTGGGGATGGATCGCTTTGGCTAAATATATACCAATACCATTGGTGATTGTTGGCTGTTTGATGTTAGTTTTTCTTGGTTTTAGTATGGTTTTTGATGCCAAATATATGATTCTTCCGGATTTTTCTACAACTGCTTTGTTCTTTTTGTCAATTGCAACACTTTTTGCGAATGGAAAAATCAGTGAGTTTGTTTGGTATTTATTAGCGGCAGTGGGTAGTTTTTGTTTTATTGGTTTTTTGTATTGGATAACCAAAGGGAAAGGCATGGGATTTGGAGATGTAAAGTTTGCTGGTTTTATGGGTTTATTCTTGGGAATACAAAGTGTTGTACTTGCTATGTATGTTGCTTTTATTGGCGGTGCTTTGTTTGGTTTGGGATTGATGATATTTGGCAGAGCTGGAAGGAAAACAAAAATGGCTTTTGGTCCATTTTTAATTTTAGGAACTATAGTAGCCTGGTGGTATGCTAAGTTAAGATGAAGATTAGATTCGGCTTTACTTTAGTGGAGTTGGTGATTGTGGTAGCAATTTTGGGAATAGTAGGAACGATAGTAGCCGGGACACTTAATGGTTTAGGAATACAAGGTAAAGGCCAAGACGCTCGTAGAAAGAAGGATATAGCTAGGATAAGGGTAGCCCTAGAGGAATATTACAATGACAATAAATGTTATCCGACTGGTGATTTTGTTAATACTTATTTAATGAATCCTGATAGTTGTAACAAAAAAGTTGATCAGTTTCCCCAATTGTCACCATGGATTTGTGACCCATATACAAAAACACCTTATCTGCTGGCTGTTACTGGCGATAATTGTCCTAGGTCTTATAAGATATTTACTATGCTGTCTACACCAAATGCTTCGGGGTCCATTGCTTCATCATCTACTAATGTTTGTACTTATGGCTTTGCAAACGGCCTGCGTTATAGCGGTCTTAGTTTAAATTATGGTGTATCAAGTGATGGAGCAGAAGCTTGGGATAAAAAATATTCTATGCTGGACAAGTGCCAAGGCGGTTGCAGATCCCATCAATTATCAGATGTAGACAATAGCTGTAATGCAGCTGCAAGTTGTAATGGGTCTGGAGAGGTATGCTATCTTGGTGTGTGCGACCCAGAATGCAGAGTTGCAAGCTGTAGTGGAAATACGGTAGTATCATATTGTGAGGAATAAGGGTTTTACATTGGTTGAAATGTTAGTGGTCATGGCTTTGATGGGTATTCTGGCTGTAATTACATATTCTCAATATGGTTCTGCACAAACGAAAGCACGCGATGTGGTTAGAAAAAACGATGCAAATTCTATTAAAAAAGCCCTAGATTATATTTATGCCGATTATGGAAAAATGTATCAGGAAATCATCCCACAGGGAGACACTGGTTTGAATAGTAAGTTAAATCTAAACCCAAACGATAACCAAATTAGTCTTTTGGGTCCCGATGGGTACAAATATATGGAAAGGGTTCCCAGAGAAGTGAAACCTATTGCTAACTCGGATATTAAATTGAATATAAACAAATATTGCTACTTGTCGAACAAAACCTTGAAAAAGTATGCAATTTTTGTGAATTTGGAAAATAAATCTGACTCTGATTGTAAGATATATAAACTTGACCCTTGTACTACGGTAAATGGTGTACAAAAAGCTGATAATATTGACTGCAGTACTTGGAATAGCACATCTGGCTCTGGTAGTAATTGTGGTCTTTATTATAACTACGTGATGTTGAGCACTTCAGCAAGTGTTGATGACTTTGTAGATACTAGTTCTGTTGCTGGCGTTTACCCTCTAAAAAAAACATGCAATTAAAACAGGCTAATGAAGGTTTTACTCTAATTGAATTATTGGTAGTTGTTTTTATAATGTCAATGTTATTTGCCCTGATCTTGCCAAATTTTATGGGAGCCAGAGAAAGAGCTCAGGACACTCAGAACAAACAAACTTTGCAAGGTTTGAGGACGGCGCTGAGACTATATTACAATGATAATAGCGCCTACCCTACCCCAGATTCTGGCAAAATGTTGAATAACAATAACAGTTTTTTTACTAATTATATGGCGGAAGCCGCAACTGCTGGAATCGGTTTTAGTTACACATATTCTTTAAATGGAGATACTTTTAGTATTGGTACAACATTGTTTAATACTACCGGTGATGATGATACTAACTCGCAAATAAAATGCGGGATTAGTCCACAAGTACAAGGACAATATTATGTTTGTGCAAAATAGACTATACTGGAATATGAATAAGTTTGAAAAAGGTTTTACTTTGTTTGAAATGTTAGTAGTGATTGCAATTATTGGTATTTTGTTAGGTATTATGTCGGTATCTTTTTCGGGGGCACAGGCTAGGGCTAGGGACAGCAAAAGGATTCAGGATATGAATAATCTACAAAAGGCCTTAGAGACTTATTATGCCCTATCTGGTGCTTATCCAACTTCCACTAGCGGTAGCGGTAATTTGTCTTACAATACTAGTGTAATTTTAGATAGCTGGCCAAATGATCCAAAATTGTCAGTTGATGCAACAATATGGAGTTATTATTCTTCTGGCAATTCTCCTAATAACAATAGTAGTAGTTATTGTTTGTGTGCAAAGTTAGAAAATACCACTAATGCAAATTATAGGTCTCAATGTGCTTCTGGTAGTCCCCTAACCCATTATTGTGTGAAAAATCGACAGTGAGCAAAAAAGGTGGTTTTACATTTATAGAACTTTTAGTAGTAGTCACAATTATTTTAATTTTGAGCGTTATGGCAAGTTTGAGTTTTGTGGGGGCTAGTCAGAAATCAAGAGATAGTCGAAGAAAAATAGATATGGAAAAAATCAGAACTGCCTTGGAGCTATATCGTCAAGAAAACGGACGTTATCCCACGACACCAAATACAGCTTATGTTGCTGGCACAACAGATACAGGTATGGTTGGAAGATATTTGGAAGCTTGGCCGGAAGATCCAAAAAATGGCTTTGGTAATTATGAATATATTTTGGATAGTAACTTTACCTACCGCTTGCAAACTTGTTTGGAGCTGGGTCCGGCAACTAGTCTAGTTGGTCCAAAAAGCTGTATCTCTGGAAGCTTTTCCTATGTTTTGGCGAACCCATGAGTAAAGGCTTTACTCTAATTGAGATTTTGGTCGCCTTAGCTTTGGTTTTGTTAATATCACTGGGCACTTTTGCTTACATCAATAACTATAGTTCTAGAAATTCAGTGTCAGTTGCCAGTAAAGATATTAGGAGGATTTTGCTGATGGCTCGGAATTATGCTGTTACCAGACAGTTGCCAAAAGGTATGTCTGGTGATGTTGGTTATGTAAAATTGAAATTTGACACAAATACTTTTACAACATATGTAGCAGATACTGGAACATCATATGGAAGTGAAAAATTAAATGTTTCGGGAGTAGAAATTATTCCATCTGAAAATAATTGGCAGATTGACTTTGAGGCAGCAACGGGTAGAAATGCTTTTGGCCTTGGACTAACTACTGTCCCGAGAAACACAGACATTGGACTGACAATACGCTTGGAGACAGACCGTAGCAACTCGAAGAATATATTCATTAGACCAAATGGGATGATTGAAATTCAATGAGAAGCCAAGGAGGTTTTTCTATTATAGAACTTTTGTTTTTAGTTGCAGTTGTTTCTGTTGTTATTGTTGGTGTCACCTCTTTGTCTGTACTTAGTTTTAAAACCAAAGTGCAAAGCGATGAATTTTCTAAAATGGTATTTTTTGCAAATACAACTTTAAATAGCTATGTTGCTCAGGCAAAAAATGACAGGTTGAATTTTTGGAGTGGACTAGACTCTGTGGATAAACAAAAAGTAGAAAATGGGACAGATGATGAAGCAAAATGGCAGGTATCGATTAGAAGAACTACCTGCAATCAGATGTGTGCAGTGATTGATATAGGAGTTACCTGGTTTAACGGTAATTTGACTTATACTACTCAACGTTATGTAAACAATATGACAGGAGGTCCATAATGGAGAATTCAACTAAATTTAGGTCTGGTTTTACCATTATAGAAGTCTTGGTAGTTACTGTTGCTGTTGTTGTACTGTTGCTTGGGCTAATCAGTAGTTTGTTCTTTAGTTTGAAATTGGCAAATAAAGCAGAAGCGATTTCTTTGGTAAACCAAGAAGGTTCTTGGATAATGTCGCAGATTAGAGATTTGGTAGTTCATGCTGATGCAAAGCATGGGGGGTTGATTTGCAATCAAGGAGTTGGGATGACAATTACGAGTATTTTGGACGGAGGTGTTACTAGCTTGGCTTGCATTGTTGATACTGATGGAGCATATATTGCTTCGAATTCCGCTAACGGTAATTTTGTAATGGTGGCAAGAGACTTAAAGATTGAAAACTGTGAAAATTTTGTGTCATGTAGTGACGATATCGATCCAGTCGTCACTGTGAATTTTACCCTGTTTACAGGAATATCGAATTTTATAGATACTTATGCTAATCAGACATTTCTAAATCAATTTGTAGTAAAAAATTAAAAGTGCTAAAATCATGCATGGCTGGTTACAAAAGGTTGTCTTTTTTGTTGGGCTTATTGGTGATTTTGGGTTTTATGTCTTGGAAGATTGGTGGAATAACTCCAAATAATCAAGTCGTGAAGGCCACTGGAAGGCTGCAGAATATTATGTTTGCTGGTGACAGTGTTACTTTTGGTGTTTATGAACCAAAAGGTGGCTATAGATATTTTTTGGAACAAAAAATGATTGGAGATGCTTGTGCTGATTATGGTTTGGTTGGTCCTTATACTGAAAATAGTATGGCTATGATCCAGAAAAACCATGCTGGTTTGTCTGGACAAAAAACTGGTGAGTTTTATCAAAAACTAAAAACTGAAAGATATGTGGCTGCTTATGATGTTGATATTTTATATCTAATGTACGGTATAAATGATTATTTTTATGGCAATTGGGATCAGGGTACAGTTTGGATGCCACAAATTATAGACGAAGCTAGAAATCAAAACCCCAATGTCAAAATTTACATTTTGGCTGCTACTAGTTTGAATCCGGCCGTATATACTGATCAAGACTATTTTTTGGCTCAAAGATATTATAATGATGGCATAAAGGCTGTTGCAGCCAACAAAAATGTTCCTTTTATTGATACCTCTTCCGTTTTGCAGCCAAATATGTTTTCTGATGGAGAACATCCAAATACTTTGGGTTATTCTACTTTAGCCAATACAATTTATGCAGCCACTGCTAGCAAATGTTTAGGCGTTGGCAATACGATTACTCCAGTACCCGGTTATTCTTGTTCTTTTAGTTTGGGGACCTGTGGCTGTGTCGGAGCTGAATGTGCTAATCAGGCAGGTCCTAATTCTGATTGGAGATGTTGTCATCGTGAATGTATTAATTATGCTTGTAGAACAGTGTTTGGACAAGGTAATAATTTTTGCGAACCACCAGATGGAACCGTATGCGCAACCACAGCGATCCCCGATTATAAATGCGATAATAGCTACGGAACATGTGGTTGTGTTGGACCAAGCTGTAAAGAAGAGGCAGGTCCTAATTCTGATTGGAGATGCTGTCATCGTGAATGTATTAATTATGCTTGTAGAACAGTGTTTGGTGAAAATATGCCAAATAGTTGTGATCCACCAGATGGGACTGTGTGCGGTAGGTAATCACTGCTAGTATGCGGAAGAAAAAAACTTTATACTGAATGGTATGTGGCTTTTGCGTTTGTTCTTGTCTTTTGTAATTGTTTTACCAAAACCAGTTTTGGCATTAAATGATGTATCTACACAATCTGGCCAAAATGTGGGTATTTATGAGATTTTTGGTGCAGCAGACGACCCAAGATATAATTCATATTCAATTGTTGGAGGGGTAACTTTTGGTAAATATCAACCTTGGAATACATATATGGATCCAGGATTATACTGCCCTAGAGTCCAACCTTCAGATCAATATAATTGGGGAGGAGATTACAAAACTAGGGATGGTTCTGTAAGTAGTTTGGGTCCGGATGGTGCACGAACGTTGATCAGTGGTTATTCTGGGACTTTTTTGTTGAAAAATAATAACCCTTTTGCCGTTTATGCTAGAGTGTATCTTAATTCAAATTATTGTTATTCAGGATATGGCCAAGCCTGTCATGATAACGAAAATGTATCTTTAAAAACCGTCTTTTTGACTGCTGGGGGTACGACATCTATAAGTGTTGATGGGATGTCAACAATTGACGCAGCAGCTCAAAGATGTGGTTCTTATCAGCTGGATGCAACTTTGGTAAGCGTTAGTCAGGTTGAAGCTTCATTAAATACACATCCAACAATACTTTCAGAAGGAGCCAGCGATGGGTGGTGTGAAGCCGGTGAAACCTGTGAATATTATGGCAGTATTGGGGTTTGCCAGCAAACTGGTGTGGCTGGAACATATAGGCCTGTGCCTACTGATCTGGCTGCAAATGGACATGGTTGCAATTTGCGTAGACGGATCGTTGATAGTTTGGGTCAAGATGCCTCTTACTATTATTTATCCTCAGAATCGGCATTTCACCCAGATGTTAATTTGAATTGGAGCAATTCTGATGTGTTTCCTGCTGGATCCAAACAGTATTGTGCTCCTGATTGTACATATCCTTCTCCCGGTAGATTTTCTCTTTTTTATGATGCAAACAATTGTAAAGTTGCCTGCAGGTTTGACGTAAGTCCACAAGTTGCATCTCTTTGTCAGACAGGTATAGATAGTGGTGGAGCCCCAAATTACTGTGCTAGTGATGTAAGTTATAAGTGCGATCAATCATGGGGGAGCTGTGGGTGTACGGGTAGAGGTTGTAGGAATGACTACAATGATCCTACAGTACTATCAGATACTAACAACGGTGGGCCATATGATTCCAGCTTGCCAAACTCTGCTGCACAATCTGGAAATTATTTCCATACAGATTTAAGATGTTGTCATTCGGCTTGCGTAAATAATAGTTGTGCCATGGCTTTTGGTGTTGGGGTCAATAATAACGAATGTAATGCTAATGGAACTAACGATGGCCAAGCTTGTGGTTGTACTGCCCCAGCAGATCCAGATACAAACAGCTTGAGCACAAATATTGATTGTACTAATCAAACAGTGACCTTTTCTTGGAATCAAGTTAACGGAGCAACTAGCTACGATTTATTAGTATATGATAATGGCACACATGGTGAGATTTTGAATGTAGCTGGAATAACTACGAATAGTTATGTTTGGAATGGGGCGAGAGCAGTTTATGGCTATGATTGGCAGATTCGTGCTAATCGTGCCTGCACAAATTTAACAACTCACTCTGGTTGGGTTGGTAAGACTTTATGGACTCCAGGTGTACCAAAGTGTACTATTACCTCCCCTTATACTATTTTTCCTGGAAATTCTGGTCAGCTAAATATTAATGGTACGGTAGATGAACAATCAAAATCAGTAGATTTATATGCATGGACTACTAGTTCAGACGGTTCTGGATCTGGTGTGAATCCTGGAGCAATTAATCCTAATGATCCGCTTGATTCGACTGACGGAAGGGCTGACAGGAGGCTGTATACATCTAATGGGCCATTGGCAGTTGGAGGCAATTGGAGCAGTAATATTAATTTGGGAAATCATCCAAATACTGATAGTACAAATTTCAAAATGTATGCTCAAGCAAATAGTTGTTTGCCCACTAATCAGGCTGTCCCAACATGTGGCCCAATTTATGTACAAAGAGTAAACAAAACATGTTCCATAAATTTAGGTATCGGACCTAGTTTTTCGCAGACCGATTCTTTAAATGTTACCTACAGTGGAAATGCAAGCCTGTCTCCTGGAACAGAAGATGTAAAACTTAAATATGTAAAAGTGGGACAGGCAAATTCGACGCAAGTCGACACTTGTACTTCTGCAAACGCAACTATCTGTAATAAGAGTTATGCATTTTCTGGTAACTTTTTTCAGCCTGGAGATTATTATGTTTATTGTGCACTAGACGCTGGACTTGGGGCATGTAGTGGCGATCCTAACTCTGCTTTAGTAAGTTGTGGGACTGATGATAGGAAAATGATTACTGTGTTGCCAGAAAACCCACCGACTGTAAGCAGCACTGAATTAAGGAATGAAGCTAGTCAAACTATAACCCCTGATAGTTTGGGTCGTAATCACACTTGCGAAAATCAAATCACTAACGATAAGGTTGTGATTTCAATTAAGGCAACTGATTTGCAAGGAGTAAATGATATTGTAGCTATATCAAGTCGTTTAGTGGATGTTACAAACAACAACGTATTGGGGGTTCTATCATCATCTTTTTCTAATGGGGTTATGACTTCTGACCAAATTGGAGTTGGGACAAAATATGAAAATACAACAAGCCAAGTCATTGGAGGACAGCTGCAGGTTGACTGGCACGTACAGCTACCACCGAATTTGAATAAAATGTATAAAATTCAGGTTTTAGCTACTGATAGTAAAGGCTTGACTACAAACTGGATAGATAGTGGTAGAAGTATCAAGATATGGGATTGTAAAGTATCGGTTACGGGCACTGTGTATTCTGCTGGTTCGGTTGTGCCAAATTGTCAGACCGGGGATGGATTCAACAATCAATATGCCAGGTCAGATTTTTCGGCAATTAATTTTGTAGTTTCTGGAGGAGGGACAATTAATGGTGTGATTAATGGAAGCAGTCAGTATAGCTTGAATGATACTTTTACGTATGGTGCCGGCAAAACTTATAAACCAAATTTGACTATAAATTCAGTTGTTACAGCTAACGCTAGAATAAAGCAGGTCGGAAATAATTCTATTGATTGTGCTTCTACGGTAGACTTGAGCAGTTCTTCTTTGTCTTTTGATCCATATAGCAACAACCAGTCTTTGACTGTCGATTTCTCTGGAACTGAGATTTATCCTGGTTGGTGGCAAGTTGAAAACTCTAACGTAAAATCTGGTGGTAAAGTAATTGATAGTATTTCTCCTAGATGTGGAGAGGTGGTTGGGTCTACTTGTGTTAAAAGTATTGGTATTACAACAAATACTAATTTATCTTTACAGGGTGTTATTTTGGGAAACAGTATCGAAGGTACTAGCGGGTGCGTTGACTGTAAAAAAGGCGGACCAGAGTGGTATGTAGATAATCGAGATTATTTAGTTCCGATTTTGACCTATGATAGTTTATGGCAAAAGGTAAAAGAAGCAAATGTGACCGTTAATATGGTTGGTGATTATGGGATGAGTTTGTTGGGAACAAATCCAAGCGGTATATATTTTGTTGATGGGACTTTTACTGTTGACAAAAATAACACTGTTGCACCCGGGAATTACTTCTTAGTAGTAGCAAAAAAAATTATTGTGATGCCAGCAGTAACAAATATGGAAGGGATGTTTATAGCAGCAAATAGTTCTAATTCCAGAGCAAATTTTGAAGCTACTGGAGATGTGGCTTTACAATTGCTTATTCGTGGTGGGGTATATGCCAGTGGCGACATAGTTTTTAAGAGAACATTGACTGGAAATTATAAATTAGACAACAACGAAAAACCCGCAGTTAAGGTAGTTTATGATCCATCATTCCTATTTAATTTACCTAAAGAATTATTTGTTGGTTTAGTTAATTGGAGAGAAAGATGAGTAATAAAGGGCAAGTTGCAATTATAGTTTTATTGATTAGTGCTTTGGCCATGTCTTTGGGCTTGTCTACTTCTAAAAGAACAATTGTAGATACAAAAATTGACACTGATAGTAAAGATTTACAAGAAGCATTTAATGTGGCTGATTCAAGCCTGAATACTTATCTTGGTGGAAGTATAGGTGCTGATAATGTTTATTATTCAAATGTTGGCAGTTCTGCTAGAGTAGAAGTTTCTCCCCTACTCGCAGTAAATGTTAATGGAATTTCTACCTTAAAATTTGCAAATTTTGTAAGCTGGGGTAATCGGGCCTATTTTTGGATGATGGACACTTTGGCCGATGGAAATTTAGATGCGACAAAATACTATCAAGGATCAGTTAGGGTGTGCGTGGATTCTGGCTATACTGGCGCTATCTTAGTCGAAAATTTTTATAAAAATGGTACTTCTATCTCAGTTTCCAGAAGTGGATACAACTTGCTTTCTCCAGGCTTGGTGAATGGATTTACTGATTTGGATAATACCCAGGTTGTTAGTTGCGGTAATGGAATGGTTGGATTTTTGGTAAACATACCAACTCAATCCGTTTTGCTATCGGCAAGCCCACTGTCAAGCTTGAATCCAATGTTGCGTGGTTCAAGTATTTTACTTCAGGCGACAGGTGCAGGTGTGTTTCCGCAACAAGGAATCTTACTTAGTGCAATTGGTGCTGCCGGATCAACACAGAAAGTAGTTAGAGTAGAAAAAAGGCGAACTCTGCCTATAGACTTAGCAATATTATTAGATGGCGTTGTTGCAGCCGGAAAAGTTGATGGAAATTAAAAAGATGTTTAAACTGAGAATATGAATTATTTTGGTTTGGATATTGGACACAGTAAAATTAAATTAGTTTTTTTGGAGAAAAACAACCAAGGTGTGGTTGTAGTAAAGATCGTAGGGGAAACGGTAACACCTGCAAGTAATTGGCGACAAGCTGGTGATAAGGGTTTGGAAGCAGTAGCAAACAGTATTAAAGTTTTACTTTCAGATTTGAAATTGAAGACTAAAGAATGTGTTTTGAATTTGCCAGAAGATGAAGTTGTTAGCAGGCTGGTAAAATTACCACCGCTAAAAGAGAACGAGATTCAAGATGCTTTATTGTTTGAAGCAGAGACTTTTGTCCCCTACCCTTTGGATCAAGCATCGCTAAACTATGAAATTGTCAACAAAGATGAAGAAGGAAAAACACTAATATTTGCAGTGGCCGTAAAATCGAATGTGGTGGAAATGTATGTAAGACTTTGTAAAATGGCCGGACTTTTGCCCATAGCTTTTGAAACCACAGCATTGGCATTGCGTAACATGTTTTCCAACTCATTAGGACTTGAAAAGCCGATTATGGCCATTAATTTAGGTGAACAGTTTACCGATTTGATAGTTTTGCAAGGAGGATTTGTTTATTCCACTCGTTCACTTGCAATTGGTGGTGAAGCCTTTACTAGGGCAATTTCGGTTAATTTAGGTCTTGATATGGCAGCGGCTGAAGAATACAAAAAAGCATATGGTATGCGTCAAGATCAGCTTGAAGGAAAGATAAAAGAAGCAGTTTCTCCTGTTTTTGGAACAATTGCCGAAGAAGTGCGCAAAGCGTTGGTTTCTTTTAATCAAGATTTCAATCAACAAATAGAACTTTTGTGTTTGAGCGGTGGTGGGGGCTCCATGCCTGGTCTGGCAGAATCATTTACCAAAACATTAGGGATAGAAGTTCAGGTGTTAAACCCCTTTGTAAAAATGGATCAGTCAGTTTTGACCGGAAACGTAGATCAGAAAAATTTGGGTTCGGCTTTTGGGGTGGTTACCGGACTAGCTTTAAGGGAGATTGTCTAGATGCCACAACATATAACTGGTGCTAAAAAAATTAACCTTTTGCCTGGTAACTCAAAGTTACAGATCAGATCTCTACGCTACAAGCAACCAAATAAGCAAATTACCATAGCTATTTTGTCTACTTGGTTTGTTTTGGTCTTTTTAGTATTCGCGGTTAGTTTGTTTTTTAGACAGAGCCTGCAAAATAGCCAAAAAAGACTCAGAACTGCACAATCTGAATACAAACAATACGATAAAGTAATACTAGCGACGAGTAAAATTAGGTTTGTTGCCAAACAAGTGGCTGAAGTTTTGTCAACTAGGTTTGAGTATGCAAAAGCTTTTGCCGCCTTTGGTCAGCTTTTTGATCAGAGTACTAACATATCCAATTTTGAATTAAAAGATAATAAATATTTTGAGGTTGGCGGTATTGCTTCAAGTGCTGATGCAATGCAGAAAGTTGAACAGCTGGTAGACAAAGTAAATAAAGGAAATGTAAGCGAATTTAAATGGGCAAGGATAAAAGGAGTAACTTATAATCAGGATTTAAGTTGGAATTTTAGTTTGGAGGTGGGGTTATGAATTTGGAATTAAGAGTCCCAATAAAACTAGACAAGAATAGATTTATGGGAATAGATTTGTTGCTTATTAAATCATTTTGGTCGACTATATTGTGTATTGTAGGTTTTTTGTTGACTGTTTTAATGTTTGTTTTGCCAAAAATAATTGAGATTGGACAAGTTAGGCAGGAGATAGAAACAACGAGTATTCAGGCTACTAATACAAAACAACAAACTGCGTATTTGGCAGCGGTTGATCAGGAAAAATTAAGAAAAAATCAAACTTTAATAGAAGAAGCACTGCCTAGTACTAAAGATTTGTATTTTATTATGAATGTTTTGGGAGAAATTGGGAGAAATTGGAATTTTAGTATCGATAGTTTTACTGTATCTCCTGGTAAGGTTAGTGGTGATGATGGAAAAAAGACGATAACTGCGGTCACAAAAGTTCCTCTAGATGTAATTATGGTTGGACCAAAAGACAAATACTTGGATATGGTCAAACAAATTGAAAATTCTTTACCAATTTTGTCAGTTGATAAATTTGACGTTACTTATCTTGATAATAATTTAGTTAGTTTAAAGATTATTGTTGGGACTTATTCTAATTTACAAGTAGAAAAGGTTGCGGCTGGTGCAAATTGGAGTGAAGTACAATTAACAGCAAATGAAAATGCCTTGTTGGAGAAACTATCCACCTTTTCAACAATTGATGTGGGGTCAAGTGGGCAGCTTGGACTACCTAGCCAAAATACAGGTAGTAGAATCGATCCCTTTAATTATTGAATTTCTGGGCTGTTGACTTGGATGTTTATTGGTGTGGCAAATAATCCCATAACTTGGCGAATTGATTTGATTATTCTTCCTTCTTTGCCAATTATTTGCCCCGCAAATTCGGGAGGACAGACAACATTTACTAAAAGCGAATGTCCGGTTTCTTGGATAGTTGAAGATACCTGACTATTTTCCAGTAGAATGCCTTGTAAAATATAATTTATAGCTGCCTGGATCTGGTCTGTGTTATTCATGCTTGGCAGATTTAACTTTTTTCTTTCTTGGATACTTTTCTGGATTGATGAGTTTGTCTACACCTTGGGTTAGTTGTGCACCGTTTTTTTGCCAAGATTCTAATGCTTTCTTATCGAGCTGGATGGCTTTCGTTTGTGGAGTGAAAAAACCAAGATCTGCTACAAATTTTCCATCAAACTTTGATTTAGCTTCAGCTACAATTATACGAAAAGTGCGTTGGTGTTTTTTGCCTCGAGGCTGGAGTTTGATTTTTAGCATGCGCCTATTATAGCCTAGATTCGTAAATTTGGATAGCTTCTAGGCTGGCTTCTGTTTCTGCTATTTGTTTACTATTGCCCTGACCTTGAGCAATCTCATTTTCTCCAACAAAAACGGCAACGCGAAAAACTTTTTTGTGATCTGGTCCAGACTCACTGATGGTGGCGTAGTGGGGAGTGATCCCCTCTTTGGCTTGTACTAGTTCCTGAAAGTGACTTTTTGGATCTTTGTAATGCTTTTTGTTGGCAAGGGTTTGAATGGTAGTCGATAAATTTTCTTGTAGAAATTTGTCAATTGCCTTCCAACCGGCATCAGAATAGATAGCACCTAAAACAGCTTCAAAAGTATCGGCTAATAATGATGGATTTTGACGTCCTCCATTTTGTTCTTCACCGTAACTTAAAAGCAGCTGCTCATCTAGTTTCAGAGTTTTGGCCACTTGGGCAAGGCTAGGCGTACAGACCACAAGTGAGCGCAAATTTGTTAGTTTTCCTTCATCAAATTCAGGGAATTGTTCGTACAAAGATTGTGTTGTCCAAAGTTCCAAAACAGCATCACCCAGAAATTCTAGCCTTTCATTGCTTTCGTGATTTTGCTGATTGTGCTCATGGACATAGGAGCGGTGAGTTAGAGCTTGTTGATATAGTAATTGATTTTTGAATTTATGCATTTTGAGTTTTCAGCCAGGCGCCCAGGACACCATTAATAAAAGCTGGACTACTGTCGTTACCAAATTCTTTGGCAATTTCAATTGCCTCGTCCACAACAACCCGAGGGGGTGTTTGAGTTTTTGAAGTTAATTCCCAAAAAGCTAAGCGAAGGATAGATAGATCTAGCTGATTTATCATAGAAAGTGGCCATTTTGGGGCATATTTGCTTATTAACTGATCACTTGAGTTTATATCCTCTACTGTCAAATCCTCTAAAGATTGAGTTGAATCAACTGACCAGGCGAATAAAAGTTGCATCAAATGAATACGGTGTTGGTGACGTGGATCGAATTTTGTTTTCACTGTTTATTGGTTACAGTTGGGGCAGATAAAACCAGGGCGTTTTGGAGAACCGCAAGTTTTGCAGTTTATAGTTTTTGTTAGCTTAATTGAATGAGTGGCACGACGACGTCCTTGACGACGGGAACTGGGCCAATGCTTGGGTAATGCGGTCATAGGGTGATTTTACAAGAGAAGTTAGTTTAAGGCAATGGGTTGGCTGGAATTTGACTGACAAAGTCTGGAATAATCGTCTGGACAGTTTTTCTTAAGAAATTTTAAAATTTCTTGGCTTTTGCTAATTAGATTGAGATTGTTTAATTGATTAAAATCCAAATTTTCGAATCCATGCTGAATTAAACCAAAAAGTTGACCTGCACCTCGTTGTTTTAAATCAAATTCAGCTAATTTTAATCCATTTGTTATTTTGCTAAAAGCGGTTAGTCGTTGGTTTGGTTTGTCGATTAACACGAAACAAAAAGCAGCCTGATTGCCACGACCTATTCGTCCGCGAAGCTGATGTAGCTGGGCAAGTCCAAAACGCTGAGGTGAAGTGACTACCATCAAATTGGCATTTGGCACATCAATACCGACCTCTACTAATGGCGTGGTAACTAACAATTGAATTTTGTTTTGAGAAAAATCTTGCATTATTAGTTCTTTTTGGTTCGGTTTCTGTTTTCCATGTAAAAGTCCAATAGTTAGTTTTGGAAATTTTAATTTTAAATTGTCAAACAATGTTTCAGCTGCTTGAACTGACTCCATAGATTCTGAGCTTTCAATAAATGGGCAAATAACGAAGGCTTGGGTATGGGTTTTTATTATTTGCTCTTGTATATACAACCAACAGTCGTCTCGTTTATTTGGTTCAACCAAATAAGTAGTAGTTTTTTGTCTTTGTTTTGGCAGGTCACTCAAGATACTTAGTTTTAGATGACCCAAAAGTGTCAGTTTAACAGATCTAGGGATTGGAGTGGCTGTCATTGTAAACAAGTGTGGTTTGCTGGACGATGATTGTAAAAAAGATCGCTGATTCACGCCAAATTTGTGTTGTTCGTCAAAAATTATTAAAGATATTTTCGACAAATTTGTTAAGTTTTTGTAAAAAATAGCTTGAGTGGTAATTATTATTTGTGGCTTTGTATTTATCTTTTTTTTAGCAGATCCAGTTAACAATAACAATTGGTTTTCTGGTATATATTTGGAAAAAGTAGCATGGTGCTGATTTGCCAGGAGTTGTGTGGGGACAATAAAAATCGCAGAAGTTTGGTTAGACAGAGCTTGATCACAGGCCAGAAGTGCAAGAATTGTTTTGCCACTGCCAACTTCGCCTTGGATTAGCCTGTTGCTTGGTTTTGAAGAAAAAAGATCTGTTTTTAATTCTGACCAAACCTTTTGTTGTCCAACAGTTAAATGGAAAGGGAATTTTTGTAGTATTTTTTTTTCAGCTATTGGAAAGTAGGATAGTTTGTGTGTTAATTTTTCTGAAAGTTGCTGATTTTTTAAATTTTCTACTTTAATTTGAAGAGCAAGTGTTTGGCGAAGTGCTAACTGGGTTTGGGCTTCGGCTAGCTGAGATTGATTGGCTGGTTGGTGTATTTTTGAAAGCAGACTAGACTCGGTTTCTAGACCAAAATTACTAAGTACAGATGCTGGTAAATCTGGAGTTGGATTGTTTTGCAATAAATAATTTAAGTTGTTATTTATTAATTTGCGAACTACTTTAGACCCCAAGCCTGATGTTTGTGGATAAATTGGTATGATTTTTCCAGTGTTTTGCTCACCATATTCAGGGCCGATAAAGCAAATTTTTCCAGAAAAAGTTGATACAGTTCCAGCAAAACTCATAGTTAAATTTGGAATCAAAACAGATTTAAGATATGGCTGATTAAAGAAGAAAATTGAAAGAGATCCGCTTGAATCATCAATAACAATCTTTTGCATGTTTTTACCGCTTCTCAAAAATATTGTTTGAAAAGATCGTATTTTTCCACTAATAGTGCTAACTTGGTTGATAAAAAGTTGGGATATGGGCGTAATAGTTGAGAAATCTAAATACTTACGAGGGAAATGGTATAAAAGGTCTGTTGGTTTTTGAATTCCCAGTTTGAGAAGTTTTTCTTTGGTTTTTGGACCAATTCCTGTTAGAATTTGTTTAGGCATGAAAAAAAGAAATGTAATTTCTAAGTTCTTTATTATTATAGCGATTGTTGTCTTGTTGTTATCATCCTTAACACCTTTTCTAGGTGCACTAACCAATCGCTAATGATAAAGCGGATAAATTGGAAGAAAGTTTTGTTTACTTTTTCAGTTCTAACTTTTGTTGGTACGATTTTGGGGGCATTGGCTATTGTTGTTCTGTTTACCTGGTATTCCAAAGATTTGCCAAACCCTGATAATGTAATTAGAAGAGATGGTTTTGTAACTAGAATGTACGATCGTAATGGCAAGTTATTGTACGATTTGTATAAAGACACAAAAAGAGTTACAGCAACTTGGCAAGAAGTTCCTGAAACTTTGAAGTTAGCGACAGTTTCAGTTGAGGATAAAGATTTTTACAAACACAAGGGTTTTGACACAATGACTCCTATACGAATTGTCTATAATTTGATTTTTAGACATCGCCTGGTTGGAGGTTCAACGCTTACTCAACAATTAGTGAAGAATGCAATTTTGGAAACCAACGAAAGATCAATTTCTAGAAAAATCCGAGAATTTATTTTAGCAGTTACAATTGATGCTAAATTTTCCAAAGACGATATTTTGTTAATGTATTTAAATGAGGCACCATATGGTGGGCCAAATTGGGGAGCGGGAACCGCGTCAGAGAGTTATTTTGGCAAACCGCTCTCAAAACTTAGTCTGACAGAATCGGTAATACTGGCCGGTATGCCACAAAGGCCAAATGTATATTCGCCGATTTCAAAAACACCAAAAGCATATATTTTGCGAGTAAAACAGGTGTTAGAGAGAATGGAAACTGATGGATATATTGGTAAGGACAAAGCAGCTGAGGTGCTTTCTGAAGCAGAAAATTATCAGTTTTATCAAAATAAAAGCACTCTACAAGCTCCGCATTTTGTTTTTTGGGTCAGAGATAATTTAATAAAACAGTATGGTGAGGATGCAATTAATTTAGGTCTTAAAGTAACGACGTCACTTGATTTAGATATGCAAAATAAGGTTTCACAAATTGTATCTGAAGAAGTTGATAAATCAGAAAAATTAGGAATTAGTAATGGGGCGGCTTTAGTTTTAGACCCAAGAGATGGTCAAGTATTAGCAATGGTAGGTAGTCGCGGTTTTGATTCTGAAAAAACTGATGGGCAAGTTAATGTTGTTTTGCGCCCTCGCCAACCTGGATCTTCAATTAAGCCTATTACTTATCTTTTGGCTTTGCAGCATGGCTATACGCCAGCAAGTATGCTTTTGGACACTCCAGTTAGTATTCCTGTGGTTGGTCAAAAAAATTATGAACCAAATAACTATAGCGGTAAATTTTTGGGACCAGTTAGCCTATCGGCATCATTGGGAAATTCACTAAATATTCCGGCAGTAAAAATGTTGGCAAGTATTGGGATTGAACCAATGTTAAAACAAGCCTATTCTATGGGGATAAATTCATTGGAACCAAATGAGGCAAATCTAAAAAGGCTTGGATATTCTGTTACCCTGGGTGGCGGAGAAATAAAAATGATTGAACTTGCAGGAGCATACAGTAGTTTTGCAAACGGAGGAACCAGAATTGACCCAGTTGGTATTTTGAAAATAGAGGACCGTAGCGGACGAGATATCTTTGAATTTAAGCCAATTTTAGATAGAAAGGTAATGACTCCACAAGAAGCTTTCTTGATTAACTACACTTTATCGGAAAATAGATTTAGAGAAATTACTTTTGGAACTCAAAATGGACTAATAATTCCAAAATATCAGGTTGCTGTAAAAACAGGAACTACAAACGATAAAAAAGATAACTGGACTATTGGCTGGACTCCAAATCTGCTCAGCGCTGTTTGGGTGGGAAACAATGATGGTACTGCAATGCTAAAAGTGGCTTCTGGTGTTTCTGGTGCTAGTCCAATTTGGAAACGAATGATGACTGAATTGTTGCCAGGAAGGCAAAAACAGGATTTTCCAATACCTGAAGGAATAATTCAAGCTGATGTTGATGCTGTTTCTGGATATCCGTCACATGATGGTTTAGCAACTAAAACCTATTACTTTTTAAATGGCAGTTTACCTGGTGGATTAGACCAAATTCATCAAAAACTAAAAGTTTGTAAAGATAAGCCTGGCTTGGCGCCACCTGAAGATATTGCTAATAATAATTATACTGAAAAAGAATATTATCATTTGACTGAAAATGACCCGATTTCAAAAGACGGACAAAATAGATGGCAGATAGGTATTGATGCCTGGATTGCTAAGCAGGCTGCTGATATACAAGACAAATATCGACCTCCTGAGAGCTATTGTAGAAGCGGAGGATTGGTTGATGTAAATATTACACAGCCGAGCGATCGCAGTACGGTGGGGAATAATTTTGATGTGAATATTGACACTCAAGCAACAAAAAAGATTGTGGAAGTGAAGCTATATGTAAACGATGAAGAAAAGAAAACTTTTAGTGATAGGCCGTTTAGCACTTCTCTTAATTTGACAGATGGACTTTATAAAATAAAAGCAGTGGCCAAAGATCGTGATGGAAACAGTGGGGAACGAACTATCCAAATTGGAGTGAATAAACCATGGGATTGGTCCCCTTCTCCGACACCAACACCCACACCTTTGATAACAAATACTCCAATCCCTGCTCCAACATTGATACCTACTGTTGTGCCGACTGTTCTGCCGAGTATCGGCGGGACATAGTGTGATATAATTGTTTATTATGCCAGTAACACCAAACGAAGCTATACGTTGGGGTGAGGCGGTGGAAACTCTCACTAGAGGTAGTTGTAAATTTATAAAAAATGCGACCGAAGCTATAAAGGGAGTTGCTACAGACACACATGCTTGGCTTCATAGTGTTCATCGGA
Source organism: uncultured Gammaproteobacteria bacterium (assembly GCA_964463925.1). Taxonomy (GTDB): domain Bacteria; phylum Patescibacteriota; class Microgenomatia; order UBA12405; family UBA12405; genus CAYTYZ01. The sequence continues at coordinate 180,703 of CAYXDV010000001.1, forward strand.
TTAGAGGTCTCAATCCGGATGCTCGTACTCCAGTGATTCGTAGGCTTAGAAAGCAAAAGTAATTGTATTTTCCATTTGTTTTTTGGATATGAAAGTGTTGATGAGTGGTGTTCTAAGGGTCAACCAATATTAATCCAAACAGTACTTTACCAAAGTTTCATTGCTTGATGAATCATAGCTTATTTCCAGCTTTAGATCGGGTAGCTCACTGGTATTTTTTACCTGTACTCCCCCATCGGGCATTTCTGCAAACGGGCCGATTTTAAGATATCTAAGTCGTTTGTGTTTGGGTAGATTACCAGCTGACATGCCGGTTATTCTTTCTAAATCTTGGTCTGCAATATAGTCTGTGATAATTGGGTAATTTATATTACGATGTTTGGAATAAGTTTGAGTGATCTTTAATAAACTATTAGGGTCAATTTTTCCATTATACAAAATCCAGGCATCGTCTCCATGATCTCCTTTTTTAGCTTTTACGTTGAATCCCAAAGATATGATTGTATCGTGAAGTAAATGGCCGGCAGAATGGATTTGCATGTATTTATAACGGTGAGGCCAGTTTAAAACCTGTTTTACCTTTTGCCCTATTTTTAGGTTAATTTCATCGTGAGTATGATGTAAAACCTGCCCATTTTCAAAGGTGGTATTAAAGATTTGTATATTTTCTATGGTTCCAGTATCACCTGGCTGGCCACCACCTGTTGGATAAAAAATAGTTTTATCACAGATTATCACCCAGTGGTCTTTGTATTTTTTAGAGCTGAAATAAATGGCCCCATCTTCTTGTAAATATGGTGAAGAATAATACTCAAGAACTGTATCTGCATTATTATCAATTAAATATATATTTTTATTTGATATGTAGGGAGATAATCTTTTTTTAGTCATAATTCCACTTACAATACTTTTTATAGTTAAACCAAAGGCTTTTAAGTGGGTGGATTTGGCTTCTTGAGAAGTACAGTTGTAGTAATAGGCTGTTAGGGTATAATTGTGTTTTTTTTGTTTTGGGTCATGATAATAGTCTTTTACCAACATAGACCACAAAATAGTGGAGCTAATTTTTTTTGAATACGATGATATTAGATTTTCGGGCTCTTGTTCTGTATCAAATGAAATAGTTGCATCAAAACTTTGAACTTGTGTTGTAAGTTCAATAGCATTTGTATTTTTTGGCTGGGTGCTAAAATTTTTGAAACTGCAAATTTCATCTAAAATCATCTGAAGATAATACCCATTGTTATCACAATGAGTTGTTGTAGCTATTTTGGAAGTATCAAGTTCTAAAGTTTTTATTATAGTATTAACAGTCTGATCTAACTCATCCTTATTTTGGCAAAAAATAGCAACAGCTGAATTTTCAAGATAACCGGAATCTTTTTTTGAAAAGACTTTACCTATTTCGAAAAATTTTGGTTTTGGAAGAAGGTATCGAGAGTATATATCAGCTTGTTTTATTAGTGAAGAAATAAGGCTTTGTCTTAAAAATGGGTATTCTTCATTGATATTATTTTCAGTACGAACTGGTGCGTTTGGACTATTTTTTAGTAAATATTTTTCCTGAATAAGGGTCCAGGAGCGGATTTCGTCATAACCCAGACTTGCAAGAATATTTGCTGTACTTATAGCTAAATTCAAGCCTACTGGAGTTATGTCTGATAACTGTTTTTGGTCAATTGGCTCGTCGGTTGGAATATGGTTGTAACCATATATCCGAACAACTTCTTCTATCAAATCCTCCTGGCAATTTATGTCAGTTCTCCAAGATGGTGGAGTTACAAAAAAATCTGAAGAAACTTGGCAACCCAAATTTTCTAATATTCTTATTGAAGTTGATGTTGGAATATTGGTGCCGGCATATTTGGCAGGAGATTCTGGGTCAAATTTAATTTGTAAATTATTTGGAATAAAATTTTGAAAGTCTAAGAATTGCTCAGTTATTTCTCCGTGGCAATATTCAAGTACTAATGATTGCAGATGCAAAAAGGCTTCTGGAATTTCTGCTGGTGATAGTATTTTTTCTAGTCTTGATCTGGCTTCCGTTTGAACATTTAAAATTTGAGAGTCTGTATGTACTTTGGCAGGATCATATATGGCCATCTCTAAAATGGTATTGGAACTATTTTTATTAATACCTGTTTTTTGGCCACCTATGGTGCTTAGACTAGCTATTGAATTTTTGCCTTCTATAACTAATGTGCCCACTGGAAGCACTAATTTTGTTCCGTCAAAAGTAGTCATAATGTCACCCTGTTTACTTGTAGTCCAATTTAGTGAATATTCAACGGAATTAGCATCAAAAGCATGACAAGGTATTCCGTAGAGCAACATAATATAATTGGTTAAATCAACCAGATTGTTGACTGAGTTTATGGAGTGGTAAGAAAGTAATTTGACCAACCAGTTTGGCGAGTTGGAAATTTGTAGATTAGTAATCAGGCATGCAGACAATGCCTTTACATAATTTTTTGCAGTAATTTGAATATTTATTTTTTGAGAATTATTTGACTCTGCTGGTTTTTTAGTGGCAGGTCTAGGTTTGATAACTGAAATTTGGTAAAAAGCAGCCAAATCCCTGGCCAAACCAAGATATCCAAGACAATCTGGGCGATTGGCAGCACGAACTTCTAAATCATAGATTTCTTCCAAACCATCCTTTTTGTAACCAGAACAAAAGTGGCCAATTAGGGCGAAGGTATCGGCTAAATCTTGACCTTTTGCGGCAAGATCAGGTAATAATTTTTTTAGTTCGGAATAAACGACGATCATGGTTGATTTGGTTTGTAGGCTAAATTGCCACCTAAAAGTGAACGAATATCAGTTATTTTATATTTAGTCATTACCCAACGGTCAAGTCCACAGCCAAAAGCAAAACCACGCCATTTTTTAGTGTCCAAGCCTGCCTGTTGCATAACATTTGGGTGTATTATTCCAGCACCCCCTGCCTCGATCCAGCCGGCACCTTTGCAAACTACACAACCAAGCCCTTGGCAATTAAAACAGGCAAAATCTATACCAACTCCCGGCTCTACTTCTGGATAATATTTGTTGCGGAAGCGAAATTTGAAATCTTTGCCGTAAAGAAAAGTTATCAGCTTGGTAAAAGTGCCAAAAAGATCTTTTAGTGTAATATTGGTGTCCACGGCAACACCTTGAAATTGATGAAAAACAAAGTGATTGCTATGGGTAACTTTTTCATTACGATATACCCTACCAGGAAACATAGCCTTGTAAGGTGGCTTTTCCTGGGCAAGCAAACGGGCTTCTATACTAGATGTTTGAGTTCGAAGTAAGTAATCAGGCTGATGAATATAGATTGTGTCTTGCATATCCCGTGCTGGATGATTTTTAGGTACATTTAAACGCTGAAAATTGTATTCGTCCGTTTCTAGTTCAGGAGCATCATATTGCGAAAATCCGAGGGTTTGGAAAACTGAATAAATTTGTTTCTCAGTTATGGTAATTGGATGTAGGTGTCCAAATTTTTGTGGAACGTAAAATTCTTTTGTTTGTTTTGGAGAAGTAATTGTTTTGGTAAGCGATTCTAGCTCTGACCCCTTTTGTTTTATAGCAGCTTCAATAGCAATTTTAAATTGATTAATTTCCTGTCCATATTCCTTTGGGTTTGGTTGTTCTTTTATTTGTGCAAAAAGTTGATTGACCTTTCCGTTGCGTCCTAACAACTGCACCCTAATTTGCTCAAGGATATCTACAGATGTTGCAGATTTAATCAAATTTATATCTGCTTGTGGATTCATAATTGATTATATACAAAAAACCGCTGCTTTTTAGACAGCGGCATTTTTTTGCTTCTGTCTTTTTTAGGAAGTGATAAATTTAAAAACTGATTTAAAAGCTTCAGGATTGTTTATTGCAAGTTCTGAGAGCATTTTACGATTTAAATCAACTTTCTTTGCTTTTAACATTGGCAGGAACTTGGAATATGTGGTACCTTCGGCTCTTAGAGCTGCATTTAAACGAACAATCCATAGTTTACGCATGTCACGTCGGCGAATTCTGCGTCCGGCAAATGCATAGTTGCCTGCATGCATAACAGCTTCGTGTGCTGGCTTAAAACGCTTGTGGCGAGTCATCCAAAAACCTTTGGCGGCTTTTAAGACTTTTTGGTGTTTTCTTCTTCTAACGAATCCTGTTTTTACGCGCATAGTATATTAATATTTACCTAATAAACGGAGAATTTTTTTGGCAAATGTTTTTTGCAATGTTTTTTTCTTCTTCAGACGACGTAACTGTTTTTTGGATTTTTTACGGCGCAGATGACGGTCGAAACTAGTTTTTTTAAGCACTTTACCATTTTTAGTTACTTGAAAACGACTGGACAGGCTTGACTTAATTTTTAGTTTTTTGCTAACTTTTTTCATTTTTTAGTTTTTTTGATTGGTGTTAAGGTGAGAAAAAGACGTTTACCAAGTAATTTGGCTTCTCCTTCTGCTTGGGCATATTCTGCCAGAGCTACCTTGATTTTGTCAACTAATTGATGACCAAACTCCACTTTGGTAATTTGGCGACCTTGGAATTTTATACTAATTTTGACTTTATTACCATCAGTAAGATAGCCTTGTGCTTTTTTGATCCGTGTACCCAAATCGGCTTCACCTATAAAAGGAGAAAACTGAAGTTCTTTTAGTTCCCCTCCTTTGTCCCCTTTGCGTTGTTGTTTATCTTTTTTGGATTCTTGATATTTGAATTTTGAGAAACTAATCATTTTGACGATTGGAGGATTAGCTTTGCTGACTATTTCCACCAGATCTTGCCCATTTTCCCTTGCTTTTTGACGGGCATCGTCAATACTTACAATTCCAATCTGTTTTGCAAATTCATCTAAAAGACGAACTTCTTTAGCTGTAATTTGAAAGTTAATTTTGTATTTTCGAAAGTCAACACTCATGGGTTTATTTTAGCAAAGATAAGGATTTTTGCTGGATTTGATTGGTTAAATTAGTAATTAGCTCTGAAGAGTCTAAATTATTTAGCTGCTGGCCGTCGCGTTGGCGAATGGAAACTGTTTGAGATTCTTGTTCTTTGGAACCCAGTATAAACATATAAGGAATTTTCTGAGTTTGAGCTTGTTTGATCTTTGCCTGCATTGTACCTGTGTCTTGTTGAATTTCAAATCGAATATTGGCGTTTGTCAATTTTTCTCCAATAAATTTGGCATAATCAAATTGTTTGTCAGTTATGGGAATTAAACTGACTTGGATAGGAGCCAGCCATGTTGGAAATGCGCCAGCAAAATGTTCAATCAAAAAGCCAACAAAACGCTCGTGGGAGCCAAGAGGAGCCCGATGAATTACAGCACATATTTTTTTCTGTCCGTCGGAATCTGTATAATCTAGTCCAAATCTGGTTGGCATATACAAATCGAGCTGGGCGGTAGATATGGCATATTCTTTGCCGGTGGTTGATTTTATTTTAACATCTATCTTGGGGCCGTAAAAAGCCGCCCCACCAACATCTTCTACATAATCGATGCCAAATTTTTCAACAGCAGAACGAGTCATTTTTTCGGCCAATTCCCACATTTTTTGATCACCGTGATATTTACTTTTTTCAGGACTTGGGAGTCCGATAACTGCATAATAATCTTTTTTGCTTAAACCAAGTGTTTGATAATAGTAGTCATATAGCTCTAGTGATCTTAAAAATTCTTGTTCTGCCTGTTCTATGGTGCAATATATATGGGCATCATTTTGGCAAATACTTCTGACCCGCATTAGACCTTGCAATGTTCCTGAACCTTCAAAACGATAAACGGTGCCATACTCTGCTATTCGCAGGGGTAAATCGCGATATGATTTTGGTGTTGATTTATAAATCATGTGATGATGTGGACAGTTCATACCTTTGAGGTAATAGTTTTCCCCATCGATATCCATTGGAGAATACATGTCGTCTTTGTAGTAGGGTAAGTGGCCAGAAATTTCATAAAGAGTATGTTTGGCGATGTGTGGCGTGGCCACTCTGAGATATCCCCATTTTTTTTCAGTTTCTTTGGCCCAATTTTCAAGCTCTTCGCGGATGATTGTCCCTTTGGGTGTCCACAAGGGTAGGCCAGGGCCAACTTCATCGGCAAAAGTGAATAAGTCAAGTTCCTTGCCTATTTTTCGATGGTCACGTTTTTTGATTTCTTCAAGACGGTTTAAATAATCCTCAAGTTCTGATTTGTTGGTAAATGCTGTGCCGTAAATACGGGTTAACATTTTATTTTTTTCACTACCATGCCAATAGGCTCCGGCTACAGATAAAAGTTTAAAAGCACCTATTTTTCCAGTAGATTCAATATGCGGACCTGCGCACAGGTCAACAAATTCCTCGCCGGTTTTATAAACAGTTAAATCTTTTTTTTCTTTTAAAAATTGTTCAATCCATTCTAATTTATAGGGGTTATTAGAAAACATGTTTTTGGCTTCATCACCTGAAATACTTGATTTGATTATGGGCAGATTTGATTGAATTATTTTTTGCATTTCTGCCTCGATTTGGGGAAACATTTCTTCACTAAGTTTAAAGTTCCCAAGTGATTCGAAGTCAAAATAAAAACCTTCGTCGGTAGCTGGTCCCATAGCCATTAGAAATTGATTAGGATACAAATGTTGCATGGCCTGGGTTAAGACATGTTCACAAGAATGACGCAATGACCAAAGATAATTGTCGGCTTGGTCGGAATTATGATTAGACATAAAGTGGATTAATAAAATTTAACAAAAGGAAAAAGAATAAGCCCACAAAGACATGAAGATTATGCCCTAGTGGGCACAGTAGTAGTAAAAAAGGCAGAATATTGTGACATCTGTATGCTTGAATATATCACGAAAACTAGGCTGTGCGGTAACGAGTTTCTAGTTGCATTCTATAGCTGATACCATTGTACAAATGTGAGAATCCAGGAAGCCTTGAACCTTACTTGGGGCGACATAAGCATTGATGAGGGTTTTGTTGTTTATCGAAGGACTAAGAACAAAGAGGACAGAAAAGTATATCTACCAGAGATACTAGTTGATTGTTTGAAATCTCAATATTCCCCTGCCATGACTAAAAAATTGTTATTTCCCATTACTCAACAATCTGTAAATAGAATTCTACATAACTATGCGGTTGGATTAGGTATCAACAAAAATATATCCAGTCATGTATTTCGAAGATCACTTATAACTCACCTTGGTAATGATGGAGCACCGCTGCCAGTTATTAGATCCATAGTGGGACACAAAAGCATGGACGCTATTACCCATTACCTACAAATAGCAGATATAAACACCCAGAAGCAGATACAAAATAGACATAACCCCATATTGCAACAATATGCCTCTCCCAAAGATTGGCTAGATTCAGAGGAAAGAAGACTAAGAGAAAGAGATTTAGCTAAGATCCCAAATTTGAAGCATAGTGTGACAAGAGATGGAAACGAATTAGTGTATAAAGTGTGGTTTTGAGTTCAAATAAGGGGGCTTGATTTTTTTGAGATTTACTTTCAGGCTTTTGTTATGTGGAGAAAAAGCCTGAAAAATAGGTAATTTTTTCTGCTACATCGGCAATAAAAGCCAAAAAAATACCCCAACGAATTGGGGTACTTTTTAGTGCCAAAAATTGGCGCTCTTTAAAAAACTGCATATTGTGGGCCTATCGTTTAATGGTAAGACGAAGCCTTGTCAAGGCTTTAATACAGGTTCAAATCCTGCTAGGTCCACTATGTGCAGTTATTTTCTAGAGCTATCTAAGACCTATTGCAAACCATGCAGTTTGTGCTTCAAGCTCGTGACTTAGACCATAGATGAGGGGCCCATAGTCCAATAGTAGGACAACTAGTTATCACCTAGTAAATATGGGTTCGATTCCCATTGGGTCCACCATGTGTGGTCTAAGTCGAAGGTGGCAATCTCGGTTCGAATCCGAGCAAGGACACATCTCTGTCTAGAGATACCATGCC
>CAYXDV010000002.1:0-166340 GCA_964463925.1 uncultured Gammaproteobacteria bacterium
ATAGGCCGCCAAGGAGAAACTCTTAATCTTCCCCTTTGCAATCCATTTTATTTCCCTTTTTTAACTAACGCTACCCTAACAACATAATCATCTCCCCCTTTCTCAAAAATCACGTCTCCACTTCTGGCCAAGCTCCACAATGCAAAGTCCAGATTATCTACCCGACCTCTAGTCTTACCTTCCAAATTTTCATATGAAATTGAACCAGTCTTTTTCCGTCTAATTATAGATAATATTTTTTCTCTATCCTTTCTTATGCTTTCTTGAGTACTCATTTATAAAAAACCATTAACAAACCAATCTAAGTCTGTGGTAAATATATTTCTAGAACATTATCTAGCCATCTGTTTTTTGTATTTTAGATCAACTTGCTTGTAAATTTATCAAATCAAGACTTTTTTATAACCATATCTTGACATAACAAAGTTTTTATACTTATATTTTGTATGTCACCAATGGATTCTAAAAGCCAAGCACCACAACTTCCACGTACGGAAGCACAGAACATACTCGAACAAAAGAGTTTCTTTTATCGAGGTCTTTTAAAATCTTTGGTAGACAGTAAACTCAACTTAGACCCCCAAATAAAAGATGTGTTAGAAAACAAACAGTTTGACCTCGAAGATCCAAATTGCACTAATAATCTTCTAACGGAACTTATCGAAAGTGGAACCGGCAGAAATATATCTCAAATAGATCCTATTTCTGGTAAACCAACAGTCCGCAAAGAAAGCATCTACTTTCTTCTGGCTGGGTTTGAAGCTAGTCATAACAGCTCCCAGCAGTATCGTACTCTATATTTGGAACTCGCGCGTGCCCTGTTTGGAAAAATAAGCCAGTTTCGCGAAATGCATAGTAATCTAGGGCGATTTGAAAAGCTTCTATTCAGAAAAAACCTAAAAGGCAAGCTCGGCATTGACATCGATGATAATAATTTGTGGGCTTTGACAGAAATTATTCACCAAGCCGTACAAAGGATGCAGTCCAATCCCCAACAAGCTTAACTCCACTTCACTAGATTTCTTATTTTTTAGCTCTACAATTGGCCTATGAACACTACGAGTACCCAACCTTTCCATCCCATCCAGCTATCGATTTTACGAGAGCTACTGTTCTTACCTTCAGCTCGATTCTCAGATCTAAACATTACTGATCTTAGTAGCGACCATTTTAATTTTCATATCAAACGCTTAATTGACTTGGGCTACGTTTTAAAAGTTGACTCAGGCTACACTTTATCTATCACTGGCAAAGAATTTGCCAATCGCCTTGACACCGACAAAATTCAAATAGAAAAACAAGCCAAACTATCAGTCAAGCCAATTTGCGTCAAAAACGACAACGGACAAATCCTGTATCTTATGCAGCAACGTTTAAAGCAACCCTTTTATGGCCTTTGGGGATTTCCAGGAGGAAAAATTCGTTGGGGTGAAACCATTTATCAGTCAGCTCAAAGAGAACTGTTAGAAGAAACCGGACTAACCGGAGAATTTATCTTTCGAGGTATTCAGCACAAGCTCGATGTCACCAGCGACACCAAGCAACTGCTAGAAGATAAATTTTTCTATGTTTTCCGAATAGAAAACCCAGCAGGAGAACTCTTGGTCAACACCGAAGGCCACAAAAACCAATGGCTTTCTCTGGATGACATTAAAAAATTGGATATTTTTCAGGGAGTGTTGGAGCTAATCGATCTAGTAGGCCAGCCGAACATTCAATTTATAGAACACGAGTACATCTACGAATCCACAAGATATTAACTAATCACTATAAATAGTGTACCCTTCCACCAATGGTCACTTTAAGTGCTATGGTCTTTTTCACGACTGCTGTATGGCTAGTAGCAAAAGCATCTTCTGTAGCTGGCCTAACTTGATTGTGCAAACCAGCTTGTCTAGTCGCCACAGAAGGATCTGGCGTTTTACTACCTCTAAAGCCACAGAAACACTCGGGTTGTAAAACACTTTTATCTAATTCCATTTTTACTACAAAAGGCATAAACTTAGTATAGCATTTTTATCTTTTCTCGATCTAGTCATACAACTTCTCAGATCCCAATCCCATTGTCTAATATCGCTATCAGCTTCTCTGGCTATATATATCCCAAAAAGGTACAATTAAGCCCGATTTCCAGATATTTTTTACCCATACCATACAAAATCCGCTCCATAAACTAGTTTGTAATTTCCTACATTTCTTTAACAATCTCAGCAATCATGGCTTGGTAAACCTTTATCTGCGTCTCTAAATATTCATCACCATACCTGCTTCCTCCTCTAGTAGCCGCCCAATCCTTTGTCATTTGAGCTAGTTTTTCCTTATACTTTTTCAAATCAGCAGCTAATTTTTTCTTTTTAGAATCCATCGCTCGATTCTAAATCACTTTTTTACAAAATCTACCGAAATCACCTTCGGTAAATTAGTAAATTACGTTTCTTAGTTTTTCTTCCCAATAAAAAGGCAAATAATTTTTCCTCCAGACCCGTTCAATTACTTTTTGCTGAGTAATACTGCCAGCCTTATTCTTTTTTTGCCATTTTAAATAGTCCTCAAAACTGGCCCAGAAAAAATCACCATATTCGCTTTTTTCCCTTAGTTTTCCACTAAATTTCTCAGCTACACAAACATGATATATAGTATCCTCCAAAAGATAATCATAATTGTCATATCTACACGACCGAAATGCTCCGACAAACTTAAATTTTGCTTTCAATCCTGTTTCTTCAAATAGTTTCCTGCTTGCGGCTTGACTAAAATTTTCACCAGACATCACTTTTCCAGACGGAGTATTGATATCCCCCAACAGCGGATGCCTCAGTCTTTTTTGTAACAAAATCTGGCTCTTAGAATCAACCACAAACAACAACACAGAAATGCGAAAATAGTCACATCTTTCCCTGCCTTCTGAATCATATTTCTGAATCTCAATTCTACCTTCAACACTCAGTCTATATAAATTGTCACTTTTTTCCACTAACCCTTTTTTACACAAATTTTGCAAATGATAATTAAACAAGTCGTCCTCTACCCCCATTCCTTCTTCAATCTCTGAATATTTAATCCCCTTTTCAGTCTTCATCAACTTTACTAAAATCTTGATCGCAATTGGGTTTAGCATCTTATTTCTCCCATCTTTTAGTAAAGGCATGGGTCAAAGCAATAGCTACCGCATCGCTGGCATGGCTGGGAGTAATTGTTTCTTTCAAATTCAGTATGCTCCTAACCATTTTTTCCACCTGCTCTTTTTCTGCTCTGCCATAACCTACCAAAGACATTTTTACCTGTAGTGGAGTATATTCAAAAAATTCTAATTTTTTTTTAGCTGTCAACAGTTTTACAACTCCAATTATTTGTGCCACCTCCATCACTGATTTGTTATTTTTAAACAAGAAAAGTTTTTCTACCGAAACTTGTTTTATTTCTAGTTTATCTATAATTTCCGCTAGGTCATCATATATTTTTTCAGCTCGCTTTTCTGAACTCTGACTACTACTCGTCACCACGCAACCACAGTCAATTAATTTCCAATTTCCATTATTTAAATTTACTACCCCCCAACCACAATTAGCCAAACCTGGATCAATACCCAAAATCATAACTGACAATAACACGCAAGCCTATTGGTGTAAACTAAAAACCATGGCAGCAGGATGTTAGTCGCCTGTTAAAAGTCCACGGAATAAGATTCATAGTCGCTGATAAATCAAATGGTAGTTTGCATAAGCTAAAACAGTACCCTTGTCTAATTGTATGCAACCATCCTCATGTAATCGAGCCAGGAATACTTTTAGCTTCTCTTCCAAAACTAAAAAATCTACACTTAATTATCCGCAATATTTTTTATAATCATCTTCCTCAACTTCACCATCAATTATTACCCGTAAACATCAACCATTTAGACCAATCAGTCCCCAATCGCCAAGAGCAACAAAAACTAAACCAGCAAAGTATTTTTCGGGCTAGTTTGCTACTTGAATCAGGCGCCAAAATAATAATTTTCCCAGGGGTAGGATTTGATGATAAGTCTTGGAAACCCGGCCTGGGCCACATGCTACTACACACTAAAAATTTATCTGCAATTCATTTTTAATTACTATCAAAGCCTATGTCTGTAAGCTCAGTATTATTTTGACTTCCAAGAACCAAAAAGATAAACTGATAATCATGTCCAAATTTGTCTTGAGGGCGGTTTTTGTATTTATCTTATCTGTGGGGTTTGTAACCCAACACCCAAAGGCAACATATGCCATCTTATCTTTGGATATAGACTCTAATTGTAAAAATGTTTCTCCCTATATTTATGGATTTAGTAGTAATGGATATAAGCAATTACTTTCCAAAGACGACTTTACAACCCAATATAACTCACACGGACAACTAACCGAATTAAAACCAAATATAATACGTTTTCCTGGTGGCTGTCCTGGTGATAGCTATAATTACCATACCTCCAAAATGGAATACCAATCGCTATTAAACGGAGGTCCGGCAACCAAAGAATTTTTGTCAATCGATGAAATGCTCTCGGCCGCAGGCGATGCTGGTAGCCAAATAATTTATCAAGTCAATATTGATGCCACCAAGACTCGCAATCCCTGTGGTGATATTTCTGCCTATCCAAATTTGGGGTCGTATGAAGCTAATTTAAACCAACTGATCACAGATGCCAAAGATATTGTCTCAACCTATGGTACTAGAATTTATCTGTATGAACTTGGAAACGAACAATGGGGCAATATGCAAGGGCCCCAGTATGCCCAAATTGCTCTTCAATTTGCCAAAGCCATGAAGAGTGTAAATCCAAATATCAACATAGGGCTGATTGGTTATCCAGCTTGGGGATTAAACCAGTCCCAAGAAATTGCCTGGGATAATGCAATTCTAGCTATAAAAGATACTTCTTGTGGACAAACCAACTGTTTTACTCATGTTACCGATCATCCTTATGCAGACACCCCAAGCGTCAGCAACGGAGGTTTGTTGGTCACTGAGATTCAAAAATACAAGATTGCTTTCCAAAAAAGGATAGCTGATTTCTATCCTCTAAAACTAGCTATAACCGAATGGAACATCAACAACTGCTGGTCAACCACTACCCCACCCTTTCGGGCACAAGAACAATTGATGTATTCCATCAAAAGTTTATTAACTATGGCGGAAGCTGGGGTAGATATTGCCACTTATCACGACATGGGACGTGGCAACAACAGTTGTGCTGTTTTTCAATCAACAGATGGAAACGCAACCATCAATACCAAATCGCTTTACCTTTTTGGCCAAATTCAGCCAAGATTTTTCAAAACAATTAGATCTGGCAACAACAATATCGCCAGTTATGGTATCGAAGGAAAAGATGGAAAACTGTACATCTTCTTACTAAACGAATCTAACATTAGTGAAACTATCCCTAATTTATCAATTTCTGATGGCCTTCAAATAGTTGGCAATAGCTTTTCGGATCAAAACCCAATTTTTTCCAATTTAGGAAACCAATCTTCACTAAATCTGCCACCATATTCAATCACCAGAGTCACCCTTACACAAAACCCAAGCTCCTGCATCCCAACTCCAACCCTAATCCCAACTACTCCACCAACTAAGTGTGCCTCTTCATCTGTCTCTTCTACTTCTCTAGATATGAGAAGTATTGGCAATACAGTGACTGTTACAGCCATAATTGATAATCCAATAAATAGTTATGGAAAATTCGCCATATACAACTTAGATAATTTATATTCTGCTAACAATCCAAAACCAGCTCTATTGCCAAGTAACGGTGCCTTGAAATCTTCTGCAAACGGAATTGACCCATCTTATCAGGATTCTCCCGCCGTAATCAATCTCTCCCCTACACAAAAAGAATTCATCTGGACAATCAAAGCCGGAGATTTAGACACCGTAGATCAGGCAACTAATAAAAAAATTAACAATATACAACTCAATATTTATGCTGGTAATTCAGTAGTTCAAGATATGCAAAATTGTATCCAAAAACTGAATTTATCAAGACCAAGTATTACATCTCAAGGTGAACCGTGTACAGATGGAGCTGTATGTAGTTGGAGTACTCCTGACTCAGGAGTAAGAATATGTAAAAATGGATTCATAGACCGCAGTTGGAGCATGTATCCTAACCACAATTGCAATCTCCAAAAAAGAGTTGTCAGGACCATTGATGGTCTAGAAAAAGATGTCAGTTATATGTATGGACCACCCCTAAACAAACCTGCAATAGTTCCAGAAAATATTACTTGTAATAGTATTGCTTGGCATCGGCCAGACAATGCTAATAATAGTCCAGTGAGCTATGTTTTAATGATCAATGATAAAAGCAGCAATATAAACTATCTACCGGATCACTCAAACCCTAACTACGATCCAAAAGATCAGTGGCTACAAATAACCAGCTCACCCCAAGATACAATCATAACCAAGAACGTAACACTCACCCCAGATGTTAATTATGACATTAGCATCCAGCCTTCTTATTTAGGAGAACCATATGAAAAATGGAGTCGGCATTTTATTAACTCTTATACTTTCACTGCCAATTGCGGACAAGCAGGAGAGATCTTTAGAGTTGATAGCGATAAACAAATTAATATTCTAAGCAATGACCTGAACTCTGATGGTCTAATTACTTTAGATGACTTCCTGGTTTGGAAGCAAAGTTATTTAAAAACACAAACAACAATAAATGGATTTTTGTCGTGGAAAAGCGCCTACAAACAGTAGTATAAGAACTATTATCTTTTTTATAATTAGTTTTTTATCCTTCCATTCACCTTTTCAAGTGCTGGCCCTAGACATAAACATTCAAACTACCTGCAAATCTGTATCTCCTCACCTATTTGGGCTAAATACCAATGGTTATAGTCTATTTAACTCGGCTTCTGATTTTCTTGCTGCTTATAACCCCAATAATTTATTGTCTTCCTTAAAACCAAAAGTTCTTCGCTTTCCCGGGGGTTGTCCAGGCGATAGCTATAATTATCACAATCATCAATTTGAATATCAAAGTAAGTGGGGAGGTCCGGGTGGCAACGAATCTTTTATGTCCATAGACGAAATGCTCTCCGCAGCACACCAAACCAATTCCCAGGTCATTTACCAAATTAATATAGATGCCACCAAAACGGCCAATCCTTGTGGTGATATTTCTGCTTATCCCAATCTTGGCTCTTATTCTTCCAATCTCAACCAGTTATTAGACGATGCCAAAAACATTGTGGCTACTTATGGCACTCAAATTTATCTTTACCAGCTAGGCAACGAACAGTGGGGCAATATGCAAGGGCCCCAGTATGCCCAAATTGCTCTTCAATTTGCCAAAGCCATGAAAAACGTTAATCCAGACATTCAAATTGCTCTAGTTTCTTATCCCACCTGGGGAATCGGACAACCCGCAGAGAATAACTGGTCTGCTTCACTTTTACAAATAAAAGACGAAACTTGCAACGGCACTCGCTGTTTTAGCTACCTCACTGACCATCCCTATGCTGACAAACCCAGTTCTAGTAACGGTTCTCTTCTTGGCACTACTATTGCCCAATATCAGGCTTCCTTTGCCAAGAGAATTCAAGATTTCTCGCCCCTTAAATTAGCTATTACCGAGTGGAATGTTGGTGGTTGCTGGAATACTTTTTCTGCCCCTTTTCAAGCCCAAGAACAAGTAATGTATGTCCTAAAAACTCTACAAACCATGGCTCAAACTGGGGTAGATATCTCTACTTATCATGATCTAACTAGCGGCAATAGTTGTAGTATTTTCAAATCAGAGGGTCAGTTAAGTTTAGTTAGTCAAACTATGCGCTTATTTTCAGAGCTAGAACCACGGTTTTTTCTTGAGATTACTACTAACAACCCGCAAGTTACTGGTTTTGGACTTCAAGGCTCAGACCAAAAAACCTACCTTTTTCTTCTCAATCAATCTAGTGGCAATCAATCCATTACTTCTCTTAATTTCCAATCGGGCATTCAAATTAAGGCTACTAGTTATGCCGACCAAAACCCTCAAATCTCTAATTTAGATAGCAACAATGCTCTAAATCTACCTGCTTTTTCTATCACTAGAATTAGTCTAAGCAACCATGACTATTCCTGTGGCGATCCCAGCCAAACGACAGATATTCCTAAACAACAATTTCCCACTGGCGATATTAATCAAGACCACAATGTCAATTTACAAGATTTTTTAGTTTGGAAAATCGCCTACACTAATTCCAGTAGTAGCCTGCTAGAATTTTTAGTCTGGAAAAGTGCCTATAACACCTTTTGATTTCTCGGCCATACGGCCACTGCTGGCCTCATATCCCAACCACCTTCAGCCATTAAATTTCCTTCTTCAACCCGAAACCCACGCCTGCTCCAAAACCAGCGTTTTACAAAATCCTCGTATTTAATTTTGTAAAAACCCATGTTCTTAAAATCTTTGTTCCCTGAATTTATACTACCTCTAAAACTGCTATCTGCAATTACTAACTCCCTTTCCACACTATATCCAATTATAGTAATAATATGCTCATCAGTATCATTTTGGTCTAGCTCCCAAGACCCAACCACCATAACTCCTCCTTGATCAACTAACCATTTCAAATACTCATGGTTCCTGTATTGCTCATAAGGAGATAACATGAGAGTTTTGTGATCTAAATCAAACTTATCTAACATTTCAGTTAGGCCGTCCATCAACATCCCATCTTCGTCTAATAATTTTAATCTTTCACCCATAGACAAAACTTTATAGAGAGGAACTCGTCTACCAAACAAATTATTGATTAAAAAACAGGCAGTTCTGGGACCACACAAATTTGGCCTTTTTGACATTCTTTTTGACTGGCAGGGACCATCAACTATGTCAAAAGCAGTTTTTAAATGCCCATTTCTCAAATCTTTGGCACTCAAAAAGACTATCTCATCTGGCCATATTTCTTCTTGTTTAACCGGCCAGGCCCGAATTTCTGTTTTCATTTCTGCAAACCATTTTTATAAATTCTGGTAAATTTTTCCATTGCCTTTTGGCTCTGGCTGGGTCCAAAGCTGCAGAAAACAACCATTCCATCCCTAGTCTTCTAACCCATTTGGGAGCTCGAATCACTTTACCTGTATAGTAGTCAAAACTTCTACCGACTCCCACAACTACTCCAGTAGGTAATAAAGCAAAACTTTCTTCTATCCACAGTTCCTGCTTTTTCATACCCAAGGCCACAAAAAAGATCGCTTTTTTTAATTTACCATTTTTTTGCAAGTTTTTTAAAAAATCGTCTGTTGCATACCCTCCAACTATTAGTTCGGGATATTTTTTAAGAAACTGATCAGCTACTTTCTCGGGCTCCCAACCACCCCAAAAAAATACTGGTATTTCGTTTTCACTTGCAATTTTTACCAAACTATCCACCAAATCTACACCAGTTATCAATCTGTTCCTGTGTTTGCCTGCTATAAAAAACATCCCTAGTCTACTAATTTTTTCAGACAAACTTTTTACTTTACCAACGACGTCAGCAGCCCACAGCAAGCCAACCCCATCCACCACATTGTAAGTCGTCTTTTCTTTTAAAATCTGAAAAAATCTAGAATCTCTTCTCGACTCAACCACAAATTCTGGATTTACAGTGGCCACCCAAACTTTTTTATCTGCTCTCAAGTCATCAACCAACCGAATTAGAAACTGATCTTTTGTCCCAGTCCAGAGTCTAATTCCAAATATTTCCACCACCAATTGTAACAAACCTACCTTATGGCCCGCTCGTATACACTTAGATTTTCGTAAATAATCCCGGCCCCACGGATCGTACACTCCATTGGATCATTTACTAAATGGACTGCAATATTCAATACTGAACTTAAATATTTAGCCATATTCTTTGTTTGTGCCAAACCACCTGCCAAAATCAAACCCCTGTCCATAATATCAGCAACCAGCTCTGGTGGAGTTTGGGCCAAAACCGAACCAGCCAGGCCGACAATATGATTCAGGCTATCTTTTAGGGCTTCATATAGCTCATCACTGCCAATATTCACACTTTTTGGCAAACCATATACCACATCTCGCCCCATCACTTCTATTTTTTCTGGATGTTTTGGACGGACAGCTTCAAAATGTTGTTCTCTTAAGGTCCTTGCTCCTCCATATCCAATAAGTAAATTGTGTTGTTTTCGAAAGAACTCTACCAAACGTTCATCCATATCCCCACCACCAAATCGAATCGATTTGGCCGCTACCACCCCACCCAAGGCCAGAACAGCTGACTCTGAGATGCCCTCACCCAAATTCATCACCATATTTCCAAAGCTTTCAGCAATTGATATTTTTGCCCCCAAGGCAGTTGCCAGTGGGCCATCTACTAACAAAACTTTCACAGCCCCCGCAGCTTTAACTGCATCAGTTAATGCTTTTTGCTCCACTTGATTGGTTCCGTATGGCATTGGAAGCAAAACTTGGGAACCAAATAGCCAAGACATTTTTGCCACTTTTTTCAAAATGTGAGCCACAAAAATCCTCGTCGCCTCAAAATCCCTTACTACGCCTTGACGCACTGGCCTTACTACTTCCATATACTCTGGTTGTTTACCCTCCATTTCCAAGGCATCCTCGCCAATTGCCAATAGCTTATGGTCTTCGCTTCCCCAAACCAAAACCGTGGGTTCAGTCAAAATCAATCCAACACCAACTTCCCATACCCTGGTAGTTCTACTTCCAAGATCAATTGCAAATTTTTTTAAAACAGCCATGCTACATTCTAACAGAGCAATTGTTATAATTAACCATGTCCAAACTGCCCTTGGAGAAGATCTTTATTCCCACAGTCACTACTAGTGTGGTCGTAGCCACCGTTCTAGTAACTCTATATATACAGGGTTATCGTTTAAACCTTAACCGACAAGATCCAAACTCAAAACTCCTAAAAACCACCGGTATTCTTGCTGTCACCTCCCTACCCAAATCCGCAGCTGTCTATTTGGACAACAAATTAGTAGCCAGCACTGACAACAGCTTAACCCTAGACCCAAAAAATTATCAACTCAAAATTGTCAAAGATGGTTATTTACCTTGGCAAAAAAATTATCAAATTAAACCAGAAGTAGTATTTACTACCAGCGCTAATTTGTTCAAATCAGTTCCCAATCTTGAACCGATCACTCTATCCGGTGCTATTAACCCAAAATTGAGTTCAGACGGCAAGATAATTATCTTTGCTGTTAATTCAGCTGCCGCTAGTAAAGATAATGGTTTGTATTTATACGAAACCAACAGTAATTTAAATTTGATCAAAACCAATCCAAGGCAGATTGCTCCCAATTTTCCTCCGCTTGATTGGGCCAAGGCTGTTTTTGAAATCTCGCCAAACAATCGTCAAGCACTTGCTTATTTCGGTACTGCCACCTATTCTTTTGATTTAATTGATAATTTAACCAGTAAATCTCTAACATTGCTTGATTCCAAGGAAATCCTCAATCTAAAAAAAGCTTGGCAAGATCAAAATGATTCCCTACTTGCTAATGAACTAAATAAACTACCTTCAAATTTACAACCCTTTGTAGCTAGTTCTAGCGCCAATTCTTTGATATTTAACACTAGTAAAGACAAACTAATTTACCAGGCAAGCCAGGAGACCACCTTGGGTTTCCAAATCAAGCCAACCATGCCTGCTCGAAGTACTCAAATAGAAACCAGACAAATAAAAACAGGTCAATATTATATCTATGATCTAATTGACGATACAAATTATTTCCTGGCAGATGGTAAAAATATCCTTCGCCCACAATGGATACCCGACACAGACAATTTAATTTTTATTAAAGATAATCAAATCTACGTTCAAGACTATGATTCAACCAACTCCCAGGTTATTTTTGCCGGGAGCTTTGACCAACATATATTGTCCAGCACTTCCGATGGAAAAAAATTAATCCTACTAACCTCCCCTTATCCTGGAGCCAGCCAAAACCTTTACACCATAACAGTCCGCTAATCTAATTTCTTATTTACAAACAGTCTGCAGAATTTCTTTGATCCTAAAAACCACAAATTCAACATTTTGAGAACTGGAAGAATTGGCAATCACACTTCTAACCATTTCCTGTGCTTGTGCAGCATTAATACAACTTGTACTTACCCCCAAAACAGCTTGATTTGATCCAGCTAGTTGCATGGCTAATCTGGAATCAGAAACAGTCCGTCTGGCCACAAAACCACTAGATGCCCGTCGCAAATTAGCCAAATGCATAGCTTTAACGCTATTTACCTTAGCCATAATCTCTAGCCTATCTTGAGCTGCGGTAACTTCTTCCCCTGCAGTATAAAACTTCAAAGGCAACATAACTGCCAAACTCAAAACTAACCCCATAATTAGTGTTCTTGTATTTGCAGCATTCTCAGATAGTTTTCTCATATAAATCAGACTAGAGAAAATCAAACTTACTGTCAAGCACCAATCAAATATAGATTCATTTTACCAACTGTTTTTTTTACCTTGGCCTCAGTTATTGCATAATCGTTTGTCACTAGTCTAATTTTCACTCCAGCAGATATTATCTTTTTGTAAAGTCGGTTCATAAATTCTGGAAACTGATATAAATAGACAATTTGTGCTTTTGAAAAATCAGCCTGCCACATGCTTTTCCACTTAATTTTAATAAATTGCGACAATCCCGCTTTATCAATCTTTCTTCTGCTAATCCACACCAACCACGGGTTTATTTCATAACCAATCCCATATACACCTCTTTGAGCAAATTCAATCAACACTCTTCCATCTCCAGAACCTAAATCGATAACCGTCTCACCTTCCTTAACTTTTGCTAATTTTATGGCCCTGTGTACTGCTTCTAGTCTAGAAGGAAAATACACTGCCCCTGGCTGCAAAAACTGACAATAAACCAACCACCCCAAAACCATAAAATCCAAAATAAGCAATCCTACCAATATCATCCTGATCTAAGTATAGCAACTTGATTATTTCTAAACTGTCGGAGATACAGGATTCGAACCTGCAACCTCAGCGTCCCGAACGCTGCGCGCTAGCCAATTGCGCCAATCCCCGTGATTAAATGTATTTTAGCAACCAACTTCTTGTATTTAAACTCAGGTTTTATTTCTGCTACAATTTGCAAGCTTTCTAAATGTATTTGCTCTTTTAATAAAAAATTACAAGTCTACTAGGCTTGCCTATTTTTGATCTATTTAGGTAAACTATTAGCAGTTGACTTTATTTTCTGATAACAGATAGTTAAACAACGATTATTTGTTAATATCCAGCAAAAATTTAAATAAAGTTATCTAGGTAATTTTTGACTTCTATTAAGAGTCTTCACAAATATAAGTCCAGGTAGTTCAACGGATAGAACGGCTGCCTCCTAAGCGGCAAATCCGGGTTCAATTCCCGGCCCGGACACCATCTATTTTTTGCTTTCTCTGTCTTCTATCTATTTAGTTTTACAAGAGTAATCTTCACACCAGAAAAAACAGTATCATTTGACAGATTTTGATATCATCAAGTACGGAATATTGTAAATTACCGTATAACTTGAACTTAAATTACATTTTTTACCGCTTCAATAACCGTACAATACCGCAAATTAATTACCGTATAAATGGGTCATAATAATACTATCAATTATATACTTTAAATATCATTTTAACCGAAAATACAACTTCACTATCAAACCAACTCAATACGTTTTTTTCTACAAAAAACAACTAACGCAGAGAGAAAAAAGCTAAAAGTTGCAATTTCATATTAAAAAATGTCTACTATGCATTTTTTAATAGCCAACAATAATCACACCTAACTCTTTATGTCTTTTTATTGTTATTAAAAACAGATTTCTGTCATGTGCTAAAAATTATTCTTATAGGAATGTTCTTTTACTTTTACTTATTTTTACCTTCCTTTCAAGATTTTTTGCAAAAAAACTTCTTTATCACTACAAACTACTTAGTGCTAAAATTTGTCAATACACGTATAAGTCAATACTATTGAGTTCATTTATTCGAAGTTAGTAGCAAAGAGCTGATTTTCCCTGGTTCTAAAAACTGTTTAGCATAGTCAATCACCATTTCTAGGCTAATTTGACGATAATTATTGAGTTCTAATTCCAAATCTACTAACCTACTTTCCAGTAATACTTTTTGTCCTATAAACTCAGACCAAAAAGTTACTTTATCCATCTGCATGCCAATATTTCCCAGCAAGAATTCTTTTGCTTGCACCACCAACTCCTCATTAATCCATTTATTAAAGTCGGTAATTTCACTAATCGTTCTCTTCATTATCTCAGTTGCTTTGCTTTTGCTTACCCCCGCCTGAATCCCACCAAAACCAAATTCAGAGATATTCTCACTAATTGATTGAACATAATAAGCAGCCCCCAACTCTTCTCTAAGAAGATAGGTCAAACGGGCCGAAAAATTTCCAGCAAGCAAAATATCAACCAAACGACTGGTCCAATACTTGGGGTCGCTTTTGGCAACTGCCATCCAACCAAGGCAAAAATGGGCTTGGTCTACTTCTTTTTTAACTATTTTAGAAAAGTTATTTGCTTTGATTACTAAATTACCCAAACTATCTCCAGTTGTTTTCCAAACTTCCCACGGAAACCTAATATCATTTTTAAATTTATCAAATTTTTTTCTATCACCCGCAACAACTATCACTGTCCTTTTTGAATCAAGCATTTTTTTTCTAAAATCGTGCATTTTTTTGCTATCTATGCTCATCAAATCATTTTCATTGCCCAATATATTCCAGCAGCCTGTTTTACCTGAGTCGATAAACATTTCAGCAAAATCAGAGGATAAGCGCATCATTGGATTATCTTGATACATGGCAATCTCCTCAAGTACCACCCCCCTTTCTTTTTCCAGTTCAATTTGTTCAAACAATGGATTGATAATTATTTCGGCCAACAATTTACTAGCCCAGGCTAATTGTTCCGGTAGACATTTAATATAATAAGATGTAGATTCTAAGCCAGTAGCAGCATTGTACGATACTCCTTTACTATCCAGCTCTTTAAATAGATCTTTGGCTTTTGGTATGTTCTTTGTACCCTTAAAGGCCATGTGTTCCATAAAATGGGACATACCAAATTCTTCTTTCTCTTCGTATTTTGAACCTATTTGTACAAACACTTCCACAATAGCACTATATAGTCCAGGAGTATCAACCCATACTATTCTTGCTCCGTTATCTAAAGTAGTTAATTCAAATCGGCTCATTTGAATCCATTATAACCTATTACACTACCAGATTTATCATTTTCCCCGGCACATACACAGCTCTTTTCACTTCCCTACCAGCCAAATACTTAAAAACAGCCTCAGCTTCCATGGCTTTCCTCTTTATTTCTTCTTCTTGATCAACTTCTTCAACTGCTAACTTTATTTCACCCCTAATCTTTCCATTGATACAAACTGGTACAACCAATATATCATTAACTATCTTACTAGCATCAGCTAATGGCCAAGGACTTTGGTGTACACTATCAGTTGATAAATTCAGTTTCACCCACAGTTCCTCTGCCAAATATGGCGCATACACTGCCAACATGGCCAGAATCTTACCCAGATCTTGTCGATTTACTATCATTTCTTCCTTCTGTAAGTTATTTACCAACTCCATTAATTTGGCCACCGGAGTATTAAATTTAAATTGAGCCAGATCTCGACTTATATCCTCAATTGTTTTATTAATCCAACTAGCTTCCTTAGCTCCTGTTTCTCCACCCTTGCTTAGTTTTTGCTCCATCATTTTTTCCATTTTATTCAAAAATCTGGCTACCCCCACCAAAGTTTTCTCATTCCAAGCCATAGTTGCTTCAAAAGGTCCCATAAACATCATATAAGTCCTAAGTACATCCACCCCATATTTTTGGGAATAATCTTCTGGCACAATTACATTCCCCCTGCTTTTGCTCATTCTAGAACCATCAGGTCCCAAAATCACCCCGTGAGATACACGTTTATCATATGGTTCTGGTACCGAAACTACCCCCATGTCGTACAAAAAGTTCATAATAAACCGAGAATACAAAAGGTGTAAAGTATTGTGTTCATCACCACCTATATATACATCTACCGGTAGCCAGTATTTTTGTTTATCTAAATTCTCCACAAAAACTGATTCTCTATCACTTTCAAGTTGGCCACAAAAGTTTTTCCACACCTGAGGCATCAAATATCCCACAAAATACCAGTCGCTACCTCCCCAATTAGGCATCGTATCCGTTTCCCTTTGTCCGATTATCACTCCAGTCTCATCTTTCACTTCTACAAATTCCTTAATTTTGGCTAAGGGACTTTCTCCCGTTTCGGTTGGTTCATAAGCTTCCACTTCGGGCAATTTAACAGGTAAATCTTTTTCTTCTACCGGACCCCAATCCTCAGATCCTTCCTTCTTCCACATCGGGATTGGTTCACCCCAATAATGTTGCCGGGAAAATATCCAATCACGCAAATGGTAAGTAGTCTCCCTTTGGCCAATATTATTTTCTTCTAACCAGGTGATAATTTTTTCTTTAGCCCTACTGGTCGTCAGTCCATCTATAAGTTCAGAATTAATAGCTACACCCTCCTCTTCCATAGGCTGCAACTCGTTCAATTGTTGCTCAGTCTTCCCAGCATCTTTTACTACCATCTTTACCTCCAATCTATATTTTTTTGCAAATTCCCAGTCTCGTTTGTCATGACCAGGTACCAGCATAATCGCCCCGGTTCCAAAACCAGCCAATACATAATCAGCAATCCATATAGGAACCTTTTCCTGATTAATTGGATTAATTGCCCACAAACCACTAAATACTCCGCTTTTGTCTTTGTTTAAATCAGTCCGCTCTAAATCGGACTTATTTTTTATTTCTTCTACATATTTCCTAATCTCTGGTTTATCCAACAACCCAGCCACCAATTCATGTTCCGGAGCTACCACCAGGGCGCTAACTCCATAAATTGTATCTGGTCTGGTTGTAAATACCTCTAACTTCTTTCCCTGTCTATTCTGTTCCAATTCAAATCTAATTTTTGCCCCTTCTTTTTTCCCAATCCAGTTTATTTGACTGGCTTTTACTTTGTCAATAAAATTAGTTTTCTCCAAACCAGACAATAGCTTTTCGGCATATTCGGTAATCTTAAAAACCCATTGTCCCATTTCTCTTCTTTCTGTCTTGGCCCCACATCTCTCACATTTTCCATCTACCACTTCTTCATTGGCTAAACCAATTTTGCAACTGGGACACCAATTTATGTTCATTTTCTGTTTTTGGGCCAAACCTTTTTTCCAAAGTTGTATAAATATCCACTGTGTCCATTTGTAATAATTTGCATCCGTGGTGTTTAACTCCCTTTGCCAATCAAAACTCATAGCCAAATCCTGCATTTGCTCTTTAAACTTGGCACAATTTTTCTCAGTTACTGCTTGGGGTCTTTGCTTAGTCTTTATGGCGTGGTTTTCGGTAGGCAAACCAAAAGCATCCCAACCCATTGGACACAAAACATTATATCCCTGCATTCGGTAAAATCTGGCATAAACATCAGCAGCTGTAAAAGAAAACGCGTGACCAATATGCAGTCCAGTTCCTGATGGATAGGGAAACTCCACTAAAATATATTTTTTACCCTTACTCTTAAAACCTTTCGCCTTCTCAAATTCCTCCTCGCCATCATAAGCTTTATACAAATCCGGTCTTTTCTTCCATTCCTTTTTCCACTTTTCTTCTAGCTCCTTAAAATTCATGAAGAATTATACTATACAGACTAGCTAGAAGGCCTAAGCAGAGAATATCTAACGAGAATTTCTCTCCACCTCTCCTCTACACATAAGCCTCTCCACTGCTTGCATCTCTTTCCCGGTTTTTGGCATACAATCTCTGAAAACTATCCCTCCATGGTATCCACCACTCTTCATCATTTCCTCAACTAGACCGTCTCTCTTCCTCCGAAATAAAGCAACAGCACCTGTTGGGTCACCAGCTTGTAGTAATTCCAACTGCAATTGTCACTTTCTATAGTCCATCTCAGAAGGAGGCAAAGCTCCAGAAACTCCAGCCACCCAAAGATTCCCCCTAGTAGTAGCTTCACTCAATTTGAGTGCCATATTTACAAGTTCGTTTGCACCTGCCATACGCAATTATATCTTATAATCTAAAAATCAAGCTATCTCCATTTTAGCCTGAAATCCACCGTCTACCACCTGGCCACTATTAGCATACGAGCCAGGACAACCCGATCCACCCACATGTCTTGGCTGAGCTTTCCGTCTCTTTCCAACTTTCTCATTTGTCCCTCGTCCTTCATAATATGACCATGATCTCCCACCAACATTTAGTCCACCACCATCTCTTAAAACCACATACTTGCCCCTATTTTTCCACAGCCCTCTAGTATCAGGTCTTTTTTGCTCCACCAAATTCGTCATCGAATTTCTTTTTTAATTTTATAACCAGCTATTCCAATTAAAATTATATACCAAACTACCACCAACCATTTTTGCGGCATAAAATTTATTTGAGCCACAGGCCACTTGGAAAAACTATCACTTAAATATATCAAGCAATCAACCAAGCATCCTGCTAAGTAGAATAGTTTTTGCCCAAGACAAGGAAAAATTATATATCCAACAGTTCCCAAAAATCCCCCAGCCGTTATTAACTCTACCAAAGGCATCACTATCGGTCCTACAACCAAACCAATTAGGCTTACCTTACCAAAAGCCAGTCCCAACATCGGCCACAGCCACAGACTAACCCACCAATTTTTTCTGAATTGATCTATCAACCACAATCGACTCCGTGGTGCACTAGCCATACCCACAAAGGCCACTATACTTAACCAAAAAGACAAAGATAAAAACATATCTCTGTCAGCCAAAAATACCATTAGACACACCAAAACCAAAGCTCTACTCCATACAAATTGTCTACCAATAATTTCTGCCCCATAGCGGATACATAACAATAGAATTGCTCTGACAATGGGTGGGTTAAAGCCAGATATCCAAGCATACCACCAACCCAGTATTAAACCCACAACAATTGACTTTTTCCTACCAATCAACCAAGCAAACACTTCTATCGCTCCACCAACTAACCAAAATACATTTGCCCCACTTGCCACCATAATATGTGCCAATCCAATTATTTTTGTTTGCTCGTAGTCCTGCCAACTCAAACCATTTTTAAATCCCCAAACGATTCCTTGAATATACCCAGCTTCTTCACTTGGCAACAGTAGTTGTGGTATTGATAAAATTAGATCTCTGCCCCAATCCATACTTAATTTTACCCCTAGTACTTTCTTCCAAATTGTTTCACACTAAAGGGTGCCGGATATTTTACGCAAAATTCCTTGGCTCGATGGACTTCTGATTTTAGGTATTCTCTTGGTTAGTGCCGGCATAGGCTCAACTTTTAGATCGAAGCCAGCTTTTCCTTATTCTTCAGTAAAAGGGTCATCTACTACAACCGCTTCAAAACCAACTCAGAATCCACCAGTTCTGGTTCCAATTCAAGTCGACATTGCCGGTGCTGTACTCAAACCAGGGGTCTATAGTCTATCTTCCGGTAGTCGTATCCAAAATGTTTTAATCCTAGCCGGTGGCTTGTCGGCCAATGCCAATCGGCTTTGGGTAGCCCAAAATTTAAATCAAGCTCAAATCCTTGTTGACCAACAAAAAATTTACATCCCCAGTCAAAACGAAAGTCCCTCTTCCTACTCAAATAAAACTAGTACCAATAACCAAGTTGGCACCTCCAGCTCTTCTACCAAGCCAAGTCTAAATCACAGTAGTCTAGAAGAGTTAGTCGCCGTCAATGGTATTGGCCCGGCCACCGCCAAAGCCATTATTGACTATCGTAATCAAAATGGAGACTTCAAAAGTCTAGAGGATCTAATGAAAATTCCCAACATTGGTGCCAAAACCTTTGCCAAACTCGCCCCCCAGCTAAGTTTGTAAACCATGGTTTATACTTAATTTATGCCTGCCGCATTACTCCTTTGTCTGCCTGCCTTTTTGGCCTTTATTTACAACTTCTTCCTTTCCAGTCTCGATTTTACTCCTCAACTGATTGCCATACTTTCAATTGCCCTAACCATTTACTCTCTAAAAACCAAAAACCTTTATTTACCACTATTGGTGGCAATCATCTGCCTGCTTGTCTTTACTACCAGTGGGCTTACTTCGCCTTTTTTTATTCTCATTGATTTTCTTCTGTTTAGTACTGCTTTTCTTTATCATCCTTTGCAAACCTTTACCCTAGCCAGTCTTCTGGTTTTTTTACTCGCCAACAGCATAGACGGCACTCTACGTTCCTGGGTCAATTTAGGCGGACTCCTTCTAATTGTCCCCTTAGCCTGGCTGACAGCCAAATTCCAACAAAATTACACCAATAATCTACACGAGCTAGCCCAAGATCAAACCGATATTGGCCTTTGGTTGCACCTAGAATTCAAACGGCGCTTACTAAAAAACTTGGAAATTCTAGAGTCACTTCTTAGTAAACCAGACTTATCCGAACGGACCAAAAAAGATCTAGATACTGTCCTCCAACATGAAAAATATTTTCTTCACAGTAGTAAAAAATTATCTCAGGAACTAAGCCAAAAGTAAAACAACTTGCTACACTTATTCATGCTTCTGTGGCTAAATATTTTTTTTCATTTTCTCTATCCCCTTTTTGCCCAAAATTATTCTTCTTCCAATTTCAAAATCGATTTTGGCAATATTAATCTAACTAGCGGCAGCAAAACCTCACCGAGTTTTAATCTAACCGATACCGTAGGCCAAAACGCTCCGGGACAATTTAACAGCTCCACTACCCTCATCAAATCTGGTTTTCAATATATTTATGATAACTTTAAATTTTTCAAGTTTTCCATTTCTAATCTAAATATCGCTTTTGGTTCTTTGGTTCCCGGTACACCAAGCACAGCCACCAACACTCTGACTATTACCACTCCCTATGGTCAAGGATACAATATTTTAGCTCTGGAAACTAATGCTCTAAGTAACCAGGTAGGCAACACTATTCCCGACACTAAGTGTGACTCTAATACTTGCTCCGAATCAACTTCCGGAGCTTGGACTAGTAATTCCATTTATGGTTTTGGTCTAAATGCCTCCGGAGCCGGTTCTAGTGGAATTTTTAGCGCTAGTAGTCAATACCGCCAATTTGCCAATCAAAATTTAGGAGAATCTCCACAAATAATTGCTACTGAAAATTCTTCGGTAACTAATCGTCAAACTACCATCACTTACAAAATCAACATCCCAGCTACCCAAGCCTCTGGTGACTACCAAAACAAGGTTATCTTTATTGCCATACCCAAATACTAACCTATGCCCTTCTCCCTTTCCCTCTCTCCACCCAAAACTCAACTCAATCTTAATCCCGGTCAGCCAGCTAGTAAAGCTTATGACCTAATCAACGATAGCGATTCTCCTCAAACTCTAGAACTTCAAGTTTTACCTTGGAAGCCAACTGGTTACGATGGTGATTTCCAATTCTCCAAACAAAATTCGCCTTTTAGTTTCCATATAAATAATGCCGATATGCAGGGAAAAAATACCTTTACGTTGGCCCCAGGACAAAAACAGCAAATAGTGTTGGGGCTTAGCACTCCCACTTCCGCAATGACAGGAGACTATTATTTCACTGTTTTTTTTAATCAGGTTAATCCCTTAAATCCAGAAATCAACTCAAGTCAAAGTTCTGGCCAAATCGGTTCCAACTTATTAATCCACCTTGGCAGTTCCGAAGCCAAAACCTTAGCAGTTGATAAGTTGGATCTGCCAAAATTAGTTGATTCTGTTTTCTCGCCATTAACTATCGCCGGCTTAGTTCAAAATCCAACCAATAGTTTTTTTAATTTTACCGGTTATTTAGAATTAAAGTACCAAAATAAGATCACCAGTCAAATCGTACTTGCCGGAGACACTATTTTAGCCAACCACGCTCGCTTCTTACGTTGTGTTGACAATCCAGAATCCAACAACCCACAAATAATTCCTTGTCAAATTAAAAAGCCATTACCTCCAGGAATTTATACGCTTACTCTCCATTCGACTGATGATATACAGCTTACTGGAACTACTAGTCACACTTTTTTTGTTTTTCCAATATATCTCTCAATCATCTTTGCTCTGGCTATTCTTACCTCAACTTTAGTTTATCTCTTTTTTAGAAAACACAAAAAATAGCTCCCGCTTGACTATCTTGATTTTTTAGACCATATTTATCTATATATAGAATGAAAATTATAAAATTAACCACTGCCCTATTCGTAGTCTTTTTGTTTTACGC
The DNA here is from genome assembly GCA_964463925.1 of uncultured Gammaproteobacteria bacterium. GTDB lineage: Bacteria > Patescibacteriota > Microgenomatia > UBA12405 > UBA12405 > CAYTYZ01. The sequence continues at coordinate 22,300 of CAYXDV010000002.1, forward strand.
CTGGTTACACGTAGTCCAGCCAAATGCAGCCAACTTTACCAACATCAAAGATACTATGTCTTCCTCACAGTTATCTTATTTTGCTCGTATGGGTGCAGGTGTCTCTGGCGGTCAAAACGTGGCCACCATTTATACTTCCGGCTTCCCCAGCAATACAACTTCGAATTTGTTTGTAGGAGATACTATTGCTATCGGCCATACTGGACCTAGTACTGCACTAACACCTTATGTTGTCAGTGGCATTGGAAATACTGCTACTTTTAGCGTATCTTCCGCTCTAAATGTGGTCAATGCTGGAACATCTGTAGCCATCATCGCCACTAGGTCAGCTACCCATACTCTAACTTTTGTACCTGTTAACGCCATTAGTAACGGAGCTTTCGAATTTCTAATCAAGGCCACCAGTCGCTCTGGCGAAAACCGAGCCGACGGTATACCCGATCAACAAGGTTTTGATTTTGGTATGGCTGTTGGTTCTACTACTATTGGTCCAGGCACCTCCCTGGCAGCTGCTGATGTTGCATGTCCAACCGGTCTGGGTACAACAACGGTCACCCTCGGTCCTGGCACCACTGCTGTTGTAGGTGGCAATACCTATTTTTCCATTAAATGTGGCTATTCAGGCACCAACTTGAATACTGGTACAACTTACACCATGGTTATCGGCCGTGCCCTGTCTACTGGTAGTCAACTGACTAACCCTGCTCCAGGCTTAAGTCACACTGAAGGCTCAACTGAAACAGCTGGCACTCCCACTGATATTTATAGTTACTACATTCGCCATTTAAATTCTGCTGGCACAGTCATTGACTCTACTCAAGGTAAGTTAGCTGTAATTGAGGCTGTTCGTGTCACTGCCACCGTTGATCCAATTATTTCCTTCTTTATCGACAATGTTGGTAGCGGTTCTACGGCTACAAGTGGCACTGCAATTGCTGTTGGTGAAACTCGCTGTGGTGCTCCTATGGGCTCTGGTCAATCTAGTGTCAACGGCACTTCAGCCACTTTTGGTAGCTTAAGTATTAATGCTTTTAGTACCATTGCCCAACGCTTGTCCGTAGTTACTAACGCAGCCAATGGCTACACTCTAACCGCCTACGAAGATAAATACATGACCAACGGAGTAGGTCAAACAATACCCGATACTTCATGCGACTCCAGTTGTACTTCCAGCACTCCAACCGAGTGGAATACAGCCACTAATTATGGTCTTGGCTATTCTCTGGAAGCTCTAAATGGCACCACTACCCAATCTTTTAATTACAACGATTCTGGTAACACTTTCCGTTCGAAACGTTTCGGGTTTGGCTCAGGCAACGCCGCTACCCTGCTCTCTAGAACTAGCGTTCCGGCCAACACTGAACGTACTTATGTCTGCTATCGTATCGCTATTGGTACAGCTCAACCTGCAGGTGATTACGAAGGAAGAGTTATTTATACTGCCACCGCTACTTTCTAATATGTCAAAATCTGCCCAAAAACTAAATTTCATTTTTCTTCTTGCTACTATTTTTTATTTGTTTACCAAATCAGCAATAGCCCAAGATGCCACTGCCAATGGTTTTGGTCTAACTGCTATCCCGCCCAGACTTGAATTAGAAGGAAAACCAGGAGAAGTAATCACTAAAGTCTTAAAAATTCGCAATGAAACCAATCAAGAAAAAGTCTTATCTTCAAGCATTAAGGATTTTGTTGTCCTAGACGAAAAAGGGACACCTGTTCGTATTGAAAACCTTCCAGACGGTTCTAACAAATGGGCTCTGTCCCCTTGGCTGCAAATAAGTCAAACTAATTTCAAATTAAAACCAGGAGAAACCAAAGCTTATACTGTTACCGCCATCATCCCAGATGATGCCACTGCTGGTGCTCATTATGCTGTTGTTCTACACTCAATCAGCAACGAAACAATTTTAGGTGCCAGTGGAAATGCTATTCAGCCAGAAGTTGGAACTTTAATTTATTTGCGCATACCTGGAGAAATCAAAGAAGAGGCTACTGCCCTAATTGATGTCCCTAAATTTTCTGAATTTGGTCCAATAAACCTAAAAACAACAGTTTTAAATAAATCTGACATCCATCTAGCTCCACAAGGTCAAATAGAAATTACTGATCTTTTGGGTCGCAAATTCGCCCTACCTTTTGAAGCAGGAAATATCTTTCCACAAACCAGCCGAAACTTTAATACTCTACTCAACAAAAAATGGCTTTTTGGTCGCTTTAGAGCTGAGCTAGTAGCTACCTATGGTAGTCAAGGCCAACTCTTGAACCCTGTGGTTTTCTTCTGGGTATTGCCAATCCGTTTAATCTTAGCCTTAATAACTATTTTCTGCTTACTTATAGGTATTATTCTAATCTTCCAAACTCCAAGTGGCCAGAAAAATAAATCTGCCAATCGTCCTTAGCTACTTAGCCGCCGTTCCACTTACTGCTCGAATTGGCTATAGTCAGCCTTTTACTCTTTTTGGTTATACTAGCAGTAATTCTTACGTTCAGCTTCAAGCACCGTCGACCTCAGCTCAAACTATATCCGATAGCACTGGCTATTTTGAGTTTAGCCAAATTATCCTTCCAACTCAAGCGAAAGAATTGTGCTTTACTAGCAAAGACTCTGCAAATCGTAGCAATCCTCCAATTTGCATTGTTACTCCAAATTTTTCAAAAAATTACCAAAAGGTAGGGCCAATATTACTTGCACCAACTCTGAGTTTGTCAAATTCCAATCCAAAACCGGGAGAAACTCTTATTGCTTCAGGCCAAACTATCCCCAACCGTCCCCTTACAATAAATCTCTATGCCCAAAATCCCACTGCCCCCAATTTTCCCAAATCAGCTATGGCAGCCTCAAATACCCAAATTTTACAGATTCCTATTCAAGCTGATACTCAGGGAAATTTTAGCCTCAACTTACCCACCACCAAAGCCACAGCATACAAAGTAATTGCTCAGACGATTTTTGAAACCAACAATCTATCTCCGCCTTCTTTCCCACTCTATTTTTCTCTACCAACCCTTCTGATTTTCTTGTTACAAATTCTACCAATTTTCGTCTTGTTTCTACCACTTTTGTGTCTGTTTTTCTTTCTCCTTTTTATTCAACACCAAACTAAACCACATTTTTATCCCGCACTGTATCCTAAACAATTAATTCCCTACTCCAATTTATGTCCAAAATCCTAAAGCTATTTATTCTACTAGTTCTCTTACTCTCCTTGTTTTTTAGCAGCTATTACCTGGCCAAAATCACTGTTCTTAGCAGTAGGGCTTCCAACTATGTTACTGTTCTCAACCCAGACAATTCTTATGTCTTTGCCTCTCCTGTTGCTGCCAAAGCTGACAACGATCAACGTATTCGAATTACTGTATTTTTACTAAACAACCAGGGACTGCCAGTTGTTGGAGCCACAGTCAAACTAACCACTTCCCGTCAAACTGTAAATATTAGTCAGGTCTCCCCACAAACTGACGAAACGGGTAAGGCTTATTTCGATTTAAACAGCAATCTGGCTGGGCCAGCTACTATCCTAGCTAGTATAGAATCCCAAACCCTACCCCAAAAAATCACCGTCAGTTTCTACTAAGCCAGCCTTTTCTCCACTACTCCCCAATCAATTATCTGCCGAACGGCTGCCAAGTATTCAGCTCTCCTGTTTTGATACTTTAAATAATAAGCATGTTCCCACACATCAATTCCCAAAAGTGGCTTCTTACCTTGCATAACTGGATTATCTTGGTTAGCCGTAGTCACAATCTCTAGTAAACCATTGCCACCAATCACTAGCCAAACCCATCCGCTGCCAAATCTACTCAAACCAGCTTTAGTCATTTCTTCCCAAAAAGTAGCCAAACTCCCAAATCTTTCTTCCAACTTCTTCTGCAAACTTTCACTTGGTTTATTATCCACCTCTGGTGATTTTAACTGCTCCCACCATAACCTGTGATTGAAATCACCCCCAGCATTGTTAACTACTCCGCTTCTTATCATCTCAGGGAGTAAAGAATAACTAAGTAGCATTTGCTCTGTTGTCATTTCAACAAATTTTTGTCCTGCAATCTCTAGATTTGGATTTGCTTCTAATATTTTATTTAGATTATTTACATAAGCCTGATGATGAGCACTCCAATGTATCTCCATTGTTTTTGCATCAATTACTGGCTCCAAACTCTCAAAACTATAATTTAATGGTCTCAACGTGATCATATATTTATTATTTAAATGTTAATATAACTTCGCCAGGTAATGGAACGCCGTTGACGCTAGCAGTCAATGCAAACTGTCCAGAGACACTTGAAGTTGCTTCAAAACTAGCCATACCATCAGTATCCGTCTTTGCTTCCCTGCCTTCCAAGCTTGGCAAGCCACTTACTGTCACCACTTTAGCGGCCACCCCTCTACTTTCTGCATCGCGGACAAAAACCAAGAATTTGGCAACATCTTTACCATCAGCTACAGCCGTTAATTTAGATCCCAAAACATAAGACTCAGACAAAGAAATACTCCCCGCAGGCGCTGCCTTGGTCAATAAAACCACCCCTCTAGCAACCAAGTTGCTACCCAGCAATAACAAAAAAGCTAAGCCCAAAAACAAAACAGTCAAATTTCTTAAATCTTTATGTTCTCTCAACCACATCCATAGATTCATTATATTTATTATATAGTATATATTGAATTAATATTACTGATATCTACGCGTGCAAATATTACAAGACTAAATTAGCAAAAAAATGAGTTATCTGCTATCAAACGGTCTGCAAAAAGATTCCGAATAGTATTGAAGAAAACATACACTAAAAGATTAGAATCAAACACAGAGAAACACCCATATAAATACTAAATTTTCCTAGTATTCTTTCTATTCGCAAACCAGTGATACTCTTTCGGGGTAGAAAAATACATTTTTTAAAAGACAATATCTAGCTAAAATACTAGTATCAAACATGATCAGCCCGCAATTTTACTTTTCCGCATTTCTCCGAAACATATTTTTTTGCCTGTGATCATTTTTACAGTATATATATCAGTTCTATATATATCGATAGTATATAGTTCCCTGTTTTTAGTACTAGTGAAAATTAACCGCAACTAATTTTCGGCAAAAATTATATATTTTGATCATTTCATTAAATATATCAAACAAAGACAAACCTTCTCTAGTTAGTCCTTGACACAGCTATTATAGTAGTTCATCATGATAATTAATTACAAATTTATCGTTGATAAACATGTATAAAAAAGCACTATTTGAATCTGAGAAATTATCACCGCAAAATTTAATCCCCTGGCTTATTTTGTTGTCAGCCTACTTCTTTATTTGGCGCTAAAAAAAACTTTTAGTTTTTATTAACATCTAATGCTTGCTGCCTTTTCTCTCTGGTTAAAAAATAAACCGTATACCACCCATACACAGAGAAATTACCTAGTAGATATCCGTAAATTTTTAACTTGGACCCAATCTCAACCAAGCTCAAAATTTAACCAAAAACTCCTAATTAGCTATTTATCCCTTATCTCTCAGGAAAAAAGCTATTCAAGACAGTTGGCATCTATAAAGCTCTTTTGCCAGTTTGCCAAAGACCAGAACTTGACTGCTTCTGATATATTTGCCTCTAGCCTTAAAGCTATTACTCATCTCGGTAATTCAGAAATTATCAATCAGCAAAACCTACTTGCGGAATATGCTCATTGGTTAAAACTCCAAAAAGTCTCCAAGTCCACTCTTCGAAACTATCTTAGCGACCTTAATGATTATCTAAACTGGCTCCATGCTTAACCTAGGTCAAATTTCCAGTCATCAAAAGCAAGAAGCCTATTTAAACAAACTAAAATCCAGCGGCACCAGTCAATCCACCTTAGCCAGAAAACAAGCCAGCCTAAACACCTTTAATCGCTTTGCTGCCATAAAATTTCCTAAATCTACTACATCAAAAATAGTATCTACCACCTCAAAGTCAATTAAATTAGCACCAAGCTTTAATCCACTGAAAATTTTAATACCCGTAACTCTTTTCCTTCTAATAGGAGCCCTAACCTATGGATTTTTTCGTCAAACTATTCAGCAGGCAGTTCAAAGCTTTGCTTACCCGAATACCCCAACACGTCCAACCAGGCGTTTATCTTTCCAGGGTCGCCTAACAGATACCACTGGTACCCCTATTACCAGTCCTAGTAACGTTAAATTCGGTTTGTGGAACGCTGGCACTGGAGGTACTGAACTATATAACACTGGAACAGGTGGAACAGTAGTACCAGATCAAAATGGTATTTTTTCAGTCTTAATAGGTGATCAAGTTGGCACTGAAATACCAGCCAACATCTTTACTGAAAACCAAAACATCTACTTAGAAATTACCATGAACCCCAGCTCATCAGCAGAGACCATGACTCCCCGCCAACAGATAGCTAGTGTTGGTTATGCCTTAAATTCCGAAACTTTGCAAGGTTACCCCCCACTTGGAGTAGGACAGTCAAATGTTGTATTGGTTTTAGATAATACTGGTGTTTTGAATCTTGGCTATACCTCCCCAACATTCAAATCTACTGCTGGTACTTTTGGCCTTGAAGGCCAAGCTATGACTCTAAAAGCCACAGATACCAGCAATGGCAGCCTCAATCTAAACCCAGACGGTACTGGAAATGTAAACATGATTTTCGAAGGAACTTCTGCTGTTGGGGCTACTGGGTTCCTGAGTTTGACAAATGCCAATTTAAGCGGTGGCGCTTTGATCTATTCTAATATCAACAATACTAATCGTGGCTACGATTTCATCAATTTTCAAAACTATAATCCAGCCACCACTACTCTAGCCAGTCGTTTTCGAGTTGATGCCTACGGCAATGCTTCTATTGGTGGCACCATGTCTGCTGTTAATATTGCAGTTTCGGGCAATTCAAATATTGGTGGCACTCTTAATTTAACCAACACCCCTCAGGGTGTCGGAACGACCGTTCTCTATCTAAGCAACACTGGCGTAGTTACCCAGGGCACATTACCAGCAACTTCTAGTGGAATTGCTTCTGGCTACAATGGGCTCAGTATTGGCGGCACCGCAATTGGACTAGGAGGCACTCTAAATCAGAACACCAATATTGGCACTAGCAACTTTTATCTTCGTTTTACCGGACAGACTAACCAAGAAGCTTTATATATAAATAATGCAGGTGACCTAGGTGTTGGCACTACTAATGCCTATGCTAATGCCCAGTTAAGCCTAGAAGGTGGCTACCTCGGCTTAGAAAATGGTGATTTTGGCGGCAGCAGAGGTATTCGTTTCCGCAACAGTGCTGATACAGGAACCGCATCTATTTCTGGCGGCGGAATATATCAAGCAAGCAATGATGTTCTTTATCTTCAAGATGGAGCAACAAACATAACCATCCTTCGCAATAGTATTGGTGGTGAAAAACTTAGGATTACTAACTCAGGCATTGGTATCACAGGTGGAGGAATCATTTATCCAAGTAGCGATTCTACTAATGGTTTATCTATTGCCAATTCGTCTGGTACCAAATTCGTCGGTTTTGATACCACTAATCAAAGGGTCGGCATTGGTACCACAATTCCAAACGACACTTTTTCCGTAAACAATCAATTCACAATTAATAGTTCTGGGGTTGCCAAAGCAGCCAATGGTTCTACCACCACTCCGTCATACAGTTATCTAAACGATACTTCTAGTGGTCTTTATCTAAACACAACCAGTGATATTCGAGTTTCCATCGGCACCACTTCAGTAGCTCAATTTACACCACTCGGAATGACTATTGGTAAAAGCCTGGGTTATGACACTGGTGCCACCCTGCGTCTTAGTAACAGTTCATCTGGTGGCAGGAATAGTCTCGTTTTATTAAATGCAAACACTGGGGTTGGTAGTAGTAGCTCTGCCTTAACTTGGAAAAATGCATCGAATACAACTCTTTGGGAAATGGCCAATGATAATGGTGCCAACGGAGGACAGAATTTTTATCTCTACGACGGCCTCGCCGGACAATATCGTTGGCACGTAAATTCTTCAGGCAATATGGGCATTGGTACTGTAAATCAAACAGGTAAACTCTCAGTAGTTGGCTCCCAGGGAGACACTCGCTCAGTATCAATTGATAATCGTGAAATAAAATTCCGAGGAGATGGTGTGGCCCATATGTCAATCTTTGGCCCAGACACTAGTAAATCTTACTTAACAATCCAGAATACTAGCAGTAGCTCAGCCGTTGGAACAACAGGCGCTGATCTATTAACAGTACTGTCTTCTGGCTCAGTTGGTATTGGCACAACTTCTCCAAGAGGTATCCTGCAGGTTGGCCAAGATATCGGTGGTACTGGACCAATTTTAACTTTCTTATCAGCAGGAACAACAGGTAAATTTGGTGTTGGGACCACCAACCCAGTCGATACGTTAGAAGTTGTCGGCAATGCCGTAGCCAATACCTTTGTCGACCGCCAAAATATTAGTTATTTACTTGACCCAGCTCAAACCAGCAACACAGCCTCTTCTCTATCTCTTACATCTACAGGATCCGTTCGCTTCAACTCTACTTACAACACTGGCTGGAAATCTATCGATACTGGAAACGATACTCTAATTAAGCTTGAAGCTCAAAGCAATAGTGCCACTAATCGTGGCTTGATTCTTGGTATTGCCACTACTGGCGCCGGCGGAACCATGACTCCAGGCTTGTGGGATTCACAGTCTTTATATCTAAAAAACAATGGTTACATTGGCATCGGTACCACTAATCCAAGTTATCGTTTGGAGGTTGCTGGTTCAGTCCGAATTGGTGGAACTTTATTTGATACCACAAGTCAAGCAGGTACGGCAGGCCAAGTTTTAATGAGTACTGGAACCGGTGTCAGCTGGGGTTCGGGTTCCACTCCTACCAATGGTTTGCAATACATCGGCAACAGTATTGGTCTTGGTGGAACTCTGGTCCAAAACACAACCATTGGAACTAGTAGTTTCTACTTAAATTTTTTGGGTCTTGGTAACACCCAATCACTTTATTTGGCATCCAGCGGTTATATTGGTATAGGTACCACCACTGCCAACGCCAAACTTAGCTTGGGCAACAATGTTGCTACTGGATTTTTAGATACATATGGCGAATATCAAATTTTATTATTTGATGCCGGTGGAGCCGGCGGTTCTTATGGATTGGGTGTTAAAGGAAGCACTTTAGTAATGAATAGTGGTGCCGGAGCTTATAGTTTCGACCGTGCCGGTAATGCCACAACTCTGTATATGGACACCTCCGGTAATGTCGGTATTGGCACCACTAGCCCTTCTGGTAGATTAGATGTTGTTAATGGGACAACTAATTATTTAGGAACTAATCAATTTGCAGATGGAATAGCTGAATTGGGCTCTAGGGGAACAGGAAACAGATATTCATATATCGATTTTCATGGAGATGATACCTATACAGATTTTGGCTTAAGAATAATTCGTAACAATACTGGGGCCAATGCCGACTCTCAAATAAGTCACCGAGGCACAGGACAGCTTGCCATTCGCACCGAAGAAGCTGGAAGTAATATCGGACTGTGGACAGCAGCTGGAGAAAGAGTGCGTATTACTGACACTGGCAATGTTGGTATTGGCACCACGGTCCCAAGAAATGGTTTAGAATTAGCCAAATTAGACAGTAATTATATTACATCGCTTAGGATTGGAGGAATAACTGGGGGTAATACAGGGGTCGGTCTCAGTACAGAAACCTCTAGACACCAAATTCTCTTTTCTAGCTGGAGAGATACTCAAACCGATACCGTAGGAGCCAAAATCGCTGCCATAAACTTAAATAACTGGTCGGCTGGAAATGCTGCTGTACAAAAAACTGACTTAGCTTTTTTTACTCTTGGAACAACCCCAACCAGCACAGACAATACAACTGAAAAAATGAGATTAACTAGTAACGGCTATTTAGGAGTAGGTACCACCAATCCTTATGCTGGCCTAGATGTCAAAGGTGGAGCTTTTTTTGATGGTAATCTGTTTAACTATAATACGAATGGTGTCAATGGAATTTCTGACGAAGCTAGTTTGGTACCCAATACCGGTTTTGAGATAGTCGATCCCAATAATTCAAACTTAGCTATTGGTTGGACTGCTCTTATGGTCGGTAGCTCTGGATTACAAACCGTAACTCGAGAAACCGGCAGTACTATGGTCACCCAAGGTAATGCTGCTGTAAAAATTACTCGAGGTGGAACTTCGGGTCAAGGTTACATTCTACTTTCCTCTTGTATTCCTATCAGCCAAAATCGCAATTACATTCTCTCTTGGATCGATATTGGCACCACCAGTGATAATAACGGTATGTACGGAGCCTATGAGGGTTATACCACTCTATCTGATTGTGCCAGTCGTAATATAGGTGCCGGAACTTCTGGCAATAGTGTTCAAACATATTATGGAGCAACTGCCGAAGGAACACTGACCAAAAACACCTTCAAACCTCATTACACCACACCGTTTAATGCTGGCACAGGATATAAATGGGCTCGTTTTGGTTTCCGCAGCAACACTTTTGCTGTTAGTGGTGGCACTGCTTATTTTGATGCCTTCAAAGCCTGGACTGATGATAATTATTCATCCAACACCCAAGGTGGAGTCGACCTTGCAGAAAATTATCCCGTCAATCCAGATCAAAACATTGAACCTGGAGATCTTGTCGCCCTATCCCCAACTCTTTCCACAGAAGCTGGAATCAATGTTTTAGAAAAGTCAACTACCCCCAATCAATCCACTTTATTTGGAGTAGTTTCTACTAAACCAGGGTTGGTTTTGGATGATTCTATACCTTACACTCGTGCTGCCATTGCCCTAGCTGGTCGGGTTCCAATCAAAATTAGTCCCAACTCAGCACCAATTTTAGCTGGAGATTATATTACTAGTAGTTCTTACGCTGGTTTTGGACAAAAATCACTTTCAGCCGGAAAAGTCATTGGCCAAGCATTGGAATCCTGGACTCCAGAATCAGGTAAATCAACCATCACTATCCTTATCAATAACACCTACTACACTCCACAAATATTCCTCACAAACTCCGGACACATCCAAACAAATTTTGTAACAGATTCCAAAGCTTTAGCCAGCTTGGGACTTGAAAGTAGTCAGGATGCCATAGTTCATGCTAACTATGATCTTGTTGACCAACTTGGAAATACTTTGAATCGTACTGAACAGTTTAGTAATATTTTGAGTGCAAAAATTATGACTGGATTATTGGAAGCCAACAATATTGTAACAAACATTACCACAAGTAAAACTACTATTACAAAAGACCTCTATACTGAGACCATCTCTCCTCTGGGCAACAACACTCAAATTAAAATAAATTCAGACTTAAATGTTGCCGGCAATTTACTTGCCACCGATATTGCTACTACAAAATTGATTGCTTCTGAAGCCAGTATTAGTGGCACCCTTTATGCTGACAGGATTGTTTCCAAAGAAGGCAACTTCAATGATTTGTTAACAAGCAGAGTTGTCGCCCTTAGAACTGAATTGCAAACATTCATCAGTAGCAACACAGCTCCTGCAATGCCACCCTCTACCATCGCTAGTCAAATACCTCTTTGGTCCTTTGATGTAGGCACAAGTGCCACTGAAATCAAAGGTGATTTAAAACTATCTGACAATTTAATAGTTGCTGCCAAACTACAAGTACAGGGACAAGCCCAATTAGCATCTGCCCTAGTTGCTCATGATCTCACAATCGACCAGATCCAAATATCACAAAACTATATCAAATCATCTACAAACAGCCTTGCCATCCAACCACAAAAGACAGGCATAGTGACCATTCTTGGCGATCTGTTGACTCTTGCAGACAATGGATCTGTCACTATTAATGGTGATTTAACAGTATCAGGCACCATTGCTAGTAGTGGTGTTTTAACTAGCAACTTAATAGCAACAGATGCCAGCATTAGCGGAACGCTAACCTCTGGCAAATTGAATATTGCTACTGATAGTGCCACTCTGATTATCGCTCAGGATAATAACCTCAACCAAACAGCCGGCTCTTCTGCTCAAATTATCAGTAATGCCAGTGCAGGCCTGGCAACTCTACCGGCAGGCAGTACTGAACTCATTGTTCAATCAAATCAGCTGCATTCCAATTCTATGGTCTATTTAACTCCAAATTCTTCCACCCAAAATCAAGTTGTCTATGTCAAGTCTAAAGATGACAAAAGCTTTACGATCGGTATCGATACCCCGCTACCCACTTCCATTCCTATCAACTGGTGGATAATTAATTAGCTGTATACTTTTCTTTCCATTCTAAAAAATCATCTATTTTAAGCAGATTTATTACGTACAATTGTTTCCAGTATGTAAAATCATTCAGATCTACAGCCATGTCTTTATTTAAATCAGCATCTGAATAATAAAATTTAGATACTCCCGGACTAGTATCAACAATAGGCTCAACAAAAACCCCATCAAGTCTATATTCAGTTGACTTTTCCAAATAAAACTCTATTCGTAATTTCACTGTCAATGGGTTGACTTTAGTATCTTGAGTTATCTCTTTATATTCTGGAGAGCTAAAAAAGGTGGTCTCAGAAGAATCTAGTACATTGCCTTTATCTCCAAACTGCCACATTTTTATCGTCAGCTGACCATTACTCAAACTACTTACTATGCCCCCAAATTTCAAAATAGTATATTTTCCAGGTATGATTTCTACATCTTGATAAATACTTTGTCTAGGCCTACATTCACCGCCACAGTTTGTTGCCAAAAAACATCTTGCATCATAAGATTCCTCTGGCTTTCTTAAAACTAAATAGTTAGTTGTGCTGCCAACCGGTTGCATTCGATCCCAGCCAGAAAAATCACATCTATCAAAATCACCATTAGTTAATAGGTTTTTTTTAAAAACAAGCTCGTAAATATATATACCAGTGTAGCCGCCCATTTCCTCCCAATTTGGATCTCTAGAAACATGCATATAATATTTTCCAGTCTTGTCATCCTGAAATATAGATGCATATTGTAAATCACAAGCCGGAGTTTCCCCTTTCTTATCCATTCTTTTTGAAGAGTATAAAATTGGATTTCCAGCAGGCAGCTGTTCCAAATTCCTCAACCATATATCAGAACTTCTAACAACTCCATAATCCCAATTCTGGTCCTTCATACACAACAAACTAGTATCCATCGATTCAGTAATCAAATAATATTCATCACCTTCTTTCCAGCTTCTAGCAAAACCAAAACCTTTGTTCTCGCCCTGCCAAAGCTCCCTCCATATTCTGGAATCTCTCTTGGATAATACAGAATCATCACCTGTTTCATAATCCACAAAATTTTTTGTTCTAGCTGTCCCACGAAAACCAGCAAGCCCATCAAAACCATGAAAACTAATGTAATAATAGCCATCTATTTTGTCATAAATATCAAAGGTACCTTCGTCAGCAACCTTACCAATTCCTCCAGATTCTTGAACACACACATCAGCATTTGAATTACATATTTTCCTCCACAATTCACCACCAACAATTACCGGAGCAGTTTTAAGTTCAAAATCACCATAAGGGTCAATATTATTTCTAGTTGCCAAACACCCGTTCCAATGCCCGTCAGATCCTAAGCATTGAAACAAATATAGCCATTGGTTTTTGTCCCTGTCAAAGTACATACTTCCATCAGTACCGCTGCACTCCCAAGGACTTCCAGCCACAGCCTTTGGGACAATCACTTGGGGCCAGGACCAAGTTTTACCCTGGTCATATGATCTCCTTATTGTAGAACCAGATGCACCTTGACCATTGGTAATGTCCAAACATTTCTTCGAGGTTTTATTTTCCCAATCATATTCTCTAGCCACCATATACCACACCCCATTCTTAACAAAAATCTGAGTTCCTGCTTGATATCCATATATATTTATAAATTTATCAACATTTTCTTGCCATTGACTAGAATCTTTGATTAGTAATGAATTATTTAGTTTCCATTCGGCTTTCCCTTCCCAATAATCTTTCAAAATCGGTTCACTGGCTATTGCGCAGTTTGCCACAGACATACCCCACAACATAAAAAAACATAATATATATTTTTTCATTATTTCAAAATCAACTAATTGACCCCAGGTGCCACCGTCACTATCGGACTCAGACTAGGAGCAAGAGTTGGCGTGACCAAGTCATTTAGTTCTTTATTCCAAGTATTCAATTCTTTATTAGCCTTTTCATAATCAGAACTATCTACTGGAACTAGTTTTACAGCCTGCTGCATATAGCCAACAGCCTGCTGTAGCTTTCCAATTCTAGCCAGCGATTCTTTTCCCATTGCTTGTGATTGCAAATATGCCGTATGGGCCAGGTTATACCAGGCATTTGGTAAGTCTGGCTTAATCTTTACTGCTTCTTCAAAAATTTTAGCTGCTGTTTCCAAATCCCCTGCACCAAAAAACATTCCGCCCAATTCTATTCTAGTTAGTGGATTGGCCGGATCTACGTGTGCCATTTGTTGATAAGCCTGAATTGCCCAATCATATGCCCCATCCACCGTACCTACCATATTTTTATAAAACAAACCCAAAGTAGCCCACATATTTGGGTTAGCAGGCTCCAAGGCTACAGAGGCCTTTGCTTCATCAATTGCCTGGCCAAGTAAAACTGACAAATTTTGCTTATCACCATCTTTTACTGTTTTATCTTTACTGTTGGTAATATTTTGCATAATAGCCTGAGCTAGTGCAAAATTAGTTTGGGCGTAGGATCTTCTAATTTCCGCTAGTTGCGGACAGGAAAGGACAGCCTTTTGTTGCCAATTATATGCTCCATTCGGATCATTTTTCGACACCGCCTCCAAACCTAAACGCCAATAATATTCAGCCAGTGTTGGTTTTGCTAACCACCAAATACCCCCTCCTGTAGTCAACAGCACCACAACAAAAATTAACCATCCAGAAATATTTCTTCCCTTATTGCCAATTGTAAGCAATAGACCATGTTGATTTAATCTGTTGCTACTATAACCCAAAATCAAAAAACCAACCAAAAGTTGCGTCAACCAAAACCAAGGACCAGCCCAGCCCAACATTGCCACCAATATTAAAAGCCAGCCAAAATTGCTATGTTTGCGATAAGAGATTAACCACCAAAAACCAAGTAACAATGCCAAAAAACCCAATAACCCAGCTTCTACTATCCAACTTAACCAGCCAAAGACTGAAGTAGAATATACCCGCATCCAATCAATGCCACTATTTGTACTGGTCAAACGATATTTCCAAAAACCTTCAATAAAGTTGCCGGCGCCCAAACCCAAAAAAGGGTTTTGGCCGATTGTTTGCAATCCAATATTCCAGGAATTTTTTACATCGAGCCAACTAAAAGAAGATTTACTCAAACGATAGCCACCAGAAACCAGTCCCAGAATCAAAAAAACAAGTATAACTCCAGATTTAACATAACTATTCCCACCTTTGTAAGCAGTCCACCAACGCTGTAATCCCACTACTGTCAACAATAATAAAAATAATACTTCTGCATGTAAGGAACCAAAAAAGGAAAAAGTGGTCGACAAATTCAGCCATGGCAAGTTTTTACTAGGCAAAATTAAAGGCCAAATATTCTCAGGTAAAACAAAAATTATTAAACTAAGAATCGAGAAAAAAACACCAAGCCACAGCCAAATCCCAATCATTTTCTTTAACCAACCAACACCCGATTGCATGCCCAAAAACCACCAAATACCCAGTGCCAACAAGCTACCAATTCCCCAAGGATAATACATGCTTTTTGCCACAACTCCAGCTGGCTTACCAACCAACGACAATCCAGCGATTATCAGCATTAACAACCACCAACTCAAAAACGGATGCCAAACCAATTTTGCATCTTTTTGCTTGATTATTAAAAGCGACCAAAATAGTAATCCCAAAAAACCGGAAAAAAGAAAAAATGCTTGTTTTCCAAAGCCAAAACTATCAACTAAAAATGGATTAAAAACCCATAAAAGTAAAGCTAAACACAGCCACAAATATATCTTCCAAATTTTATCTAATCTCATTACTAAACGATAACATAATTTCCAGCTGCTTTCTTCACTCAGAAACTATAGTTTTGGCAGAACCGCCATTGGATCCATTCTCTTATTGTCTTTAAAAACTTCAAAATGTAAATGGGTACCAGTCGAACGTCCAGTTGAACCCATAGTTCCAATTTGTTGGTGTTGATGTACCACATCTCCAGCTTTCACCAAAAGTGAATTGTTCAACATGTGCCCATACAAGGTTTTATAGCCATTCCCGTGGTCAATAACTACATAGTTACCATATCCACCACCATTCCAGCCAGCCTTTACTACAGTTCCACCTTGTGCAGCCCAAATAGGTGGGTTTGATCTATTGGCCAAATCTACCCCAGTATGAAACCAACCATATCTCTGAGTAATAATCCCATAGCTCGCCCATATAAAGTTGCCTTCTCCTTTTATTCCAGGTACTGGTGGAACTTCAGTTGCTATATTCTTAGGACGATCAGTCACCACGCTATTTGGTTTTATACCATCAGGAACAAATAAGTCTTGCCCAGGATTCAAAGCGAAAGTTTCATCATTTGCAAAAGTATTGAATGGATAATCCACGATCGATTGTGGATCAACTTGAAAATCTTTTGCAATCGAATAAATTGTTTCACCACGATTCACTGCATGTCTTACTCCAGATGCTGGCAAAATCCTAATTATCTGTCTTGGTTTAATGCTATCAACTGTTTTTAAATTATTTTCCCATAAAATAGTATCGATACTTACTCCAAAGGTTTTTGCAATACTAGCCACAGTATCAGTTTCGGTTACTCGATATTCCACTATTTCACCTTTGTTTCCTTCAGATACCTGAGTGTCAGCCACATAACTAGTATCATTTGCCAAAACAAACTGTGGATCATAAGTTCTTCTCTGGCCTCCTTTATTTAAAATCAAATTTTCAACCGAAGACGAAAAGATAATAACCAAAATCGTAAAGGTTGCCATACCTCCATGCAAAAACCATCCAGAAAATCTACCCTGCTGACGATACATCAAACTGGTAATAATTTTTTTTATGAATGTACTCCAGCCAAGCAGCTGAGTTAATATTTCTGACCAAAAAATCATTTGCTCTTGCCAAAACAAGCCCCAATATTCCCACTCTCTACTTAACCAATTTAAAATTCTTTGCATCTATTTTTTGCCAAATTTGGCTAGGAACTCAGTGTTGTTTTTAGTCTTTTTCATTTGCTCAAGTATCATTTCTGTAATCTGTAATTTATCCATCAGTGCATCCATTGCCCTCCTCATTTGAGCAATTTTGTTATACACTTCTGGAGCCATTAACAAGTCATCTCTCCTGGTTCCAGATGCCAAAACATTTACTGCAGGGTAAATCTTTCTTATTTCTGCCAATTCTCTTTCCAGCCTAATTTCCATATTTCCGGTACCCTTAAATTCTTCAAAAATCAGCTCATCCATTTTTGAACCAGTATCTACCAATGCTGTTCCGATAATCGTCAATGATCCACCATTTTCAATCTTTCTAGCAGCTCCAAAAAAACGTTTACTTGGATACAAAGCCGCAGGATCAAAACCGCCAGACAAGGTTCTTCCAGAAGTTGGCATCGCCAAATTATATGCTCTTGCCAATCTAGTGATCGAATCAAAAATTATAAAAACATCCTCACCCATTTCTACCAATCTTTTTGCTCTTTCCAAAGCAATCTCGGCAGCTTTAGTTTGTTCTTCTGGTTTTTGATCAAAAGAACTAGCAATCACCTCTCCTTTAATAAATCTTTGCATATCAGTTACCTCTTCTGGACGCTCACCAACCAACACTGCCATCAAATGCACTTTTGGGTGATTTATGGCCACTCCAGCAGCTATCTCCTTTAAGAGGGTGGTTTTTCCAGCCTTTGGGGGAGACACCACCATACCTCTCTGTCCAAATCCAATCGGAGCAAATAAATCTAAAACTCTTGTTGATAAAATCAAGGGGTCGGTCTCCAAAACAACCTGTTTTTGGGCATAAATAGGAGTTAACTCTGAAAAGTTTGGTCTTCTCTTTGCCAAGGCAGGGTCAAATCCATTTATCGTTTCTATTTTTAACAACGCAGGATGTTTTTCGTTTTCGCGTCTAGAACGCATTAAGCCAACCACCATATCTCCAGGTCTAACCCCCCATTGACGAATTATCTGCGAAGCAATATAAGCATCCCCTGTTGCTGGAATAAATTTAGGTCTTAAAAATCCACCACCATCATTCATCACATCCACAACTCCAGAAATCCTGATTAACATTTCGGGTGTAGGTGCTTTTAAAACAGGGACTGTTTGTCCCACAATAGGCGCCGGCACAACCGCAGGTTGAGCTGGTAATGCTATTGGTTTTACAGACACAGCAGGCTGTGGCGTAAACGAAACTTTATTTTTTACAGATTCTAACTCTACTTCTGTTATAGGAGGTTTTTTGCGCGTTGGCATGGGGAATACAAAGGGAAAAATCAGTTAACTATTGATTTTAATAACTAACTTCGTCAAAGTCAAGATAAGGCAATTTTAATCGATTATGGAGGAGCAATTGTCGAGCTAATCGTTTCAGGTGCCAAATAAGCTGTCTTCCAAACTAAAAAGTCGCCAAATGTCATTTGTCCTAAGTTATATCTATCTTTCCAAATCATAAAATCGCTAATATCGACTTTAGCATCATTATTGTAATCACCCAAAAGTGTACTACTACAACTGACACCATCTGTAGCACAGCTATTTGCACCGGAACCAGTGACCGTTCTACATGAATTGTTTACACAAGTCCTGTGGCAACACCTCCAATCAGTACCCAAGCCCCCATCGTTTTTACAGCCAGGTCCAGCACAAGCGCAGGCCACCGGAGTACCAGGGCAAGAATAAGTTGAATCACCAGCTCTACTCAAATGTAGCTTTTGTACACAGCTTTCCATATTCTCAATTGGCCAACCACCTGCATAAGTATTAAATTGTAGGTCATTTACTACTTTGCCAGTTGCAGCATCTGTCCCGCCTATGTCTCCGGCTTTTACTATCCAACTAAAAGTTTTTCTAGCTGTCGAAATTGTACTTACAGTCGCATTGTTTTGATAAGAAGGTTGTCCAGCAGTGGCTCCAATATGAACATTATCTCCAACCAATATCGCTGGACGTGCATTTCCGTTACTATCAGTATTTCCTATGTTATACATAGCCAAGGTGTTCCAATTACCAGTAGGATTATCAATAGTTGCTGTAACAGTTACGGTGTTCCCAACACTGGACATGTCTAAACTGCCAGAAGAAATACCAGAGCTAACACAACGAACAGCTTCTGCCGTACACATTACCTGCGGACCAAATCTGTAAATCGAATGTCTAGGCCATTTTTCAAAAGGTTCAGCGACATAATAAGGCCAAACCCCAATATCATAAGATACCCCAGGAGTAAGATTTAGAGTAGTAGATCCCACTCCAGTTTTTTGATCACTAATCACAATCCATCTATCTTTGGGGTCATAGTTAGGATCAGTAGTAGTTGGTGTGTAATTTACATTTGTACTTCTATCATTAACCATAACCACATAGGCCAAAGGTGAAGTTCCAGCGTTGGCCGGTCTATTCCATGTCAAGATTTTACTGGAACAAGAATATCCATTGCCAACAGAAACAGTTGGGGCATTTAGATTTGGACCATACATATAACTAACGTCTTGCTCTACTCCACCAACATTCTTCACTACCCTCTTTTGTCCATTACAAGTATGTCCGGAATACATAGACCAATTACGATCTATATAACCATCCTTACAAATTCTAACTGCATTGTCAGCATCACTCCAGTCACACACAGCACCAACAGAACAGGGTTGAGATGTGGTAACTCTACTTAAATGTAATCTCTGTACACAGCTTTCCATATTCTCAATTGGCCAACCACCTGCATAAGTATTAAATTGTAGGTCATTTACTACTTTGCCAGTTGCAGCATCGATTCCAGAAATATCACCAGCTCTTACTGCCCAGGTAAAGGTCTTGTTAGGTCCAGAAGTACTTACCGCCGCATTGTCTTGATAAGATGGTTGTCCAGCAGTGGCTCCAATATGAACATTACCTCCTGTTATTATTGCTGGTTTGGCATTGCCACCAGCATCAGTGTTCCCGATGTTATACATAGCTAACGAATTCCAATTACCAGTAGCATTGGCCATAGTAGCTATAACTGTCACCGTATTTCCCAGGTTCGACATATCCAAACTGCCAGAAGAAATACTAGAGCTGACACAACGAACAGGAATTCTTGTTGGTGATGGACTGGTTGGTGAAGTACACATGATTTGTGGACCAATTATGCCAACTCCATGTCTAGACCATTGAGCATAATCTTCAGCTTTGTAATAAGGTTGTACTGCAATATCAATAGAATCATCTGCCACAAGACTTAGTGATTTACTAAGATTAATAGCTGATTGCTGATCATTAACCACAATCCATTGATCATTTGGATCTTTACCGGTTCCGGTACCAGGCAAATAGGAATCATTCAACTTGTGATCATTAACCATAATCACATAGTTAATTAAATTAGAACCAGCATTAGTTGGTCTATTCCAGGTTAAAGTTGTATTACTACAACTGTATGTAATTGATGTAGGAGCTAGAAGAGCAGTAGAAGGTATGTTTGTTGGTGATGGATTGGTTCTACTCAAATGTAACTTTTGTACACAGCTTTCCATATTCTCAATTGGCCAACCACCAGCATAAGTATGAAACTGTAAATCATTTACTACTTTGCCAGTTGCAGCATCAATTCCAGAAATATCACCGGCTTTTACTGCCCAGGTAAAGGTCTTTCTAGTTGCCGAGACTGTATTTACAATCGCATTATCTTGATAAGAAGCAGTTGTACCACTATTGCCAATTTTTACATTACCTACAGCTGGCAACAAGGCATCTTTAGGATTGTTTGCACTATAGAGATTCTCTAGATTATACATAGCCAGTGAATTCCAATTACCAGTAGGATTATCAATAGTTGCCGTAACGGTTACGGTGTTGCCAACATTGGACATATCCAAACTGCCAGAAGAAATACTAGAGCTGACACAACGAACAGGAATCTTTGTCGGTGGTGGATTAGTTGGTGCAGCACACATGACTTGTGGACCAATTCGGTAAATCGAATGTCTAGACCATTTTCCATATGGCTCATTAAGATAATAAGGCCAAACCCCAATATCATAAGATACCCCAGGTGTAAGGTTTAAGGCCGCATATCCCAACGCAACCTGATGGTCAGTCACCACAATCCACTTGTCTTTAGGATCATAATTGGAAGCTGTAGAAGTGGGCACATAATCAGCATTTATACTCCTGTCATTAACCATTACCACATAAGCCATTGGAGCACCTAAAGAAGCATTGCTAGGCCTCACCCAAGTTAACCCTCCGCTAGAACAGCTATAACCACTATTATCTCCATATGCAGTTGGGGCATTTAAATTTGGACCATACATATAACTAACATCAACACCAGAAGCATCAATCACTCTCTTTTGTCCATTACAAGTATGTCCGGAATACATAGACCAATTACGATCTATATAACCATCCTTACAAATTCTAACTGCATTGTCAGCATCACTCCAGTCACACACAGCACCAACAGAACAATCCTGGGCAGGTATTAGACTCGTGACTGCCTCCACTTTACCAACCACCCCAAATATCATAATAAACCCAAAAATTAGTACACCAAAAAGATCCATACTTAAACATAACAATTATCTATTTCAAATGCAATATTATTCCTCAATAATCCAGTTTTTAATCTTTGCAGCTAATGCGTTTTCTCCAAAATCAGCTAGTCCAGCTGCACCCCACATCTGAAAACAAGAAGACTGTGGGTCACAAGGAAAATTTAGAATAGTAAACCAAAAAACTTTCTCAGCACCTGATTTCAATTGATCATCTATCCACCAATCAAAATTATTAACAACGTTTCCAACTGAATTTCCTCCAGCTGGGATATTGGCAGATCTCTTAAAATATTGATCTATGTTTGTCTCAGTTACCCAAACAGGTATTTCCCCCCACCCCAAACTCTGTAAATATCTATGTGTCCTTGCCACCTCTTCTCCAGGCGGAATTATCGAATATGTATGTATATTCATCACATCAAAAGGTATTCCAACATTCCTCTTCTTTATTTCAGAAAGCATAGAGTTACCAATCAAGGCCGGTTCCCCAGGTTCTGCTATCTGCCAAGCACCAAAAGCATTTACTACTACTTTTGCTTCAGGATCTATTTTTTTTATTTCTCTATAAGTCGCAATCAGCAAATCTGCATAACTTTGTTCTTTTGTCTTTCCTGGTTCAGGCACAAAAAAAGCGCTATCCACGTCTGCTTCATTCCAAATCTCCCAATTTTTTACTTTATTTTTATATCTAGTAACTACAGCATCCACATATCCAAGCCAGTCAGTTAAATTTTGAGCTGGATATTTTTCCCTTTCTGCAGGAATAGAAACTGAACTTGGAGCTGAGCTAGCCCAAGCTGGAGATGTACCCAATATCACTGATAAGTTATCTTCAGTTTGATATAGATTCATCACATAATCAGACGCAGCCCAATTCCATTGTCCCTTGTTTGTTTCTAACGCACGCCATGGAAGATCTTCTCTGGCCAATTTCAACCCCATACCTTTAAAAACCCCATATTGTTTCTCTACATTTTGTAATGCATCTTGGGGTGTTTTACCTCCTGCTCCTGTAGCCCAAACATAATAATTAAACAAATAATTACCCATCCCAAACTGACTTTTCCTTAATCCTCCTTTGGCCACATAAACATCCTTCCACTTTAGGAAATCACTTATTGCTAATTGATTTAGTACATATTTTTGCTTCCAATAAACAAAGTCATTCAAGTCAATAAAGTTATCATGATTCACATCAGCAGGAGAATACACAGTCCCACACTTACTACCTTCTCCGTCACATTTATTATCACCACTGCCAGCAACCGTACTGCAGGCATTATTCACGCATTCCCGATGACAACACCTAAAATCAGTGTTTGACCCTGCCTCGTTCTTGCAGGCACCACCTATACAAGAACAAACACCAAAGGATCCTGTACATGCAAAGCTGGTATCTATCAAATGCATACCTTGCAGTTGCCAGTATCCCCAATTATCGCTTGCCGATAGTTCATAAGGAGCCCCAAAGCCAGCATAAATGTCGCTTATCCCGTAAATCTTTCCTTCTCTGTCACTCAATAGCCCAACATTGTGGGCAAAATCTGGAAAGTTATTTTCAGCCTCAATCATTCTTATTTCACTCCAGTTAACTCCATCTTGAGATGTTCTATACCCCAAAGCACTATTAGATGTATGCGAATTTTGTATTTGCATCATCACAAATTGTTTATTCACCTCATCATATTTTATATCGGGTGAATGACCACGTACGTTGCTCAAATTCGTTTCTTTGGAAATAAAGTTTATTCCATCATCTGACGTAGCCATAAAAAGACCAGGGATCGATCGATATGCAGTATCATCCATATACCACATATAAGCTTTATTATCCCTCCAAACAACCGATTGTTGTCCGGCTCCATACGGCGCATCCAATGTTGTTATATTTTTTGCTTTCACTATTTTCTTTGGAAATTGTGGGTTGTTTTGCCAAGTATTGTCTTCCGCTAAGGTTAAGTATGGGCCTTCTATATCTTGAGATCTGGCTACCGAAATATAGCTCGAAAACAAACTTGTGGCCAAATCAATTTCCAAGGCATTCGAATAATACAAATAGTAATAGCCATCTTTATAAGTCAAACTTGGATCACAAGCTGCCAGATTTTCATATTTACCAACTGAATTTTTTGTTTGTCGTGAAAATAAAACCACTTTTGGCTGGCTCCAAGTTTTTAGATCAGTACTTTTTACCAATCTAACAACATCCCATCCATCAGCCTCATCTATATTAATAGGTCTGCTGCAAAAAAAAGCATAGTAGGATCCATTATCTTTTATCAAAGATGGAGCATAGGCGTAATTGTAACCACCCTTTTGGGGTAATGCTATTGGATTAGAAAAGTCAATTCTGTAGTCCTCGGCTTTTACCCAAGCTGGTTTTACACCAAAGATAAAGGCTATCAACCCTGCTATTGCCAATAATAAAGTTTTTTTAAATATCATAGCTACCCTTCCAATCTAAAAATTTTGAAAGATTAGATGTTCCAGAGATATATCCTTGTTTCCAGAATAAGAAATCATTTAAATCAACTTTTCCATCTTTGTTCAAATCGGCATTATAAGAATCACATCCAAAAGTAACTGGATAATCAGTTTTCAATTCACCGCTCTTATACATTTCCTGCAAATGTAAACTTACATTTTTTACCCTAGACATAAATTCAGGATTTCTAATCATTGGCACTTCACCCAGATTAGCCGTAATTTCACCTGTCCCAGGCCATTCATAAAAATACCACCACATCAAACCAAAATTATCACTGTATTCTCTGGTAATGTTTATCTGTTCCATTAGTTGGTCTTCGCTGGGCCAGTAGATATTGTCTCTATTGCAATTAACAGTACCGCTAAGCAAACCACAATTCCACATGCCCATACCTTGAATTATTCTATACAGATTCTTTGGCCTAGACATTTGGTTGGGAACATCTGCCACTCTATTCATTAATAGTTGAAGTAAGTTTCTAAGTTCACCTAGATTACGCATATAAGCAGGCGAGCCATCCTGCTTTTTTACAGTAGAATCATTTGGATTCCAATAAGGAAACCAGACTAAACCGGTCATGTCTGCATAATTGGTGTATAGCAAAGCTCTATCATCACCTGTGTTTACCATGTGTACCATTGTCGGATGAGCTGAGTCTATTTGTCTAATAAAATCAATAATCGGCTTAAAATTCTTACGAACCACACCATCCATCGGCACGTTTATTTCTGGTTCATCAAAATACATATATCCATACAAACCTTCATTATTTTTTATTCCATTCAACCAAGTTCTGAGTTGGTCTTGCATATTTACACTGCTGGCAAAATCTCCTCCTCCAACAAATCCAGTCATATTCAAAATAACTTTTACCCTTGCTGCCTTGGCTGCATTTAAGGCCTCCAGCGTAGACGACAAACTCCCATACCTACCCATTAAAATATTTGCCCCAGCATCATCTCTAATCTTTGTAGCATAATCAGCCGTACCCCCAAAATTATGCCACACGGCAACTGGATATTCTTTTGTGCAAGTATCTTGCGATGCCAAAATTTTTATTGGATTAAACAGCTCCAAGATTAACAGTCCAAAAACAAACCAACAGTAAATGCTGAATTTAAACATAACTTGCCCTCCAACTCAAAAAAGTATTTATATTAGTCTTGCCACCCACATATTCATTCTTCCAGAATAAAAAATCATTTAAATCAACTTTTCCGTCTTTGTTTAAATCGGCACCAATAGCAGACAATCCACCACCACAGCCAACTCTAACTGGGTAATTTGTATTGATCTCTCCATCTTTATACATTTTCTGAACTTCTTGGTTCACGTATTTAACATCATTCATAAGACGAGGACTATTAACCATCCCTATTTCCCAAGCACTAGTATCTGTTATCGAAGTTGGCCAACTGTACATATACCACCAAACTGCTCCAAATTTATTTGTAATCTTTTTCATAGTATCTATTTGCCTTCTCACTTCATCATAACTTAAAAAATAAGGATCTTCTCCTTCACGATTACCATAATAGGGTCTCATACCATCAGCCTGAGCGATAAAATAGTAATTTTTACTAAGAGCTGGATTCGCTTGTTCACTTCTTTGAACCATTCTTGTCCAAGCATTAACAACATCCTCATATTTCCAGGCATATCTATTGGAGTCAGAATAATCCTTTGGGTTCATAACTCCATAAGACACTGCCCCTGTCATATCAGCATATCCAAAAAAGGGAGTAGAATTGTCAGGATCTACACCCATATTCATAGCCCCTCCCCCCGAGGTATGTGCTAATACAGGATGTTCAGGATCTTCTTCTCTAATCAAATCTAACATTATTCTAAAATTATCCTTCAACCAATACATGCCATTGCTCTGAACTCTCAACTCTGGTTCGTCCGCATACACATAGCCATACAGCCCAGGATGGTTTTTAATCTGCCTAATTTTCTGCCGCAAACTATTTTGTAAATTTATATCTGTCGAAAAATCCTTCATTGTGGCATATGTCTCCATAAACACCAACAATTGCACCCCATTAATTTGAGCCGCATCTAAACTGCTTTTTAATGAATCATAACCAATATCAGTCATTACCACATTTATCCCGGTTCTGCCATAAACTTGACTAGCATATTCACCGGCTCCTCCAAAGTTGTTCCAACCAAAAATAGGAAACTCTAAATGGCAACTATCCACAGCCAACACTCCTCTAATTGATAAAAGTATCCAAGACAAGAACCAAAGCATACTTCAGCTTAAAATAAAAACACCCTGCAGTAAAGCGTAGTAGGCCTGCCCACCCCACTACGCTTTACCCCAGGGTGTCATTTCAACTCTTGACACAACCCAAAGGTTTTTCTAGTCTGTATACAGAAACATCTCAATTCGTATTCCACCTGCTTTGAGAATATCGGTTTAGATGTTTCGTCCAAACAGTCCGCTACGGCGGACTTTTTGTTTTTATCAAAGAACTAATTTTCCCCTAAGCTGAGCCATTTGCCCTATTTGCAGTTTAGCCCATTCTCTTAACTGCTGCATTTCCTGACTTGCCACTTCTTTCTTTTTTCTTTTCAAATCAAATTTCGATACCAACCATTTTCGCAGCATGAATAAATCATAACATCTGTTTTTTTCTTGTCTATATCCCATATTAATTATCTTTCTTTATAACCATAATCCTGTATTTTTTTTTATAAAAAAAAAGAACTCAAAAATAGTCAATTAAAAGATTACCAACATCATGTGGAAAACACTGTTAATTCTATTTTTGTCTCTTTCAAGTCATTAAAAACTCTACTTTTTTTCTAAAAAGAATAATTTAAGCTTAATTTGTCACAAAACAATTACAGAAAAAGTTCTGGCTACTTCTGTGGAAAAAATCTCAAAAAAACTATTCTGTAAAAAAATAATTACTCATTTTTTGAATCGTTTTTTTGTAAGTTTGCGATTTACAAAAAAATAATATATTGTATGTGTACAATGTTAACTAAAATTCTTGTCCAATTGGGTCTTACAGCCAAAGAAGCAGAAGTTTATTCCCTTTTACTTGAATATGGACCCCAAACCATCCAACAGCTAAGTAAAACTTCCAGACTCGGTCGAACCCACCTATATCAAATTACTAAGCAGTTAATTACCCGGGGCTTTATTCAATCTGATAAGTCTAAAATTTTGCGGTTTTCGATTACAAATCCAATCAGTTTATCTAATTTTCTAAACGAACAGGAAAAGAATCTTTTAAAAACCAAGCAGCTTCTAAACTCACTTTTACCTGATTTAACTAAAAGTTATAATTTGTACAAGAATAATATAGAAGTATCCTATTTAGACACAGTTTCTATACCACCCCAAACTAAAACAAAAACACTCACCTACCCAAAGTCAGGTATTGTTATCTATGATGATATTGTTCTTTTGGGACATTTAAAAATCCAGAGTAAAGATATCGCTAATCGGCTCAGACAAGAATTATCTTAACTGATCAACTCGATCTATTTTTGCCATTATCTTTCCCAAGGCTTTTGCTTCTTTCTCTCTTTTTTCTACATTCCTTGGAAGTTTCACTTTTCCTAAAAGTGAAACTTCGCCAACAAACACTGTTTGCCTTTCCTCAGTAAAAGTTTTCAAAGGCTTGTTTTTATACGAGCTATAGATAGCGGCAATTATGGCTAAATCGGCCGATGGGTCATTTATTCTAATGCCTCCAGTCACCTGTAAAAAAACATCGTATTTATACAAAGGTATGTTTAGAATTTTTTGTGATACTGCAAGCATCAATTGACCTCTATCGTATGCCACCCCAGAAAAAACTCTTTTCGGTTGTGGTGCAAAACTCTCCACTACCAAAGCCTGAATTTCTACTAACATTGGTCTAGTTCCATCCATTACGATAGTCATTGCCGAACCAGACAATGATTCGCTAGATTCCGCAAAAATCAAATCTTCACTTCTTACCTCTTCCAAACCTATAGCTTTCATTCTAAAAACACCGACCTCATCCGTAGGTCCAAAACGGTTCTTGTAACATCTCAATATTCTAAAGTCACTAGTTTTATCTCCTTCCAGATATAAAACTACATCTACCATGTGCTCCAACATTTTTGGGCCAGCAATATCACCTTCTTTGGTAACGTGACCTACAATTACCATTGGCAGCTTTTTCCTTTTTGCTATTTCAATAAGGCGTAAACAACACTCTTTAATCTGTCCAGGACTTCCTGCCCCACCATTAGCTTCAGGAGTCGACAAAACCTGAATCGAATCAACGACTATCAAATTGAATACTTTTTGTGTTCTTTCCAAAAATTCAACAATTTGATCAACATCAGTCGCTTCCAAAACTTCTACCGACTCTTTTTTCAAACCTAATCTGGAAACCCTTATTCCAATCTGGTCAGCAGACTCTTCACCGCCAACATATAATCCTCCAGTTTTGGCAATCAACTGCGTTAATAAAGTACTCTTTCCTATACCTGGCTCTCCAGCAAACAATACCACTCCACCTCTTACTAGCCCGCCACCCAACACCCTCTCTACTTCCTGCAATCCTACTTTTTGTCTATCTTCTGCTTTGTTTTGATTGGATATATTCACCAAACTTATACTTTCTAAACTTCCATTTCTAATTTTACTTTTAACCGAAGTTTTCTTCTCAAAAGATTTTAGGGTGTTCCACTCACCACACTTTAAACAAGTGCCACTCCATTTAGTAAATTCGTTTCCACATGCAGAACAAACAAAAATTTCAACTTTCGACTCTTTCGACATATACTATGATACCTTATGGTCAAAATAAAACATTTATCTTTGGTGTTTATTTTGTTATTAGGCCTATTACTTCGTTTTTATCTAGCTACCCAATCCTTTCATGTAGATTTACTTATCCAAGCTGGTTGGGGAGAATATGTCGGAAGCATAGGAGCAATTAATCTCTACGAACACACAGAATGGATTTTTTCCTGGCCAAATCATCCACCGCTAATTAATCTGTTTTACGGCCTTTCCTACCAAATCTATATAAAACTTTTTTACTTTCTACCTCGTACCGCCCTTTATCTACACAACCATCCTTTATTACCACCCACACTAGTCGATCAATATACATCTTTTGCTTCTTCCTTTACTACCGACCTAAGTCCCAGTCAGCCTTTTCCTTTCGGCTTTCTTCTTTGCCTAAAATTATGGCCTATCCTGGCTGACCTTTTGCTCTGTCTTGTTATTTATTTTTTTGCCCAAAAATTCTCCCGTCATGGGTTTTTCTTTGCCATTTTATATCTCTTTTCTCCTTTTGTTTTCTATCTATCTTCTGCTTGGGGACAAACTGATCAGCTTGGTTTTCTACCAGTACTACTAAGTGCCCTTAGTTTGAACTCCGTACCCATTTTATCGCTTCCTTTACTTTGGCTTGGAATTTCTCTAAAACCCACGGCTCTACTTTTACTCCCATCCTTTGGGCTACTCTACTCAAAATACAAAATTCCGCAAAAGTACGTATTTATTGGTGTTCTATTTTGTTTTATTTTTACTTACCTATACACCCACCCATTTACCAACCAACCTGTTTGGCCGTATCTGATTCACGAGATCATTCCTAAGGTTTTTAATCGAGGTGAAGGTCGGCTCACTACCAACTCTTACAATTTCTGGCATATCGCCACCCTTGGCCAACCAGTTTCCGACTCAATTGTCTATTTTCTTCTACCTAGCAAATATTTCAGCTATTTTTTTGTTATTTTTATTCATCTATTTGCCTGGTTAAAAACCAGACACTCCAAAAATATTTTCTCAATCCTAACTTTCCTTTTCATTACTTCAGGTGGTATTTGGATATTTTCTAGCAACATGTTAGATCGGTATTTTTTCCCAGCGCTGATTTTTGGCTTATTTATTTCTATCCGTAAACCAAAGCTATTATTTTTTTGGTCGCCCCTGTCTCTGATCTTTCTACTTAATCTGACCCGCGGTTACTGGTATCCAGGGCCACTAATCCATATTAAGGACCTGTTTGAGAAACAGCCACAGCTAGAAGTCATTCCAGCAATCCTCAACACTGTTTTGTATACAATCATAGCCACATTAGCCTAACAAAAACAGTTCTCTCAAAGTTTCACCAGTTCTTGTCGCAATCAAGTTATTTATATAATACCTTCTTGCCGGTATTTACCAATCCTAGAGATATTTTTCTCTTTGGCACATCAATAGACTCAATGTAAACTTGAACTTTTTCTCCATCGTGTAGCTCCACTCCCCCGTTTAGTTTAGATATGTGAACCAAACCTTCAACGGCAGTTTCCAATCTTACAAGAGCTCCATAAGCAGCCAAACGAATGACTACACCTTCGCATTCTTTATCCTTTGGATATTTTTCTTCGATACTTTCCCATGGATCATTTTTCAATCTCTTAACAGAAAATTGCAATCTACCTTCATCTTTATTAATTAATTTAACTTGAATTTTGTCCTTTGCCTTATACATGGTTTGAACATTATCAACTTTTTCCCAGGAAATCTCACTTATGTGAACCAAACCCTCTAGCTCAAATTTACGATCTGATACTTCTGGATAAATCTTTACAAATATCCCAAATGGTTCCACACGAACAATCTCCGCTTCTAAAATACTTCCTATTTCTATCTTATCAATAGCGCTAAATTCTTCACCAACTTTTTCTGGTTCAGAAACCAATCTTTCAGAAAAAACCAATCTGTTTTTTGCTTGATCTACTTCCAACACTTTCACCTTAATTTTCTTACCTAGCATCTTTTCCGGATCATTGTCATATTTGCTTCCAATCTGAGATCCAGGTATGAATCCAAAAAAGCCAAATGGGGCCATAACCACTGTGCCGCCTCGATTCAACTCACGTCCAGTCACTGTAAGTTCACCTCCTGACTTCAATTTTTCTTCAAAATACTGCCAACCAAACCCCATAGCAGCTCCTCGAATTGAAACCAAAATCTGACCGCGATCGTTTTCAGGATGTTTAACCAAAACTTCTATCTCATCACCAAGCTTCAAATCGCCTATAAAATCACGAACATATTCTAGCTCTTTTCCCATCACAACAGCATCAGTCTTACCGCCAATATCTATAAATACACCTTTATTTTTAATTGCCGTTATTTTTCCCTTAACTGTCTGACCACTTTGTAGACCAACTGCTCCAACCTCAGCACTAGCCAATAACTCTTCCATGCTCAAAATACTCTTTTTACTAGTTTTTACCATAAAAAAATCCCCATTTACTCGGGGATTTGAAAATAAATGAATAATAAAAACTGCACTTAGTTCTGGCCGCGACCTATCTTCGGCACCCCGTTGCCGGGGCACTATTGTCAGCGCTATCGTGTTTCACGACTCTGTTCGGAATGGGAAGAGGTGGTACCACAGATGCTCTGGCGACCAGAACAAAATGCAGTGTATTTGTTTGACCAATTATTAAAAATTTAACAACTTGAGTAAGCTGCTTGAAATGAAACTAAAAAATAGTGATTCGATCTTGCCATCGCTTAGCTAAAACTCTTACGAGCCTTCCACCTGCAACGTATCAACCAGTAGTCTCCTGGCGATCTAATGATGGTTCCTTATCTTAGGGTCAGTTTCCTGCTTGAGATGCTTTCAGCAGTTATCTAATAGAAACGTGGCTACCCAGCATTGCACTTGAAAGCACAACTGGCACACCAGGGGTTTCCTCATCTAGGTCCTCTCGTACTGTAGATGAATCCCTTCAAGAACCAAACGATTATAGAGGATAGAGACCGAGCTGTCTCACGACGCTCTGAACCCAACTAACGCAGCGCTTTAATGGGCGAACAGACCAACCCTTGGCCCCTTCTTCAGGGCCAGGATGCGCCAAGTCGACATCGAGGTGCCGAACCCTGTCGTCAATGTGAACTATCGGACAGGACTAGCCTGTTATCCCCAGAGTAGCTTTTATCCAGTAAGCCCGTGCCCAAACCAATTGGGTCACGAGGATCACTAAAACCGTCTTTCGACCCTGCTTCCAAACTCAAAATTGGTTGGAAGTCCGCCTTACGGCGGATTCGACCTGTTTGTCTCACAGTCAAGCCAGCTTATGCTTTTGTACATACAGTCCGATTTCCTGCCGGACCAAGCTGACCTTTGTATACCCGCGTTACCTTTTAGCAGGTGCCTGCCCCAGGCAAACTAGCAACCATACACTGTCTCCCCGTTTTTTCGGGGGTAAGACTCGCATGCAATCAAGGGAGGTGTTCCATTGTCGCCCGAAGGCTCCCTCCTACACTCGACAATAAAGGCATACTCATCAATGTAAAGATCCAGTAAAGCTTCATGGGGTCTTTTTGTCCTTCTATAATTAAACGGCATCTTCACCGCTCTTTCAATTTCGCTGGATGGATGATTAAGACAGTTACACGGTCGTTAACTCTTTCATACGCGTCGGAACTTACCCGACAAAGGACTTCGCTACCTTAGAACAGTTAGAGTTACTGCTGACGTTCACGAGGGCTTGTAAACAAGGCTCAACCTTGCGGTATCACCCGGCTTTTTAACCTTCTCGCACCGGTCAGAGTCCAGCCCCTATACTTCCCCTTACGGGTTTGCAGAGACCTGTGTTTTTGGTAAACAGTCGCCGTGTATTCTTTTGTTGTAGCCTCGATAAATCGAGGCAGGGCATCTCGTAGACTTACGCCCAGCTAATTTGCCAAGTTCCTTAACCATCCTTCTTCCAATCACCTTGGTCTACTCGACCAACCCACCAGTGTCGGTTTACGGTACGATTACATTTTTATCTAGTTACTACATTTTTTTCAGACGCATGGATCGCAATACTCCCAAGCTTACGCCTAGTTGTATTCATAGCTCGCTTTAAAACGGTAAACCGGATTTTCCTAATTTACCTAGCTAAACTTCTTTAAAAGTCGAATTCAGATCGACTCTATTGCTACCACACCCCGTCCTGCTATAACTTAAAACGATAAAAACGTAGGACCGGAATATTTACCGGTTATCCATCCACTTATCTACCATTACAGTAGCTTCATGTTAGGATCGCCTTACCCGCAGTCGATAAACGTAGCTGCGGAAACCTTGGGTATTCGGTGGCCTGGATTCTCACCAGGCTTACGCTACTCATGTCTGCATTCTCACTTCTAGCCACTCCACCAGCCCTTACGGACCAACTTCATCGCAACTAGAACGCTCTCCTACCAGATGTCCGCCAAAGGCGGACAAATCTCCAATTTCGGCACTATGCTTGAGCCTCGTTACATTTTCGGCGCGCAATACCTAAGTAGACCTGTGAGCTATTACGCTTTCTTTAAAGGATGGCTGCTTCTAAGCCAACCTCCAGGCTGTCTAAGGTATCACACTTCCTTTCCCACTGAGCATAGATTTAGAGGCCTTAATTGAGAGTCCGGGATCTTCCCCTTTTGTCTAACCAGCTTAGCCCGGCTAGACTGACTGCCACGCTTAGATGTATGGTATTCAGAGTTTGGTTAAACACCAGTCCTTGCGAACTAAATGCTCATCCAGTAGCTTTACCCCCACACATAAACACGTGACGCTATACCTAAATATATTTCGGAGAGAGCCAGCTATCTCCGGTTTCGATTGGCATATTACCCCTAACCACAGATCATCCGATACCTTTACAGCGGTAATCAGTACGGGCCTCACCCCGATTTTCGTCGGGGGTCACCCTGCCCATGGTTAGCTCAACCGGTTTCGGGTTAACTGCAACCGTCTATTCGCCTTATTCAGACTCGCTTTCGCTACGCCTACTCCGCCTTAGGCGGATTAAACTTGACGGCAACAATCACTCGCAGACTCATTCTTCAATAGGCACGACATCACCCATGTCCAACACTCGAAATCTAGACATTCAAAACAAAATAAATTTTTTCGAGAACGTCCCCGCAGCGTAGCGAGGAAGTCCGGCGAGAAAAAATTACGTTTTGTTTTGAAATAAGTTTAGGTTTCCAGTGTCAGACACAGGCTTTGTCTGTTTGTTAGCATATGGTTTCAGATCTATTTCACTCCGGTAACTACCGGTGTTTTTCACCTTTCCCTCGCGGTACTAGTTCACTATCGGTCCGCCAAAGTATTTAGCCTTGGAGATTGGTCTCCCCAGATTCCTACGGGATTTCACGTGCTCCGCAGTACTCAGGTACCAAACCATACTTTTACTAGTTTTCGGATACGGGACGTTCGCCCTTTTTAGTCGACTGTTCCAAGTCGTTCTCCTGACTTTCAAAGTAATTATGTCTGGCCCTACAACCCCTATCTTGCGATAGGTTTAGGCTCTTCCGTTTTCGCTCACCGCTACTGACGGAATCTTTTTAATTTCTTTTCCTCCGGGTACTTAGATGTTTCAGTTCCCCGACTTACCCAGCTGTCCAACACTCGAAACTTGTTATACCTATTTAAATTTACGAAATAACTAATT
The DNA here is from genome assembly GCA_964463925.1 of uncultured Gammaproteobacteria bacterium. Classification (GTDB taxonomy): domain Bacteria; phylum Patescibacteriota; class Microgenomatia; order UBA12405; family UBA12405; genus CAYTYZ01. The sequence continues at coordinate 56,980 of CAYXDV010000002.1, forward strand.
TTTCGCACGCAATCATGCACGGCGCGTGAGTACAAAAAATTATGTTATGAGTAAAAATTTAAATACAAGTTTCCAGTGTCAGACAGCTTCCATAGTATTTCTACTACAGGAGTTTCCTCATTCGGACATTGTGGGATCACAGCTTGTAGACAGCTCCCCCACACATTTCGCCGTCTTCCGCGTCCTTCATCGGCTTTGGCAACCAAGGCATCCACCATATGCTTTATTTCAATATTTTCCAGCTTATTTCAAGCAACTTAATTAAGTTGTCAATTTTCTTATATTAGTCAAACAAATTGTTAAAGTACAAATTATATTCAAAAAACCTAGTTTTCGACCAGGCTTTAGAGAATATAACCAGTGTGGACCTAAGGGGACTCGAACCCCTGACCCCCTCATTGCAAATGAGGTGCTCTACCAACTGAGCCATAGGCCCTCGCACCCCATTATTATACCTAAAAGAGCTATATAAATAAAAAAGCCGAAGCTTTTTGCTTCGGCCATAAGACATTTGTTTTTAGATCAACAATAGTTTATGTGTATACATGCCGAAGTTTTATAGGTGAGGCCATTTTAGCCCAGAAAACACCCCAAGTCAACGAGGTAGTTATTCCAATAATCTGGCTAATTTATCTCCGAACTTACCTTCATACCCCAATGCCCACCAAGCCACACCTCCATAACCATATTTTTCTACCCGACCTATCTTTGCCATCAAGCTTCGTTCGTTTTCAAAATAGATTTGCCTAATTTGCGATCCCAATTTATAAACTAACCAAGGAGTATCTGTAACCTCATCGTAATTTACTTTGATTTTCCAGTTGTTTTTTAAAAAGTCTTCCATTCTACCCAGGCTGGCCAACATCCTCACACTTCGGGGATGGAGTATTGAACCAAAATCAGTGGTTTTAGTTCTCCATTCATACCCATACAAAGGCAGGGCTACCACCAAACGTCCTTTATCTACTGGCAACTGATTTACTCTTTCAAATATATTTTCCAAATCTACCCCAGCCTTGCCAGCCAATGGAGCCACTGGTCCAGCTAATCCAGAATCATAAAAATCATAGGCCATAAAGACTACCCTATCTGTTTTTTCAAATAATTTTTTTAGTTTGCCGGCATCACCTTTGTATAAGGTGTTTCCAAAAACATCAACCGACAACTCCCCGCCTATCCGCGATCTTAAAACTGATAAAAAGCTAAAATAACTCTCATCGAGTATGGCTGTGGGGCTCTTTTGATATTCAAAATCAATATTAAACATATCTGCTCCAATTTTCTTCTCCAGTTCACTAGCCTGTCTAAAAAATACTTCCCAATAATCTTTATTAGTTAAAAACTTATCTAAATCCTTGTCTTTTAACATACTAAAAACCACACCAACTTTCCCACCTTTATTCCTAACTATCTCACTTTGTTTTTTAAAGGATTCTGAAAAAATTCTACGACTAGCAAAGTCCCACTGTAAGTTGCCATCGCCTTTTACTGGCACCGAAAAAAAGAAAAGTTTGTCCACCAAATCTACTCTAGGATTATCAGCTAATCTCCAGTTAGGCAAAAATCCCCACTGTTCTGTCTTGGCAAATATTTCTCCACATGCAGTCGTCAAAAACAAAAATACAAAAAACAATGTTACTTTCCAACTCATTTATTCATCCTACGTAGTTTTCCTTTGATAGTCAATTGTGCGCGAGCATGGACTCGAACCATGGACCTCAGTCTTATCAGGACTGCGCTCTAACCAACTGAGCTACACGCGCAATTACTGCTATTCTACCAGCCAAACCTCCCAAACTCTAGACAGCTGAATTAATACTTCTGTGCTTGCCGTTCACTAAGGGTCAATTTCAACAAATTCAAATCCTGAGCGTTAACAGTACAATTAAAGTCCATATCATAACTTCCCAAATTACTACTACCAAGATTCTTTATCAATTCAGCATAGTCCAATCCATTAACCACATCATCACTGTTTGTATCACCTGGCGATAGTGGGTACTTTGAAAAATCAAAAGTTGCTCCAGGAATAATTCTCAGTTTTCCTTGAAGAGCATTGTAGTACTGACTCTGACCATCTTCACCAAATTTAGTAGTAACTTCCAAGGGACCTCTGACCAAAATAGAAGCGTTATCAAGTGGGTTTGGCAACCCCTCAGTACTTACAGAAGCTGTATAAACTGCATTAAACAAATCGCATTTATTTTCTGCGTTATTCCAAACACGACAATAATTTCCAGATTTAATAATTGGTACTTTTTTGTATTCTTTCTCAACTCCAGCTCCTTTAATAATTACATCAACCGTCTGCGGCTTCGCACAGATAGTGGTGGCATAATCCATCAAACCAGAAAAACTAAGTTTAAACTGCATATTCCCAGCTGATCCCCCAGTAACTGGTATCGCAACATCTGGAGATATCGACAAAGTAGTATTTTGCAAACTTGCAGTTGCAGATGCATCAAAAGATGTACCTTTCCAAGCAGTAAATTCGTAATTACCAACAGACATAACTGTAGTATTTTGACTTGAGTCAGTGTTGGTAAGCTTAATGGTGGCAAGTTCAACATCACCACTAGGTAAAGAAGAGTTGGGAGAAGTTGAGTCTACTCGACGCAAACCATAAATTGAAACAGATCTATCACTATTCTTTGTAAAACTAGGACTAAATAGCGCAGAATTTACGCTAGAATTACCCATTGAGGATGCAAAAATCCAACCTCCAGCGGCAGGCAGATTCAAATCTAAAGCATAAGAATCAAATCTCGCATCTTGAGGCACTTTTGCAAAAAGCTTAAAAGATACTTCACTACCTACCTGGGAAACAGGTCCCGCAAAAAGTCCAAACGTAAAATCCTTAGCACTAGCTGGAGGGGTTGTATTTTTTTTTTGATCGACAAATGTAACTCCGACTAAATTAGTGGAAATTGGCGAAGCCACATTAAACTGCGTCAGCATCGTCTCTGTTCCGAAATTTAAATTAGAAGGCAACTGAAGTGGCTTCACTACAACATCAGCAACATGAACTACTCCAGTAGGAAAATCAGGTGGATCTTTTACTAAATTCAGTCTAGCCACGCCATCGCCAATAGTATTTCTAACTTGTGTTTGAAAAGCAGCAGTTTTTGTAATGCTAACGATCCGCAATTTAGATGGATCAAAAGTAAACCTGATGTCCGCACTGTTCATTGGAACATTCAAACTATCTACCATCAATTGCAGAGAAATTTGCTGTCCTACTTGTCCCTCGATCTCACCCAATTTATTTCCTGAAGAATCAACAAAATAAACAGAAGCACTACTAGCATCAGCCGACCTTCGCAAATCAGCATTTTTACCAAGCAACAAGACTGCAGCCGCCAAACCCAAAGCCAACAAACATACAACAACTATCTTTTTGCCCATATTTTATTGATGAACAATGGTGTTTGCCCACAATTGGTAATCAGCTAAAGTAACTTTTCCATCACAATTAAAATCTCCTTGCCAATGGTCAGATTGCTGACTCCTGGCAACTCCAGCAGAGCCGTTTGTTTGAAAATATTCTCCGGCCCACATTGTGTAGTCAGTGTTATTTATCAGATTATCGCATGCATTCAAACTAACCGAATAAGCATTACCTGCAGATCTTGGTGGCTGCTCTGAAGTACAAATTCTACAAACTCCCACTCCAGTAATTGGGACAACAGTACTAACAGGTGCGGTTGGTATCGGGGAAGCAGGGGGCGTTGTCGGTTCTGAACCAGCAGGAGGTACACACTTCCAAACCTTACAATTCAAATCGCCTTTTGTAGAAATAGTCTTCATTACTGAAGTCCATCCGGCGGGACATTGTTCTCTACACAAAGCAAGTTTTGAACCTGGGTCAGTCGAGTCAGAACAACCAAACTGAAGAGTACTGCATGCAGGAACGGTATAGGTCGACCCAAAACACGAACTCACCGATTTATTTAAGCAATAATTATCATCACCCACTTCAGAGCCACTACATGACCCAGATGGTTTAGTGCAATTAGTTGGGGGATTGGTCGGAGGCACAGATGTCGCCGAAGGAATTGTTGGTTCCGGGGCCACTGATCCAACTGGATCAACACCTTTTATATTGATAGTGGTTTTACCAGAGGCACTAGTGCTAATTGGTTCAGCCACAGAACTACCCACATATCCCACATTACCACTAGACAGGGATAAATCTGTGCTAGTGTTAGCCCCACTTTTAATCCTAAAATAATACCCAACCACATATACTTCCCCTGGATTTTCTACTCCTCCTGATGCCGTCGAGACGCCTGTAAAATCAATGGTTCCCGAAGAAGAGGTATTTTTTACCACCGAAGTAGTATCCGGATCAAAGAACAAAGTATTGGTTGCTGTTACCCCACCAATAAGGTTAGTTCCTGGTCTTAGGGCATATCCTATCGCCGAAGCACTTTGTGGCAAAACTTCTAGTTTAGAAGCATCGTATTGCATCCTAAATTCCACAGCAGTTACTTTCTTGGCCGTTTCTCCGGCTCCTGGAAGAGGAGGACTAATTTTTACATATACCAAAAAGGTATCCCCTACTGATCTGGTAACCGATTCAGGAAAAAACAGCAACCTGTTCTCTCCACTATAAGCACTTTTCTGTAAATTCTGATTTTTGTTTAATAGAACAAATCCAGCTAGTAATCCAGACAGCAACAATGCCAAAGAAACCACTTTTACTAATTTCATTATCTAAGATAACCATATTCTCAACCCTCCGTCAACAAGGAAACTATGGCCTTTGCTACATTTATGCCAGTACTTTTTTCAAATCCCTGAAACTGACATTGCCGGTTTACTTCCAGCACATAGCTCCTGCCATTTTCATCTTTCATAATATCTACGCCACAATAATCCAAACCTACTACTTTGGCTACTTTTTCAGCAATTTGTCTATCTTCTTCACTCAAATCATATTTTTCCACTGCCCCGCCCAAACTAAAATTACTTCTAAATTCGCTCCCCACTGCCATCCTCTTCATTGCTCCTAAAACCTTACCCCCAATCACAATTACGCGTATATCCCATTTTAGACTTAAATAATCTTGCCATATGTGCATTCCCAGTTTGATCTCATCCATCTTATCCAAGCGCATCAAAAGTTCCTGTTCATTGTTTAGCTTTCTGACACTCCTTCCTTGAAATCCACGATCATGCTTTACAATCACAGGGTAAGAAAATTGGTATTTTTTAACCTGCTCTTTTGTATAAAAGATCCTGCTTGGTACTACTGGTATTTCGTTTACCACATATACTCCATGCTGAGCTATTTTTCCCATTCTTTCCCATTTGGTATAGCTATCTCCGTTACAGCAAAAAACTCCTTTTTCTCTTAAAACTCTAATCATGGCTGCTCGTCCAATTGGGTATTTGCCAGTTTTTGTTCCAGCCACCCTGAACCACAAACCAAAAGTATTTTCTGCACTTACTTTTTCCCCTCCCACCAAAACTTCTGCTTGGTTATTATTCAGTTCCAATTGCATTTCCCGATAAGCAGCGTGTCGAGCTAGCACACCCATTTTTTCCGCCTCCTCCAGTACCCTAGCCACCTCATACCCTCGACGTTTATTGTTCATTGTAAATAATAAGATTTTTTTATTCATATACTATATATAGTATAAATTTTTAAATAATTTAATTATTTCTCTAGGTACATCAATCCCTGTCGCCTGCATAAAACCTTTAAATTGAGGTCCTCTATTCACTTCCCAAAACATTGGCTTGTTCAGATTATCGTCTTCAAATACCAAATCTACCCCTGCAATTGCCAAACCGCAGGCACTAGCCGCCCTAACACACAAGGCTTTGGCTTCCTCACTTATCCAAGCTACTTCTACTTTTCCTCCCCTGGAAAAATTATTTCTAAATTCTCCCTCCACCTGCCTACTTCTTTTCATAGCTCCAAGTACTTTATTACCCATTACAATTACTCGATAGTCTCCATCATTTTTTATATACTCTTGGGCCAAATACCTGCGCCCATCGTTAATCTCGCTAACTCTAAGCTCACGCACTAGTTTAGTCAATTCTTCTTGATTTTCCACTTTATACACACTCCCGCCTCGGTGACCGCCACTACCTTTTATGATCATCGGAAACCCCAAATAGGCAGCTGCTTCCCGATTTAAATACCACAAACTACCATATAGAGTTTTGGGTATCGGCAGCCCTGCCCGACTCAGGGCCAACATCTGGTAAGCTTTACAGGCATCTGTTGGTCTTGCTTGTTCGACTATTGGGTCAATTACAATCTTCTTTAGCCTTTTTGCCTCATCAACTATCCAAGATACTTCTTGCCAGTGTTTTTTAGCCGTACGAATAAATATCAAATCAAAATCAGCAATGGTAAATTCCTTTTGATTTCTGGTTGATTTAGTTAACCCATCACGCAACATTACCTTAGCTTCTTGACTATTAAAATAAATTCTATTGTAAGAAAAAAGCTGCAAAAAGACATCTTCTTTTTTAGCTGCTCTTTTTAGCTCCACCAAATGGTTACTGAGTTTTCCTCCATAAAATACAGCTATTTTCATATTTTTTTTGTTTTACCAACTAATTTCTTTTTCTTCTTTGGTCCTTTAAGTTTAACCACAAAACCTCTTAGATCTCTTCTTCCAATCAAGAATTTAGTCTTTAATTTCCCTCTTGGAGCAACACCGACCTGTCCACGTACTAACTTACCAGCTAAATAAAAAGTTACTCCAACAACCGGTCTGTCAACGTCTCTTCCCAAGGATGACCTAAAATGCCTTGTATACAAAACTTTGTCTGGGTTTAACAATTTTAATTTCTCTGCCAAATCTCGATCAATTGAACTACGATAAGCACCTGTATCAATTTTAGCTCTAACTGGAACTACCTCTTTTTTCTTCCTGCCTATTTTTACAAGTATTCTTTCGATTGGTTTTACTACCACTACCTCTTTTTTTGGTTCCACACTTTCTATTCTTTCTCCAAATAAATATCTGGCAACATTGTATGCATGTCCAACACTTTTTGGAACAATTCCTTCAACTTTCTCCATTCGGAGTTTCAAACCTGCTCGATTACAAATTTGAATCGATAGTCCTGGTCTAGCATTTAATTCCAAGACTACTGGACCCATTTCTTTGTCCAACACCAAATCAACTCCCACAAATTCCAAATCTGGTACAGCTCTAGCAGCTGCAATTGCTCTTTCCATTATTAACCTCCATTCAGGAATTCTAATGCCAGCTGCTTTTTGTTCTTTCTTTTTTCTGAAGTTGTATATCTCTTCTATTACTTGAGTCTTCCCAAGTACTCCAAAAGTAGTTAACCCGCTGGCCAAATCTATTCCCAGCCCCATTGCCCCTTGCTCTAAATTTGCCCTACCTGCAGATTTTTCTGTTGGAACTCTTAGCATCGCCATGACCGGAATCGTATGGTACAAAATAACTCTAATATCTGGTGTCCCACTTCGCGTATATGCAAAAAATTTGGGATGAATTTTAATCCTCTCCTCAACCAAAATTGCATCAGCCAAATTATGCATACTATACTTACCCGCCAGAATGTCTCTACAGTGTAGCTTTAGATCAGCAATGCTTACTATCTTTCTATCCATCTTAATAAAACCATCTTTTTTCTTACTTCTGGCACGGATAATCACAATACCGTCTCCTCCATAACCAGAAGCAGGTTTTATTACAAAATTATCATTCAATTTCTTCCAATCGAATCTATCCAGTTCTTTCTCTGTTCTGATTCGAAAAATCAACTTTGGTACAGCAACTTTTTTGTTCGCCAAAAGCAATTTTGTTTTATACTTTGAATCCGCAATTTGTCTACCTTCTCTACTGTTTAGCCTTAAATAAAGTTTGTTCCTTTCATTTTTAGTCAAAAACTGACCATAGTCAGATAGTTTTGGCCAATATTTTTTTATAGAATCCCACCACATATCTTAACTTTTTCTTCTAATCGCTCCAGCAAATCTTTTTAGTTCCATCAGTCTCATCCCTTTATAATTTCCAATCCACAGGTTGATCACCACAACTGCCAATAATACTAATTCAGGTTTCCTATAAACGAATTGCTGTACTACCTCAGAGCTCATAATGGTTGCTCCAATTATCGCCAAAATTATCGTCCCAAAAAGCAATGTCTTTGCTTGATGTTTACTTTTCACCAATTGTGTTTTTGTAAATTCCTCAGCTAAAATAATCATAAATAATATCGGAAAAATAGATATTTTAGAAATGTCAAACAAATTAGAATAAGAACTAAAAGCCATTAGAACAAAAACACTTACACTTATAAATGCCAAGTTAAAAGACCGTGATGGCCAATAATGTAATCTTAGTTTTTTAAAAATCGCCCCACCCAGTGCCGATATCAACAATATTACAGCAAATAATAATATTCCCCCATACAAACCAGTTGCCAAAAAACCAACTGCAACCATACTAGGCATATAAATCCCATATCCACTTAGACCAATAACATAATGGAGTGCTGACACTAAAGTAGCTACTACTGGTAGTAGTAACAAAAAAACGATCGTTGTAGGGCTGACTCCTCTTTCTACTGCCGCACCAATTAGCCAAGATAGCGGATTCCAGCCGACAAATTTAGGTGTCTCCTTTTGCAATAAATCAGTTGCCACCTCTTCTCTCCATGCTGGCTGCCAGGCTCTAGCCCCCGCTACTCTTACAACTAATAAGCTTGCAAGCAATAATAGAAATAATAGGGCAACAGTTTTCATACGCCCCCATTTTACCACCCTTTTATCTCATTTCTATAGCCAAATAGTGTATACTACTCCATGTTAGTTTTTATCGGTGACTTACCTATACGTTCAGGGGTCAGTATAAGCTCAGTTTACAAAGATCCAGCCACCCTAATTAATGTTCTGGTTAAAAATAGTTTAATTATCGCCAGTCTGATCTTGTTTGTAGCTCTCATTTTTGCCGGCGTAAAGCTAATTACTGACAGTGGCGATGGTGACCCAAAAGCCGTAGCCGCCAACCAACAAGCCGCCACGACTACTCTCATAGGTTTCCTTATAGTATTTTCTGCCACTCTCATAGTACAATTGCTAGAAACTTTTACAGGTGTCCAAATCATCAAATGAATTTAAGAAAAATATTTTCTAGAACCTCTCTTTTTGCTTGTGGTCCTCTCGGTTGTGTAGACCCGATAAAACCAGGACTTAGTGGTGGAGCTGGCATTAGTTGGCTAATCAGTGCACTTTTAGCTCTAGTCATTGGTTTTGCAGGTATCTTTGCCATTTTTCAGTTTATTTTTGCAGGTTATGCCTATTTAAACAGTGCAGGCGATCCAAAAAAGGCCGAGGCCGCTTGGAACAAAATCAGTTATGCAGCCCTTGGTTTAGTCATAATTGGTGGTTCTTTCTTCTTTGCAGAAATCATTGGTCGAGTTACTGGCCAAAACCCACTCAGGGGTATTAACATTGTTGGACCATAAATAAAACAATTTATGAATCACTATCTCGCTCAAGGTCTAATTATCCAAATCTCACCTCCTCCAGGCACTATTCACCCTCCGTCATCTTCTCAGGGGCTTGAATATTACCTTAGTATAATTATCGGGGTTCTTACCTTGCTTGCCTTTGTGTACTTTATATTCCAGCTTATTTTATCTGGCTATATGTTTCTAAGTAGTGAAGGCGATAAAGGCAAAGTTGAAATTGCCAGAAATCGTATGAGTCAAGGAGTAATTGGTTTGATAGTTATCGTCGCTTCAATCTTTTTAGTAGGAACTCTTGGCAAAATTTTGGGGCTCAATAACATTTTAAGCATTGATAGTGTTCTCAAATCAGCCGGACTATGACTTACAATTATCTTGCTCAAATCACCAATCCGTTCCTTGGTTCTGGCTATAATTCCAATAATCCAATTGGTACTCTAAGCTCTCTAATTACCACCATTATTACTGCCTTAATCACTCTGGCTATTCTTTATTTTGTTGTTTATTTTATTCTTAGTGGCTATAACTTCATTACTAGTGAAGGTGATAAAAATACTCTTGAAATTGCCAAAAAACAAGCCACTTATGCTGCTATTGGACTCTCTGTAGTTTTTTCAGTTTTTGTTGTCATGAAAATTTTAGGTATTCTTTTTGGTATACCAGATCTAAAAAACCTAATTTTACAAGTTCCCACTATGAACTAAAACTTGCAATTTTTGGCCATAGCACCTACAATAACTACATAAATTAATAATTTAAATTAAAAAAATGAACCTTTTTAATCCAGTCTCCGTCCTAGCTCAAGGCGAAATTATTATAAGACCAAAACCCGGCTCCTCCTTCTTTAATCTAACCAATCTAACCCCAGGTAGTATGGTCTCTGGTGCTATTACCTTGATTATGACTGTAGTTGCTCTGGCTTTCTTTGCTATGCTGATCCTTGGAGGTTTAAAATGGGTAGTTTCTGAGGGTGACAAAAACAATGTCGAAGGTGCCCGCAATCAGGTCACTAATGCTCTAATTGGTTTGGCTATTGTGTTCTCTGCTTGGGCCATTATGAAACTAATTGAAATGGTGTTTGGTATTAGCATTTTTGGTGGTCTTACCATCCCAACTTTGCAACCTTAACTTTGCAGTTTTTGCAAAATCCCTCACGCAAGTGGGGGATTTTGTTATAATCAGCTATGTTTCTTACTTCTCGTCTTTTTACAGCTACACAACAAGCACTGGCCCAGGGGGCTGCTTGGACTGGACGTTGTGTAGGCACTGGGGCCAGTGCCGATGTCGCCACCATCCAAGGTCTAGAATGCTTATTTGGTAACATTTTAATGGTTATTACGGCCATTGCTGGCTTTGTTTTTTTTGGTATGTTTGTCTCTGGTGGTTTCCAATTTATATCTTCTCAGGGCGATCAAAAGGCTCTCGGTTCTGCCAACACTACTTTGACCAATGCTTTTATCGGACTTATTGGAGTTATCGGGTCTTTTCTAATCATCCAAACCATAGCTCAGTTGACCGGTCTACACCAAATTCTTAATTTCGAAATACCTTTATCTAAATAGACTCAAGCTGCTGGTATACTAACTCATGTCCAAACTTCGGTGGATTTTGCCATTTATCACTGCCATTTTTCTTAGCACGCCAAATTTTGCTTATTCCCAAACTACTTCTTCTTCTGTTGCCAACAAAGTTCTGAGCACCGTCTTACCAGGTGTTCAATCCGCCTTATCTAAAGGTATAACTCCCATCATTCGTGTCGGTGTGCAAACCGATGCCGCCGGAATGGAAAATCCAGACAATTTGATTAGTTTCGCTAAGTTATTAGACTCCAAAATCTCTGGACAGGTTTATTTAGTTGCCGGTCCAAATGAACCAGAAACAGAACTTTGGGCTTCCCCAGGCTGTAGTGATGGACAATCTACTTGTATCGGCCCAAAAGTCGTCTCTTATATGAATAAAGTTATCGCCGGAATCGGACCTTTAAATAATGTAAAGCTAATGTCTCCAGTTTTTAATCTATGTTCTCCGGTTTTTCCCAGTCTCATTCAAAACATGTCCGGAGCAAACTGGTCAGGACTTACGGCCATTGGTGTCAATGTCTACAACGGTACACCCAGTGGCCCAGAAAGCACAATTGGTTCTTGTCTTGCCAATAGACTACCTCTAATACCTTCTGATTTACCAATAATTATCACTGAAACTGGTGCTTATGATAAAAATAAAAATTCATTTAAAAACGAAATAAATAATTTATCAAATCGAGTCATTGGGGCTCTATTGTTTAACGGATTTAACACTAATCCAGATTGGTCACAATTCTCCTTTAATGACACCGACTTAAATGATCTGTGTGACCAACAACCCTGTAGCTCCAAACGCTTAGGTGTTAACTTTGCTAGCACTTACACTTCTGGAGATTATGATAGAGCAGGAAAGTTTGGAATGAAGTTTACTTTGGAAATTTTAGGCAGCGGCGGAAGCTCAAAAATCCACAAACTCGCTCCTGATCGCAACAATGGTCCTAATCTCAGCTACAATTATGGCTATGGTTACACCAAAACAGCTCAAGATCTCGATCCCTCAACTTATGCTCAATGGTATGACGGGCGCACTTCTCCAAACAATAGTAAGGCTGGTAAGCCAGTCACTCTTGATCCCAATGCTGACGATTACAGCACAAATTTTGCCTCTGGAAGCAAAACCCAACTTGGTAGCGGTTATATCTACGATGAAATTGCCATAGTCCAGCCACGCCGCTATCTCGATTTAACTATTACGGCCTTAAACAAGGACAAAGTAATCAGTTCTATCCAAAGCTTACACCATGATTTTTCTGGCTTTACTCCAAATTATCGTCAATTCTACGAAAACATGGTTGGACCCAATTTAAATACTTACCTAGATTTACCCAAAAATCAGGATGAAAACAAGCGTCGAACTTTTGATTATCAATCTGGCATAAATGCTCAGGCCATATCAGAAAAAAATAATAGCGACCAAGATTTAAATGATTGGCTCTGTAGGCTTGGCGCTTCTTGGCAAGGCAATGCTTATTTAGCAGATGGCAAAACCCGACCAGTAGCTGATGAAGAAATCAGTTGTGGTGACGGTTGTACTGCAGCCGATTTAACCAAATTCTTGCCAAATGGTGACATTAATTGGCAAGAAACCAATCTGGGTACTTACAAGCCCTATCGCGCCAGTAGTGTTTACTGTGCCCTAAAACCAAGTTGCCCCGGAGCCTATGGACAGCAGTCTATTGACTGTAGTAAGGTTACTCCAGTAAACCCAAACACTGATTTGTTTACGGTCCTAAAAACTAAACTAAAGAAAAAGATTGCCGTTTCCGAAGACACTACCAGCAAAGCGGTTTTGCAATCTTGCGTGGAACTAAACGATCCTGCAGATGAACATCCAAGAAGTTGTGAAGAATTAATGGCCGATCCTATTGCCAGATCAAAACTTGGCCTTCCCGATTTATTACCAAAACCAGGTGACGAAACGGCTAGTAACCGTATTTCTAAAGTAGATTGGGGTAAAATGCCGCCAAAAACACGTGATAATATTCTAAAACTATACAAAGATAAATCCGGTTATTTTTATCATTCTATGCCCAATTCTTGTCGTTGGTGCATGGCCACCCCAGGCAGCATAAGCAATGCTTCGCGGGCCAAGGCAGCTACTGATGTTGCCATGTCTTTTATGCCTGCAAACTATTTAACCACTAAGGATAAAATAAAAAAGATTGACTACGGTCATGCTACGCCAGAACAAGCAGTAGAAACCGACAAACAAGCTCCTATTGGAATTATTAATCAACCAGCGCCAAACATTCCCCTTTTTCGCTATTCACCAACCAACAAAGGTCTTCTTGGGCAAATTCAAGAACTGTTAACTCGCGCCGCCAGCTTTGCACCTAACGTTCTCTGCTCTCTTGTAACTACCACTTTTGGTGAAGGAGAATTAGGCAAAGATCCCCAAACTGGTGAACCAACAAAGGCTAGTAGTCATAGTTTTAATCTGTGTAAAACCACATATTCTATTCCAGTTGACACCACGCTTTATGCCAGCAAAGACCTCCAATTGTATTCTAAAAACGGCCAAACTTATTACATGGGGCTTGCTCCTCAAAAATATATTAATCAAATCCAAAAAGCACGCAACGGCAAAACTTTACTAGACAATACCGATATCCAAATCAAACTAACGGACTCTGGCCAAATGCCAAGTGAACACGATTTTGGCAAAGCCGATCTAATGGGGGGCGATTTAGCTGGTTCTAGCGCCCAAATTCGCGATGCTGATAAAATGGAAAGTTCAACCATCTATCTAAATGAAAGCATCGACGATTATTCCTGTCTTACCAAGAGTCTTCTCCCTGCAAGCTGGCAAAACGGCGATTGGTCAAATTTGTATTCCAAATGTCCAAATATCTAATCTCTAGCTAGTTTGAATATGTTAAAATGACCTAATGTTCAAGCGTGTCTCTACTTATCTACTTTTCGCTTTTCTTTTTGTCGTACCCTCTTTTGTTTTTCTTCGGGCCCAAACAACCAATATGGGAACTTCCGAAGATCCAGTACAAACCTTTGTCAACAATTCCAGTAAACCAAGTCAAGAAGGCTGGCTGTTAAATAGCACCATATCCAATGTAGCCACTGGTATCTGCGGTCTTAGTGGCTGCCCAGATCAGGCTACTTTGGTCGAACAACTTAAAACCAGTTCTTATATTCCGGGTGGAGCCATTGGAGTAGCCAGTCAAGCAGTTGCCATGACTTTTAGTCAGCCAATTTCTGGCGTTCAGTATTTGGCCCAAATGAAAGATAATATGCTGGGAAAACCAGCTTACGCTCAAGGAGCAGGTTATGGTTTTAACAGTATTACCGGACTTCTACCTATTTGGCGTGCTTTTAGAAACCTAGTCTACCTTGCTTCTTCACTGCTTTTTATAGTCTTAGGTCTGATGATTGTTCTGCGTGTAAAATTAAACCCACAAACAGTAGTTAGTATCCAAAGTGCCATCCCCGACATTATCACAACTTTACTTTTAGTCACTTTTTCTTATGCCATTGCTGGCTTGCTGCTTGATTTAATGAAATTTGTTGAAGCTGCGGGTGTTTCTCTATTATTTAGTGCCACCGGAAAAAGTTTGGGGGGTAATTTATTTGAAGATAACTTCTTTTATGCCAAATTATTTGGTGCCCAAAATTTCAAATTCACCGATCTTGTAGGTAACAATCTTGGCAAAATTACTAACTTATCTACCAACCTGATTCCCTGGCAAATCATAACTATCATGGGGGCTTTAATAGGAGGAATGATTGGTGGAGTATTTGGTGCTGGCGGAGGTCTAGTTACAGGCTTGGTAGGAGGAGGAATTGGTACAGCCTTAGGCCCAATGATCATCCATTTAATATTATTAGTATTAGTCTTGACTTTTGTTTTAAAACTTCTAATTGGTCTAATTAAAATCTATGTTTCCATTATTTTTAAAATAATCATCGGACCACTGGAAATCGGACTTGGAGCCATTCCTGGTATCAAAGCCGGCTTTGGTAGTTGGCTAAAAGATTTGTTTGCTCTAACCATGACTTTCCCCATCATTACTCTATTTTTAGTTATTGCCAACATGTTGGTCGAAAGCACTCTCAAGGGTTGGGGGCAGGTTCAAGCACCTGCTATTATTGACGCTACGGGCATGTTAACTGGTGGTGGATTAATCAACGCCCTTCCATTTTTTATTGGCTTTTCAGCCCTAATGATGGTCTCCCAATTACCAGAACTCATCCCCCAAGCCATCTTTGCTTTGAAACCAAGTGCTTGGGAAACTGCCATAGGCAAAGGTATGCAAGCAGTTCCTGGAGTTTCCCAAATCCAAGCAATTAGAACAGGTCTAGGCAAAAAGACCACCGACGGAGCTGTGGGTCTGATCACAGGTTTGGGTTCAGCACAATTAGCCAGATTCTTTCCAGGATTATTTCCTACACCTTAGACATTCGGTTTTGTATGTTTCTATATAAAAATGCTATTTCTTCTTGCGACCAAACATGCCAGAAAATAATCCTTGCTTACCCTGGGACCAAACATAGTAACCGACAAACATTTTATCTAACTCTTTCCATTCATCTTTGGACAAAAACGTCGCCTCAGAACCTGTTATACCTTTCCAGAGTTTTTCATCAGAAACTGCAGTTTTAATTGCATTAAATTCTGGCATAGTCCAACCCTTTCCACCTTGAGATGGCCACAAATATCCCAAACTAAGATCCCCAGCAACTGTCCAAAAAGCCAGCGTATGATAGGGTTGACACATTGTTTCTAGCTCGCCCAAAGCCTTCTTTTTTTCAGCAGAATTCAAGCCCGAAGCCAAAATTGCCGCTTTTCTGGCAGGAGCCTCACTGACTATTTTGTCGTACATCGCCCGATTGTAAACTTCAGCTCGCCCAAATGCTCTGATTAGACTTTGGTACGTGGCAATTACACCCCTTTTACCTATATCAGGATTCACGTCCAGCAAATCTTCTCGTACATTCTGGGCATCCCCCAAAAAACTAATATATGCTTCCATATCTCCATCTTTTAGTTTATACGGAAGATCGGCTGCAGTTAAACTTGTAGTTACATCACTTATCTTGCCCCAATATCTTGCTGCAGAAGTAGCTAAGCTATAAACACGACCCAAATGTACGGCTGGACCAGGCTTACCCCCAGCTTTTGTGGCCTCGGCTTTACGTTTAGCCATAAAGCCAATCAACTCAGAGGGATCATCGGTGCCAAAAAAACCGCCCCTATTCATTACCGAATTCTCTCTCAACACCAGGATCAACCTTTTACCAAGCTCCAATGCCTTATCTGGATCTTCACCACCAATCATCACCTCTTTCATATAGTTATCTACAATCCTCTTTCTCTCCACAAAGGTATCTGAAAAATAATTGGTTCCTACAGTACCAAGTAAAGGGTCATTATCAAGATCTCTCTTTAATGTAGATGGATCCAATAATCTAGACCTATCAGCAGTAGGCAAACCATAATGAGCAATGGCCTTTTCTACCACAGCTAAATAGTCCTGACCTGCCATTTCCAAAGCTTCAAAAGACTTATCCACTCTAATACCATTCATTCCCAATGATGCCAAAAACGATCCGTCTGGATTAAATTTGGCACCTGCCAAAACCTTATAATCTTCTCCAAGTAGTTCCATTCCATTCCTCTTAATCTTTTGGGCGGCTTCAGCCATTGGTTTTGTTTCGTCTTTTGCCCTAATAACTCCATTAGCTTGATTAAGGGCAACAAAAGAGTTGTGTAGTTTCAATCTAGCTGTGGCCTCGGCCAGTACCTCTGGTTTTAATTTTTTTCCCAAAGCCAATATCTTTCCAAGTTCAGTTTGCAAAACCCCCATCCTCATATGCATATCTGTCGTCATAATTTGAGGATAAGATTCTATTTCATCTAGTATTTTTCTCACCTCTACTAATTGTTCTTCTTTGGATAATTGCTCGACTTTATTTTTCTCACTCATTTTGTGTGAATTCTTTAAAATCTTTGCCTCTGTTTTTAAACCACCATACAACAAACCTGCCCCTGGCTCACGCCCAATTGTCTCATTTAGCAATATGGTTTGCGCTGCTGCCTCAAGGTGTGAAATTAAATCAAAAGGGTCAGTATGGTCAGCATAAGCCATCAGTCCACGCGTTCGATTGATTTGTTCTATCAAATCTCTACACAGTGGGTTATCTGCTTTTGAATATAAGAGATCTATTAATGCCTCAGCTCGCGGTTTTTCAGCAGTAGGAAGAGATTCTTTAAGGCCCACAACATCTCCTGAACATAAAGCTATGTATTGTCTCAACTCATCCTGGTGGAGGAAACCGCCAGCAACTATGCGGCCTTTATAACCCGCAATTCTCATATAAATAGCGTCTGAAGCCCCAGGCAAATCAAATCTATAACTACCTTTCTCCGCCACAATCTTCATATCCTAATTCTCTCATTATCCCATAACATAGTCAAGTAAATAAACTAAAAATGGTAAACTAGAAGATCTTATGCCAAATTTAACTACTACCCAAGATACCATTTCCCTCCACCTCCGCACTTATCGTTCGGCTCTCAAAAGCACCCACGAAATAACCATCAAATCCTTGGAAAACACTCACGTTAACATGAATTCTACTCTCCATCCTCATGCCGGAAATCCAGAAATCATTGATGTCCCCGCCCTTGCCTATGCTCTCTTACGTCTTCCTGAAGTCATTGACCAGGCTGACAAAGTTATTTTAGGTCAAAATCAAGACTTGTTTATATCTATTGAAGAAAATCCAAATTCTTGGCAACCAGTTTCTGCTCCAGCTCGCCGCCGCCGCATTTATTTTAATCCAATTACTCACTCGCTTTGTTGTTTTATTGGTTCTATTTCTGATATTGACGACTTGGCTACTACCCTTACTGCCTTTCAAATCGAATGGAACAAACTTCACTTTTTACTTCAACACAAAACCATAGAACAAATATTTACTCCAAACGAACTTCAAAATCTTTACAAGGCCCTTGGGCCAAATTATGCTAGCAGACTGGATCTGGTCAAATCCAAAGTTCAGTCCTTGCGTCTTCGTCTATTAGCCAGCTCCTGGGTGGATTATGCCAAAACTACCCAAGCTTGGTGGAAACACTTGGCCAAAACCGTTTCCGATTCTCTACATATTAGCCATCAGACTATTTATTTCGTCAGTAGCAATTCTCATAGTTTGCTAAATCTAATAACCACTATCCCTCTAAAACAGGAAACCGAAATTGCCAAATATTTGCAAACAGAAAAACCAGATTTACACAAATTATATTTACAAATAAAGTCCAAAGAACACCCCCTACCTCTGTCTGATTTTCTCTATTATGCCGCCAAATTTTTACCAAAAGAGCAACTGTCAACCCTTCAGCAAGAGGAAGAAAAAAAGTTAGAAATTATTCAAGTAGACAGTCCGGAACAATTATTTTTAACCACTCAGCTAATACCAATTAAAAACCTGGCATTGGCCTCACTAGATCCAGAAATCAAGATAAAAAACCCAGATCTTTTGTCCAAATCCTCAGCCATAATCTTCAATATTCAATATCCCCTTGGTTTTTTGGCTTATCATATTCTAAACGAGACTTTGGAGAACATAGCTCGTATCAAGGGTGTCTACATTATGGGCAAAGCAGCGGTTCTAAATGGCCAGCTTGGGGACATTCAGGTTCCTCGCTTAGTTTTTGATGAGCATACTCAAAACTCCTATCTTTTCCATAATTGTTTTAATCACGATTTTCCCTTTATCAATAACCAAGGTTCAATTCTTACCAACCAAAAAGCAGTTACTGTTTTAGGCACTTATCTACAAAACCCAGAGCTTTTAAAACAATATTCAGAAAATAATCTGACAGTTCTAGAAATGGAATCAGGACCATATTTATCAGCCATCGCTGAGGCAACTTACCAAGAACGCCTGCCGCAAAATACCATCATTGATCTAAACCAGGCTCCTTTTGATGTGGGCATTATCAACTACACCAGCG
This sequence comes from uncultured Gammaproteobacteria bacterium, assembly GCA_964463925.1. Lineage (GTDB taxonomy): Bacteria > Patescibacteriota > Microgenomatia > UBA12405 > UBA12405 > CAYTYZ01. Next base: position 76,003 of record CAYXDV010000002.1, read on the forward strand.
ACAACCCTTATTCTCAAAATAGTAATCTTGGAGCTCAGCCTAGCCTTGATCTGGCAGGAGTTGAACCAACTTATTTGGCCAGCCGTGCAATATTGCAACGTGTTTTAGATTTAGAACAAACTTCAAATTTTTAGTCCTTTTTCATCATTTCTTCAAACTCTTCACCGTCTATTGTTTCTACTTCTACTAATCTCTTGGCTAGTTTGTCTAGTTTAACTTTATTCTCTTTAAGCAAGCTCAAAGCTGTCTTCATAGCCAGGTCTACCAAAATCTCTACCTCTTGATCTACTTCATATTGTTTTGCCTCTGAAATCTTTGTAGGCTCCATCCAAATTCTAGCACCACCAGAAGTATCCATTTGTGGATTCAAATTAACTGGCCCCAATTTACTCATTCCCCAAGAAGTCACCATTGCCCTGGCTATTCTAGTTACTTGTTCAATATCAGAACTAGCTCCCGTAGTCACATCTTTAAATATAAGTATTTCTGCCGCCCTGCCACCCATAGCCATAGCCATTTGGCCTTCTAATCTGACTCTAGTCTCATGAATTCTGTCTCTCTCTGGTGGAGTAAAGGTAAATCCGAGTGCCATCCCTCGAGACACTATCGTGATTTTGTGTACTGGATCTAATTTCAACAAATAATTAACTAACGCATGCCCAGCCTCATGATAAGCTGTCATCAAGCGATCATTTTCAGTCTGGCTTCGTTTTTTTGCTGACCCCATCTTAACTTTCAAAGCAGCTTCATCCAAATCAGCTTTATTAATTTTTTGTCGACCAGCTCTAGCTGCTGCAATCGCTGCTTCATTTAACATATTTTCCAGATCGGCTCCTGAAAAACCCACTGTTCTTTTGGCCACAGCTACCCAATCAATGTCTTTTTCAAATGGTTTTCCTTTTGCATGAATTTTTAGAATCGCCTCTCTCGCTTCCAAGTCTGGTAATTCCAAAACTACTGTCCTATCAAAACGCCCAGGGCGCTTTAAAGCAGGATCTAGCAAATCTCCCCTGTTAGTGGCTGCCAAAACAATTACTGATTGGTTTGGCTCAAACCCGTCCATTTCAACCAATATTTGGTTTAAAGTTTGCTCCCTTTCTCCATGTCCCCCTTCCAAACCTCCTCTTACTCGTCCAATAGCATCAATCTCGTCAATAAAAATGATTGCTCTACCTGCTCTTTTAGCAGTTGCAAACAAATCTCTAACCCTAGAAGCTCCAACACCCACAAGCATTTCCATAAATTCTGATCCAGCCATAGAAAAAAAGGGCACGTTAGCTTCACCAGCAACTGCTTTGGCCAACAGGGTTTTTCCAACTCCAGATGATCCAACCAATAAAACACCTTTTGGCACCCTTGCCCCCATTTTTTGATATTTTGCAGGATTCTTCAAAAAATCCACTATTTCTTCAAGATCTCTTTTTGCTTCATCCACCCCAGCAACATCTGCAAAAGTTATTTTCTGCTTCCCTTTAACAAACAGTCTGGCCGGTGATTTCCCAAAACCAAATGGACCACCCATCCCTCCAGCGCCGGACCCCTTTCTAAACATCCAAACCAAAAACAAAACAGTAAACAAAGTTCCAAAAATAGTAAACAAGCTTTCTAAAGTTTTCCAAATATCAGTATTGTCCATGGAAATTGAAATCTTTGATACATCAACACCTTCTTTTTGCAAATATTCGATCATAGACATATTTGGCTCTTTAAAAGCTGTTTTTATTTCGTTTTTATCCTTAAGCTTCAAGCTTATCTGGCCATCGGAAACTTTGATCTCTCCTGCTTGATTGTTTTTTATGATCTCCACAATTTGAGAAAAGGAAACCTGCTCTTCGCTGGTATTTGCAAACATTTTGCTTCCAGCCCAAATAAAATAAAAAATAATCCCTGCATATAGAAACCATTTCAGAATTTTTTCTCCACTAACCTCAATTTGCTTTACCATCATTCCTTTTGGAAAACCTGGAGGCAAAACTACTTCTTCTTTGTTTTTCTTTTCAGTTTTTTTTGTATCCAAACCAAACGTTTTCTTTAGTTTCTTCCACATGGGCCTAGTATAGCAGGTTGGAGCTAAGTAAAATCTCTTTATTATCACCAGCTGCAGCCTCTACCCTAAACTGGTGTCCACATTTTTCACAACTATATTCAATTATTAATTTTCCTTTTTCATACAATACTCTTTTTGGCCTCATTCGGCCTTTACAATCAGATGCTCTATCTCCAGGGACTATTGCATCCATGTGTTTCCCCCACAAACAAACTGGACAATGGTCAGTGTAGCCATTGCCAACTACTTCAGCCCCGCAAAAATAACATTTGAAATTCTCTTTTTTTCTGATCACGGCAGCAATTCAATCCCAATTGGGATATCTTTATTAAACTTTTCTATGATTCTAACAAAACCATCTTTTATTTCTGCCGCTGGATATATTTGTCCAATCGATCTCCCATCAGGTGGCGTAAATTGAAATTCAATATCAGTTTTTTTGCCATACCCTGACTGTCTTTGCCAATACAAAAGATAAGAAAAATTGATCCCAGGGTTAATCTTTATATTGCTTTTATACGTAACTTTTACCACTCGTTTGCCCATCACAGGCACTTCCACCAAAAACCCCAACTCCTTTTTATCTCCATATTTTGCCACATTATAGTCCTGGCTTGTATAACGCAATTGATTGTTTGGCTTTTCGGGATCCTGCACCAAGATGTCCTCAATTTCCACGTCCCAAGGGAAATACAGTCTTAAATAATCCTTGTAATCTCCAGCTGGCCAATTACTATTTTTGGCAGTATTTTCCAGCTCCATACTTACGGTTCTTTCAAGTGTGTTGTCCATTAATTTTGGAACCATGCTTATTTTACGTTTTATAAAATAATTTGCTTTGTTAACACCAAGATTAGCTTCATTCAACATTAAATAGTCGGCCACGCAGTTTTCTTCTCCACATTTGCCAGATACCAAACCACCATCCCACCCCAATGCTGCCAAAATACTGGCGCTTTTTTGCTCATTTAAAGCCATTTGGATGTCACGGCTTACCAAAGAATCTAATAAGCTAGAAACAATTTTTTCTCTATCTTGTCCTTTTGCTGTTTTTAATTCCTCAAACAAACTGGAAGCCAACTTACCCAAAAAGCTTTGTTTCTGATAAGATCCGGGGAAAAAGTTCTTTTCTGCAAAAAATTGAGCCTGTTCATATAAATTGTCTTTGTTTACTTTAACCCCATAATCAGATACTTCAACTTCCCCAACTGCACCCAAAACCCTTTCTACAGAAGATAATGTCAAAGCAACAACACCATCAACTTTCAATCCGGTAGCTTTTTCGTAAAACCATCGTACATCTTTACTGGCAGCTACAAAATAAGGTTGCCAATTACTGTCTCTCATTTTCCAGGCATCAGGTCCTACTAAATATTTTTTAATAGCCGACGGTGGTTCAACATACCCTTGAATTTGTCCATCAGCAGCATAAATATCCTGAACTCTAAAATCTACAAATTTCCCTCCTTCAAAAGTCAAAATTCCATAAGAGCCAATAAAACCACCAGTCGGTCTCAACTCCATTTCATTCTGTAATAGAACTAAATATGTTTTTCTTTCTCCATCAACTCCAACTAGATCAGTAAAAACAGGTAGCCCCTCTACTCCCAATTTTATCTTTGCCCTCCATTCTCCCAGTTGATTACGCAAACTCCTTACTTGACCTAACCATCTACCAGGAACCCAATCAAGGTTACCTTGCAACCTAGCTTCCAATCTCGCCAAACTAGTATCAGCCGAAAGCAAAGTGTTCTGCCAAGCAGGTATCAAGGTTCTCCAACTAACCTCCTTTTCCCCCCAAACTCCCAAAGCCACTTCATTGCTCGTTGTATACACAGCTTGTAGTTGTCCTTCTAAGTAAATTACATCCTCAACCGTCCTCAACAAATCATTGCTCCCAACCAAGTTCTCCATTTTTTTCAAAAAAGCTAAATCTTTTTGGTTATTTTTTTCTATATCACCCCAATTTCCAGCAGCTACTTTCTCTGGAAAATCTCTAATGTTGTTTCCCAGTCGAGTAGTATTCCAAAAAAACCACAAGCCACCAAATACAAGTGCCAGCAAAAAACCGAATACCACCACTAGTAGCAAATTTTTTATCCAAGAAAAGTTTTTCCTTTTTTTATTATCTATTTTCTTAACTATTTCTTCCTTTTTTACCGGTAGGAGTTTTGGTGTCGAAACACTTGCAATCTTTTTTTCCATCAATTTTTGCCAGAATGGGTCTATATCCGGCTCTCTATTATCTGCTTTCCTGTTTATTTTTATTTCAGGTAAAACATAGGCTATTTTCTCCTTTTCTTTTTTCTCAGGAATAATTTCTTCATTTTTCTCAGTCAAAACTTCATACTTTATTTTTGCCTTTTTTTCCTCCATTTTAATATCAATTTTTTCAGTTTTAAGCTGTTCTATTTTTTCAAAGTATGGTTGCAAAGCTACATCAATCACTTCCTCTAACTCTGTTTTTGGCTCAAATCTCACCAAATTTTCGATTTCCTTTCTCTCTTCCTGCCAACCAGTTTTAACATTTTCTCCACTAAACTTAGCCTCATGAACAGTCATCTGACCAGCCTGCCACAGAATCTTTGATAATCTATTGGGACCAACCTCTCTTCCCCAAATTTCAAAAGTACGCCTCTTAGGAGTGTTTAAAAATGTAATTCTAGACACTGCTTCCCAAAAATCGCGCTCATACAACATTGGTCTTTCTCCTTCAGGTACTGGTATTGCTTTGTTTAGAACACAGCTTTTAAACATTTCATATATCCAGTTCCCTGCCGGTAGTAAAAACTGACCATAAATCCCGTTTCCAACAATATATCTCCAATTTCCTTCATTTTTCTCCAGAATTTTCTTTTTATCTTCAGAAATTTTATTAAAATCAGCGGATATTATCGACAAAACACAATTTCTATTAATCACCCACTCCCACAAAGCAGGCTCCATTTCTAAATCAAAAATAAAGTCAGGCTCTTCTCTCAATCTTTTAATTTCATCAACACTAGATACCACGATTACCCTAACTGTTCCTTTTTTTTCCAAAGCCTTCACCAACCCAGAACCAATACGTTCATGCATCTCAAAAACTACGGCTGTAGGCAGATTATTCATATTTCATTGTATCTAATATTGTCCTTTGCGGAAATACTTCGGGAATTATGCGGAAATTATTTAAATCCAGAAAAAGTAATTACCACAAGGACAGAAATATCTCACAGCAACACACCTTAAAGTCGTTGGTTGAGAAGAATTAGAAAAAGGAACGGAACGTGAAAAAGGTAATTACTTTAGGTACGACTCTGGTACAAAATTATCAGACCTGCACACATGCTTGCTTCAGTCGCTACCGTAGCCCAAGCGCCGCCTGGCGCACCTAGTCTAGGTATCAATATAAAATTACAAACAATATTTACACTTAAGCCAATTGCTCCTAAAAACAGTAAACGCATCGGCTGACCTTTGGCTATAAGAAAAAAACCAAGCATGTGGTTGATGTAAGAAAACACCAATGCGAGCGATAATATGTTTAGTATTTCACTTGCAGCTGCTGCCCTTGTTGGGATAATTATTTTCATAACAAAAGAAGAAGTAATCCAAGTTGAAGCAATAATCAATAAACAGCCAAGCATTAGCCAAGGCAACATTTTAGCTACAATTCTTTTCTTGTCTTTTTCCTCACCAGAAGACAAATGTGGAAAAACGCTGTTCATAAAGAAATAAGCTGGTAGAACTAAATTAGTATAAATTTTGTATGCCACTCCATACACAGCCACACTTTCTTTACTCCAAAAATGGTTTATCAACCAAGTGTCTACACTTCGATCATAAGCAGTAAACAATAACATGTAAAGTCCCATAGGTACCGCGGCAATCAGCAATCTTTTTAATTCAAATCTGTCCAAAAAGCTAAATTTAATCTTTATGGGAACAAGCTTAAAACCAAGCAATAAACTCATCAATCTAGACAGTAAATAAATTGCATATACCCAAACTAGTTTTTGACCAAGAGGTCCAACAAGCAACAATAAGCTTCCCAAAGAAAAAGCAATATCTACCCAACTTTTAATCAACATTTTGTTTCTTAGCTGACATATAAATTCCAAACTTCCTGCTAAATTCGTCAAAAACAACATCAGTAAAGCTTCAATAGCAACCAAGCGATGGTCAACTAAAACTGAATTTTGGATTACAAAAACAACCCCAACAACAAACATCAAACAAGCAAGCAAGGCTCTTAATCCCACCAAATTACTTAATGTTTTATCAGGATTTTTACTTGCCACCATCTCTCTTACTGCAATTGTCTTTGTTCCAAAATCGGCCACCACATCAAACAATAAATATGCAGAGCCCAGTAGCGTAAAAATAGCATATTCATTTAATCCAAGCCCAGCCACAACATGTCTCAACACTAAAAGAGAAACAAAGGCTCCAATCAATTTGGCAGCTACTTGTACAAGTGTATTAAGTATTGTCTCTTTTACCATAGATTAAAGTCATCATTATTGCTAATAATCCCATATTTTGGGGCAATGTCAACCAATAGTGGTCAAATGTGCCTGTTACTACTATTAACCCAAGAGCTACAATTTTCCACTTATCCCACCTGACATTTTTAGCTTTTTTAAAAACCTGCCAAAAAATTGTGATCAAACCAACAGTACCAATCTCCGAAGCAACCAAGAACAACAAATTGTGCACTGGCTGCAACCAATATTTGTTTTTTATCCACACTCCTGCAGCCCCTGCCACAATATTGTTCCCCAAGCCTACTCCAAGTATCCAATATTTGTTTATCACTATCCAACTTGCATTCAAAAGTTCGACTCTTTTGCTCCAACCGTCAACATCCCAGCCAATTTTTCCAAAACCAGATATCCAGGCAAATAGCAGCATTATTACAGCCAATATAGCTTTACCTTTTCTATATCTATTTGCCCAGACAAAACCAGCCAATACCATATAAACCCAAACCAATCTACTTCCTGCCATAATAATTAAAGCCATTCCTAGCCAGTTTACCAACCACCAAAACTTTGTTTTTTTGTAACGGTTCCACCACCAGATCAAACATAAAGCCGCAAAGCCAGCCATACTGTTTGGGTGGGAAAAAGTCCCATAAGCTCTGACCAGAGTCTCCCCAAAAATCTTCATTATTGCTACCCCAGGTTCAATATATGAAAATTTTCTTTCTCCAAACCAATAGAATATACCTTGCAAACTGCTACCATTTGCCACTTGCGCCAACGACAAAAGAAACTCGCAGCTAAACCAGCAGGGGATTAATTTATCTAGTATTCTTGCCAAATCATCTAGATCAAAAAGCCACCTTTTTGCCAATAATAACAACATGAACCATCTCCACCAACGAAACAAACTTACTTCCCATCTCAAGGATCCAAACAAGTTCACAATCATCAAAATCCAAAACCATTTACTAAGTCTAAATTTTCTACCAAAACCAAGCCACCAAACCAACCAAACAATGTCAGCAAAATATATGACCCAGGCCAAATAATCTACTCTAATTCCGGCAACCACACTCCAATCAGGCCACACAAATTTACTAAGTTGGGTAGGCAACAACAATAACCAAAATATCAGTAATATCTTTTCCACGCCCAATTATACTTGCTTCTTTATCACCACGTGTCTGAGTTCACCTTCACCCTCAGATTCAGTTGCAATTCCTTCATGTTTTTCCACAAGCATATGAACCATCCTTCTTTCATAAGGAGACATTGGAGACAAATGATAGTCCTCACCATTTTCCAAAACAATAGCTACTGCCTCATCAACTTGCTTGGTCAATCTCTCTTTTTGTGCCTCTCGATAATCATTAATATCAACAACCACTTTTAGTGGTTCACTCAGTTTATTCTTAACCATTAAAGCTAATAATAATTGAAATGCGGCCAGTGATTTTCCCTTAAACCCAATAAGCCCTGCCGGATTTTCAACCTTTATCGTAACTAAAACTTGTCCTTCTTCAGCATCTTCCACAAAAGCTTCGTTAGGGGTTATGCCTAAGTACTGGAGAAATTCCACTGCCTGGTTTAGAATAATTTCGTTACGTTTTTGATTATCCATGGCCAAAAGTATATCACAACTTATCTCAAACATTCTACGTACTTGGAAATTATTTTTCCGTCTTTTTCCTCAAACACTAATTGGTATCTTAATCTGTCTCATTTTAACTTCGCTTTTACCCGTAGCCAATAACTATTTTTTCGCTCAAAGTTTTGAAGCTGTGGTCACTGGACTCAGCCAAACTCCAAACTACAACCGCATTTTCTTCTTTTTTGGTTTAGCCCTTGCTGCCAATCTATTAAAAGAAATTAGTTGGAAATTATTTTCTTATTTGGAAAAACAAATTTATTTATCACAAAACAAGATCTCCTCATTGTTTCTAGATAAAACAATTAATCTAGATCTTCCAACTAGGGAGGATTCTACCTTTCATACTCTTTACAATAAAGTCAGTGAAGCATATGCCTACAAACCACGTGATTATTTTAGCCATACTTACTGGTTATTATCAGGCCTTATTCAGCTTTCCGCTTCTCTTTTAATCCTACTAAAATTTAATTGGATTTATGCTCTTTTAGTATTACTTTCTCTAATTCCAACTCTATTAGTAAATTTAAAATTTGAAAAAAACGTTTGGGGAATCTGGGCCGCCAAAGCTGATATTAAAAATAAATACTGGGATACCCAATATTATCTTAGCAGTCTCTCCTCGTTCAAAGAAGTAAAGCTATTTCGGCTCGAGAAAAAATTACTTTCTACTTTAAATGATTTGTATTCTAGTTTTAAGGATCAAGAATTAGTTCACGCCACCCGCAATACAAAATTTACCATCCTTACTAAATTCTTTGAATTTATCTTATTCTGTTCAGCCGAGATAAACTTAATCTTGCAAACTCTGGCCAAGGTCTATTCAATTTCCCAATATTCCTTTATCAATTCTTCCCTATATAGCTTTTCTACCAGTTTAACCAATATTTTTAGCAATCTGCAAAGCTTATACGCCAACGATCTTTATATGGCCGACTTTTTTACTTACCTAGACACCAAAAATCAGATCATTTGGCCCAAAAGAGGAATAATCTTAAATCCCGCTTCTCCGCCTACTATCCAATTTAAAAATGTCTCCTTTCGTTATCCTGGAAACCGTCATTATATCTTCAAGGATCTTAATTTAACTATCCCTTCGGGCCAGGACATTGCTCTGGTTGGAGAAAATGGTGCCGGTAAAACTACGCTAATTAAACTAATTTGTCGTTTTTACGACCCAACTGACGGACAAATCTTAATAAACGGCCAAGATTTAAAACTTTTAAACCGTGACTCTTGGTACACTCAGCTTGGCATCCTTTTTCAAGATTTTAATCGTTATGCTTACTCAGTTGCCGAAAATATTCAGCTTGGTAAGAATCAAAAGAAGATTTCAGAATCTGAACTAAAAACCTACACCCAACAGGCCGGGGCTTATCAGTTTATCCAAAAATATCCCAAAAAATATAACCAACCTCTAAGCAAATCTTATGACGGCGGTATTGAACCGAGTGGGGGACAATGGCAACGATTAGCTTTAGCTCGCGCTTTTTATCGCAATGCCAATATTCTGATTCTTGATGAACCAACCAGTGCTATTGATGCCAAAGGCGAGTATGAAATCTTTCAAAAAATTGATCGTGTTCAAAAGAAAAAAACTACTATAATTATTTCTCATCGTTTTTCCACAGTCCGCAAAGCCGATCATATTTATGTTCTCCAACGTGGACGGATTGTCGAATCTGGTAATCACCAAGAGCTAATGAAAAATCAAGGCTTATACCATCAAATGTTTACCCTCCAAGCCAAAGGCTACGAAAATTAATCCATTCAATTGTTTTGTCTGAAAGTAATTCTAGCTACACCGTTTTGAGCCAACCCAGAAACAGTTAGTTGATGGTCAACTAGTAAATTCATTCTTTCCGTATCTGAAGTAACATCTCCAATTATAGCCATAGTTCTCTCAGTCGGAGAAAATGACCCATATTCTATATATAGAGATCTCGCTAATCTGCTCAATTCTTCTTCATCCTTTATTGTTTGAACCCCTTTCAACCAATTCAATAAAATCAAGGCTAAATTCGCGTTAAGACACGATTTTTCTAGCAGTTTTACGTGCGCAGTCTTAATTGTAGACATATCTGTAAACCGAAGTTTTCCATTTTCAAGGCCACTCATAACCTATATTATATAAATATTGGAAGCAAAAGTCAATTTAACGAACTTATCTATATCTTAAATACTTTCTCTGCCAAAAGTTGCTGCAATAGTACGGCAACTGAAGAAATTAGCCAGTACAAAATCAAGCCAACAGCAAAATTCCAACCAATTACCAAAGTCATCAAAGGCATCACATACATAGACTGAGTACGCATCATAGCCATCATATCGTCCTCTTGGTCTTTTGGAGTTTCTTTTTTGACAACTTGTTCATCAACAGCAGCTGCAGGCATCAAGACTTTGGCGGTCAAATATTGGGCCACTCCAGCCAGAATTAGCAAAATTATAGGTACAATAAAACTATCAATTTTCCCACTTGCAAATAATTTCGATGGTACCTGGCTCAAATCAGTTCCCAAAAACTGCAAATTAAATTTAAACCCTTCAGCAACTTGAAAAACAGGCAACAAAAATTTGTTCAAATCAGCCACCCCAAATTTTCCCTCAGAAAACAAAACTAAATGGTTAAATGCATTGTAAAAAATTAAAAGCACTCCAATCTGAAAAATTTGTGGCAAACAACCAGCTGTAGGATTCACCCCTTTTTCTCGGTAAAAGTCCATTTGTGCCTGTGCCAATTTTGTTTTATCATCTTTGTATTTTTCCTGTATCTTTTTTAATTCAGGCTGCAGCTCGCGCATCTTTTTTGCCGAGCGCAAAGAGGGGAGCAGAATAGGTAATAAAACTAATCTAATCAATAAAGTTACTGCAATAATTGCCATTCCCAAATTGCCAGTAATTTTATAAAAGGCAAAAAGAGCATTAACAAAAGGCGCTATTAGTACTTCCATAAAGGCTAGTCTAGCATATCCACTCCGCCTTTATGCCAAAAACCACATTTCAAAACTCTTTTTATTCCCAAAAACAATCCCTTAACAGTTCCATATTTTTCTACTGCCTGATAAGTATAAACACTACATGTGGGATAAAATCTACAGTTATTACCAAAAGACAGGTATTTTTTATAAAATCTAAGTAACCACAAAATTAGATATTTCATTTTTTATTTCTTGTAAACTAATCCCCAAAGCTGACGACTTGGCAATAAAAACTACCCATTTATCTTTTTGTTTATTTACCAGATCTAGCTCACACATAGCTTGGTACACCAATCTCTTAAACCGATTTCTGTCTACTGCTCGGGGCATTACTTTCTTACTAACTACAAATCCATAGGCCAAATTAGCTGCAGACAGCTGAGCCACACCCAAATACTTTCCCCAAACAACTTTCCCTTTTTCTCTAACCAACAAAAAGTCCGATCTTTTTTTTAAACGCAGTTCCTGTCTAAACACTTTTATTTTCGTTTGTAGCCTGCCACCGTAAGCTGTGCGCGGCCTTTATCTCGACGTTGTTTCAAAACTCTTCGTCCCTTTGCGCTCATCATTCTCTTCAAAAATCCGTGCACTCGCACTCGTCGTTTCTTTTTTGGTTGATAAGTTCTCTTAGTCATAGGGGATATTCTATCATTCTATTTCCTTGTTTCCAAGCCATAAGTGTTATACACTAAGATCCAGATGGATATTGAAATTTATGCAGCACATTTTGACGATGATGGGGGTTTTCAAAGAGAGCTTGCAAAAGCATTATTACCGCTAGGCATAAAGATAGTTTTAAACGCAACTAGTGTAACAGATGCCCAAAGATTAATAAGTGAGTTTTCAAAAAATAAGGTGCGATTGGCTATATTAGATGGTAATATGGGTACTGGTAGAGCAGGGTGCGCGGATGGCCTAGAACTTGCTTCTCATATCAAGCAGCAATATCCAGATGTGTTGACAGTGGGGCTTAGTGGTGGTTTATTTCCCGTTCAAGATGATATGGACTTTGTAGCAAGCAAAATGGATGTTCCAGGTAAACAAGATAAACTAGCAGGACTTGTTGCCGAAATGAAAGCCAGAATTTGTAAATAATTCTTCTTCTTGCCAATTGTGGAAAAGTCATCTAAATTAAATTCACTCTATGGATCTTGCAACTATCTGGGGACAAACCCTGGCCCAGATAAAAAATCAGCTCGATCCTGCCCAATACCAAACCTTCCTGGCCAAAACCCGCCTATTGTCTGTTGACAATAATCTAGCTCAAGTAGGCTGTCCCAACAATTACATCTTGACTATTAACCAATCCCGTTACAAATCTTTACTTACTCAAGAACTAAATAAGTTTGTTCCACAATCCCTAGAAATTAGTTTTCTTTTAGACCCTTCCCAGCCAGTAAAAACCAAACCAATAGCCGACACTCCACTTTTTCAACCAGAAACAATTCATAAAACTGAAACTTTCAATCATGGTCTCAATCCACGTTATACTTTCGACAATTTAATAGTCGGCAATAGTAACAACTTTGCCTATGCTGCTGCTCAGGCAATTGTTAGTCAGCCGGGGTCTACTTACAACCCTCTTTTTGTCTGGGGTGGGGTAGGTGTAGGCAAGACTCATCTAATGCAAGCAATTGGTCATCAATTATTGTCAAAAAATAAAAATTACAAATTGCGCTATTTCCCAGCTGAAACTTTTACCAATGACCTCTATCAGGCGCTGCGTACTAAAACCATCGATCGCTTCAAGGAAATTTATCGCTCACTTGATTGCATGATAGTAGACGATATTCAATTTATTGCAGGCAAAGAGTATGCTCAGGAAGAGTTTTTCCATACTTTCAATGCACTCTATTTATCTGGTAAACAGATTATTCTTGCCTCAGATCGTAAACCATCTGAAATTAGAGATCTAGAAGACCGTTTAATTTCCCGCTTTTCAGGTGGTTTAAATGTTGACATCCAGCTACCAGATTATGAAATGCGTCTTTCTATTCTCAAACAAAAGTCTGAAGATAAAAACCTAAAAATTTCCCCCCAAGCTCTAAACTATCTTGCTGAAAACAATCCAGGTAATATCCGAGATTTAGAGGGCAAATTACAAGAAGCTGCTCTTTTAGCCATCAGTCAACAACAGCCAGAAATTACTTTAGAAATACTAGCTGGCCATCAAACTCCCATATCTCCACTTATCCACAATCAAAACCCTCGACACATACTTTCTGTTTGTGCCAAAAATTTAAATATAAAAACTGGAGATCTTATTGGCAAAAGTCGCAAAAAAGATCTTATCTATGCACGCCATCTTACTGCCTATATTTTATTAACAGTTGGTAAACTACCCTTGCAACAAGTTGGGGAAATATTGGGCGGAAGAGATCATACTAGCATTATTCACGCCCGGGACAAAATCCACCAAGCTTTATCCACAAACACCCAGCTATCATCTCTTTTCCACCAAATTAGCTCTCAGTTAACAACTAATTAACAATCCAGTAAGTTTGCCAAGCTTTTTCCACACTTAATCCACCAGTATTTCTGCACACTTAATCCACCAAATATTACCCAAAGTCTAGCCATCACTATAAGCTATTTTCGGTCTTTTTATCAATATTTATAGTCAAATAACACTTATCCAGTTTACTTTTTTTGATCTTTCAATCTAATAATGCTTATTCCACACCAGAGCCATCTCCCTAATACTAATTACTTTTAATTAAGATAAAATTAGATATGCAAGTTACTCTCACCAAAGAAGATCTAAATTCCAGCCTTCAAAACCTTTCTCGTTTTATTGCTAGCAAGGCCCAGCTACCAATTCTAAGTAATATTTTATTAGAAACCACAGAAGATAACTATTTGCAATTATCTGCAACCAATTTAGAGCTTGGTCTTCAGCAAAAAATACCTGCCACAATTCAATCACCAGGCAAAATTACTGTTCCTGCCACTGAATTAACCGAATTTGTAAGCTATCTTAGTGACAACAAAATTCATCTAAAACTAACAGAAAATAACTTATTAGAAATAACTTGCAACAAACAATCTGCCACCTTAACTACTCAATTACCTGATGATTTTCCTCCACAAAAAATATCTTCTACAACCCACACACTTTCTCTACCTTGGCCAGAGTTGTCATCTAATTTAAACCAAATTTTATTCGCTGCTGCCACTGACGATTCCAGACCTGTTTTAACAGGGCTTCTTTTAAAGTTTGACAACACACGACTTACTATTGCTGCCACTGATGGTTTTCGTTTGTCCTTGCTCACTAGGGAACTTGTAAAGCCCATATCCCAAGATATCGAAACTCTGCTGGTACCTGCAAAAACTTTTACAGAACTAATCAAACTAGCCAAAAATGAAAAAGAAATAAAATTATCTCTAAATTCTGAATCCGCACAACTCGCTTTTTTTGTAAACGAAAAAACTATTTTATTTAGCCGTCTTCTACAAGGTGATTATCCAGATTATCAGCGTATAATACCCCAATCCAGTGGTACTATTTTAACTTTAGATCGAGACGAGTCTTTACAGGCAATCAAAGCAGCTTCTATTTTTGCTCGTCAATCAGCTAATGTTGTCCGTCTAAAAATTGGAAACAGTAGCTTGATTTTCTCAGCTAATGCTCCACAACTTGGTAAAAATCAAACTGAAGTTGAAGCTAAAGTCGAAGGCAAGCCACTAGAAATTGCCTTCAATTATAAATTTCTAGTAGATTTTCTTAATTCTTGTAACTCAAATACTTTCTCTATATCTCTAAACGAATCTCTATCGCCAGCATTATTCAAAGACCCAAACACTTCTGATTTTATCCACATTATTATGCCAGTTAGACTACAGGATTAGTCCATTTTGTCGATATATAGAGTAGATCCCGAATACATTCCTTCTGCTTTAATATCTTTTCCAATATAGTTACTCATTTCATACTTTCGACTGTTAATATTTATTAAGTCTCCATTTTCTAACTGTAGAATAAATTCTTCCCCAATTTTACCAGTAATCTTTCCAGAAACTATTTTTCTGTTTGTCCCAGTTTCTTCACTAGTAGAGCTATTACATCCCATCATAAACAATAATAAAAATACTAAAACAAAATATTGTTTTTTCATTGGTTTTTTAAACGCAAAAATATAATTACTAAAACTAATACAATTAAAACAACTAATAATCTGTATTTATATAATTTATCAATCATTGCATCTAGTTTACAAAATTAAACTAGTTCCCATCAACAACCTTAATACTGATTTTTTTTCCATGGTTTCTGCTTCAAAAAAAACATATGGCCATAGTTGTTTTTTTTCTGATATGTATAAATAACCCGGCTGATACATAGAAATTGTTGTATTTTCTGGTTTAAATTCAGCATCAGCAGCTATCAAACTATCGTTTGGTAATGCGTATAGCGGTTTTATACTCCTGTCATTTGTAAGCATTGCAGCATCTTTCGTTTTTAAATTTTCAGAAACTATCTGCTGATTAGTCGGAAAATATTCCACTACAAGCTCTTTTAGTTTTCCTAAACTATCATAAGTTATTCTAATTGGATATCCGTAGTTTTGTCCATATATAGGCCAATTATCAAAACTATAATTATAGTTAAAAACGATTCCGTCTGCATTTTCTCTAGTAGTAAAACCTGCACCTTCTAATTCATTTTTGAAAAATGATTTAGAACCAAGGATTGTTTTCCATGGGTCTTCAAGTCCCAATTTTGATAGCAAGATTTGATTATTTTTTTCTAAATTTTCTATAAGTTCAGTAGACATCGGAACAAAATTATCTGCCACTTCTTTGTCTTTTATATCTATTTTTTGATCCCACCAAATACCAAGAACCGGGGTCTGATTTTGATTAATTATTAGTCTATCAATTGCTTTATTTCCAACTTGATTATCAAATATATAAACACCATTTGCAGACACCTGATTATCCATATGTTCAAATCCAAATATTTTCGCCATTTCTGTTACTTGATTATTAGTTAGTCGTTTATAATCCATTGTGTAAATTGCTGCTTGTTTTGGCAACTGATCTATTTTTGTTTGCCACTTAAAATTGCTTGCCATTGGTATTTCTGTCTTTACTACTGGCAGAGGTAATTCTTTTGCATCCCGATCTTTTACAGTTTCCACGGTGGCACCTTTCTCAGGTCCCCTGCTTATCCACAAAAGAAACAAATAAATCAAAAACAAAACAATCCCCACAATTATCGCCAGTTGTAATCTACGCATATTTAATCATACTAAAAACTAACCCCGCAGGCAGCAAAGCCGATACAGCCAAAAATACGGGAAAATAAAGAACCAATAATTGGCAAAAACGATAAAATACTACCCATTGAGTCAAGCTGGTAATGCAAATGAGGGCCAGTAGAATTTCCAGTCGATCCCTCAAGTCCTAACACAGCCCCTCTACTAATTTGGCCAAATACCAAAGGATAGCTCAACATGTGTCCATATAAGGTAGTAAAATCTATCTTTTGCTTTGTGTCAGGATTTTCACACTGACCTTCCACAACTACATAATTTCCAAAGATAGGGCTGTACCCAGCTTTTTTTACCAAACCATCGTGAGTGGCATAAATCGGTGTTCCCGCTATATTTGCCAAATCAACTGCCTGAGCTCCACTATGTGAACTTGTAGTCATTGGACCCTGAGTCATATAAGCGTGATCAAGTGGCCAGCCAGAAGGGCACGAAGATGGTATTACTCCTCCAGGATATTTTCTGGCGTCAAACATAACAAAACTGGTTGCCGGTTTTGGTGGAACCAAAGAGGATATATTTATTGCAATAAACATTTGGTAAACAAACAACCCAATGAATACAGCAACGATAACTGGCATCAAAAAAGCTAAACTAATTCCAGTTATCGCAGCCCCAAGTACAACCACAATATCTTCTGCAATTCCAGCCATAAAACCAGGAACTTTTCCAAAATTTTCTTCCACAAATTTTTTCAATCCTATATGTATTCCCAAATCAGCCAACAGTCCTTTTATTTTTCCAGAAACTAATCCCAAAACATCTTTAGCAATCAAAACCAAACTAACTATTGTTCCAGCCCCAGGAATTGCTACATTAATTCCCAATCTAGTAGCTATCCAAGAGGCAGCCTTGGTCACAACTCCCCCAGACAATTTGCCCAAAGCTACCTGAGTTCCTTTTACCAACCCATCAGCTCCCAGCTGACTTATAACTTGTTTTATTAATTGCTCACCGCCCAGTGCTTCTAAAACTTTTTTGCTTATTCCCGAAACAGACAGATTACTCAGCTGTTCTATTTTTCCCAGCTTGCTAAGCATTTCCGCTTTACCTAATCGTTGTCTTATCTGTTCAAGCATTGCCTTCCCTTTTTCTCCACTAGTAGCCCTAATTGCATTATCCAAAGCGCCAATTCTATCTCCTAAGCCTCTAATTCCGTATCTAGACAGTATTCGCATATCCTTGTTAAATCTTTCTGAAAGCACATCCACTTTCTCTTGTGGCATTGCAGCTAATCCAATCAAACTTTCTACACCCAACAAAGCTTGCTTAGTCTCCAGATTTTTTTCCAAACCGAGCTGAATTCTTGATAACTCCATTATTCTTGCCATAGGACTTTCATGTACTCTTCTTGTTGTTTCAGAAACACTAGCAGCCGCCTCCCAGATTTGCTTTTGAACTTCCGGCTTTTTTGTCAAAAATTCAGGACTTCTTTTCATAAAAACTAACTCTCGCTTCATTTGTTCTTCCAAAAACCCAGATTGTCTTACTAAAACCAAAGTCTGGTTTTCAACAATTACTTTTTCTGCAGCTACTACCACTTTTTTGGCCAACATTGGAGCAGATTCTGTTCCGACAATTGTTGCAATCTTTGAAGTTAGCTCTTCATTAGTTGTCGAAGAGAGTATTGTTTCTTCCAAAACTTTTGCTAACTGTCTCTGTTGTTTTTCCTCCTTCAAATCAGCTAATCCTTTTGCAGTCTGCAAAACTATATTGCCCAGAGATTCTTTGGCAATATAGTTGTTTATCTTCTGTTGCAATTCCTGCAAAACAACTGAACTGGCCTGACTCAGCTTAAGTTCTTCTTGTCTGGCTACAACCGACATTGCACTTACCAAATCTTGTTCGCTCACCAATCGATTTTCACTTTCTTTTTTTACATAATCTAATATTTTTTGTGCCCCAGTCTCTGGAATTTTCAAATGCGAAGCTATTTCGACTTCCATTAGAAGTTGATCTTTTGCCGCTTCCCTAATGTCTATTTCTCCAGCAGCTTTTTCAGTTTTTTTTATTTCAGCAGCAGTTTTTTCTTGCCGTTCCAGCCAAAATCTAACCACTTTTTTGGCTTGATCTGGGTCTAGCCCGCCAACAAATCTGGCAACCAAAGCTTCCGCCTCCTCCTTATTTTTGCCTTGATCTAAATATTGTTGATATTCCTCCAAAAGTACGGCTAAATCTTGTGAATTAAGTGATCTTGGGTCAAATTCCCTGGGATTGCTACGTGTTTGGCCAACATTTATCTGGTCTAATTTAGCTTTAAACGAAAACAATAAAGGAATATAAGGGCCAATCTCGTCACTTTCTTTCACATAAACATTGACTCCTGGATAATAAATTGGATATACATCTTTAAAAAAGTTACTTACACTTCCGTACAAACCACTTTGCTCCAAAGTCACTGCCCCCTTGCTACTCGCTTCTTGCAACTTTCCACCTAATTCAATTGCATACTCCGTTAACTTAGGATTATCTACATGGGTAATAGAGGTACTCCCGGCAATCTGTGCCATCTTGCCAAACAACCCAACTTTCTTGTCTCCAATTACTTCTGCTTTTGGACCAAACAAACCCTCCACCAAACTTTTAGGTCGTTTTTTTTCATTACCATCGATTTCAACGAGGTCCACCCTTATTTTTGTATTATCTGTCATTGCCTAAATTATACCGTGCTTCCAAACAAATCCTCATAGCTTAATTTTGGCTTTTCTTCCGGTTTCTTTGCTTCTTCTTTTTTTACAACTATTGTTTCATTTTTAATCGGTGCTTTAGGTAGTGGTGGTAATGGCGGCAGGGGAGGTAGTGGTGGTAACTTTTTTGGTGTTGCTAAGCTTGGTTTTGCTTTAAACAAATCTTGGTATTTTGGCAAGCTGCCAAGCATTCTTTTCCTTTCCTCCTCTTCTTTCAATCTTTCTTTTTCCTTTTCCTCTTCTTCCTCTTTTTGTTTTTGATTATGAATTTCTATCTCAGCACTTGCCTTTTGTTCTAAATTTGCAATTTTATCCGCCAAATCCTGATGAACAGTCGGTTTTTTAGTTTCTTCTACCTCTACTTTTTCTAGCACTCTAGCAGTTTCAGGCTCCTTTTTTAATGCAACTGTCGCTATTTCAACCGCTGGTGCCACTATTTCTTTTATCATCGGCAGTTCAACCTTCTTGGTTTCTTCATTTCCAGCTTCATTTGTTTTTTGTTCCAAAACTTCATTCATCAATTTCAAATTGGCCTTTTGCATTGCAATTTTTTGCTTCATTTTTAGCACTTCTTCTGGATTAGAAGTTATCAAAGCATGTTCTTCTGGACTGGCAATTACCCGTAAAGCCACATGATTTGAACCAGCAAAAAATATTCCTTGTCCTTTGTCAGCCGACAAAAGTAATTGTTTTTCTCCCTCAGATAAATAGAATGTTTCGCCAACTTGGTCAATCGCAGCACTATGTTGTTTTAACAATATTTGAATAGAACTATTTGTCACAATATCTCTACCATAAGGGGCATTCAAAAAATCCCCCACATCTTGAGTGATTGTTGTTACAGCCAAATAATATTTTCGACCCCGTTTTACCACACCTCTTAAAAAGGCCGCAGAATCTGGATATTGCATCATATACCAAGCCTCATCCACCACCAAAATTCGTTTCTTCAAAGTCTTTTTAACTGTCGTCCATATATAGTCCAAAATAATATGCATGGCCACTGGCCTAAGGCTCTCTTCTAAGTTTCGAATCCCAAAAACAACAAAATTACTCTTAAGGTTTACTGTTGTTTTTTGGTTAAAAATTCCAGCAAAAGATCCTTTTATATATTTCTCAAATCTGGCAGTCAAAATCTTTGCCTTTTCATCTTCCATCCCAAGTAATGATTTGTATAAATCTTCGATCAAAGGAGCCTCTCGTTTTTGAGTTTCCGGATCAGGAGTTATACCTTTCATTTTATAAGCATCAACAATTGCTCTGTCTAAAATTGATTCTTCTAATGGATCCAAATCACCAATCATTACCTTAAACAACTTATGCAAACCTAAAATTTTATCGTTTAGGGCGTTTTCTCCCTCATCTTGAACCAATGACAAATCAAATGGGTTTATTTTACTTTCTTCACCATAACCAAAAGCCACATATTGACCCCCCACAGACTCACACATCTCCCGATATTCATTTTCAGGATCAATTACTATTACATCAGTGTCAAACATTAAGCTTCGCATAGCCTCAAGTTTAACCAAATATGATTTTCCAGAACCAGCTGATGCAAAGACCACTGAATTGTAATTTGGCATTGAAAATCGATCAAAAATTACCAAGCTCCCGTTATGTTCATTAATCCCATACATAATTCCCTTATCGTCAGATAAATCTGAAGACACAAAAGGAAAAGTTGTTGCTAGACTAGTTGTATCCATATTTCGGGTAATTCCGAGACTATCCTTACAAATTGGCAAGGTTGTTGTAAAGCCACCTTCCATTTCCAAAGTAGCTTTTTTTGTTGTGATCATCAAAGCTCCTAATCCGCTCTCAAGATTTTTTGTTATTTTGTTAAGTTCATCCCTATCTTTGGCCGAAATTGTTATATACAGTCCAAATTGAAAAAATCTTTCTTCACCTTTGACCAAATCAGTTTGCAAAGTTAGTGCATCTTCCAATTTTGCTTGAGTTGCCGGGTTTACTATTTTCCCTCTCTGAATATCAGTTGTCAGTTCAGCCTCCATTTCAGCAATCTTTCGCCTCAAGTCATCTAATATTTCTTTGCCATCTGTGGGATAAATATACATAGAAATTGATAAGCTGGCGTCAAAATTGATCAAACCAGACAACCAATTCATTCCTACGAATCTAGGATAACCAGAGACAAAAAGGGTTCGATAATAACGACCATCAATTCGGATAAAATCCCAATCAACTTCAATAGCCCCCGGAGCAATCACATCTTTAATCGACACCAATCCCTCTACAAAAGGTTTGGCCCCATTCGCCACCGTTTCTGCTTTTGCAGATTCAACTTCAGTAGTTTTCTGCTTATCTTTCTTAAGTAGGGCAAGTATACTTTTCATATTATTTTAAATTCGATTGAACAAGGGGAGAGGTAAAATCGCCTGCTAACTTCTGGGTGGTAAAACTATCCTCATTATAAATCTTAAACAACAAAGCAACCAGCTCTCTTGTGCTCAGTGGTCGGACTTCTAACCCTAACCTAGAAAACAATCGCACTATTTGATCTTTTTTGGGCTCTAGCGATAGCTTCGCTTTTTCCAATATATATTCTTTGCTATATGGCAGAGAAGTTTTTTTACCCGTTATCCCACTGCTTCCACCTTTAATCCCCAGCTCAAAAGCTGAAAAGGGGACGATTACATAAAAAGATTTTGACAACACATCATTTTTTCTAACCAAATCTTCCACAAACATTCGATATGATTTGATTCTTTCTCTCAATAGCGAGTTTAGTTGTTTTTCCTCTGCTGTTTTTAGATTTGTCACATAATTTGTAATATCTTTAGTGCTAGTATGTATAACTATTTGAACCGGAAAATTAAATGAATTTAAAATTCCACCATAAGCAAATACCAAAGATTGCTGTTCTCTTTCAGACAATAAATCAAAATTTACAGATGACAATTGTAAAACCATGGCACAGGATCCATCTTTTAGTAAAACAATATTATTTACTACGTCTTCAACAGGCAAATGTTCCTGAGTAGTTCCTTTTATGGCAATTTTGTGTGGGTCTAAGGGCATTAGTTAATCTTATCTCCTTCTTACTTTATTTTAAAGCTTGTATTCTAATTGGTTCCAATATAGCTCCAGTCATATTAACTGCAACCGTATCAAATTTCATTCCGTCCTTTTCAGTAATTATCATATGTCGCCCGTTTGCCAGTGGGGTTGTTGTTTTAAACTGACCAAGTGAATTTGTTTGCAAAACTCTTTCCGATCCTCCCAAATCATTCTGAATCTCAACTATGGCTTCTGATATTATCTTGCCCCCTATGTCGATCACCATCCCAACCAATATATTTGGTTCGGTTGGTTTACTTGGCATTGGAATGTCTCCGAAATTTGCCAACCCAGTCGCTTGTATTTTGCTGGTTTTCAAATTCAAATCCGTACTATTTTTCTCAACCTGCTTCAATTCTTCAACTACAACAATAGCTTCTGGTTGCGGCTTTTTTTCTTCAACTATATTGATGCTTTCAGCTACCGTAGGTTTGGGTGCTTCAGTTTTTGTAGAAGCAGTAATTTCTTCAGTATCATCATCGTCAAAATAAATCTTTCCAGCCTTACTGCTGGGGATCGATTTAATAAACTCGTCTACTTTGGATATCTCCTTTTTTGGTCTAGATTCCTCTTCTTCAGCCTCAAGATTTAATTTCTTGCTAAAGTCTACCTCTAACCAGTTGGGGTCAACTTTTTTCTTCCATGTAAATATTGTCGGGGCGTACAAACTACGCACAAAGGCAATGACCCATTTTTCTAAAGGTCGATCTTGAAAAGGAATAAATGCGGTCGCAAGGCCCCCTAAAGCCAGTATTGCCATTAGTGGCCATTTTATAAAGAAAACCAGGGGAGTTGCGTTTACCATGACCGCCAAAATGATTCCTCCGGCTGCTTTTCCAAACTGCTTAATTGTCATGTCTCCCACCAGCTTAAATTCGTAGCTAGTTATTTGTTGTGGTATGGGATGTTGTTCGACTCCGGGCATTAAGTTATTGTACAGAAAAACCTAATATGTGTTGAGGGCTACCCCAATCCTCATCTTTACAAATTCGTTCCAAACCACATCAATTCCTGCCTCGTTTTTAAACCAACCCTCTAAAGTAAAATTACCGCTAGAAGAAATTGCCGATACTGCATAAATCTCTATAGAGTTAGGTACATACTTCCAAATCATTCCAATTGTTCTTCTCATACAAAACCAACTGGTTACCGCAACTATCTTTTTGTGCTTTATTCCAGTCCTTTGGATCAGATCCACAGAACGGCGTACATTATCTGCCACAGAAATTGAGTCTTCTTCTAGCACGATGGCTGATTCAGGAACACCGGCTTGTTTTGCAAACTCAGCATAAGCTTCAGCTTCACTAATCGCGGATTCTTCTTTTTGCCATACAGGCCCTTTTCCACTAAAAATAAGTTTTGAAACTTTGCCAGCTTTGTATAAATCAGCCGCCAAATTGGGTCTAGTGGGATTAGTTTTATTGCCTCCAAAGACTATCGCAACATCTGCCTTATCAAACGTGTCAGACATATTCAGGTATTCTGTAACTTGTTGTAACGCCGACGTATCTTTTGTTTTAAGGGTCTTTTGTACTACCAAATCACGCAATCTTATTCCCTCAGTCAAAACGATGTCCGCTTCTTCAAAATCAATAGCTTTCGGATTGTAAGGTTTACGCATACGATTGCTTAAATCATATAAATTTGTTTCTATGCCCAACGATCCTAACCATCTTTTAACGCTTGAAAAATCCGGATAATGAACCAATTTCTTGTCGGGATGCGGTTGTGACCTGAACTCTAGAGCGCAAGTTTCATGCAATTCTTTTACCGCTGGCAGTTCTTGGTTGCTTATTCTGGTACTTATGCCCATACTCGTTTGCGGATTGTACAATGTTAAACTATCCCATGTCTACCCTCCTTATCCTAGACGGCAATGCCTTGATTCATCGTGCTTATCATTCTGTTCCTAAAAACCTAACCCACAATGGGATTGCTGTCAATGCCGTTTATGGTTTTTACTCTATTTTGTTAAATGCTCTCGATATTCTTAAACCCGAATATTTAGCCGTCTGCTTAGATCCTCCTGGTCCAGTTTTTCGCAATCAGGAATATTTGGCTTATCGCACTCAGCGCAAAGCAGCTGACCCTGATTTAAAAAAACAGTTTCCACTAGTAAAACAATCTCTCCAAGATGCCAACCTTCCTATTTTTTCAGTTGGTGGCTACGAAGCTGATGATGCCATTGCTACTTTGGCCCGTCGCAGCCTAGCTCGTCACCATAAACACAAGAAAAAAGCAATTATTGACCAAATTTTTATCATGACTGGTGACCGTGATCTAATGCAGCTTGTTAATTCAAAGACCAGTTTATTAATGCCCGGACGTGCCCTTTCAGATATGACACCAACAAATTTTTCTGAAGTTAAAGCACGTCTAGGAGTCAGACCAGAACAAGTGGTCGATTACAAAGCTTTGGTCGGGGATAGTAGTGATAACTATCCAGGTGTTCCAGGTATTGGTCCAGTTGCTGCCATTGCTCTGCTTGAAGAATTCTCCACCCTAGACAATATCTACAATCAACTTCATAAAATAAAACCATCTTTAAAAGAAAAGTTAGAGTTAAATAAAGAAAATGCCTATCTTTCCAAAAAATTAGCCCAACTAGTCTACGACGTACCCCTGCAATTTCAACTAAGAAAACTTAAATTAACCACTAAAACCTATCAGGATTTAATTAAGGTTTTTGAAACTTATAGTTTTAAATCACTATCCACACGTTTATCAAAAAAAGTCAATCCAAAAGCTATTTTTCAACTTCCAAAACCGCAACAACCCAGCTTATTTTAAAATTACACAGTAAAATACACTATGCGTGTTGCCCTAGTTCATGATTATCTCAAAGAATTTGGAGGTGCTGAGCGTGTTTTGGAAGTGTTATCAGATATCTTTCCAAATGCCCCAATCTATACAACTCTCTATTGTCCCTCTTATTTTGGCCCTCACAAGAATCGTGTTCAAAACAAATGGTCTAACCGGATTCATACAAGTTTCTTTCAATTTTTCCCGTTTAAAGAAAAACTACTATCTCCGCTACGTGTCTTGTCTCCACTTGCTTTTAAACAATTTGATTTTTCTAAATTTGATTTAATTATCAGTTCAGCCACAGGTGCTTATTTTCCCAATTCGTTAAACAAAAAGAAAGCCAAATTAATTTGTTATTGCCACACGCCACCTCGTTACTTGTATGGCTATCCAACTGCCAGGCGAATAAGCAATCCTATCCTACTTTTTCTAATCGATAGTCTAAATCATTTTTTGCGATTTCTTGATTTTGAATACGCCCAAAATGTTGATCATTACATTGCCAATTCTCAAACAGTTTCCCAACGTATTTCCAAATTCTACCGCCGTTCTTCAGTGGTTATTAATCCTCCTATTAATCTACCGAAAATATCAAAAAAAGCCAAAAGATTAGGAAATTATTACCTAGCAGGTGGTCGTTTAGCTCAAAGTAAAAGATTTGATTTGGCCCTACAAGCCTGTCTCGAACTAGGATTGCCTCTAAAAATTTTTGGCCGAGATTTTGCTAATACCGAAGCCCAATTAAAGAAAATAGCAAACAATTCTAGCAATGTTGAATTCCTTGGTGAAATTACCGAATCTCAGAAAGAAAACTTATTTACCCAGGCAAAAGCCTTTGTCAATCCAGGACAAGATGAAGACTTTGGTATGTTGACTGTTGAATCTATGGCCTTTGGCTGTCCGGTAATTGGCCACAACAGTGGTGGTTCTGCTGAAACTATTGTTGATGGAAAAACTGGAATATTATTTGACGATTTAAATATTACTTGTCTTAAAAAAGCAATCAAAAGATTTCAAAAAACCAATTTCTCTCATAATCAAATTTTGTCCCATTCCCAGCAATTTTCTGTTTCCAATTTCCAAAAAAAATTTTTAGCTTTTGTACGCCAAAATTCTATTTGATTTTTGTAAAATAACGTCTTTTTCTTGGACGACCAACTTCTAACTCACAAGCTATTGATCCATCACATCTCCATTTGCATTCACTAAAAGGCAAACTCCCTAGCTTGGCATCGTCCGGATGCAAACGAGTTCGACCATTTTGAGTTATTACAAATGGGGATAAAACATATGCCGAACAAACATCCCCATTTGTTCTTCTTGCACAAGGTCCCAATACAATTGCCAAATCTGTAGAACTGCTAACTCCACAGATACCTCTCCAAATTACTTCATTAGTCGGAACTTGTTCACCTATATAAACTCCAATATCCCTTTTTATCTTTTCTTTATCACGAGTATATTTTTTCATACTAAATTTTCTCTCGTCAAACTTGATATTGCTTGATAAAATTTCAACAAAAACTTCATTTTTTAGCCTAAATTCCGAATTGTTATATAATTATGACTAGTGATTCAAAAAACAAACACTCTTCGCCACCTTCTAATCAAGCAAATTTACAATCTATCTGCTTCCGGCAAAAACCTCACCCTGATTGGTCCCGCTGGTAGTGGAGTTAGTGAAATTTTTTCTTATCTCCAAAATCATCCCAGCCCTCAAACTAAATTTATTTATTTCGATCTTTTGTTGTGTCTTTCGCAGCCCATCTCTCAGTTGATTGGCTCCCTACAGCAACTTCTTGACTCCAATCCTAAACACACAACTTTAATTCTAGATAATTTCGATCATATATCTACCCCAACTTATTCTTCTTTCCATCACTGGTTAGCAGGTTGGTATTTTAGCCATCGATGGCTATTAAATTTAGTCTTTCAAACGAATAATTTATCTCTGGTAAATGGAAAAGTTCCGGAAGTTGGCACCCTGAAACCACTATTAGTTTCTAATCTCCTAAAACTTTTACCCTTAGATCTTGCTGATGCCGGTCAATTAGCTGCAGCCTACAACCTAAACCCTTCCGAGGAAACTTTGAAAAAATTATTCTCTCAATCAGGAGGACATGTCCAAACTTTAAAGCGACTTTTAGAATTACAGTCCGATCCAGAAAAAACTAGATTGCAATTATCTCAGAACTTAAATACTTTATACAGAAACCTATCTCCATTTCTAAAAGAAAATGATTTGCTAACTGAATTTGGACTTATAGATAAGGGCAGAAAATTTAGAAATATAGAATTTGAAGAATTCTTATCTAAATCTTCCGCCTCCACAAAGGATTTTACAAAAAATGAACAGAAACTATTCGATTTTCTCAGACAAAATATAAATCAAACAATAACCAAAGAAAATTTAATCCTCCACCTTTATGGAAATCAGGCATCAGTAGAAATTTCAAATCATGCTTTGGATCAACTAATTTACCGTCTCCGATCAAAGCTCAAAAATACCCATCGCGGACTTGTTCTAAAAACAAAGTCAGGGCAGGGTCTAGTTCTTTATCCCCTCTAGTATCCTCTCTTTAGTTATCTCTTCAACTCCATCCAGGCTAATGCTTGGATCATACTTTCCAGCCATAATTTTTTCCCCACTTTTATAAATTAAAACAGGAACACCGCTTCCGAAAAATCTTCCTCTTCTATCAAGAATATAAGCAATTGTCCAAGATATGTCTCTCAATTCGTAATCTGTACATATCCTAACATTGCCAGGCATATGTTCTTCAATTAAATTCACCATATTTAGAACCTCCGGTCGACCATTTTTATTAAAAACAAATTCTTTGTTTTGTAAAGTCCAAAACCCAAACCAAGCAATAAACAAGTACTTCAAGAATCTGTAGTTTGATAATTCCTTCCAAAACATCCAAACAGACCATCCCGCCCAAAAAATTATTATTGGTTGCGACCAAAAAAATTTTTCAGAAGGCAACAATCCAACAGTAAACAACCAAATTACACAAAACAAATAAAATCCAGAGACAGTCTTTTTTTGCTTTGCCAAGAAAACCAGCATCGATCCTATTAATAGCCATATCACAAAACCTAAAATTTGTTCCCCGGTTAAGAACATACCGACATTACCTATTTTTTCTCTCCAAACCATACTTGCAGCTGCAAAAATCACTACCAATAGCCAACTAGCCACTCTCTTTTTCTCTTGCCAAACACTTAAAGCATAAAGAACAAAAACTAAAAAAATAAACCAAACTCTCTCCCAACTAAGGGCAAAAGCATTTTTGATTAGTCCACAGGACCAAAGCCCAGTTATTAACAAAAACCAACCCAAAAGTTTGTCAATTTTGCTCCCGATAAGCCAAAACAATCCCATAGCTAGGCAACTCAAAACCCCAATACCTACCCACGGTGTCCACAGCCCAGGTAGAAATTCAAAAAATCTAAGCAGAGCAAAATACATAATCTTATTTATCTCAGGCCACCAATGACCCAAACTCACCATTCTCGCCAAAAACAGATCCCTGGCCCCGTTTGCATTGAGTTCTAATCTACTTAAAAAATTCCACCAATGACCAAAAAAACCAACAAGAATTATCATGCACACGATCAGTTTCCTGCCCAAATCCAATCTTCTAACCTTCAACACTATTTTCCTCCAGCCACTTTTGCGAGTCTAGTGCAGCCCTACATCCATCGCCAGCACTAGTTATTGCCTGTTTATACACTGAATCTACACAATCCCCAGCAGCAAAGACACCAGGGACATTGGTCATTGTTGGACATTCCAAATTGCTTCCAACTACAATATGTCCAGTTTCCTTCAGTTCTAACAAATCTTTTACAAAAGATGTCGCTGGATCACCACCAATTGCCACGAACAAACCATCTATTGGCAAATCCTTTTCTTCACTGTTTATCGATTTTATTTTTAAACCTTCCAATTTGCTTTGGCCATAAACAGCAACTACTTGCGTATTCCAGATTATTTCAATTTTGGGATTCGACATTAACCTTTCCTGTTCTTTTGCTTTTGCTCGCAAACTATCTCTTCTATGGATTAAATATACTTTTTTTGCAAATCTGGTCAAAAAAACCGCCTCTTCCACAGCACTATCGCCCCCACCCACCACGGCTACTAATTTATCTTTAAAAAAAGCTCCATCACAAGTCGCACATCCAGAAACTCCATTTCCCATCAATCTTTCTTCACCTACCCCAAGCCACCTGGTATTGGCTCCTGTTGCAATTATCACCACTTTCGATCTTAGTTTTTCTCCTGACTGTAATTTTGTTTCCCAAACGCCGCGAGGGTTCATCTTAATATTTTCAACCAAATCGTAAATTATTTTTGTTCCCAATTTTTCAGTCTGTTTTTGCATCTCCATCATCAGATCAAGACCATTAACCCCATCAGCAAAACCTGGCCAATTCTCAACCTTGGTTGTTATTGTCAACTGCCCTCCAGGCCTATTGCCTGCAATTAATACTGTTTTTAGATTTGCCCTAACTTGATAAATTGCAGCTGTTAATCCAGCAGGGCCCGAGCCGACTATTAGGCAGTCAAAATCTACAGAGCTTAAATTTTCCATCCACTATTTTAGCCTATTTAGCAAATGGTTTAAATGTATTTTTTTAAGTTTCTCGAATTTTCTGGGATCATTTTTTAACTTTTTTATTAACCCACTTGCATGTTTTGCCCCTAAATAGTGAGGCATTATTACATAACCAGCTCCTGCCTCATATAATTTCTTTGCTTCTATTGTTGTGTGTGCCAAGCCAATAAACAATACCTTTTTTTTATTTTTGGATAAAAATTTACACAGTAACTGATTCGTTTTTAAATCGGGAATTGTCGATACTACCAATTCTAGATTACTAGTTGGCAAGCTATCTAAAAATTCAATATCATCTGCATCTCCATATCTTGCATCGATCTTTTTTTGCTTCAATCTAGTCACTGCCTGCGGATTAAAATCCACCACAAAGAATCTTTTCTCTAGATATTCAAACGATTTTACAAAATCTAATCCCACACGATCATAACCAAACAGGGCTGCCTGATATTTTATTCGGCTTCTAACATTATCCTTTTCTTCTGCTGGCCACAACTTGTTCAAAAATGGTCGAATCCAGCCAAACAGACTCTCACTATAGTGCATTATGTAGCTGGAAATGCTAATTGTAACCAAAGCTACCAAAGCTACCAATCCAGTTTCTTCCCTCCCAACCTGACCCACTTGCCTACCTAAAGCCATCAAAATTAAAGAAAATTCACTAATTTGAGCCATACTAAATCCAGCAAAAACTCCAACTCGGTTTCCTTGTCCTGTAGCTCGTAAAACTAACCAAGTGATAACTGGACCACCTACTAATACAAACATTGACAAAACTAGCGCCAATGGCAGCCTGTGCTCCAAACCACTTATTTCAATTTGTGTTCCTAATAAGACAAAAAATATGGCCAAAAACAAATCTCTCACCGGTTTTAGCCTGGAACTAATTTCCTCATTAAAATTACTTCCAGATACAGCTACGCCAGCCAATAAAGCCCCGATTTCCATCGAAAGTCCCAAAGCTGAAAACAAGCTGGCAACCCCAAGTCCCCAGCCAACCGCAAGTAAAAACAGTACCTCACCCCACCCCGCAGCCAATTTAAAAACAAGTGGAATTATCCAGTTAGATGCTATCAACAAAAACATTGCTAACCCGCAAATTTTTACAATCATTAAAGCAAGTTGCCAATTGGTGTCTAAACCATTTTGCATGCTTCCGCTCATCGAAATTGCCAATAACACAATTGTGGCTACCAAATCCTGGACTAGTAAAATTCCAATTGCAATTTTCGCATAAAGTTTGTCCATGTCTTTTCTGTCAGAAAACGATTTAACAGCTACGATTGTGCTGCTAAAGGTCAAAGCCAAAGCCACATACAATGCTGGTATTGTTTTCATTCCCAAACCAAGCAACAATAGCCACCCAAAAGCTAAAGTAACAATAATCTGGCCACCTCCAGCAATTACTGCCACCAGTCCTGTTTCTTTTAACAACTTAGGCTCCAAATGTAAACCAACCGCAAATAATAGAAAAGCAACTCCAATTTTTGAATATAGCTCTAATTCATCGCCACGACCTACAACTTGTAACCAAGCAGGGCCAAGTAACATTCCAGACAATAAATATCCCACTAATGCTGGTTGTTTTAGCCAAGACACAATCAAACCCATAATCCCAGCCACTAAAAAAATTACAGATAGCTGATAAAAAATTAGCATATTCTATGCTAACATGTCATATGGATCTGCCCATATCCTTCAATCAAATTGGACTTAAAATCCTTTTTAATTTGTTGGGACATTTTTTAATCTTCATACACATCACAATTCTTATTGTGGCATTTCGCCAGTCATTTCAAACGGCTGATTTTTTTGTATTTTTTTCATATTTACCAGTTTTGTCACTAACTTTAGTCTTCAGTTTGGTAATCATTAAACTATTTCCATTAGAAAATAGCGCTCATTTTGGTTTAATCTCTCTGATTTTTCTATCATTATTTCGTGATTTTCAATTTGGGGTTTTACTTTTGGCCTTTAGTCTAACCTTCTTTTTTCTAAAGACTTTTTTTGTTGAAAATCTTGAGCTAATTCAGCTCCAAATAGACTCTGCAAAGAAAACGCTAGAAAAAAAACAACTACAAACTTATTTTCAGAATCTTCTTGGTATAAAATACTGGTCTTTTGTTTCCACTTTTAGTTTATTTTGGCTTTTATCCCTACTCTTTTTGGTTCACAGTTTACTACTTGGAGAAAAAGATTTTTATACATTTCTTTTCGGACTCCTATCTGTTTTTCAGTTCTTGGTATTGTTGTTTTTTGTCCAGGAAAGAAAATTTAAAATTTAGTCGTAATATTATTATGTTGGTTAGATATTTTTCTTTTTGTTTATTAATTTTAGCCATCTTCTCTTTATTGTCCCCACCAAAGACTTTTGCAACTTCAAACCCTATTCAAAAAATCATTTTAAAAAACCTTGAGAATCGTTACTCCCAACTGGAAAACAACGAACAAAAATTACTTTATAAGTTAAATCAAAGCACTGAACCAAGTCAGTTTGGCCAGATAATCAGGCAAAAATTACAAGAAAATCAAGACCTAAAGCAAGGGTTCCAAGTGATCTTAAAACAATATTCCGAAGCTCCTAGTCTTTCCATTTATATTCAACTCCAATCGGACCTGAAGCAGTTACGGCAAAATCAACTTGATCTAATAAAAGTACTTTCAAATAAACAACAACCATCTGTCAAGCAGAGCAAAAAAACAGGCCAAAAAGATTGATAAACCAATAACAACTATCCAGCGCTTTACCCAGATTTGTCTATAGTTATGTCCAACATGTTCATATCCAATCAGTCCTCCGATTATTCCAAGTAGTGCAAATCCAACCCACAGCCAGGAAAAATCCGCCCACAGCAACTCGCCATATTCATTCCATAGTCCATTCGTGCTTCTCGCTCTAATTATCCAACTCTCGATCAATATTAACCCCAAACCCGATAGCAGAGAACAAAACAATACTAATCCCAGGACCATCGAGTGTTCTAACTTAAAAATATACACAGGTCTCATATTTAGCCTCCCTGTTTCGATTTGCTCCATCACCTTCCTTTTAATATTATTCGACCTTCTTTCTTTATTCATTTTTTGTTAGTAATTCTTTTAATTTTTTCTTAGCTCTCATTAAAAGTACACCAGCTGTAGATACGGGAATCTGCAGAATATCAGATATTTCCTCATAACTTCTTTCTTCTAAATAATACAACAATATGACTTCTCTATATTTCCAATCCATTTTTTTCAAGGCATTTTTTAATAAATCTTTTTCCACTTCTGCAATTGCTAAATCTTCCACACTCGTTTGTTTGCTAGCAAGCACTTCTTCTAAGTCATCAATATTTGCAGTCTTTTTCTGTGTTTTTAAAAAATCGACTCCAACATTATGAGCAATCCGATAAATCCAAGAAGAAAATTTCAACTTCAGATCAAAGCTAGCCAAATTTTTATATACTTTTATAAAAGTATCCTGAACCATATCTTCTATGGAAAGCTGGTCCCATCCAGTTAGTCTTCTTAGATAAAAATATATTTTTTTCTCGTATCTGTCCAATATCTCCCCATACAATCTTTTATCTCCTTTAATTATTTTGGCAACTATTTCTTCATCAGTCACTATCTATTATATCTATTAAAAACAGTTTTCCTGTGCCCCTAGCTGGAGTCGAACCAGCCTCAGTGGTTTCGGAAACCACTATTCTATCCACTAAACTATAGGGGCCACGCCTATTTCACCTCAATCACGAGATCTTTCTCCAAAAACCTCACTTTAGAGTTTGTCGCAGATTGATCCTCGGCACTCCTATATCCCAACGTAGCCACTACCGTACTGGCAACACCAAACTCAGACAGGCCCAATATTTCATCGAACTTCTCTTTGGCAAAACCTTCCATTGGACAGGCATCAATCTCAAGTAAAGCAGCAGACTCAAGTAGAAAACCTAAAGAAATGTATACTTGCTTATCCATCCAGGACTGAAGTTCAAATTCGCTTCTACCAAGTAAACCTAACAACATTTGCTTATACCCAGCCAAACTTTCCACATTAGTTTTTCTAGTACTTGCAGTATTTTCTATATGCTTATCAATTACTGCCTCATCTAGTTTTTTAAGTCGACACAATACTACCAACTTATCTGCAGATACTATTTGTTCTTGGCCCCAGGCAGCCTCTTTTAGTTTTTCTCGAACTTCTTGATTCTCTACCACCACAAATTTCCATGGCTGTAGACCATAAGACGATGGCGCCAATCTGAGGCTATCCAACAAAGTCTGCCAGTTCTCTGTAGAAATTTTTCTATCTTTGTCAAATTTTTTGGTTGCGTAACGCCAATTTAAAGCGGTTGTGATTTGTTGGTTCATATGAAGAGAGTATATCTAACCAACCCAAAAACTACCACTTGGTATTTTTTTAAGCGCTATTACCAACAACCACGACAAACCCAGTGTAAATAAAAAAAGAATTGGTGGTGTAAAAACAAGTAATCTTTCCAAAAATAACAAATGTATCAAATAAATAGCATAACTATTTGCAGCCAAGCTGTTCACTAGATTGTTTTTGGGCCAACTTATGTTTCTAAAAAATGAAAATATTGCCGCACTAAAGACAATTATCAACGGATTCAAATAATCCCAATACTGTTCAACCAACACACCTTTTTCTTTGCTACTAACAATAGTAATCACATAAAGCAGGATTATTGCGATTACTGCGACCCCCAGACTTTGCCTTTGTTTAAACTTCCATTGAGTTAAAAAATATCCAGCTAAAAAATACCCCCCATATCCGCCGATTTTACTTACGAATAAAACCAGAATTAACACTCCTAGAATCATGGTATTTGTTTTCCGAACAAACCATACAAATATTGGTGTCAAAAGATATAAAGGAATAATCATATACACAAACCAAAAATGATAATCATATGACTTGCTAAGTCTATATACGACCCACCACACTACAAAAGGCACAATCACCCTTAATATTTTTTTACCATAAAAATCTCGCCAGTTTTTATATTTTAAAATTGCCAGATATCCAGATATCATTACAAAGATTGGAACACAATTCCTAGCAATTGACATTACACCAAGCAATATCGCCCAACTAACAGGAGAGTCAAACATCTGACTCCTTAAAAAATTATGACTTGAGTGAACGGCTATCACCTCTAATATAGCTAAGCCTCTAAGCCAACTAATCCATTCAAGCATTTATTTTAAATATTCCCATGGCAGTTTAACCCAGCCAATTTTTATCAAAATAATCATTAGTAAAGTGTATAAAAATGTCATCGGGAAGTTTTCTTTTATCATTTCACCCATTGTTTTTTCATTCACACCTTTCCACTGTAAAACTCCAAGATGCATCAATATAAACCCAAGTAAATTTGTAAGCCAATAAAAGATAACCAAAGATACTGTAAACCAGGACTTGTTTATACTTGCCATCAGGCTCGCAAAAAAATAAGCAATCGGGATATTTACAAACAGATCATTCCACCAAGATAATGGGGAAAGTACAAACCCAAGCGCAGCAACCACAGCTCCAACAATTTTCTTTTTTTTAAGCATGAATCAATTTTATCATCAACATATCCAAATAAAACCCGAAAACAGTATATACTTTTCCTATGCCAAGCCCTGCTCTCTTATTTGTTGACACTGAAACTACCGGTACTTGCAGTAGGTATTCTCGGATCATCGAAATTGGCCTGATTCGTGTAGAAAAAAATCGTATTGTTGACACCTATTCTTCTTTAATTGACCCAGAAATAGATTTACCCCCATTCATCACTAAAATTACAGGTATAAATGATTATGAGTTAACCAGGGCACCTCAATTTGCGCAATCTTATCGTGACTTCAAATCATTGTTTTTCAATGCCATATTTGTTGCCCACAATGCTAGTTTTGATTATTCTTTTTTCTCTTCTGAATTGTCCCACTTAGAAGTTCCATTTTCCCTGCCCAAACTTTGTACAGTTCGTCTTTCCAGAAAACTTTATCCGCAGCACAAAAGCCACAGTCTAGATAGTTTAATTACTAGGCACAATTTAGAGGTAAACATCCGCCATCGAGCTCTGGCCGACGCCCATCTTTTGTGGCAGTGGTGGCAAATTGCCAAACAAGAACATGGTCCAAAAAAGTTCAATTCAGCTTGGCAAAAACTGGTATCATAGGGGATGAATATATCCCTCAAAAACGATCATTCCGGTTTTTTAGTTAAACTTGATTCTTTTTTCCAAACCTATCTAGTAGACAAAAGCCCCATCTCTCTTCCAGAATCATTCAAAGATTTTTTAGTACAGATTTTACCAATCTTATCGCTAATCTTTGCAATTGTTTTGGTTCCCATCTTGTGTGCCAGTTTAGGTCTCAGTGCACTTTTTTCTCCACTGCGTTTTCTTTTCAATCTCAATCGACCAATTAGTAATATTTTTAGCCTACTCTCTTGGTTTTTATCTGCTATAAGTCTTTTTTTTGGCATTTTATCTATTTCCGGACTATTTCAACAAACCAAAAAGGGTTGGACCTATACCTATTACAACTTACTTCTCAATTTCCTAAATAGCTTTTTATTAGGGAATCTAACCAATGGCCTCTTTTCTACCTTTTTGGGTCTCTACATCTTATATCAAATCAAAAATAGATATCAAAACTAGCACCAAAAATACTATACAATAACTCATGTCTAAAATTATCTTATATGTTGCCAGCTCCTTAGATGGTTTTATCTCAGGTCCCAACGATGATGTGTCTTGGCAGGATACTTATAGTCAAGTAGATTATGGTTATAATGACTTTGTTTCTACCGTAGGAGCTATAATTCTTGGGCGCCGTACTTTTGATTTAATTACCTCCAAATCTTCTTGGTCTTACCCCATACCCACCTTTGTTCTTACTAGCCGGGTTCTCAAGAATTCAAACAAGGATCTAAGTATTACTGCCGTTTCCAGTCCCCAAGAGGCCGCTAATCTAGCTCAAAAATCTACCAACCAAAACATCTGGCTAGTAGGAGGCCAAGACACTATTAAACAATTTCTAGACGCCAATCTGGTTGATGAGCTGGTGATTACCATAACTCCAGATCTCTTGGGCAGTGGCACCAAACTTTTTGATTCTACCACCCAAAAGCTTCAGCTTATTCAAAGCATTACTTTAAATCAAGGGCTCGTCCAACTTACTTACCGTCCTGTCTAACTATTCTGTGGTTGTCCCATCAAAATGCTCGGGTTGGGATGTAGCCTCTACTTTAGTTTTTCTAACTGTCTGATCTTTATGTTCAGGTGGGGAATAAATTGTATATAGTTTTAAATCCCTGTCCCCAGTATTTATAACATTGTGTAAAGCTCCCGCTGGCACAATTACAGCTAAACCGTCAGTTACAGCGTGTTCTACGCCATCGATTTTTACAACTCCCTTTCCCGATTCAAATCTAAAAAATTGATCTACATCTTCGTGGATCTCTTCTCCAATTTCTTCGCCTGGATTTAAGCTAATTAAAACTAATTGACTATATTTTCCAGTATACAAAACCTGTCTGAAATTATTATTAGCTTTTGTAAGTTCTTCTATATTAGAGATATATCCTTTCATAAATATAAAAATGTTAACAATCAATTATACACCTAACTTTTAGCAGTCATTGACACTATCTGCTAAAAGTTTTATACTTTGCCATGAACTTACCACTGTCTACAGCTACTCAAGAACTGATTCAGCGAGCCATCAATCTAGCCAAAACCAGAGGCGACCAACAGCTTACCTCTAGGCATTTAGCTGAAGTAATGAATCTCAAACTAAACTCCATTGACCAAAACGTAACCATTGAATTACTTCTGGAAAAGGCTTCAGAAATTGCTCAGAATCAATCAGAACCAGAGATAAATCCAGAAATCTTGCGCCTTGCTCTTACCAATGAACCTTATGAACAAAAGTCTATTTTAGACAAATACACCACAAATCTAACTTCGCAAGCGAGTCTTGGAAAACTAGATCCAGTAATTGGTCGAGATGATGAAATCAGGCGAGTCATGCAAGTTCTTTCCCGTCGAACTAAAAACAATCCTGTTTTGATTGGTGATCCAGGAGTAGGTAAAACAGCAATTGTTGAAGGCCTTGCTTCAAGGGTCATCTCTGGCGACGTTCCAGAATCACTAAAAAATAAAAAAATATTATCTCTCCAAATGAGCTCCCTGCTGGCTGGAGCTAAATTTCGTGGTGAATTCGAAGAAAGGTTAAAAAATGTTATTGACGAAGTTATCAAAAGTGATGGCCAAATCATCCTTTTTATTGATGAGCTACACACCATTGTCAAAGCAGGAGGTGGCGAAGGGGCAGTTGATGCTGGCAATATGTTAAAACCAGCACTTGCTCGTGGTGTTTTGCGTTTAATCGGCGCAACTACCACCTCTGAATACAAAAAATATATTGAAACAGATCCTGCTCTAGAACGGCGTTTTCAGCCAGTTTTAGTCAATGAACCAACAGCAGATGACACCATCTCAATTCTCCGTGGCTTAAAAGAACGATATGAATTACATCATGGTTTAAAAATTACTGACTCGGCTTTAGTTGCTGCTAGCCAGTTATCTTCTCGCTATATCAAAGACCGCTTTTTACCTGATAAGGCTATTGATTTAATGGATGAAGCTGCTTCGGGATTACGCATTCAACTAGAAAGTAGTCCCGCAGAAATTGATTCTCTAAATCACCAAGTGCGCCAATTGGAAATTGAGCAAAAGGCTCTACAAAAGGAATCAGCAGACAGCTCAAAACTTCGCCTTTCTGAAGTTGAAAAACAACTTCAAACAAAACAGAAATTGCTACAAGAGCTAACAGCTGCCTGGCAGAAGCAAAAAACACTCCTTGCCAATATTCAGAACAATAGAAGTCAAATTGACATCCTAAAAGCCGAATTAGACAAAGCCGAAAGGTTGGTTCAACTGGATCGGGCTGCCGAAATAAAATATGGTCAATTACCCAAAGCTCAAGCTGATTTAGAAAAAGCTGAATCAGCTTGGCTTAATCTCCCAGAAAATGAACGGCTAATGGCTCAGCAGGTAGACGATGAAGCAGTTGCCAAGGTGGTAGAACGTTGGACTAGCATACCTGTGGCTAAACTTCTAAAGACTGATACTGAAAAATTGAAAAATCTGGAAAACCTTTTGGCTCAAAAGGTTATTGGCCAGGCGGAAGCTGTGTCTGCCGTAGCTCGGGCCATCCGGCGTTCCCGGCTGCATTTATCACCAGCACAAAAGCCTATTGCCACTTTTCTATTTCTCGGTCCAACAGGCGTTGGTAAAACCGAAACCGCCAAGGCTATTGCTTCCGAATTGTTTAACAATCCAAAAGCACTAATACGTCTCGACATGAGTGAGTATTCAGAAAGCCATTCAGTTTCTAAATTAATCGGTTCTCCTCCTGGTTATATTGGTTATGATCAAGGTGGTCAATTAACCGAGGCAGTTCGTAGACACCCCTATAGTGTAGTTCTTCTAGACGAAATTGAAAAAGCGCATCCCCAAATTTTCAACGCATTTCTGCAGGTTTTTGACGAGGGACGTCTTACTGATGGTCAAGGCCGAACCGTAGATTTTACTAACACTGTTTTTATCATGACAAGTAATCTTGGTGCCGAATTAATTTCTAATTTTACGGGCAAGGATTTAGGCAAATTAAATGAACAGGTTTTGTCTTTAGTCCGCTCCACTCTAAAACCAGAATTTTATAATCGTCTGGATCAGGTCATTGTTTTCAACAAACTAAGTCCCCAAAATTTAGAAAACATCGTCGATCTGCAGCTTGCCGAGGTCAAAATTCGTCTTTCTCAACAACAGCTAGTTCTCCAGGTCACACCCCAAGCCAAAAAATATTTTTCCCAACAAGGCTATGATCCGATTTTTGGAGCAAGGCCCTTAAAACGTCTTTTGGAAAGAGAACTTTTAGATCGCCTGGCTTTAACCTTACTTGATGCGGATGGACAAACAAGGCAAGTAGTTAAGGTTGATGTTAAAAGAGGAGAGTTGTCTATCTCTCTTCAGCCTTTTGACTAATTAGTGCGGTATAATAGGTAATGTATCAACCCAATCAGTCTGGTTTGGGTCGGACCTACGACGAGAGGTCAGCAGGGGGAATTGTTTTTAAACGTGATGGACAACGCCTATTATGGCTTACCATCAAAACACTTGCTCTACGTTCTCAGTCACGACACAAACTATTTTTAAAACCACCAAAACTACTTTACAAGTTTCCAAAGGGCCATGTTAATCCTGGAGAATTTCTCAAAGCGGCTGCTCTTCGGGAAGTCGAGGAAGAAGCCTGGATCAAAGCCAAGATCATTACCAAACTTGGCAGCAATGATTATCTAATCTATGACAAACTTCAAAGCAAAAAGATTGTCAAAAAAGTCACTTTCTTTTTAATGGAATTTGTCGCTACAAGTGACAAAAAATACAAAGATGCCGAAGGGGTTGTTGGAAAAGATTGGTTATTACACAAGGATGCATACAAGCTTTTAGCCTATGATTCGGAAAAAGAATTGCTACTAAAAGCCGTAGACTATGTCCAAAACGCCCTGTGAACAGGAAACTTTTTTTTTGCATCTTTTTTCACTACATAGTATATTGTCCACAGATAAGCTATAGAGGAGCCACCCAGAAAAGGTAACAGCAATGTTACCTTTTTTAATCTTTGCAAAACATTTAATTTTCTCCAAGTATCACAAAAAGTGGCTATATTTTGATTACAAATTTCCTGCCTATCGGGTATAATTCAGCCACTAGGAAGGGTCGGATAGTGGTTTATTCCACACGCTTGGAAAGCGTGCACCGCAAGGTATCGTGGGTTCGAATCCCACCCCTTCCGCACTTCGTGTAATGTTCGAGTAATTTGGTAGAATTGATTTATGAATTTTGTGAAATTACCTAAACTCAAAAGAGGTAATAAAGTTGCTATTTTATCTCCATCTTTTGCGGCTCCAGGTAAATGGCCTTTGGTTTATGAATTGGGATGTCAAAGATTGAGAGATATTTTTGGGTTGGAACCGATTGAATTTTCAACTACCAAAAAAATTGGAGCTAGCGGTGAAGAAAGGAGTAGGGATTTGATTGATGCTTTTGAAAATAAAGAAATTAAAGCTGTAATTGCTTCACTTGGTGGAGATGATCAAATAACTTATATTAAAAACCTTCCTCAAAGACCTTTTGTCGAAAATCCAAAACCATTTTTTGGTTATAGTGATAACACTCATTTTATTAACCATCTTTGGTTGTGTGGTATCCCTTCCTTTTATGGTGGACATTTATTTACTGAATTTGCCATGCAAAAAGAAATGGATGAATTTACTATCAAATATTTAAAACACGCTTTATTTGATAACGGCAGTTTTGAGTTAGAGTCAAGTCCTATTTTTAACGATATTGGTTTGAATTGGAATGATGAATCAACTCTAAATCAAAAACGAAGATATCAATCAAATGACGGTTGGCATTGGGATGGATTAAAAAATACCCAAGGCATTACTTGGGGTGGTTGTCTTGAATCAGTCGATGAATTACTTAGACACGGAATTACAATTCCAACTCTTGATGAGTTTAAAAATATTATTTTATTTTTAGAAACTTCAGAAGAAATTCCCAGCCATGATTATTTTCGTCGAGTTTTGAGAGCTTTGGGCGAAAAGGGAATCTTAAGAAACATCAAAGGACTTTTGGTTGGTCGACCGAAAGCTTGGGAGTTTAATAAACAAAATTCTGACGAAGAAAAAGAAATTTACAAAAAAGGGCAAAGAGAAATGGTATTAGAAATTGTCAGAAAATATAATCAAGAAATCCCAATCATTCAAAATTTGGATTTCGGTCATACTGCACCACAAATTTGTTTACCGACTGGTAAAAAAGTAGTTATTGACTCTAATAGCAAATTAGTAGAAGCAGAATTCTAGTTATAAGGATAGAAAGGTTCCAAACTCATATGCTCCGCCAATGTCGTGACAATTAAATATTGTCTATTGTTTCAGCCGTTTTCCTGACCATAGGTGAAAGTGAATTTGACCAATTTTTTGACGTTCACCACCATTCACTAGAATGG
Organism: uncultured Gammaproteobacteria bacterium; assembly: GCA_964463925.1. Lineage (GTDB taxonomy): Bacteria > Patescibacteriota > Microgenomatia > UBA12405 > UBA12405 > CAYTYZ01. Next base: position 117,709 of record CAYXDV010000002.1, read on the forward strand.
TGTAACCGCTGTTGTTCCACCCTAATTCTTTAACAATTTCTTTGGCTACTAGATAAACTTCGCTGATAAAGACACTGTCTTCTTGCGATAAAGTGGTTATAGATTTAATAGCTTTTTTAGGAACTAAGACAATATGCTTTTCCCAAAAAAGGTTTGGGGTGCCAAAAAGCGATAATTTTGTCGGTTTCTTTAATTCTGGTGACAGGCAATAATTGACTAAATTTTCCAAAAGCTAAACCGACAATTAAATCTCCAAGCGGTGATTTAGCTAATTCAAAAACTTTTTTCGAAATGCTCATTAAGTAAATTATAGTTCATAGCTATAAAATAGGTTCTAACAGCGTCAATGATTCGCCGCCAAGATATGATTACCCTATTCTACTGATGTTTTTTGTTGTTATAATTGATTATGAAGATGTTTGTAACTGGTTCGAGTGGATTTATTGGATCTGAATTAATTAAAAAAATATTACATGAAAATGAAATTGTGACTTTTGATTTGAAAAATAGTCAAAATATTCTTGATTTTGAAAGGTTAAAAGAATCTATGAAAGGTTGTAAAGTAGTAATTCATTTAGCGGCTTTAAGAAAACCTTATGAAGATAAAACTTTTGAAGATTACTTCAGAACTAATGTGGAGGGAACTTTTAATGTAGCTCAAGCTTGTCTAGAAAATGGAGTCAAAAAGATGATTTATTCTAGTTCAACATCGTATTATGGAGTAGAAGAAGGTATCCCTTTTCAAAAACCAATTAAAGAAAATAATTTGACCGTGGCTCAAAATGTTAAAGAAAATGAATTAAAATGTAGAGATTGTGACATGGCTTATTCGACGAGTAAAGTCATAGCTGAACAGGTCTTAGCGAATTATGGCTTAAGGAAAAAGTTTCAAGTGATTATTTTAAGATTGGGACCAACAAGGGAAACAGGAGAATATCGTCCTTTTGGCGAATTAAAACTTCATTTGAAGATAGAAAATGCAATTCAGTCAATCGAAAAATCAATAAATAATAAAAGGGAGATATGGTATGAGGCTTTTACTATTACTGATAAAGTTGATGAAGTTGATATTTCAAAAGCCGAAAGATTACTAGGTTACAAACCAGAGTAGGTATTTGTTTTCACAAAATAGGTTCTAACAGCGTCAATGATTCGCCGCCAATTTTAAAAAATAAGATATACTCTGCTCATGACTTGGTATACATACGCGTTGATTCCGATGGTTTTGTATACCGTGTTTAATATCCTCACAAGAGTGGTTTTAAAAGATACAGAAGACACCAAATCATTCGCAGTTTTATTCTATGGCTTGACAGCCATATTTAACTTATGTATCGGATTCTTTGAATCAATCAAAATTGGAAACATCACCCCGCTTATTGCCATTTTGACTGCAATAGTATTCGTGAATTGGGGCGTGTTTGGTTTTTTGGAAACAAATGCAAAAAAACATACTGAAATTTCGACTTTTATGGTCTTGGTAAAAACTGGAACCGTGTTGTCGTTTATTCTTTCAGTGATTTTCCTAAAAGAGTTAGTTACGGTTCGAAAGATTATAGCTTTAGTATTGATGGTGGGGACAATGGTGGTACTTATATTTAGAATTTATGGAATAAAATTAAAAGTGGACAAAGGCTTTGTCTATTCGGCGCTATTGGGAATAATTTTGGGAATAGGTTGGACAATTGATAAGATTGTGGCGGTGGCTTGGGGAGCAGTATTGTACTCCGCGATCTCAAGCTTTAGCTCTTGTGCTTTTGCCATAGCAGTACCTCCAGTAAAAGTTGGTGCCTTAAAAAACAGTTTAAACTAATAACTTCGACGTTTATATTTCTGGTGCTAATCAATGCCGTGGCATATTATTTTTTTATGAAAGCCATGACAATAGGGGAAGTTTCGAGAGTAGTCTTGGTGGTGACTTTGAATGAGATATTAACGATAATTGCGGGAATATTTTTTCTTGGAGAAAAATCGCATTGGGTAGAAAAAATTGTCGCAGGGGTAGTAATAGTATCGGCTTCGTTTTTATTGTTATAACGACAGAAAGGTTCTAATCCCTTATCCTTAAGGGGATGCGAATATATAATTTGTTATGAAAACAATTCTCGTTGATGCAGCTGGAACTTTTGTAATTGAGGGTGAAGGGATTTATCAACCACTATATGAATTGCTGAAAAGATATCCGAATAAGAAGATTATCCTGACGAATGCCAGTGATGACCAAATAATTGAATTTGGTTTAACAAATCTACCTTATCCACTTTTTACTCTTAAACACAATCCTGACAAGACTGACCCCAAGTATTTCAAGAAAATGTTGATCAAATTTAATCTAAAATCTAAAGACGTAATATATTTCGAGCACAATTTGGATGCAGTAAAAAGTGCTGAATCGGTTGGAATTAAATCATTCTTCTACGATGCTGAGAAAAAGGATCAGATGGCTTTAAAAGAATTTCTAGATACAAACCTAAATTAAGTTGAGACTTTTTCAATTTGTTTATCATTTAGAATGAATCTGATCTCGAGTAATGCCAATATTTCTTACTTTTCTTCTATCGAGTTTTCTCTGATAAATGGACAGTCAACAACCTCCATTAAATATTCAAATCAAATAGACAGGAAAGACGTGGCACATTCTACTAGTTTCTAATCCTGAATGTTAATATATGGTACACAAATTATATATATGAAAATCAAAATCTTATCTTGGAATATCTGGATAGATGGCTTTCTAGAAAAATGGGAAACATATCTACGATCTGCTGACGCAGATGTTATTGGTTTGCAAGAAGTCAAAAACAGTGACCCAAATCGAGACATTATCGGAATGCTAACAAAACTTGGATATAACTACACATTTGCAGAAACCGAGCAAGTCTGGAATGGAAAAACATATCGGCATGGGCCAGCAATCTTCACTAAGTTTCCTATTATAAAATCCGAGAAAATTCAACTCGAAATTGGAGAAGGAGAACGGGCAGCTGCCTATGCAAAATTAGATATTGGGGGAACTCCACTCCATGTTTATAATACTCACTTGATTCATACGCACCAACAAGAATCCACCCAGCAAGAACAGCAAACCAATAATTTAATAGCCAAATTGCCAGATAATCATGTGGTCGTGATGGGGGATTTCAACGCCACATCCAAAAGTAAATCCATCCAAGCAATGAATAAAATACTTGTAGATACAGACCCTTCAGCCCTTCCTACATGGAGTGTGTATCCAGAAGGATGTATCAAATGTAATCCACAAAGAGTCGACACAAAACTAGACTATATTTTCATAAGCAAGGACTTAAAGAAACATTCCTTTGAAGTTGGGAAATCTGATGGCTCTGACCATCTACCCATTTTGGCCGTTATAGAAACGTAGACTCTAGATATCTTCAGATCATTTCACCTTATTCGAATCCCATTATAATCAATTATGTCCTTCAATTCGGTCACTAGCCTAAAGGCTGACCCTTACTTTCTAAAAGATGATTTCCAATCAAAGCCTAGTACCAAGATTTGGGGACTAAAACGTCAACCACTAATGATCAATAGTCACTCGTTGTCACAAGGTAAAAATATTGGCAGCCAGGAACCTAGAAATTGTCTGAAAGTAACTTGTTGTCCTGGAGATATTACCATAGTAGGGCAGAGTGGACGTATTACTGAACGAGCAGAACTGGTGGAAAACAAGGAATTGTGGTTACTACACGGAGTTAATATTTGGTACACTTTTTCTTTATTGATACCCAAAGATTATCAACAGAATTCAAATCGTTTAGTTTTTGCCCAATGGAAACAATTTGGCAATACCCATTCCCCATTTTTATCTCTCCGTTACATAAGTAGAAGTTTTGAATCAAAATTGAGCAACTCAAATGAACAGATAAAAACCAATTTTGGCCAATTAGCAACAGACATTTGGCACACTTTTCTAATTAATTACCAATTGAACAATAACGAAACAGGACAGTTTTCTATTTGGTTAGACAAAAGGCTAGTTCAAACCTACACAGGTCGCTTAGGTTTCAAACCAAATGGTGATTTTATCCATTTTCATTTAGGCATATATCGGGACCATCTTCCTTTTGCACAGACTCTTTATTTCTCCAACTTCCTTCGCTCTTCCTATGATTTACAATAACACCACGTTGGAGGAGTTCTGGCTAATACTGATGTTAATTTCCGTTAATGTATAATTCTGCCTACTGCAATCAAAACACAGGCACCGATTACAGACACCACTAAACTGTATAAATTAAACCCAGTTACTCCAGCCTGACCAAAAAAGTTCATCACAAAGCCACCCACCAAACCTCCTACTATGCCCAAGATAATATCCATTATCATTCCTTGATTAGCATCATTCTTCATAACCATAGAGGCGATCCAGCCGGCAGCACCACCCAAAATCAAAGACAGAACCAAATTATTTAAGTTCATTTTTATATAAACAAACTAGTAATTACTAAATTATACAACTTTATCTCCACTAAAGTATTCTCGCGCCTCTGAATTGCCAATCATGGTAAATTTCTCCATTTGGAAAAAAAATTATCTGCCTTGCCTTTGTCGGGTCTGGGCTGTGGGTAAGGGCATTGGTCAAACATACATTTTGTCCAGCTACGTCATAGATAATTGATCCATGCCCACCTTCAAGCACAGGGACACCATTTAGGTCCAAATATCTTTTTACCTCTCTAATTTGCATATCATTTAGAAAATGTTCCTCTGTCCACCGTCCTATTTCAGTGTTTTCGCTAGTCCCTGGCTTTGCAACTCTTCGCAAAGTCAATTGGGCTACCCCCAACTGTCTGGTCCAATCTATCATTTCTCCTACTTTTTCAAAACTATCCACCCCGCCATTAAACATAGTTACCGAAAAACGAGTAGAGAAGCCAATTCGGTGCAAGTCCTCTATTACTGCAGGCAAATTTATATATTCTTTGTCCCTGGGGGTATATACTCCACGATTCAAATCCGACCTATGGCCTACTACAGAAACTGCTACAAACCCCAAGCCCAAGTCGTACCATTTCTTTAAATATTCTTTATATTCATTTGGCTTTTTCTCAAACATTATGGCATTAGTTTGCAAATCAATTAAAGGAAATTGGTGTGGTTTCAAGTGTTCCAAATATTCTGTAATTTGATTTGGAAATAATGTCGGTTCACCTTTTCCAGTGATTACCACGCTACCAACCCTTAAATCTCGCGCCATCCTTGCAGCAATTTCAAAATTTCTCCAATTGATTGGTTGTGGTTTCATACCCAAATGTTCAATCCCTGTCATCTTTGATACGCAAAATGGACAACTGGCGTTACAGGCAGCCGTACCACAAACAATACTAAAATTCTCAGCTTTCTCTATCATTTTTTTCCTCCTCTAAAAAATAAGGGGTCAAACAAAATCTATAAGTATCTCCACGGGCATATTTAGTTAAATCCATCTCACCATCACCTATCTCTATCTTCTCCTTTGGCATATTTGCCAGTAAAACAACTTCACTCGGTTTTGCTTTCAATCCAAAATTGCGATTAAGTCTAGAAACCGCCTTCTGTTGCTTTTGTCGATATTTTTGTACTAAATCCAGGCTATTAACATTGGCCAAAACCCGACTCGCTACCATTATCGAATAAACATTTTTAAACCATTTGTTTACTTCCAAAGTTGGCAGGGGATAACGGGCAAATATGGCCCCTATTCGCAGGTAGTACAGGCCAAAGGGCTTGCTCATGGAAGCTACTACAGCTTCAATTGCCGGATGATTTACATTAACTTTTAATTCATCAGTTAGCCCTATGTAAGTGGCATCGTAAAAAATCCTGTGCCCAGAATTCAGAATATTTTTCCAGTCTGACTCGTTAAAGCTGTTACCATCTTTTGCCTTTGGATTAGATACAAACAAAATTCCTGGTAATTGTTGTCCGAGGTCTTTAGTCGACTCAACCGTTATACAATTTATTCCTAAATTCTTAGCATACCCTGCATAGCCTTCGTATTCACCATTCAAAGTATACAGTTTTACCGCAGAATTTATAGATTTTTCTCTAGCCAATAAATGGAAAATTGCTTCCGATGCTCCACCAGTTATATATGACTCGGGATATTTATCTAGTCCTGCCAGCTGTTTTGCCAAATATCGACGATACTCATCCAAAAAGGGTTTATGAAAGTCATCTAATCCAGGGTCAACCGATCTTAATAAAACGCGGTTTAGTTCTGTTGGTTTTACAGATTCAATAACCTCTCTTACTTCCGGAAACAAATAGCTATAAACTGGCTTTAATGGCTGTATTTTCTCTCTCATAAAGAAAGTGTAATATGGACACTATCTAAAGTCAAGAGATATTAACGCTACACAAAAATCAGGCGAAATATTGAATACTTCTTTTTACAAAACGGTACATTCTTGCAGGTCTAAAAGCACCTTCTTTTATCTTATCTACCTTTTCTACCAAGCCCAACTGCAACATTTTTTTTCTAAAATTTCTTTTATCAAGTGGTCTACCCCAAATAATTTCATAAATATGTTGCAATTCGGTCAAAGTAAATTCTGTGGGTAGTAGGGCATAGGCCACATTGGAGTAAGCTATTTTATCTTGTAACCTAGCTGTTGCCGTTTTTATAATTTTTTCATGGTCAAAAGCCATTTTTGGTAATTTATTGACGTCAAACCAAGCCATATCTTGGTAATAATCTGGCTTCCTTATTTCTAACTTTTCAGCCATATTTAGTAATAAAAAATAAGCCACAGAGATTGCTCTACTTCGCAAATCACGGTTCAGTTCTCCAAAAGTATATAGCTGTTCCAAATGTTTAATTTTAAGATTGGTCTTTTGTTCCATTACTCTTTCTGCCGCTAAATCCAAGGTTTCCCCGGATTGAACCAAACCACCGGGAACTGCCCATTTTTTAGCGTACATACCTTCTTTAATTTGCAGCAAGAGAACTTTTAATCTGTCATCCAAAATACTTAAAACCACAGTATCAACAGCAACCTTTGGTGACAACAAATTTGTTTTTGTCATATGCTATTTTAGCAGTCTCTAAAAACCTGGAAAATAGTCAGTCACTATCTTTTTGACGCCCATTTTTGTCAAACTGTTTTTATATCTAGCAACCATCCCTCCAGGACCAGAAACAAAAAACACTCTTTCTTTGAAGTCAGGCACTAATTCTTTGATTTTTTCATCTTCTAGATAACCATATTTATCAGTATTATGTCTTACCACAGTAACCCCAGAATTTTCAATTTCCGTAGCCATTGGAAAATTGTCTCCTTTATTCACATACAAAAGCACTGGCCTTACTATACTAGAAATCTTATCCAAATCTTTGGCCATACTTGCAAACGGTGTTATTCCAATGCCTCCAGCCAGCCAAGCCATTTTTTCTTCTTTCTTGGCCACAAAATCACCGGCAACCAGTGATACTTTTACTTCTTCTCCTGGCCTAATTTGCAGCAGGCGTTTTTTATATTGACTACAATCCGATTCAGGTACTCTTATTATAAGTTCAATATGTTCATTTCCCGGTCCGTTTGCTAAGGTAAAATATCTGCGATTTCCACGCATGTCAATTTTTACTCCTGGCAATGTCCACTCAATATATTGTCCGGCTTTAAAAGCTATCTTTTCTGTTGCCGTGAAAACAAATTTCCACACCCCATCACCCAGTTCTTGCTTTTCTACAAACTCAATCAGATAAAACCTTTTTTTTGCAAGTATATAAACTACCAGATTTCCCAATAGGAGCGCCTGCTCAGGGCCCTTATAATATGCCAAACCAACAATCAACCCCATAATTATCTCTGTTTTCAAGTTAGTAGCTCCCGTAATTGGTTCAGTCAGCATAATAGTAGCAAAAAATACCAGTGGTCCAGATAACCATAAATATTGCGCTTGACCACCGCTAAACCATGTCATTATCGAGGCCTCCAACATTACAATTAACACTAATTTTTCGCGCTTAACTTTTCTTACTACCAAAAAACCGACAATCGCCACTGTCGGAAGCATGCTTCGGCTACCAACCCACCACGAAGCCATACCGCTTCCGGCGAGTCCCCCAAAGTATGTAGCCATGGCTGCTGGATTGAAAACATGTAGCTTTTTCCATTGCAAAATAAATTTACCAAACTGGGCTAAAGCCAAAATCGCCACTACTTGCCACCACTCACTATTTGTTCTTGGCAAATCTACTATTAAAAACAAGATCACGGCGGTAATCAGCCAAGATTCTTGACCCAAAGTTGCCCTAAAAACTTTTGCCAATATCCAAGCCATCAGTCCCGAAACCGTTATACACACGACAAAATGTTCAGCTAAGGATAGTGGGGAAAATTTAAGCCATCCAAATACACTTTCCACAAATGCCACCAAGCATAAAACCAAAAGACCATATAAAACAGTTTTATACATAGTTATCCCATTTAGTAGTTGATCAATTTTGTGCATAGAACAATTCCACTGGCATATTTAAGGATTTTTTAATCTTCATTTCTTGATTCAAAATTAAATACTCAAAATCTATTTTATCAACCAATATCTCTACGGGTACTAAGAATAAACAAGTTGCCAAAGTGTCAGCAATCATTGCATTTTTCGCTACCACCCATGTTGCAATTATTTCTTGAGGTGATTCTTGTTTTGATGGGTCAAATATATGATGATATTTTCCCCATTTTCGCCGATTTGAAGCCGAGCCGCAAATACTTCCCTGACTAACCATAGCAATCCCAATAGCTTCTTTTGTGTCTACTGGATTTTCCAGAGCAATCTTTTCACTTTTTGATTTTGATAGAAAAATGTCACCACCAGCATTTACCACAAAATCACTCACTAGATTATTCCTGAGTAAGTCTGCCACTTGGTCAACCGCCCACCCTTTGCCAGCAGCCCCCAAATCAAGTTGTATTTGTTGCTTTGTAACCACATTATCCATCTCAAGTCTTAGTGCTTCATCCCATTTTGGCAAAAAACTCAAGAGTTTTTCTTTGTTAAAAGAATATTCCTTATCATATCCAATTTCTTCCAAATTTTTACCTATCATTGGGGTAAATTTACCACCAGTCCAATCATACATTTTTTCATACCAAGACCATAGCTCCATCATTTTTCTCTCCTGTCTATAAATCCCAGGCCGTTTTGACATCTGATTTAAATAAGAGTTTGGTATAAACCGTGAATACTCCATCTCAAAATTAGAAAGCCAATGAAGTATCTTTTCTCTAGCTCTAGTGTTAACCTCTCCCTGGACTAGCCAAGAAGTTCCCAAAGCATTAAATTTCCAATTGGTCACACACCGGCTTGTTGCTTAATCTTGCCCAAGGCATCTAAAAATCCTTGGGGGGTCAATGACCCACCTGAAATATTTACTGTGTCAAGTTGACTCAATTTTTTACCAACTACAGCTGGACCAAAGTTGCTAGCAAATTCTTGCTGAAATCTCACTGACTGCCTATCTCTTCCCATGACTGTAGCCACTCCATTGCTAACTATTCCATTCCTTATGCTAAGTTCTATCCCAATTTGTTCGGGCCCTTCTGGAGTCATATAATTACCAATTGCTTGATAAGATTTCTCGCCATTTGCTGGCAAATTAGATCCAGTTGTTGGAGTATTTGTTACAACGATTCCAGTTTCTGTACTAGTAACTTTTGCCACAAGCCCATTGTTTGACTGATTCAAACTACCTTCCTGATTTTTAGCGCCACAACCAGCCAATAATATAGTTGCCAAGGCGACAGTTGAAATTATTTTTTTATTTTGCATAAGTTTCATTGTATCAGGGCTTTTAAAAATTAATTTGTTTTATTTAAAGCAGGACTAGGATTTCTAATCATTGGATTAAGCTGCACATCTTGAGCTGTAACGCTACCATCTGTATTTTCCGTTCCAAGTATTCTAACGGTCTTGCCAATTGCCATATCAGAATTTGATCCAACTTCTGTCTTCTCAATTGCTGTATTAGTAGTTAACAAAATAATTTTACTGCTCCCATCTTGACTCTTGATAGTAATTGAAGAATCATCTCGGGCACTTATCTCTCCTACAATTGGCCTAAATCTGTTTTGTCCATTCGATCCAAATCCATTTCTAACGCCAGCAGGATTACTACCCATCATCCCTCCAAACTGACCATTTCTCCCAGAAGAACCCAAGGCCTTAGACTTGCCATATTGCCATCCACCCAAAAAACCAACAATACTTCCAGCAAAAGCAATTACTAACATTAACCACATAGCATTATTTTTTTGTTTCATATTGTATGTATACTAAAAATTTAATCTGAAAGTTTACTGAATTTATTCATAACGCAAAGCTTCAATTGGTTGCAAATTGGCGGCCCTCTTGGCAGGATAATACCCAAAAACTAGGCCAATTATCACCGAGACTGCAAAAGCCAATAAAACTGAGGTAGGTGATACCACAAATATTGACCCAGTTAACTTGGCATAAACAAAAGAAGCTAGAATTCCAAAAGCTATTCCAATCATTCCTCCTGTGAATGTCAGCAAAATTGACTCAACCAAGAATTGTGTCGTAATAATAACTTTTTTTGCACCCAACGCCTTTCGTAGACCAATCTCTCTTGTACGTTCGGTCACCGTGACCAACATGATATTCATAATACCAATTCCTCCCACAACTAAAGAAATTGCTGCCACCCCAGAAAGCAGAGTAGTAAATGTCTGCGTTGTACTTCCTGCTGTATTCAAAATATCTTGCTGGGAAAAAATAGAAAAATCAGCCTGAGAAGGATCGTTGAATTTGTGTCTTGCTAGCAACAAATATCCAACTTCATTTTGAGCCGTGGTCATTAAGTCAGCACTTTTTGCTTCAAGAGCAATTGATGACAAGTTATTTGACCCAAACAGTAGTTTCATTGCAGTTGTAAGAGGTACATACACTACATCATCTTGATTTTGAAACCCAGTTCCACCTTTTGCCCTAGTAACCCCGATTATCACAAGTGATTGTCCATTTATTCGTATATTTTGACCCAATGCACTGGTCACATCACCAAACAGATTAATAGCTGTCGTTGGTCCTACTATTGCAACCCTGCCCATGTTCTGGACTTCACTTTGTCCAAAAAAATTACCAACATCTATATTAACTTTATGGACTTCCAAATAATTTTGAGTACAGCCCACAATTTGACTGTTGCTGTTGTTTTTTCCAGTACTGATTTGAGCACGTCGGTTATATTCTGGTGAAACTAGTTGAACGCTTGTGACATCAGTCGAATTGCTTATGGCTTGTGCATCTTCAAATGTTAATGTGGTAGCCCCGCCAAGTGCTCCGCGCACAGCTCCTTGTCTGGTAGAACCAGGCATCACAGTCAATAAATTCGAACCCAAAGATTGAATCTGCGACTGTATGGCTTTTTGGCTGGACTGCCCCAAGGAAATTAAAGTAATTACACTGGCAATCCCAATTACGATTCCTAAAATTGCCAGGCCTGTTCTGGTTTTGTTCAAAGTCAACATTCCTAAACTTTCTTGTAATAATTCCCAAAAACTCATCTCAATTCTGGCTCAAATGGCCATCACGTATATGAATAACTCTTTGGGCATAAGCAGCAATATCTGGTTCATGGGTAATCATCACTATTGTGTGTCCCTCTTTATGTAATTTACTGAAAATAGACATAATTTCTTCTGCTTGGGCACTGGCAATATTCCCAGTAGGCTCATCAGCCAAAATTAAGGCAGGATTTAAACCAAGAGCCCTGGCTACTGCCACTCTTTGTTGTTGCCCTCCCGAGAGTTGATTACTTGTATGTAGCATTCGATCACCCAAGCCAACCATTTTTAACAGTTCTCTTGATCTTTTCTCTCTTTCTTCCAGTTCAATTCCGGCGTATACCATTGGCAACATGACATTTTTAAGTGCAGTAATTCTTGGTAATAAATTAAATGCCTGAAACACAAAGCCAATCTTTTTGTTTCTTACTTCTGATAGTTCATCATCATTCATCTGACTAATTTCTACTCCGTCCAAAAAATATTTACCTCCCGTTGGCTTGTCCAAAGCCCCAAGTATGTGCATCAAAGTAGACTTTCCCGAACCAGATGGCCCCATTATGGCTACAAATTCTCCCTTTTTTATCTCGATGTTTATATCTTCCAAAGCCACAGTCTCTATCAAATCAGTTTTGTATACTTTACTTATCCCTGTTGTTTTTATTACTACGCTACTCTTCATTTGCCAACTAACGTAAATTTCTAAATTGGCCACCGCCACCACCAATCCCTACTCCTCCAAAAGGAGAGCTAGTGTTCGTACTGGTTGTCGTATTTGTGCTCGAAGTACTAGTAATTACGCTTTGCCCTTCCGAAATCCCACTGATAATCTGAGTCTGAGTATCGTTGTTTATGCCAACTTCAACCGTCTGATTCTGAACTTGATTATTTTGCAGTATTTTGACAGTACTTGTGCCAGTGCTCGTATTCGTTGTCACTGCTTTGTTTGGCACCAACAATGCATCAGCAACTACATTTGTAATAATTTTTGCTGTCACCGCCATGTTGGCATATATACCATCTGGCGTATCATCAAATACCAATATGCAGGGATAAGAAACTACACCAGAACTCGATGTCCCAGTGGTATCTATTGCTAATACTTTGCCAGTAAACGTTTTATTTGCGATAGCATCTAAACTAAAAGTAACTTTCTCTCCTGGCAAAACTTTGCCAACATCTGACTCTGATAAGTTTACAGTTGCCTGAATTTTGCTCAACGTATTTTTTATGGCTCCAATTTTTTGCCCAGAAGTAGAAATTGTAATTCCTGGTTCAAGGGCAAAATTAACCAAGGTACCACTACCAGGGGACAGAATATTGCTCGAAACAGATTGGTAATCCAAATAATTACTTTGCAAACTAGTCTGAGATTGGGCAATTGCACTTGACTGATTTTTATAGTCAGCTTCTGCCTGAAGCCAATCAGCCTTTTCTTGGATATATGTCGGATCCAAATCACTCAAATTTCTTGCAACTGCATCATTTATAAATTTCTGATTAGCCTTAAAAGCAGCAGACTGAAGAGAGTTTAGCCTATCTTTGTTATTCTGCAATTGATTTTTCGCTGCCAAATAAGCTGCATATGAACTTATCTGTTTTTGTTTGGAAGCTAAATCAGGCTGTAGTCTGGCCAAGATTTGACCAGCATATATTTTTTGCCCATCTTTTACATATACTTTGTCCACAATGCCAGTAGTCGTAGTGGTGATCGGACTAATATTAGTCCCACTAATCAATCCAGACGCAGAGACATAAGCAACCAATGTTCCACGCTCAACCACAGATGTTTGATAACTTATTTGATTTGTTTTATTACTTAGTTTCCAGCGGTAGCCAGCATAAATTAACCCTGCAAGTAAACAGCCAATTAATATTTTTTTCCACATAGCCTTATCTTACTCCCAATCCTGAACCATAGCTGAAGGATTAACCCTTTGGTAATTGCATATAAAAAGTTGACCCTTCCCCTAACTTGCTTTCAAGCCAAATTTTGCCATTGGCGCTTTCAATTAATCTTTTTGCAATTGGCAACCCTAAACCAAAGCCATTATTGCCAGATCTGGAACCATCAATTCGATAAAATCTTTCAAATATTTTCTCAATTTGATCTTTTGCAATACCCATCCCTTGGTCTGCAATCGCAATCACCACCGAATTTGTTCTATTCTTTATTTTTATCCGAATCCTAGACTTTTTTTGGCTATATTTAATAGCGTTATCTAAAAGAATTGTCAAAGCCCTTCCCATATCATCTGAATTCCACCAAACTTTACTTGAAATTTTAGTGCGAGAAATCGTAATCAGTTTCTTTTTAGCTAATGGGGCGATACTCTCCATAACCACATCAATATTTCTTGCTACTAAAATCGCTTTGTTTTCGACAACATTTCTACCGTTTTCTAATTTTCCAAGAAACAATAAGCTTTCAACTAGTTTCTGAAGTCGGTCAACATCAGAAAGACTACCATCAAGCATTTCTTTAATTTCTTCTTTACTATTCATTTTCCAACCACGAAGATATACCTCCAAATTTGTCTTAAGGGCGGTTAGAGGAGTTTTTAACTCATGTCCTGCGTCATTAATAAATCTTCTCTGTTCTTCCAGGCTTTCTTCGATCGGACCCAAAGTCTTTCCAGCTAAAAAATATCCTCCTCCAGCACCAAGTAGCCAAAGTAAACCATTGATTACCATCAAACTTAGAAAAGCTCTTTTTTTTGCTTCTTCCATTACATCATCATCAATGATCACGGGAACCATCATTCTCCTTTCCAATCGAACTTTCTGTGCCGTAGCAAAACGTTCCATCTCTATACTCCAAGAACGATAAATTACTACACTGAAGCTAGTGCTTACAAGCATAATTGCAAGCACATACCAGGCTGTTAATCTTAATCTGGCTTCCTTAAACATGAACCACATCCAACAAATATCCAAAGCCGCGACGAGTATGAATTAGCTCAGGTAAACCAAGTTTTCTCCTTAAATTTTTGATATTAACCTCAATAGTATTTGGTAATACTTCAGCTCCAAAACTCCAGATTCGTGAGATTATTTGTTCTTTACTAATAACTTTTTTTTGATTTCTTAAGAAATATTCTAATAGCGCAAACTCCTTTTGTGATAACTCGATAGTTTTTTTACTACGCTTAACAATCAGAGCAGTCAAATCCATTTCTATATCTTCAAATTTTAAAATATTTTCAATCATGTTTATTGGTCTCCTGACCAAAGCCCGCATTCTTGACAGCAACTCCTCAAAAGCAAATGGTTTAGCTAAATAGTCATCAGCACCACTGTCTAAACCAACCACTTTGTCTCTTACTTGGTCTTTTGCAGTAAGCATTAGAATAGGAGTCTTTATTTTATCTGCACGCAACTTTTTACACACTGTAATTCCATCCATTTTAGGCAACATTAAATCTAAAATCACCAAATCATATTCACCACCACCAGCCAAATCATAACCCTCTTCACCATCACTCGCAATATCCACCACATAATTTTCCTGTCTCAAACCTTT
Organism: uncultured Gammaproteobacteria bacterium; assembly: GCA_964463925.1. Classification (GTDB taxonomy): domain Bacteria; phylum Patescibacteriota; class Microgenomatia; order UBA12405; family UBA12405; genus CAYTYZ01. The sequence goes on from CAYXDV010000002.1 coordinate 132,766, forward strand.
AGCCAAGCCACGGGCTATCCGTTCTTCATCTTCTATAATTAACACTTTCATACTATATTTTAGTCCTTATTTCCTGAAAAACAGCTGAAACATTTAAATTAAACACCCGGCGATATTTATCTACCGGGTGTTTAATTTATCTACCATCTCATGCCACGACCCATCATCCCCATGCCTCCGCCAAACCCACCACCATTCATCATTCCACCTCGTCCACCACCTAAATAGCTCACGTCAATATTATTACTGGTTACCCAGTCAGACACGCCCTGCATGTATGTCTTTCTTTCTAGATCCCAGGAATTCAGTTTTGTTAGCATTTCTTTGTGCTTTTCCAAAATTAAATTTTTCTGACTAGCAGTTATTTTTCCATCGGTCACCAAGCTACTCAACCGATCCTCATAATTTTTTTCAGCTTGAGATTGGCGATCTTTTTGTAGCTCATCTACTGCTGTTTGCATTTTTGACTGAGGCAAGCCCAACTTAGTAGCCAGTTGTTGCCAGATATTTTGAAAAACTGGCGCTGCACCAGTATCAGCAGCCAACGCGGGTTTAGTTGCAACTCCTACCGCTAAGGCAGCCATAAATATGATTTGTTTTTTGTTCATATTGTTTATTTACATTAACTGTTAATGGGATATTTTGACTATCAAATCTGAAATGTTTCTGAAACATCTAGACTAGTTTTACTTTGCCACTGCGTCCGAATTTATTCCACCCCACCAGTTTTCCCTCTATAATTGCCAAAAAAGATTTGAAACTAATTACATACATAATTTGACGAAAAAATAAACGTTGTACAAAAAGCCATCCTAAATCCCACAATCTTTCTTCACCTTCTAGTATCAAAGCCAAAACTCCTGCTACCAAATCCAATACTAAAAATAGTAAATAGAAGCGCAGCTGTATGACTGCATTGGTCCAAGAAAAAACCTCGGAATGTAAGTGGCTATTTATCCAACCAGTCGATAAAGTCACCAGTGCAGTTAAATCTAATAAAGGAGCCAAAATAGGAAATATAATTTGAAATATTATTACTTGGGGTATTGCTATCCAGCCCAATCCTGGTTGCCTGAAACTAAAGCATATATCGATATGTTTGTATATTACTTGGATAGTTCCAAACATCCATCTAAATCTTTGTTTGATAAAATTATTTAAAGTCTCTGGAGCTTCTGTAAAAGCCAGTGCTTCATCTTCATATACCACCCTTTTTCCAGCCTCTAGAATTGCATATGTTAGATCTGCATCTTCTGCCAAAGTGTCGGTAGCAAACCCTCCCAACCTTAAAACTAAATCTTTTCTCCATGCACCAATCGCTCCGGGAACTACCGTAATCGCATTAATCAAACCAAAGGCTCGTCTATCTAAATTTTGCGAAGTGATATATTCAACGCTTTGAATTTTTGTCAGCCAATTAATCCGATTTCCCACTTTTACATTCCCAGCCACTGCTCCAATTTCATCATTACTAAAATGGCTAACTAACTTAGTAATTGTCTTTCTAGTAAATATTGTATCCGCATCAATAATAACCACTATTTCACCTTTGGCTTTTTGTAACCCAAGATTAATACTGGCGGCCTTTCCAGAGTTCGGTTTATCAACTACCTTTGCTCGGGAATCCTTATTTTTACAAAGTTCTAGTACATGCAAAGTATTGTCTGTAGATCCGTCATTCACTGCTACTACTTCCAGTTTTTTATAATCAGAATTCAAAACACTATTAATGGTTCTTTCTACTACTACAGCTTCATTAAAAGCAGGAATAATCACGCTTACCAAGCCCGTAAATGTGCCTACGTCTTTCCCAAGACTTTGCTTAAGCCGAGCAATTACAGCTAATATGGATACTAATAAAAATCTACCAAGACCTAATACAATTCCTCCAAAAAACATATAATAAAGGCAAAATCTAAACAAATCCAATAACCAAAATCCCAGCATATCCACTCTCAACATATTCTTTTCTTCCGAGGAAACCATAGGCATAATTTGCTGCGGTGAGACACCAATTAGTGTAGACACAGGAACAATCTTCCAGCCACTATTTTGTAAAGCTTCAATCAGTTTTGGAAGTGCTAGCACAGTTTGACTTCTGTCGCCTCCACTATCATGTAGCAGGATAACCCTACCTCTATTTTCTGAAAGTTGTTTCAAACTTTCTTCAATTATTTGAGTAGAACTAGTTTTGTCCCAATCTTTTGGATCTATGCCTATGCCAACAGTATAGTAACCTAACTGACTTGATTCCATTAAGGGTTTTACTTGCTCAGGTGTTTCCGGTTCTATATCCTCGGCATAAGGCGGTCTAAATAGTAGAGTACTTATGCCCAGTCTACTCTGCAACAATCTATCAGTCGTGTTTAACTCCAATTTTAACTGGCCATAGCCAATTGCACTAATGTCTGGATGACTAAATGTATGATTCCCTAGTTCGTGCCCTTCTTTATATGTCCGCTGTAAAATATTTGTATTCTTATCAGCATTGTCGCCTGTTACAAAGAAAGTCGCTTTTATTCCATATTTCTTCAGAATATCTAATATTTTTGGGGTATAAACCGCATCAGGACCGTCGTCAAAAGTCAGAGCAACTTCTTTCTCCTTTGGTAGTCCGTGTCTGTCAATTACATAACCGCTAGGAAAAGAAAGCACTTCTTCACCATTAATCAACCCTGATTCTGGATCAAAAGTTATTTTTCGCTGCCCCTCTTTGGGTGCCGCCACAACTTTTAAAATTTCACCGCTGCCTTCATAATCTATGTCAAAACCATATTCCATTTTTTCTAAGTCCTGGCTTTTTGTCCTATCCAAGTCAATCTGCAAACTCCACAAATTCCACACCGCTGGGTCTTCGGACCCTAGACGCCACAAAGCGATACCCCCTATTTTTACTTTTTTTAATTCGTGGATTTGGTTAAAAACAGTAATCGAATCAGTAAAAAAAACCTTTCTTAAATTGTTGTTCTCATCGTAATATTCATAGGTAGGATTTAAATTTGTCGCATCAAGTTTAATTTTAGCTTGACTCTCTTTTGCAATCCTTATAGCCTCTTGAAAAGATATGTCGTTGGCATTTCCTGTCTGTGGCCAATCATAGCCATAATTAGCCAATGCTACTATCATTTTTTCAGCTGGAATTCTGTCTAAATTTTTATTTATCACTTGCACAAACCAATTTTGTGAGGCGACAGGACCACTCGGCCCCCCTGGCCAATGTTCATCATAAGCCATCACGATTACCCAATCTGCAGTTAATCCTATCTGATGATATTCTGTCTCCGGATTATCTGCTGGTACTGATACTGCTAATTGCCAGCTATGTAGCTGCATAACTTGTTTCAATTGGCTCAAAAAAGTTGGTAGTTTCTTTTGAGAGTTAGACGATAAGTTTTCCCAATCTATTGCCAATCCCTGATAATTGTTTGACATCATATATTTGGTTAAATCTTCAATTAGTGCTTTTTGCTTGGCTGGATCATCTAATAACTTATCAATCCAATCAGTCTGCCAATCTCCAGAATTTGCTTCATAGTTATTTATCAACGGCCAAATTTCTGTTTTAGAGGAATTTTGCCTGATAAAATCAGTTATTAATTTCTCTTTTTTGGGATTATCTATCTCTATATTGCCTAATCTATTTAGATGCAGATTCTCTGGAATAATCACATCTAATTTCCCAAGATTTTGTCGCAATGATGTAAAGCTAGTATCGTCCCAATTCACCACAAAACCAACTCTCTTTTCTTGGCCTGATGTCACTGGTACGTTTTGCAATGAGACTGTCGTAGGACGCGGTTTCAAGCTAAGTAGCCTGCTTTTGGCCCGACTGTACTTTGCCTCTTTATCGTTGACTACCGATCTGAGTTTCGGAAGTTTAGGAGCTTGCAAGCTTATTTCTGGTAAATGTGGTATTTCCAATATGGTTAGTCCTGTGGCTATTCCAACCAGCCCCAGCAAAGTCAATATAAAAGTTAAACTAATCCAAAAGATTTTTTTACGTCTTCCTCCTGGATCAAAAAATACAAAGTTATGGTTCTCCATTTTTAGCTAGTATAACCCCACCCCTAATAACAAAAAAAATTCTCTACTTTTTTTAACAAATTAGCTTGACTTTCAATTACCTTCCTTTGGCTCTCAAAACAACTCAACAAATTTCTTTTTTGATTCCAAACCTGCCCTATTTCTACTCTGCAGTTGGTAGCTTTCGAATTGTATAAAAAAAGTTTTGGTCTTCCACGGTGTTTTCCTCCCAAACTTGGCAAGGTAGCATCTATCAAAATCACGTCGAGACTAGCCTCAGCTATTACCCTATGATCAGGATGATAGTCTTCATGCAGACTATGCTGTTTTTCTGGGTCAAAGGTATATATCAAATCTGGTTCGAAACTATTAATAATCTCAAGTAACCTTTGTTTATATTCGCGAATTTTATATTCCAATCTCGAATCTTCAAACCCCATATGAATTATCTTTTTTGCTCCCAAAATTTCTGCTGCCTTTTGCTGTTCCTGCTTCCTCTCCTCAATAATCAGTGTTCCTTTTTTACTTCCATCATGTCCATGTCTACCATCTGTAGCAATCACCATTACCAATTCAATTTTGTCCCTATTCAAAAGCAAACTGCCGCCGGCGTAAAACTCAATATCGTCAGCGTGGGCTCCAATCGCTAGTACTTTATTTTTTTTATGCATAAAAAATCCCCCAAGCTGGGGGATAAGTATTTGCTGTTTTTACAACTACTCAGTTCCCCAGCCAAGCAGGGGACAACAGCAAATGCAATTTACAATCATTAACATACTGGCATTATACCTTACTTGATCTAAAATTCAGTATGTTTTATTCTTTTCAAAATTTTATCTATCAATCTCTTCTCAAGCCGGTTTTTTTTCTACTTGATGCCGAGTTTATTCACGACATGCTTACTAGCACAGGTCTATTCTTAGGCAAATTCAGCCCCAGTCGTTTTCTAACTCGGCTGGTTTTGCGCCCTTCTCTAGAAACACATACAAAAATTATTGATGGCATAAGGTTTCCCGGCTTAGTCGGCCTACCAGCTGGTTTTGACTACAATGCCAACCTCACCCAGATTTTGCCAGAAGTTGGCTTTGGTTTCATTACTATTGGTACAATCACCTTAGAACCCTACGCTGGCAATCCCAAGCCACGCTTAGGACGTTTTCCCAAATCTAAAGCCTTGCTGGTCAATAAAGGACTCAAAACTATTGGTGCCCGTGCCGTTATCTCAAAATTAAAAAATCTAACTTTTACCGTACCTATTGGGATTAGTATCGGCGCCACCAATCGAGCCTACAAAAACTCCCAAGAGCAAATAGACAACTATTACCAATGTTTTCAACTCTTTGAAGAATCCAAAGTCTCCCATTCCTATTATGAATTAAACATTAGCTGCCCCAACACTTTTGGTGGCGAGCCCTTCACTACTATTTCTCGGCTAGATAAATTGTTAACCACTCTCAATAAATTAAAAATTTCTCGTCCGGTTTACATAAAAATGCCCATCGATTTATCAGAAGAGGATATTCTGAATCTGTTAAATGCTTCTCAAAAATATAGATTTATTTCTGGTGTTATTTTTGGCAACTTGACCAAAGATCACAATAATCCACATGTGCATCCAGACGACTCTAAGCTTTGGGCCAAATCAATTGGCAATCTTTCTGGCGCCCCTACTTTTCATAGATCCAATCAGCTAATTGCTCTAACCAAAAAACATTTTGCCAAACGTTTTACTATTATTGGCTGTGGCGGTATTTTTTCCACTCAAGATGCTCAAACCAAACTAGATCTTGGAGCTGATTTGGTCCAACTAATTACCGGAATGATTTACCAGGGTCCCCAGTTAATAGGGGAAATCAACCGATCTCTAAGACCATGATTACCCTTTTTTTGTTTGTTCTAAATTTTCTAAGCCATCCTACATTTGCCCAGAGCAAAAAAGTTGCTCTGACTTTTGATGCCGATTTAACACCCTACATGCTTTCAGAACTAAAGACTGGTAAAGTAAAATCTTGGTATAACTCCAAAGTAATTGGCCTTTTACAAAAAACTAACACCCCGGCCACTTTATTTCTCACTGGTATGTGGGCCGAACAATATCCTGAAATTACCAAAAGCCTTAGTCAAGACTCTCTGTTTGAAATTGGCAACCACTCTTACTCTCATCCCGGTTTTCACCAACCCTGCTATGGTTTAAGCCAAGTTTCTGAAGTAGACAAAAAATTGGAAATCCAAAAAACCCAAAACATTTTACAAAAGTTAACCAACCAGCAACCAAAACTATTTCGCTTTCCTGGTGGTTGCGGGGATTCTTCTGACATCCAGTTAGTTGAAAAAATGGGATTAAAAGTAATTGGCTGGGACATATCTTCAGGTGATGCCTTTAATCCTTATCCCAAAAAAATTATCCATCAAGTTTTAAATAATCTAAAAGATAATGCCATTATTGTTTTTCATCTAAATGGTAGCCCCAATGCGCCTGCCACTGCCTCTGTCCTAAAAACTCTCCTGCCTATCCTACATCAAAAAGGGTACATGGCTGTTAAAGTAACTGATTTGTAAGCCTTTACTTTGGCCAGCTTATCTACTTTTGACAAAACTCCAGACCGTTGATTAGCTTCACTTTGGTGTCAGTTAAATTGCACACAGATGTTTAAGAGTTCTTCTTTGATAAATCCCATAATCATATTACAATAAGCCATGTCAAAAATAAGATTGATAATTGCGGCCTGCTTAGTTTTATTGTTTGTTCAACTCACCAAGGTTGTCCTTGCCGGCAGCGGTGGTCCAGACCATGCTCGTTTTTTCTTTCTAGATCCCCAGAACTATGCTGCTGGCGGGTCAGTCATAATCCTAAAAAAGGATAGTCAGACGGGAATTATTAGCGATGTTACTACCGATCAAACCTTAGTAACCTTAAAAACCGGAAACTATTATTTTGGCAAATTAGCCCCAGATTGCTCAGGTGTATTGGAGTTCGATTATCCTCCAGCTAATAGTTATTATTCTTACGACTTGCGTTGGGTCAAAGAAAACAATCTATATCAAAATAATGTTCAGATTTTAGATACTAACTTTTTTAAATTTGGAGAAAATTTTTTGACTGATCATAATCCCGCTTCTGTTCATTATGTCTCTCTGCAAGTAAACGGCTTTGACTTTAATGGAGATGGTATAGTTACCCCAGAAGAGCTAAGTCAGACACGATTACTGCAAAATCAAAATTGTGGTTCTGGATCGGTTTATTACTATGGTAACGGCGGTTCTCCCACCCCTACCCTTTGGCCTACCACTACCCCGACCGCAACTCCCACCACTTCTCCTACAGTTACTCCAATTCCAACTCTAGTTCCCACATCCACGCCTACTCCTACGCCAACACCAATTAGTATGAATAGCCTTGGTTTTCAAGATCCTGGGGCAATTACAGTCACTGTTTCTCCTGGCAATATTCAATTTGCCTTTAATCTAACTTCTATTTCTGCAACCCAATTTAGCTTCTATAGTTATCCTACCTCTTATGGTCCTGGCATCAACACCAATCCATCTAGCGGGGGAATAACGCCTGGTCAAACTATATCTATTTCAATCTCAATCAACTCTAATGTTCCACTCGGTGTCTATACTGGTTATCAAAAAGTAGTTTCCTCACAGGGTCCAAATATTTACGCCCAGATACCTTTTACTGTCAATGTTGTGCAGGCAGTTCCCACATCTACCCCCAACCCTCTCCCAACCTTCACTCCCACCCCTACGCTCATGCCAACTTTGATACCTACCCCGACCGCTATGCCCGCTCTTTCTTTTACCAATGTCTATGTTTCTTCTCTAACTAAAACTTCGGCTAACATCAACTGGACCACAAATTTGGCTTCTACTTCTCTAGTAAAATACGGCCCATCTGCAACCAGATTAGACCAATCAACCGCTGAACTTCTGTCCAACCAGCAGAATCATTTAATTTCCCTCTCTGGATTGACCAAACAAAAAACTTATTACTACCAAATATATAGTCGGGATTATACAGGGCTGCTCAAAACAGACGGTAAAACCTATTCCTTTACTACTACAAAATAACAACTATCTAAAGACAAATGCGAGTTTTCTGAAAGTTTTCTGAAAGTGAATACAGATTCTAGTTCTTGATCGAGTCACATAGAACTTTGACCCTTTGGCGGTAGGAGAGGGAGTCGAACCCTCATGCCGCTTTTTACACGACGCAGGTTTAGCAAACCTGTGGCTTACCATTCGCCGCATCCTACCTTAGCCAATTCTAGGCTTCGCAAGTATACCAAAGTAAGCCAAAATCGCGTATATTAAGATATGGTAGAAGCTAAAAAAGAAATAAAGGATGAAACAACTTCCACAGAAAAAAACCAGCAAGATCTAAACGAGGAAAAAGTCTGGTATTCGTGGCAGGCTCCAGTGCGAGCATTCAGACGGCAAGATACTCAATTTTGGACTACAATTCTTTCAATATTGGCCTTAGTGGCCATAATCTTCTTTTTTGCCAAAGACTTTCTGGTGATTATTCCGGCAGCTTCGGCTATTTTTTTATATTACGTCTTGTCAAGTGTTCCTCCTGAAACAGGGGAGAACAAGATCACCAATCGTGGTGTTTATTTCGGTCCAAATTTCTTTCCTTGGTCGCAAATCAGTCATTTTTGGCTCAATAAAACTGGCGACGATCATGCACTTTATTTAGAAACTTTTAGTCCCAACCTTTTTAATCGACAAGTAGTACTTTTAGTCCCTTCCTCCGAAGTGGATCAAATAAAAGAACTTTGCCTACGCAACATACCATTAGTTGAGAATCCGCCTCGTTTTATAGACAGATTTACCGAGTCTTTGGGAAAATTACTCCCATTTGAAGACAAAGAATCCAAACCTACTCACAAATCTTAGCCGTAAGATAAGGTATAATATGCAACTTCGCGCCCGTAGCTTAATTGGATAGAGCATTGGTTTGCGGAACCAAAGGTTGCTGGTTCAAGTCCAGCCGGGCGCACACATAAATTGGAGGGTTGGCCCAGTGGTTTAAGGCACTGGTTTCGAAAACCAGCGGGAGCAATTCCATCGCAGGTTCGAATCCTGCACCCTCCGCCATGAAAATATGACAGAGATTGTTCAACTCGAAAGATCACAAAAACTAAGCGAAGACCTCATTAACTATGTAGAAGCAAAATGGCCAGAGGTTGTGAACGTGGTCGTGCCAGTTATCAAAGAGAGCCAAAGAGTTACTTCTGGACTACCATTTGTTTTTGTATTATTAAAAAATAAAAAAATTATTGGCTTTTACCAGATAATTAAACAAGAAATAGTTCTCAGAAAAGATATTTCGCCTTGGATATCACCAATATTTGTTGATGAACAAGAAAGAGGAAATTCTTATGGTAAATTAATGCTTAACCATGCCAGGAAGGTAATTGGAGATCTTGGATATCAAACAGTTTATCTAGCTACTGATCATATTGGGTATTATGAAAAATACGGATTTCGAGAAATTGGACTAAGCAACTTTGAATGGGGAAGACCAACTAAAATTTATAAGGCTGATGCGATTAAATAATTATTGGGACAGAAAGGTTTCAGACCCATCCGCTCTGCCAAACTTCTCATATTTGCCTTTTTACACTTCGTCTGTAAAACTAGCAAATAGTTTATGACGCAATATCTGGTGTTCGTTGGTGCAATTGTCCAACTAATTGGTATAGCCTCTTACATAAAAGACATAATCAAAGGCGATACCAAACCAAACAGAGTCACTTGGCTTTTATGGTCCATAGCTCCATTAATCGCAACTTTTGCCGCTATGTCAAATGGAGTAAAGTGGTCTGTCATTCCGGTTTTCATGACAGGCCTTGGACCACTATTAGTTCTATTTGTGTCTTTTGCAAACAAAAATTCCTATTGGAAATTAGAAAAACTTGACTATTTATGCGGTCTATTTTCTATTTTAGCCTTGGTGTTATGGGGGATTACTAAACAACCAAATATTGCCATTATCTTTTCCATTATAGGTGACGGTCTGGCAGCCATCCCAACTTTAATTAAGTCTTGGAAACATCCAGAAACTGAAACAGTAGATGCTTATACAACTAGTCTATTTAACTCCCTAACCAGCTTTGCGGCAATAAAGATGTGGACCTTTGCAGAAATAGCTTTTCCTGTTTATTTGGTATTTGTAAACTCGGTATTAATTATTTCTATTTTGAGAAAAAAAATTTTCAAGTATGTACAAAGATCTAATCACCTATAAATTAGCAGATGGGATAACCCAAAAACATTTACTAAAAATTGCAGAAAAAATTATTGAAACTTGGATGAGTAAACAAGCTGGTTTCATTGCCTGGGAAATTCATAAAAACAATGACGGCACTTATACCGATATAGTTTATTGGCAATCAAAAGAAGATGCCAAAAAGTCTGAATCCGATATGGTCAATATTCCCAACGCCAGTGCTTGGTATTCCTGCTACCAAGAAGGATCAATTTCTAGTAAGAACCTTAATCTAATTTGTACTTTTACCAATGACAACAGCTTGTCATCAAAATAAAAAAATCCTCGTTCAAATCTTAATCTAGCTACAAAGTTGAGTTTATAGAACATATAGTCCTTGCCATACTACGGCTATCAGAATTTATTTAAAATCAAGCATGAGTTGGCTTACAGGCAATCAAATTATCCAAGAAGTTAAAAACAATAAAATATCTATCACTCCGTTTTCTCAATCCCAAGTCAATCCCAACAGTTATGACTATCGACTTGGCCCGGTTTTAAAACGACTAAAAACTAACAGTGTCCGTATGGGCCGTAGCTGTGTTGATCCCTGCCTAGAAACAGCTATTGAAGAACTTGTAATTCCCAAAACAGGGTTGTTATTAGAGCCAGGTCAAGCTTACCTTGGCCATACCGAAGAAATTTTTGGATCCAATTATTTTGCTAGTTTAGTTACTGGGAAAAGCTCAGTAGGACGTTTGTTTATCAATAACCACCACTGTGCCGGTTTAATCGATCAGGGATTTTTAGGTCCGATAACTTTAGAAATTACTTGTCAGTTACCAACTATTGTCTATGCAGGAATGCGTCTTGGTCAAATTTTCTGGTTTAAAACTATGGGCAAAGCCAAACTATATCATGGCAAATATCAAACCAATAATTATGCCCAAATTAGTAAAATTTTTTTGGATTTAAAACAATGAAACTATACGTTATCCCAGTCGGCGCTTACTGTAATGCCAAATGTTTCTTTTGCGTGACCAAGCTGACCCCGCAACTTAAAATGGCTGAATTTTTGTCTCTGGATTATCTTTCTCAGTTGCAAACTTTTAAGTTTGAAAAAATCGAAATAACTGGCGGTGGTGATCCTTTACTTCATCCCAAAATCAATCAAATTATTCATAAGCTATCCTCATTTGCCCCCACTCAACTTTATACCAATGGCCTAGCTTTAGAGAAACTTAGCTCAGCAAGTCTACGGCAGCTATGCAGATTATGTATTTCCAGATCTCATTATAATCCTGCTGTTAATTGCAAATTAATGGGTGTTCTCATAAACAATGACGATTATCTCAAACAAATTAACACCCAGGTTAATTTAAAAATGTCTGCAGTTCTTTGCCATTCAGGACTCAACTCTGAAGCAGAAATCACTAACTACATTAAGTGGGCTATTTCCCTAGGTGCCAAAGAAGTGGTTTTTCGCAAACTTTTTGACATAAAATATTCTTCAAAATATAAGAACGAAGCCAATGTAGATCTAAATCAGATCATATCTGATCTGAAAAAACACCATCGATTAGTTGCAAGCAGCCAGGAAAAAGTTAATTTTGTAATTCTGGGTTTGCCTGTAGAAATTGAGTTGAGAAGCTGTGCTTGTGAGCTAGTCAATCCTGTTTTAAGGCCCAATGGAAAACTTTATTCAGGCTGGGGACAACATGAATTCCATTAATATCTGTTTTTTTGGCCCCTCAGGTTCTGGCAAATCTATTTGTGCCAAATTTTCCCTGAACTATTTTAAAAAGAAAAATCTTCGTGCCAAACAACTGAATATTGCTAAACCTCTACATAATATTCAAAAGTATGCCTATTCCAAATTTTTTATAAATTGCCAAGGTCAAGATGGTATATTGCTTCAGTTTCTAGCCAAACATTTTGAACCAAACTTAGGACCCAGTTATCAAAAGCAGATCGTCAAACTACAAGCCAATTACCAAGGCCAAAATTTGATAATTATAAATAGCGACTGCCGCAATAACGCTTATATTTATCTTCAGCAGCTTAATTTTATTTTTATCAAAGTGTCAACCAAATTAGAAATTATTTCCAAGCGATTAGATAAAAGGGGGGACATTAGCTTAGCTAGCAAAAGTCATTGGGTAGAACAAACTAATCTTATTCAGCCAGATTTTGTTATACACAATAATGGCACCAAACATGATCTAAAATATAGCTTGGAAAAATTATTTGATTCCAATCTGCTCCGAATCTGTCCCCAGCTTAACACTGCCGCCGCTAGCAATTAACTTTTTGACTTTGTATACTGGTTACCATGAGTAATGATAGTGCACCGGAAAAGGGACCAGATCTAGCTGTATATGAATGTCTCCCTAAAGATATTCTAGAAGCTTTTTTCAGTAGAGCAAGAGAATTTATGCACAAAGATCCTCGAAGTATTCTGTTTGAAGTTTTAAAAATATTTGATCCACCAAAGCCACAATTATCAAAAGAAGAATTAGACAAAAAGTATACTGATCTGCCCTCTGGAGAAACAGATATCCCCAAGCACAATCCAGAAGTTCTTAATAGAGCAAAGCCACTAGACGAATCAGACTGGAAAGCCAAAAACGAGCTCAGTTCCAATCCAGAGTACGTCGTTAATGGCATTCTTTATGAGCACCTAAACCCAAAATCATACATAGATTTAGAAACTTATCACCCAGACCAAGCTCAAGATCATGCCGTGCTCCATATTTCTGGGCACAACGCTGCTGGGGATGGTATGACTAGTATTAGCAGAAAACTAATTAAACAGAGTTTAGAGGATAACGACAAATGGAAAAATGCTGTTCATCTTGAACTACTTATGCCAGGACAGGGATCTCCTCTACCTGATGGAGTTAGCGGTGAAGACTTATCTCTTGGCACTACTTACGAGCCTGCCTATATTCTCCAAACCCTGCGCCAGCTAAAAGTTCGTGGTATTACTTCGGTTGTAATTTGTGCCGAAAGCGCGGGTGGACAAGCTGTTTTAAATGCCCTTGCGGCTGCCTGTTTAATAGATGATGGTTCAATGTTAGATGAGCTGCCTAGAATCGAAGGTATCTTTGGCAACGCCCCCTTAGTCAATCCATCAATTGGCCCCATGAACTATGTCAAGGGGCACACAGAACTTCTCAATCCAACAGAAATAGATGATTTTCTAATGGATAGATATGCAAAATTTAACATACCAAGTTGTACAAGATTTACTCTTAAAGATAGAAACCGTGCAGTTGCCAATTTTCTGACCCAATTTTCTACCCATTTTCTGGCCTTTATGCACAAAACAGATAATAGTCTTGACTCTCAACAAACCGAGCAAGCTTTCGACGCTATAAAAAACCTAGATTCCACCCTGGCAGATCTTATGACTTTTGAATTACACGAGGCGCCAGCAAGCAGAAAAATAGTACATGTGCTTGATGTAGTTTTAAACCCAGCAGCCTATATGTTAAGAGTCCAGAAGTTCTTTACCCAACTTTCCAAATAATATTGAAAGTTAACATAAACTATAAATCCTTCTTGCGACCCGGCAACGGGGCCACAGATATCACCCCCTTATTCGGGAACTCCCAAGCTTTTAATTCTCTAATCGACGAACTTTTTACTCTTTTTGCCAATTTAAAACCCGAAAAAATCGCTTGTATCGAGGGTAGAGGATTTCTGCTTGGTAGCGCTCTGGCTTACAAGTTCAAGGCCGGTCTTGTTCCCATTCGTACTTTAGGAAAATTAAAAAACAAAACGTATTCCCAAGCCTATACTGACTATTCCAACAAAGAAAAAACTCTACAGATCCACCAAGATGCTCTCATCAAAGGGGAAAAAGTCATTTTAATTGACGACTGGCTAGAAACAGGAGCCACGATTAAAGCTTCAATAAATTTGTTAGAGTCATGCGGTGCCCAAGTTGTTGGTATTGCTGTCTTTATGGATGATTCCAATGCTAGCCTAAAAAAAGACCTGCAAAAGTATAACTATCGCTATTTACTGCAAATTAAACCCGAAGATAAATTTTAAGTCTAAACATTGACACAGCCATCTACTAAATCTTACAATCAATCATCATGATTAACAAAAATTCCACAACTCCAGATCAGTCCAAAGAAATGTCTACAGATACGAAAACTATTATCACAATTTTGCTTTTAATTTTTATTTATCCAATTGGATTAATATTGATGTGGGTCTGGACTGGTTGGAAAACTTGGGTAAAAGTTTTGGTCTCTTTGCCAGTAATTTTAGTTGCCTGCATTCCTCTCTTTGTTGGCCTGTTGGCAGCACTGAATCCGGGTCAAAGTATAAGAAAAGCTGAATGTGTAAGACAGTGTCAAAATTCAACTAATTCGCAATGTGTTTCATCCTGTCTAAACAACGGTCCAACATCTCCAGCCATAAAATAGCTTTTATAAATTAGGTCTATGTTAAACTGATTTATGGATCAGTTTTCCTGGTATTCGTCTTTAAATAAACCCTCTTGGGCCCCGCCACCTTGGTTATTCGGACCAGTCTGGAGCATACTTTACCTAATTATTTTTTATTCTTTTGGACAGGTTTTTTTGGCTTTCTTTCATAAAAAAATAAATTTATTAGTAGTTCTACCTTTTTTTCTAAATCTAATTTTTAATCTAGCTTTTACGCCCATTCAATTTGGCCTAAAAAATAATTTACTCGCCGGTTTAGATATCCTTTTGGTTCTTTTTAGCTTACTTTGGGCAATCTACCAGATTTATCCATACTCCCGATTACTCGCTTATCTGCAAATACCTTATTTACTTTGGGTTTCTTTTGCCACTTTTCTTCAGTTAAATATTATTTACCTAAACTAAAAATTGGCTGGTTCTAAAATTCAACAAATAGAATTCTCCAGTGTACTTTTCGACACCTTATTTGGCTTGGTCCTTTTCTACAGCATGGATTCCTTTTTGGAAATAAAAGATCCTCTGCATTTTTTATTTTACTTATTCAGTGTAGTCATCTTGGTTCACTGGTGGTTAATTTATAAGTCAGTAGACGATGCTTTTGGAGAAGAAGTGGCTAACTCGGGTCTAGATTTGATAATAGGTATTATTCAAATAATATTTATAGAGTATATAGCCCTAACCTCTCGCGATTTCAGCTATTTACAAACCACCTGGTTTGTTGTTTGTCTATTGGCTTCGGATCTTCTTTGGACTGCAATTTGGCGTTTTGTGGGTCGTTGGCACACTCATCACCCCTCAAAAGTAAAAGTTATGGAAAGTGAGCTAAAAAACAATTTTTTGACCACCATTCCGGTCTTAATAATTTTTTTACTGCTAATTGTCTGCCATAGTCTACTGTCGAATCAGATTTATGTTTTTTGTTACATTGCCTCTTATATCTTATTTATTGTTTTAACCCTTAAATTAAAAATTATTGATGTTAGTCTGTTCTAATTATAAATTTATACAAATCATCTATGTTTCTAAAACTATATTTTCTATCCCTTCCTTTATTTTTAGGCCTAGATTTTGCCTGGCTAACCTTTGTGGCCAGGAAATTTTATGCTGACAATCTGGGCTCACTCATGAAACCGACCCCAAATCTGCCAGCAGCCATTATTTTTTATCTAATTTATTTAGCTGGTTTCGTCTACTTTGTCATGCTTCCCAACTTTTCATCCAAAAATTTATTAACCACAGTTTTATCCGGAGCTGCTTTTGGTTTTATTGCCTATGCTACTTATGATTTAACCAATCTAGCCACTCTAAAAAATTGGCCTCTATCGGTGACTATTGTTGACATTCTTTGGGGTGCCTTCGCTTCTGGTCTAACTAGCGCAATAGTTTTCTCATTAATCCAAAAAATTAAATAATGCAGCCAGTCCCAATTTTCGATTTGTCCTGTTTGGACGAACTATATGGGAAGAAAGTTCTTTTTCACGGAAGTCAAAAATTTAACGACATCTTGAAGCCACAGAAGCCAATTTGTGGTGAACAACAGTTAAATAAAAGAGGGGTCTATGCTACAGACCAAATACAAATTGCCCTTTTTAAAGCAATCTTAAAAAAGAAACATGCAATTCCTTCAGTGCCTTTGATATATTCTTGGTACCTAAATAAAGGCACGTGGAAATTCGGAGTTAATCTAGAATATTTAAACCAAGTACCTTTTTATAATGGGTTTTTGTATGTCCTAAGCCCAAGCAATTTTAAACCACTTCCCTTTCCAAACGAATGGGTTTCGACTTTAAATGAACTTCCATTCAAAACATACCAAGTCAAGCCGGAAACAGTGTTACCATTGTTAAATATCCAAGCACTACCAAATAAATATCTATCGATCATCTATTCAAATTTAAAATCAACTATCGCCATTTAAATGCTCACAAAAACACTAATTTCTGTCTCTGATCTAATGCAGGCTGATTACTCCTATATTTTGTCGCAGCCAACAGGTAAAAACTTTTCTCCAGACTTTAAGCCAGAACTGACTCCGCAACAAATGCTCGAGCTAGGAGTTTTTGGTGGTAAATATATGACCGATTGTAAGGATGAATTTCCTTCTTCTTGGTTTAAAAAAGCCAAATTTTGTCATGACTATCACAATCCAAAACTTAACTTTTTCCAAACAAATGCTAGTCAGCCTTTATCAGTTTGGCGGCAAAAAGGCTGGATTCACCCCGATGATCCTCGTGGCTGGTTTCAATGGTATTGTCGCTATTATCTAGGACGTCGACATCCAGATGATCATCGTCAAATCCGTCGTTGGCAAGCCATGAAACGGCATTTGTTCCAACTGGCCTTACATTGTCCTAATCTAAACCTTTCCTGTCGCCGCAAACAACGTCAGGCGTTGTTACATTGGGCCTATGATACTCGTAAATACTAATATATGACACGCAAAATACTAATTTTAATCATCGTTCTTCTACCACTACCTTATATTTTTTTTAAAATTAGGCTGCATTTTTCTTCTATAAACCAAAATCCACCTCTGGCACTTGTTTTTGGAGCCGGTATCTTGCCAAATCATCAACCTTCTTTGGTTCTCCAGTCAAGATTAGATATGGCCCTGAATCTATATAAGGATAAAAAGATCAAGGCAATTTTAGTCTCTGGAGATAATAGGGTAGAAGATTACAACGAACCTGATGTCATGGGAGATTATTTGGTCGCCAAAGGTGTTCCTAGTCAAAACGTAATTAGGGATTATGGTGGTAGACGAACAGTCGACTCTTGTTGGCGTGCCCGTCACGTTTTTAATGCCAAAAGTGTTTACTTGATAACTCAAGCCTTTCATTTGCCAAGGGCTAACTTTTTATGCGAACAAGAGGGGTTGTTGACCCAAATAGTCGTTGCTCCAACGCCAACCAAGTCTCTTTGGTTTTACCAAGAGGCTAGGGAAATTCTAGCCTCTTGGCGCTCGCTTCTTGAGCTTTATAACTATCAGCCACCCATCAGGTCCAATGGCACAGAACCAGACTTGGGAGTCTTTAATTGACAGAATCCTAGATTACAATAGGTTTTTTCCTACCAATATCTCTTGGCGGATCTGCAGTGACCAGAATTTTCTTATTGGGACTCACTGTCAAAACACCCGTACCTCTCCTCGGCGATACACGCACAATTTCCTTATATTCATCTCCATTTGTAATCCTCAGCCCATTGGCCCTTCCGTGAACTAAGCCATCTCTATCTGTACTTGGTAATCTCCCTAAATCAACAATTTCTAGTTTTTCTGCCAAAGTAGTTTTTTCTCCTCGTAGCAAAACAGTAGTACCAACTACATTTCCGTTTATTTGGAGACCAATTTTATAACCTCTTATTTCATTATGCATAAAAATAATTTTTTAAAAAATAAAACCCCCGAAATATTTCGGGGGTAAAATAAAGATAGTAGTTACTTTAAATTGCCCCGCCGCTTATGGGGCCAAACCAAAATTTATTTATATAAACTACTAAACACATAGCTGCAATTATAACACATACTATATATGAACATATATTTTACTCAACTAGAAAAATATCTACAATCCCAAGGGCAAAAAGAAAAATCAAAGCTACTAAAAAACTTGACGAGTTTTCAGCTACAAGTGCTTTTAGAAATTAGTAAAATACCCAAAGGGCAGACTCGTACTTACAAGCAAATAGCCAATGCCATTGGCCGCCCTAACTCCTTTCGGGCCGTTGGCTCTGCTTGTGGCAAAAATCCTATTTTGCTTACCATTCCCTGTCACCGAGTAATTCGTCAAAACGGTCATCTTGGTGGCTATGCCAAGGGACACGATCAAAAAAGATTACTTTTAGAACAAGAAGACTATGTCGTATCTAAAAATTAATCCAAACCTCAAACTTTATTATCACTTAAACATTCCTCAAAAGCGCCTTTTCCCTCAGCCGGTTTTTTTACTTCATGGTTACTCTGGTCATACTCAAGAACCCAATTTGGCCAGTCTTGCTAGGCATTTAGCAAGTCATGGTTTTTTAGTTATTCGCTTTGATGCTCGTGGTTATGGGCGAAGTAGTGGCCCAGCCTGTCGACACTACCGCATTGGCAATTATTTGCAAGACCTATCTCTTCTAATTCAACAGTTATCACCTAAATATTTCTCTAAAAGAACTCAAATTTACCTCTGGGGCCATAGTCTGGGTGGCCTGATTGCCACTATTTATGCCGCCACTAATCCGCAGCAAATTGGTAAAGTTTGCCTTGTTTCCCCAGTCAATTTTTTTCCAGAAGTATTAAACGACAAAGACAGATTTCATTTATGGAAACATCTTGGCTGGTATGGGCTTTATTCCAAAACTTATGGTTTTTCGCCACTACCCTATGATTTTGTACTCGACTCCCAATCTTACGATGCACCTCTATTAGCCAAAAAAATAATCCATCCTTTTATGCTGATATTAGGACCCAAAGATGAATCGGTAAAACCACATTTTTCCCTAAAAATTTATGATCAAATCCAACCATCTTTGGCTCATTTGGTGACCATCGACAACCTTTCTCACTATTACAAAAAATATCCCAACCAAATTCAGGCTGTTAATTATCACACCCTTCGCTTTTTTAAGTCTGACATATAGAATATTTTATGGCCACTCTCTACTTGGTTAGACACGGACAAACCTATAACAATCGGCGAGGTATTTTTACTGGTCAAAGCGACTCCAGATTAACCCCCAAAGGTCGGCAGCAAGCCGCCAAAGTAGCTAAAAGTTTAAAAAATATTCCAATTGGCTTAGCCTATCAAAGCAGTCTCAAACGATCTCACACCACTCTACAGATTTTACTAAAACCTCAACCCACTCACCCCAAAGTTCTCACAGATTCGAGATTAAACGAACGAAGTTATGGTCAACTGGAGCGTCACTATCACTCTCATATTATTACCCAATACGGAACCAAACAGTTTCGCCAATGGCACCGTGATTTTGATCTGCATCCTCCAGGCGGCGAATCTTTTGCCGAGGTGGAAGTTCGCATTCGGCAATTTTTATCCGACTTACGTCAAGTTTATGCTTCTCAAAAAATTAACATCTTAATTTCTGCTCATGGCAACTCTATTCGTCTACTGCGCCGGGTTCTGGAACATGCCTCCAAAAAAACTACTTGTCGCTGGAATATAAAATATGACCGATTTTACCGCTATCATCTCAGATAAGCCATCTCTCTTTCAATCTCCATTAGTCTGTTATATTTTTCCACACGCTCGCCTCGAGTTGGGCCAACTTTTATAAAATCAGCCCCCACGGCTACTGCTAAGTCCACCATAAATGTATCATTTGTTTCTCCACCTCCACGATGAGAGGGGATAAGCATCATGTTTTGGCTCTTTGCCAGTTTGCAAGTTTCAATTGTCTCACTTACACTTCCAACTTGGTTTAACTTTATAAGAATACCATTAATCACTTTAAGCCTTAGGGCTTTTTCCAATAAACTTTTTTTTGTTACCGTCAAATCATCTCCAATTATTTGTATTTTTTGCCCAAATTTTTTGTAAAATTTTTGCCAATCTTCCCAACTTTCTTCGTCTATTGGATCTTCAATACTCAAAATTGCAAAGTCATTTACCAAATCAGACCACCAATTTATCATTTCTTCAACTTCAAAACTTTTTCTTTCTCTCTTTAATTCATATTGATCATTTTTATAGAATTGGCTTGCAGCAGCATCTAACGACAAGAAAACATCAGTCCCTATTTTGTATCCTGCAGCTTTCACTGCCTCAGATATATATGTTAACGGTAAGCGATTATCCATAATTCCAGCAGGTGCAAATGCCCCTTCATTTCCCACATTTGTACTTAACCCACCCTCTTTTAAGATTTTTTTTAAACAAGAATACACCTCAAGACCCACTCTAATATTCTCTTTAGGACTAGTACTATAAACCACATCAAGTAAATATTCTTGCATATCTGTTGAGCTGTCCGCATGTACTCCACCTTCAATCATTACCATCATAGGCTTCGGCAAAGTTACTCCATAGCTTAAACCAAAAATTTCTTCAATAAATTTATAAAGAGGTATTTCTTTAGACAATGCTCCAGCTCTGGAAGCCGCCATCGAGACTGCCAGGATACCATTTCCTCCAAGGTTTTCTTTTTGTTCACTTCCGTCCATCTCAATCATTTTTTGGTCAATTTTTTGTATTCCAGTACAATCCATACCAACTAGTTCTGGTCCAATAACCTTATTAATTTTTTCCACAACTTCCAGCATTCCCTTACCAAAATATCTGCCAAGATCGCCATCTTGTAAAACTTTTGCCTCAAGCTTTCCTTCAGATGCTCCAAAGGGGACACTTGCTCTTCCGATTCTGCCTTCAGTGGTTGTCACACAGCATTCAATACTAGGTAAGCCACCAGAAGACAATATCTCCTCAGCCCAGACTTTTTTTATTTGATACATAACTAACTATAACTCATAATCCCCCTTGACACCTAGTAGGTTTTTGCCTCATAATAGCAGTCGTTACAGGTTTCTGCTAAAAAATGACCAAAACAACAACTGCTATCCATCCACTGCCTGGTTTTCTACTGGTAAAACCAAATCGTCCAGAAGAGAAAACTAGCTCAGGTATTATTTTGCCCAAACAAAGCACCGAAGATCAACAAGCGGGTCAGGTTCTATCTCATGGTGGAGACTACAAAAACGAGCATGGTATTGTTTTTTCCCCTCCGTGTCAGATTGATGACCAGATTATTTTCAAAGAATGGGGCAAACAAAAATACAAATATCAAGATCAAGAATATTATTTAGTTAAATATGACGACGTAGTCGCCATCCTCAAATAAATTATGGCCAAACAACTACTCTTCGGCGATGATGCCCGCCAAAAAATGTTAACCGGTGTCACAATTTTAGCAAATGCAGTAACCACCACTCTTGGACCCAAGGGAAGAAATGTAGCTCTCGAAAAAAAGTTTGGAGGGCCATCTGTCATTCATGATGGCGTTACTGTTGCCCAAGAAATAGAGTTAGCTGATCCTTACGAAAACATGGGTGCTCAAATGGTCAAAGAAGCCGCCAAAAAAACCGACGATATTGCCGGTGACGGTACGACCACTGCTACTGTTTTGGCCCATGCCATCGTTAGTCGCGGTATTCAAAATGTTACTGCCGGGGCCAATCCTATGTTGATCCGTCATGGCTTGGAAAAAGGGTTGTCAGCATTAGTCTCTAAATTAGAAGACTTAAAACAGGAAATTAAAGCAGATGATGCCAAAGCCATTGCTCAGGTTGCGGCTATCTCTGCAGCCAGTCCTGATATTGGTCAAAAAATTGCCGATGCCATGATCAAAGTAGGTAAAGATGGTTTAATTACTGCCGAAGAAGGTAAAAGTATGACCATCGAGACCAAAATCACTTCTGGAATGGAATTCGATCAAGGTTATGTTTCTCCGTATTTTGTCACTGCTACCGAAACCATGGAATCAATAATTCAACGCCCTTATATCGTTATAACCGATAAAAAGATTAGCGCCATGTCCGATTTCTTGCCATTTTTAGAAAAACTAGTCAAAATTACTAAAAATTTTGTGATCCTAGCCGAAGACATTGAGGGGGAAGCCCTGGCTACTTTAGTAGTTAACAAGCTGCGGGGTACTTTCAACGCTCTTTGTGTCAAAGCTCCCGGTTTTGGTGACCGCCGCAAAGCTATGTTAGAAGATATTGCTGCTCTTACCGGCAGCATGGTTATTTCCGAAGATACTGGGGTAAAATTTGACACCGCCGATCCAGAGGAATATTGTGGCCGTGCTGATTCTGTGGTGGCCACCAAAGATAGCTGTCAAATTTTAGGAGGTGCTGGTGACAAAGAAACTGTTAAATCTCGAGTCGAACAACTTCGTCATCAAATACAGCAATCTCAAAGTGATTATGACAAAGAAAAAATGGCTGAACGTATTGCTAAATTAGCAGGTGGTGCCGTGGTTTTGGAAGTTGGTGCGGCCACCGAGGTGGAAATGAAAGAAATCTTGGAACGTGTCAAAGATGCCATTAAATCCACCAAAGCTGCTGTTGAAGAAGGTATTTTGCCTGGCGGTGGTACTGCTCTTTTGAAAGCCTTACCAGCTCTAGACACTGTAAAAACTGAAAACGAAGAAGAACAAATTGGAGTTAACATCCTAAAGTACGCTCTGGAACAGCCTCTTCGTAAACTAGCAAAAAACAGTGGCCAAGATGACGGATTGGTAGTTAGTCAAGTAAAGTCAGCCCTACAAAAAGATGTCAAATCTGATTATGG
Source organism: uncultured Gammaproteobacteria bacterium (assembly GCA_964463925.1). Taxonomy (GTDB): domain Bacteria; phylum Patescibacteriota; class Microgenomatia; order UBA12405; family UBA12405; genus CAYTYZ01. Next base: position 155,760 of record CAYXDV010000002.1, read on the forward strand.
TTATAACGCTCTAACAGGAGAGTATGGCTCTATGCTTAAATGGGGAATTCTAGACCCAGCCAAAGTAACCATATCTGCTCTAAAAAATGCAGTCTCAGTTGCCACCATGATTCTTACAACAGAAGTCCTGATTACTGACCTGCCTGAGAAAAAAGCCGCAATGCCAACTATGCCTGGGCATGGAGGAATGGGTGGTATGGAAGACATGATGTAGCTAACTTTATTTTCTCTCCTGCCGCCTGGCAGGAGAGAAGGTCTATATTTTCCAAATTATTTTTCCTGCAACTAGCCTTGGCAATATAGTTCCAAATTTACCATAATCTCCAGTTTTTCCAGTAATTTCATATACATTACCTCCAATCTTTGAAATTTCAGTTGCCACCATTTTCTCCTCTTTTTTATCTAAAATCCAAACAAGTACCTTGTCCTTCAAATTATATTCAGATTTTTGCCAGGCAAAATAAATACCAACTTCATCTGTTTTAGCAATAGTTAATCTACCAATCTCTAGATAAAACCCAAACAATAATACATAAACCAAAATTAAATTAATTTTTTTACAAATCCTCATTGCCAAGTAGCAATTGTAACTGTGTTTGACAGTACTCGTTCGCTCCAAAAACCAGTTTTATTTTCATCTGGACTATTTTTCCAAGTTTTTGCAATCAGTTCAAAACTACAAGTTTTATTGGCCACAGAAGATGCTGCATTTTCAGGCAACTTTAACACTACCACCCAATCTTCAGATTTTTTAGTACTCATGTCTGAATCTGCTCTTAGATTCAACAGTTTGCCATCATATTTAGTTGACCAATTATTTAAAACCTGAATCTGAAGATTATCACAAGCTACTGTCTCGCCTCCAACAAATCTAGTAAACAAACTATATTTAAAACCTATTTTTCCTTCTTTTTTAATCTTAAGTCCATGGATTTCAAATCCACCAGGGAGTATTCCTGCAACATTAAAGAAAGTTCCTAAATTAACAAAATTATAAGAATTTCCCGCCGAGAGTTGCATTGTAGACATACTAAATTTATTGCCAACTACCTGTCTTTCTGCCACCAGATCAGCATCAGTTCTGTCTGTAAACAACAAGAATAGTCCAATTATCAATAAAAACCCCAAAACCAATCTTGAGCGAAGGTTAAGCATTCCTACCCAATAGTATAGCTATCTGATCTATTGCCAACCCCAGAAAGGGGATTGCAATCAAAATAGCAAATCCTAGAGTAGTTCTAGAAAAAGCCACCAGAAAACCTAGTTTTGGTACTACAAAACTAACCTTTCCTATGATTTTATCCGGACTTGTTAAATCTCCATCAGTATCTCTGTTTGCATCCCCTTTGGTAGTGAACAATGTTTTTCCACTCTTTGCCTCAGCCGCTACTATCCGATGTGTCACCACTCGATTATCATTTCCCTTAAAAGTAATGATGTCGTTTTTGTAATAAGCCGATTGTGGCTTCACCACTACAATATCAGCAATATGTATTGTGGGTTCCATAGAACCAGACTGCACCAAATAAGATCTATATCCAGATAATACAGAAGAGTTACTAGATAAAGTAAAGACCCCCATAACAATTATCAAGGCTATTGCAGCCCATGTAAAGACATCTAGTATTTTTTTTATTATAAACATATTTGTTTTTGCTTACTTACCCAACAGGCATTCCACCTGTTGGGTAAACCAAATTAGTTTGCAGGAGTTGGTCCAGCAATTTGCTGAATCAATCTAAAATCAACATCAAAAGCTGTTGAATCGCTTTGGATTTCATTGCCATAAGAATTTTCATCCAATGACCAATTAGCTCCGACAGTTACTTCTTGACCAGGTTGTACAACAACTGGAGTCAAAGCATTCCAATCGTTACCTACTTTTGCCTCGTCATTTAACTTAGAGTCGACTACTTGAGTCCCATTGAGTGTTAGTTTTAAATCTACCTTTCCACCCAAATCACCAACTTTTCCAGCAGTATCACAGGTTGGGTCTGCTATCTTTTCCTGATCATTACAACCATTTTCTGCATTCACTAAATTTTGTAAACGGACCAATAATCTACCGGGCAAACTACCGGTATTTTTAATTGTCCAAGTCTTTGAACCAGACAAATTGCCATTTTCACCTAGGTTTTCTAGGACAAATGGTTCTAACGAGACATTATTAGAAGCCACATTAAGATCCAAAGTACCTGCGGCAAACCTGTTAGTTTGTACAGTTCTTCTGGCAGTGAAGAAAGCAGCAGTTCCTGCTATTCCAGCACCTGTGGCTGCCAACATCAGTAGACCGGCAAGAATTACCTTCTTCCGATCCATATTTTTTTGTTGTTGCATACAGAGGCAGCGAATATATAACTATATAAACCTAAACCATTTGGACCTCTCCTGTCAAGATTAACTTTTTATAAGTCTACTCAATTTGGTCTAATCTGTATTCAATATCAAAAGCCAGTTGATCGCTTTGGATTTCATTACCAAAAGCATCACCATCCATTTGGATAACTAGTGTCAAATCTAAATTGCTTTTTGCAGGCACTATTATGGGATCTATTTTTTTCCAGCTTTCATAAAAGTTATCAGCCGATTGATTGTCTAACTTTGAAGAAGTTAACAACCGATTGCCTTCATATACTTTAAGCAACATGTGTCCACCAAGCTCTCCAATCGAATCTAAGCTACATTTTGGTTCTGCTTCAATCTCAGAATCGATACAACCATTCTCATTATTAGCAATATTTAGTATAGATATATATAATCTTCCAGGCAGCGTTCCAGTATTTTTGATTTGAACTTCTTTGCTTCTTTTAAAGTCAGGAGTAGAGATGACCGTTTGCCCATCAACTGCGGTGTATACCTTTTCATCCTCAATTATCTTTAAACCTAAACTTCCAAACTCCAAATTTTCTATTCGTGTCTTACTAGTCATGGTCAGAGCACCAAAAGAAAAGAAAATGCCGTTAGATACCAAGAATAGTCCAATCAAAACTAACCAAAATTTGCGTGGCACATTCCAGTATAGGAGTATCTAGTATGCCTTGTCTATTACTTGCTTATTTCTGCCAGCTAATTTCCCCAAAGCTTATTTCTGTTTTTTTTATTTTTTCACCATTTCGAGTTTCAATTAACGTTTCTTTCCCAAGGCCACTCATGATTCCAAATTTTCCAACCACATTACTTGCCAATCTGTTGTTTAACAAAACCAAAGAGCTTGGCATTAGTTCAAGTGATATTTTTCCACTCCCAACATACCTAAAATATACTTTTGCCAATTCTAAATCACTTGCAACAATACCTGGGTATTTTAAGCCACCAGATAGTCTAAGCCATTTAGTTTCTTCATCTACTTTTTCCTCCAGAACATGTTCAAAAAAAATCTTGTTTTTTTCAATTTTTTCAAACACTAAATTCTTTGAGAATTTTAGATCAATTTGTGCAGCATTGATTTGTTGATCTTGGCTTTTTACAACAATTGGAACAACTACAATACTCCCTAAATTTTGCTCCTCAGTTTTTAAAAAAGTACAAGCCCTAAGAAATAGTAAACATAACAAGAAAATAACAACAACAATTCTTTTGCTCATCTTAACAAATACATTAGTATTGAAAAATCATAAATATCACATACTAAATCATTATTTAGATCACAAACATTTTGTCCCTTTTTTGTCCCATAAGCATTAAACCACAAGTTGTACATTCTTTTACTTTGTGTGGGATCATAAAAACCAACCTTTGGTAATTGCAATAAAATTATAGATTTTTCCTCGTTTTTCACATCTATCCTTATTTCAGAAGATTTGTTTACAATCGGTTTGTCTCCAATAGTAATTTGATCTGTAACCTTCAAATCCTCAGACCTTTGGTTATTATCTGTGTTTATAACAATCTTGTTGTCAGTAGGTGTTGGCAGAGCGTCTACAACCGAAAAAGTGTTTAAGAGTCCCCAGCCACTTTCAAAACCATTCTCATTTACAACTTTAATTCTAAAACTATAATCTCCGGCAACCCAGTTCAATGTTGGGATAGAAATTTGCCACCTACCAAAGTTATCTGCTTTTGCAAACCAATGTTCATTTTTCCCCAGAATCTCTACCACAATATCACCATTAGAAATGGTAAATCCGGTTGCAATCAAATTCTCGTCCTGACTAATCTGCAAGGGGAATCTGACAGTTGGTAGCAAAATGATGTTATCAATTTTAACAATCGTGTCTTTGGCTACAGTAACCTCATAAGTTACTCCATTTGAGCTGGTCAATAAACTGTCAGTAGTTGATAACAAAAAACTATGATCTCCTTCCCATAAATATTCCAGATCGTAGCTAAATTTTCCATCTGCAGCTGCCAATGTAGTTCCCAAAACCGAGCTTCCTTCGCGGATATAGACCAAACAATTTGGGCAAGTTTCTCCGGCAAAAGAAACTTTATTATAGCCAACCATCAATTCTACTGTAGTGTTATTTGAAGCAAAAACTTTACTAATTATCAAAAAAACAGCATAAATGAACCACATTATTCGTGGCCAAACAGAGCTTTAGATGCTCTTTTTAGTCGTTTTCTGCCGCGCGCTAATCCAAATCCAAATAAAAAGATTACAACTAAACAAACTAACAGTAATTTATACGGAAAACCCCAAAATTGCGTTTCCTGATTTAATATTTTTCCATCCTGGCCATACTTCAAACTGATTTGTGCTCTATACTTACCCCACAACCATTTGTTGTTCCAATAGTAAACACTTTTTCTAACAGCATTTGGCAAAACATTTTTAGGGTCTATTGTATCTTCAAATACCGTCTGATTGAAAACATTTTTTATCACGATTTTACCTGTCGGTTTTATATGTATGTTGCCTTTATTTTGGATCCTGTATTCTAGTCCTACTGGTCCAAATTCAAAAAAATTTTTTATTGGTTCAAAACTTACTAATTTTGCACCTTCTTTTGCTTTTCCAGCGATGTTTAGCAAAACCAGAGAGCCTACTTCGGTAGTAAGTTTTGCCCCAGAACCGCTTACTTCACTAGTGCTTGCTTCAGTGCTAAACAAAACGCTCCCAAAATGTCCACCTGGCTCAGCCCCTTTAGGGATACTTATTGTAAAAGTAAAGGGAATTGCTGCTTTTGGAGGAATTGTTGCCATTGTAGGCTCCACGCTAATCCAACTTGCCAGGGAATATGTTGTCTTATCCTCAGTATCAATTAAATCAACAGATCCTTCTTCACCACTTGCAACAAAGTCTTTTACTTTAGAGGTCACAGTAATTGGATTATCTGTAGGATTTAATACCCGAACAATATTAGATATGCTTCTGCCAGCACCAGAACCTAGTTCAAAAGTTGGTGGACTAATCTGTAGTGAGGTGGTGTTCCTGGTATTTGGTTGTGCATACACATTATTGCAACCTAAAAGCAGGGCAAGAAAAATAAAACCAAATAATCTTTTTAACACCAGTGGATCTTATCAAAAAATTAGTAACTTGGCACTATGGTCATTATCACTGTTGTTGTATAAGTGCCTGCAGCCGTAGTACTAGACACCCCAGCCTGATATCCAATTCTAGTAGTTGTCGACCCAACAGACACGCTACTATCTACAACTGGATTGTTACTAGTAGTAAAGGCAGCGTACTTATTACTTGCAAACCTATTTGCAGTCCCTCCACCCAAAGTAATATCTTCAGTGGTATAGCCAAAGGATGCAGTTCCTGCAGCAGTAAATGCAGCAGGAGAGGCATTAGTTCCTGTAAAGTCAGGAATAGTTGCTCCAGAACCAGAGGTCAGTGCTCCAGTATATCTCGTGTACACAGTATATCCATTACCTGCGTTTGTAGAGACAGTCAAATCGTGGGCCGCAACTCCATTAATTGCACTTGTAACCGGACCAAAAGGGACTGTCGTTGAAGTGGTTGCAACTGTAGTTGGTGATCCGTTTACTGTCTGTCCGACTGCCACGGCATTTATACTAAAAGTTAAAGAAGGGTCGATAGTCAGCGAGACTAGCTGACCACTAGTAAATATAAACGAGACCACACCACTATCTATTGGAGAGCTAGAACAATCGACATTATTATAAGTATCAAATAAACCAAAATAACGAGTATCAGCAACAGATCCATTACTGATATTTGATAAAACCAAAGTCCTCGAAGATGCGCTGGCGGGTGCTGTGCCTCCAGAAAGGGTCAGTAAAATAGTCCCATTGGTGCTTGCATCTACCGTCCAACCCGCTGGGTTCGGTACATAAGTTGAACTAGTAGCCAGAGTAGTGCTAGTAGTAGTCATGCTAGTTGGTACAGTGACTCCAGTAGAAACAGTAGAAAATCTTACTTTTATACACTTAATTGTAGAAGTGGTCACGTTACTCCAAGTGAAGGTATATGTGGTGCCAACGGCACTGGGTCTTGGATCTGACAAATTCAAACTACCTGTTGACAATGATGCAGCCAAACTTGTTCTTGGCAATAAAAAAAACAGGAAAGTAAATGAAAACAGAAGAGTTATTTTTTTAAGCATTTCTATATTTCATAATAAGCACAGCAACCATGGTTGTCAATGCAAACAAACCAACAGATATCAACCAAATAGGTGGTAAGATCCAAAAAAATATTTGATCCAAATTTATCTTTTCTCCAAACGTTCCATATTGAACATAACCAGTTACTTTATATTTACCCAAGCCACCAACTTCTTTTGACAAAAGCAGTTGTCTTTTTTGACCTGGTATAACAATCCTATTGTCTTCAACCATTTCTTCTTTTTTACTACCTGGCCACTCTTTTTCAATTTTTATGTATATCTTTGGTACTAAATGGACATTGCCCATATTTCCAAGTTCTAGTTTAAGGTCCATTTTTCTACTCCAAAAAATAGTTTTGTCAGGTTCAAAGTTAACTACTTTTAATTTTTCTTGCATTTCCCCTTTTACAAGTAACATTAGTTGCACAGTCACCCTGGGTATTACCCGGGGACCAATTTGAGTCATCATTTCATCTTGAGAAAAAACTGGATTCAGAAAAATACTTGCATAGTGTCCTCCCGGGGTTGCTCCTATCGGTGGAGTTGTTCTAATCTCTATTTCTCTAGTGCTATTTGCTTCCATGATAAAGTCTGCAGGTTCTATTACCACCCATTCCTTTGCTGATACAGTTTCAGCAAGTTCGCTTTCGCTATCATTACTATTTATCCAATCTTTTACCATTGCCTTAATCGGCACTGGTCGATTGTTTGAATTTATAACTCTAACTTTTTGAATATTAACTTCTCCTGGCGTCAAAACACTTTCTATAATTGCTGGGCTTATTCCAAGAATTGTCTGTCCATCTGTAGTTTGTGCTTTTACTTTTCCAACAAAACACATCGCCTCAATCAGTAAAAGAACCAGAACTTTTTTATTCATTAATTAATACTGAGGAATAATCGTATAAATAATTGTAGTTCTATAATTTGAAGCCGCCTGAGTTGTATCTGTCTGAACTTTGTAAGTTATGTTAAATTTTTCGTTTACGATCGGTGAACCGCTGACATTAGTAGTATGATCTGCCACTATATCCCCAGGATAAGTTTGCCCAAATGGAGCAAAGCATGGCGGATTGTTTCCGCCGGCACACGGCGTACTCAAGAATTTGTTAACTCCAGAGACCAAAGGGTCATCTGAACTATAACCAAATCCTCTGTCGCTGCCAGTCCAGGCATCAGGACTTGCATAACTACCACCAGTAAAATTACCAATAGTTGATAGACCATCAGAAGATCGCAACAAATCAGTAGTATAAGCCCGAACTACATATCCATTATATGCATTTGTTGAAACAGTTAAAGTAGTCCCGGTACTAGCAGTATAAGCATTCCCAGCGTTTAGATTAGAAAAAGTAATCTGGGCCGGATTAGTACTAAACACCAGGCTAGGTGAAACCCTAATTCCGTTCGAAGATATAACATTAGTATTCCCGGCATTATCCGTTGTCTTGACACTGAAATAATAGATGTTGGAAGTATTCAAATTCAGCCCACTGGCTACCGCCGAAGTTTGAGTACCCACACTCGTCCAAGTCAAGATATCCGAAGTTCCCACTCCAGTTCCTAAACAATAATCATAACTAAGCAAACCTGATACATTAGAATTTATTCCACTCCAGTTGGCCCCCAAACCATCCAGTGTTCCGTCGTTATAGCTCATGTCTATCCCTGCTTGTATACCATCGTAAACTGTCCCTCCGCTTGGTGCACTGATATCAATTCCAAAGTCACGAGCATTTTCTGCATTGCCTCCAAAGCTAACCCATCCAGAATATGACCCAGTGGCATCTTTAATCCTTGCTTGCCAGTGATATTCCAAGTCTGAGTTTATTCCGGTAATTGTGTTGGTCACTGTTACCCCTACTCCGGCACTACTTGCCCCCACTCCACTTCCACAGCTATCTTCACTTCCCACAAAACTAGTCCCTATGTCTTTTTTCTCTATACATAAATACAAAGTTTCATTAGCATCAGAATCATTAGCACTCGCTGTAAATTTAACTGAATTTGAGTTATTCCAAGCACCCACTGTCAGTACACTATCATCCGTCTTTTTCTGGGCCAGGGCGCTAGGGGAGTTAGGACTACTATTAGTGACACAAGCCCCACCATTAATCGTCCAGTTAGTGTTATTGCCAGAGTTTATTGAATTGCTGGCCGTTTGAGCATTGATAGCATTGCTATCCTTAATATCGGCATAATTTACACTGGCAGTTCCCAAAACTTTAATTTCAAATTGACTATTGTTTAAATTCGATCGTAAATAAACTGGGCTGCCAGCCGTACATCCCACCCCAGTTATCGTCAAATTATTGGCCACGGTTGTTTGATTTGCATTATCGACCCACACACTCTTTCCAGCCGATAGTACCGACAAATTATAAAAACTAGTACCAATTCCACTGGAGCTATAAGTAATCACGCCTATTTTGCTAGGGGTGTCCAAAGTCAAAGTAGAGGCATTGCGATTAAAAACTCCAGCAATTTGTACGCTGGCACCCACATTCAAATTACCAGTAGAGCTGGCATTAAAAGTCCCACCATTATTTATTACAAAATTATTACCCACACTAATGTTTGGATCTGCTGTTTCCGCATCTATACTTAGTGCTGCCCCGTTTCCGATTAGCCAGTTATTAGCAATATTTACTCCACCACTTCCGCTAAATCCATAGCTAGGGCTTCCCGAGGAGGGGACAGCTTCCAGATTATAATAATTAGTTCTAGTAATATTTGTGGCCACAGGGCCTTGGTAGCTTACCTTTCCTGTCCCATATGCAAATAGCCCACCGCTAGTTAGATTAAAAGGATTGCCTCCACCAGTTAGATTAATTGTGTATGTAGATCCGGCAAGAGTGTCTTGGTTACTAGATCCGCTGTTGCCAACAGTTAATCCTGCAGCTACGTTCACGTCCCCAATCAACGTATAAGTTCTGCCAACTCCCGCTTCGGCACTGGTTCCAACCCCCAAATTGTAATAACTAGCACCGATCACATTTACTGCTCCTTGTCCTTCGTAATTTACTGTCGAAGTATTGGCTAAAAACAAGCCTCTGCTTGTTACAGTAAGTGGTGTCCCAGTTTGATACAAATTAATCATATAGCTACCTCCGTCCAAAGCATCTGTATTTGTGGAGCTGGTATTGCCAATTATCAAACTACCACCTATTCCTACATTTCCATTCAGTCCAAAGCTTGTCCCAACTCCCGCTTCGGCACTGGTTCCAACCCCCAAATTGTAATAAGAATTACTAGCCCATATGTTGGTTGAAGTTTGTCCGTCGTAATTTACGCTTCCGGAATTTATTATCCAGCTACCATTACTATTTATACACACTGGCATCACTGTACCGCTTGCGTCGCTACACGTACTGCTTGTACCTCCACTCTTTAATGTCAAAATATTTCCACCTAAATTAAAAACTCCGCTAATTTCCAAACTTGGCGCCGTCACGTTTCCGCCAGGAGTATAAGTATCCCCAGTCCATATCAATATTTTATTAGTCGCCGTCACATCACCACCGTTATGGCTAAACATTAAATCTGCCGCATCGTTGGCCCCATCGTATGCTGCCAAGTTGGCATTTGCAATTGGCCCACTATCTTCGTGTCTTAGAACAATTCTATCTTTATACAAATTTAAGTCCCTAATCGTTTTACCTGCACCATGTGTTTTTGTTACCGCAGATGCTACCACTGGGCCATTATTCACAAAAACAGTCAAAGACTCACCTGAAGTTGTAGAACCAATATCAGTAATTACATAGTCTCCATAACCATTTACACAAAAACCATTGTATTGTAATGATCCGTTTAGTACCGCTACTACCGAAAGATTGTTGCCACTGCAGTTATATGCAGTAGTCCCTTCGTCATTATATATACTTCCAATTATTGAATAAGCCGGTTCTATCCATGCAAACGAAACCATTCCAAAATCCCAGGATTCAATAGAATTACTTGTAGTTGCCCCATCACTGCTGGTTGCTAATTTCATTTCAAGTACGTTACTTGAGGTATTTATGAATTCAGTTGGGTTATTTGTAAACCCACCCATCCCTCC
>CAYXDV010000003.1:0-97195 GCA_964463925.1 uncultured Gammaproteobacteria bacterium
GTGCTTCAGATGATTGAGTTGTAGGTGTTGGGATTGGTTGTTTTGGTGGTAGTGGCGTTGGAAAAATTGGTGGTGTTGAATGATCCTTTTTACCTTTTTTATCATCCTCCTTCATAAGAATTCTTGGAGCCCAAGCTGGGTCAGTACTCACCGCAAGCGTAGGTACATAACCGGCAATATTAAATTCATCTGCTTTTGGATACAGTGAAAAATCCGGTTGAAATACATGGCTTAACCTAAAACCATAGAATCCTGGATTTTCTTTGAGATTAAACGGGCCAGTTGCATACCCCTTAATTGGACCCTCAGCAACGACTTTAAAGTTAAAAAACACCTCTTTTCCTTTGGGGCCAACAGAATCCCTTGGATTTAGCTTGTAAAAAACTTGATAGTATGAAGCTTCTACTTTTTGACTGACTGAATTATTTAAACTATTAGGATCCGTAAAAGCGACAATAAACGATCTGATAATTCCATGTTCAGCATCTTGCCCTTGAGAAATTGGGACATCTGGGACTAGGGATAAAAGGTCTATAACATCATAATAGAGAGGGTCCTTTCCTAACTTGTTTGCCAATTCAACAGCATAATTTAATATCTCGCCATTTTGTAAGGGTGTTTTTATATATTCTTCTTGAATTAATTGCCTCTTGGTATATGTTGGATTAGTTATTTCTTTGGACTCTGGAGTTGTGGAAGATTTATTTCCCTCAGCTTTTGGTGGGGTTGAAGTAATAGTTACAGTTGCAGTAGGATATTTTATGGTAGTTGGAGTGGCCGTTTCCTGAGGATGGTTTGTTGGATTAGTTGTTGTATTTGCACTTTTCCCAGGGCCCTTTTGAATTGCATCTACTACCGAGGGACCAAATACTGCACCTGCTCCAACAACTCCAGTAACTCCTACTACTGCTGCAATTCTTTTTAGAAACTGTTTTCGTTCCCATGCTGCTTTTGCGCGCCGGTATGCAGTAATATCCGGGGCACCATTAGTTTTTGTCCATGTATGGTAACCCGGAAAATGTGAAGAAGGTGCATTGCTATTTTCTTTTCCTGTGTTATTCTCACTCATGTGCTAATAGTATCATTTTAAATGACTAACTTAACAATGACGAGAAACAAAATGCTTTGGAAGAGATTAACTATTTTTCTTCTGTTTTTGCTGGTGATGGTCGGAATGGCTATTTTTTATTTATTAAGACAAACAAGGTCATTAGTACCTAATAACACTGAAATTGCTGACTGGAAAAAATATACTAACATTCCTTATGGATACAGTGTTAAATTATCTTCACGATTTTTGTTTGATAGACGTGATTATCCCAATAGTTTGCATTTTAGTCTGCCAAATGTAAATAACGCCTTTGCAGGCTTGGCAGATGTTTATGTTAGCCCAGCTCAGGATTGTCTTTCTGAAAATCAGTGTTTAAATAATTTGTTAATCTCCCTGAATGGTGCCAAAGATGCTGGTTCCAAATCTCAGTTTCGCCAAATATCCGCAACTGTTGATAAAAGAAATGTAAATGGAATCGAGTATTGGGATTACAAAATAAACAATCTGACTTATGACTACTTTTTATCTAACAACGGAAAGATATTAGACTTCCAATTTATTATAAATGGTTATCAAGATATTAATGCCGCCAGAGTGGCAAGAAGCTTGGTTGAGCAAATCCTTTCCACCTTTCAATCATTAGATACTACAGAGACAACTATTCCAGCTGAAATTAGTGCTGTTTTTTCAGAGTTAGAAAATAGTTTGAATATTAAACTAGAACCAGTTAAAACAGATAAGTTTTACACACCTAAAGGTTTTGTGTCACAGACTGCATGGGAAATAAATCTATCTGACTATTTTGTAAAAAAATCAAAAATTAATCTTTTAAATAGCATACTTGCAAAATATTTGCTGGAAGATACACAAAATACATCTTTTGGGATAGGCGAGAGTATTTATTACTATGAAAATAAGCAAGTATACTGTGTACTGTTTCAAGCGGAGAAATCTAGTTTAAGCTGTAGGGTTAAATAGAATTACGAAGTTGATATTTCTATATTTTTACCGTTTCCGGTAAGAGATGCGCCACAAGTTAGATTGAAATTAGATCTGACTACATGAACAAATTCAGATCTCATATAAACAATAGTGGTTTGATCGGGAGTAATATGAAGAACGCCAGCAATATTTTTCAAAAAATAGCTAGCATGCCTAGCTTGCTGGCCTTCTATAAGTTCAAATCTCGTTAAAACTTGATCACCCCGCATTTCTTTAATTTCAAATTTCGTCATATAGTTTTAAATAAGACTTTTTCTAGCACTTATAGCTAGTTCCATTTCTCTATATTTTGAAAGAGTTTTACGAGCATTTGAGTAGGGATCACTAATCATTGCTTCCGATATCTTCATTGCAAGATTAAAAAGTAATTCGATCCATTCGCCATCTGTCTGGCGTGTCCATATCAAACATGTTGCCTTGTCAATTACATATGGAAAAGTTCTCATGAATAATAGATTTTCTGGTAAATCGTTATTTGGTGATCTTATTCCAGATAATTGAATTAGATCCAGAGCAAAACATTTAACAGATTTGGGTACTTCTGAAGAATGTAATAACTTATTTAAAATAGTTGCCAATTCAGTTTCTCTAGGCTCAAGATTAGCTGCTACATCACTAATTTTTTTAGGCACATTTTCAGGATTTGTCATATTTATTCTCTGACCACTATTCTGCCTTTGTTTCCGTAGGGGTCAAGAACCACTTGGACTTTGTCACCAGTGATAATCCGGATGTGGTTAACCCGCATTTTACCTGCTAAATGACACAAAATGGTTCTTCCGTCCTCCAGTTGTACTCGGAAGAGAGTGGCTGGCAAGTTTTCGGTAACGACACCTTTTACTGTTGTAAAGTTTGGCATAAAATTAATTGCGCTTAACTGCTAAGAAATCTCCTTGTGAATTAATAATTGATCAATCTTTGAACATATATTATTAAATATGGTGGAAATATCGGGCGTAGCGTCTATTTGACTTAGTAGTTCCTTGTCAGTGTAATAATTTAAAATTGGCAGAATTGATTCGTCATAACTTTGTTGACGCTGGGCAATACTTTGCTCGTTTTCGTCAGTTCGTCCCGGGTCTGAAAACCGTACACCAGTTTCTAATTCAGATTTCAATCTGCGAGAAAAAATTGTGGTAAAAGGGATCGTTAAATGGAAAATATGATCAAGATGTTTTTGGTGTTTTATTAGCTCTTCTTCTAGAAGTCTCCCTTGTAGCAAGACTCTTGGAAAACCATCAATAATAAAATTCTGGAAGTTGCAAGTTGAGAGTGAATTGAAAACTATGGGCATTAACATCTCTTCGGGTACCCATTTACCTGCATCAACATAAGACTTTATGGGTGTGTTTGGATTGGCATCTAAATACGAGCGCAAAATTGCTCCTATAGAAAAGTGAGTAAGGCCGTATTTTTCTGATATTTGCTTGGCTTGGGTACTCTTACCACAACCAGATGGACCAATAATGCAAAAATTCGGCATTTAATAAGTTAGCTTTTCGTAACGATACATTTGAACTACATTTTCGATACGTTTGGTTAGTTCAATAATCACAGAAACTCCGATAAGTACGCTAGTTCCACCGACAGTTAGCGAAGTTATTCCAGTAGCCTTTTGGGCCAAAATTGGAGTAATGGCAATTAGGGCCAGGAAAATACCACCTATAACCATAAGTCGATTGCTGATAAATTCAAAACGAGCCTGTGTTGCAACCCCCGGACGAACACCTGGGATAAAACCACCTGATTTGCGAAGCTCCTCGGCAACTTCTTTTGGTTTAAAAACTACTTGAGTATAGAAAAAAGTAAAGGCCATGACTAAGAAGAAATACAAAATGATATAAACCCAACTGCCGCTGGCAAAATGCGTTTGCAAAAAGCGGCCGATAGGAATAAGTGCTGCAAATTTGCTTTGGGCTAAAAATTGACCAACTAATGATGGAGCGGTGGCCAGGGAAACTGCAAAAATAATAGGCATTACACCAGAGCTGTCTATTTTTACTGGCATGTAAGTTTTTTGTCCGCGATTAGCATAGTGAATGGGAACTCGAAGTACTGCTTCCTCTACAAAGACAACAGCCACGATTAAAAAGGCAATAATCAGAAGAAACAAAATAGTGTTAGCAAAACTTTGGGGATTACCGTAGTCTGACAGAGATGCTGTTTTAAAAATAGATAGAGGGATTGAGGCAACTATACCTGCAAAAATCAGCATTGAAGTTCCGTTTCCTACACCATAATTATTGATAAGTTCAGCAAAAAACAGCATAATCATAGTGCCGGCAACCATAGATGATAAAAGTGCGAATAAAGTGAGGGGGTTAGTACTTTGGACTATTGATTGGGAACGAAGTAGGGAATACATAATGAAAGCCTGCATAAAGGCAATTGGAATGGTCAAAATACGAGTATATTGATTTATTTTTTGACGGCCATACTCCCCTTCTTTGCGCAATTCATCTAGCTTTGGATAAAGCATAGAAAACAATTGGACTACTACAGAAGCTTGGATATAAGGCTGCAAACCGAGAGCGGCTACTGAAAAATTGGCCAATGTTCCACCTGAAAAAATATTTAAAATGGACAAGATCTGGTTTTGAGCAAAAAATTGTCTTAATAACTCCAAATTAACACCTGGAACAGGAACATGAGCTATAAAACGAAAAGTTAAAAGGATTGCCAGAGTAAACAAAATTTTGTTACGTAAAATCGGAGTTTTGAGTGATTCAAAATAGAGATTTAGCAGCTGTGTGTACTTATTCATTGAATTTAGCTTTGGCAGCCTCTGACATGAGTACTTGGCTGACCTTTAGCTTCTTAGTCAGTTTACCAGTTGCAAGAATTTTGAAAAGGGTAGAATTGGTTCCAGTTTTTTTAGCTAAAGATTTTATGTCAACAGTTTGTCCAGATTTGAACCATTTGTCTAATTGAGTCAAGGTGACTACAACTGGTTTGTCTTGAATTACTTTTAATCTATTTTTACCTCTTAAACGGGGAGTTCTTTGAATCCATGATTTTTTTATCTTGGTTCCGTCAAAAGTTAATCTTGTAGCTCCGCGGGCCTTGTCTCCCTTGGCACCACGTCCAGTTGTGTGACTACCTCTGGTGCTACCATAGCCTCGACCAACGCGATCTGGCCTAGTGTGAATAATTTTTATTAAATTAGTTAGTAAGGACATAATTAGGCTTTAAGTTGTAACAGGGCTTGATAAACTGCATAGGCATTTAGTGCTTTATTGCGAGAACCTTGGATCTTGCTAACAATATCTTTGATTCCAGCTGCTTCTAAAACTGCTCGCACAGAACCACCAGCTTTGATACCATCTCCAATTTTTCCAGGACGGATCAAAACACGAGCAGAATGATACTTTAAGGAAACTTCATGAGGTATACTACTGGCTTTGGTGATTGGAACTAAAAGCATAGAACGCCTAGCGCGATTGGTGGCTTTGTTAATACAGTCGGCAACTGACTTGGCTTTACCAAAACCAATACCAACTTTACCTTTTTGGTCGCCAGAAACTACTAATGCAGTGAAAGCGATTTGTTTACCGCCCTTGGTGGTGTTTGATACACGTTTGATTTCTACCACTTTTTCCTTAAATTCGGATTTTCTGGGATCGGTTTGATTATTATTTGGAAATGTCATAATTAAAATTTTAGACCAGCTTCTCTGGCTGATTCAGCTACGGCTTTGACTCGTCCGTGATATCTAAATTGTCCACGGTCAAAACGTATTTTAACAATTTTTTGCTTTTGAGCAAGTTTGGCAATTTCGGTACCAAGTGCTTTGGCTTGTTCTGTCTTTGTACCTTTGATACTCAAAACTTTAGTGCTAGAAGACACAATGGTCTTACCGTGTTTATCGTCAATAATTTGGGCCCAAATGTGACGGAGAGTACGGTGAATAGAAAGCCTTGGATGACCCAAATGACTAGATAACTTGGCACGAACTCTTTTTTGCCGTCTGTAAGTTGCGTTGTGATTAATCATAGTTTTTTAGGCGCCGGCTTTGGCTGCTTTACCTGGCTTTAATTTAATAAACTCATTAACATAACGTATGCCTTTTCCTTTGTAGACTTCCGGCGGACGAATTTTTCGAATAGTGCTGGCAGTTTGACCAACGACTACTATATTAGAACCACTAATTGTCAGCTTAGTTTCCTCAGGTACTTGGAAGGTAATTCCAGGTTTTGCCTCAATAATAACTGGGTGAATAAAACCAGCTAAAACTGTTAGCTTGTTTCCTGAAAGTGAAAATTTATAACCGGTGCCACGGATTTCTAGGTTTTTGACAAAGGGAGTTTGGAGGCCAGCAACCATGTTGGCTAAATGAGCCCTGGTAGAACCGTGATTAGATTTGGCTTGCTTTGACTCAGAATGTCTACTGACTATTAGCTTGTCGCCTTCCTGTTTGACTTCAATATTTTGTGGTAAAGGCAAAGATAACTGTCCACTTGAGTTGGACAAAGTTATTTGCTTGTTCTCCAGCTTAAAACTAATTCCTGCTGGTATGGTTATTGGCTGAACTCCGATTTTACTCATAGTTGTTAGTAAATTTCTGCAATTACCTCGCCACCAACATTTAATTTTTTTGCATCTTTCTGAGACTTTAATCCAAGGCTAGTAGAAATTATTATTAGACTTGCCTTTGATTTTCCCCAAGGCAAACTATCAACACGTTCATAAATTCGGCGGCCCGGTCTGGAATAAATTCGAACACCATGCAGAGACGGTTCTTTGTTGATATATTTCAATTTTATTGAAAGTGATTTTTTAGGACCATCTTCTTCAATGTCGAATGAGGAAAGATAATTATTATCAAGAAGCAATTGACAAAGAGCTTGATTAAATTTGGAACCTGGGGCCTTTATGCTTTTTAAGCTAGCAAGGTAGCCATTTTTAATTCGGATTAATAAATCGAGTGCGGGTGCGCTAATCATATTTTTACCAGCTGGCTTTTTTAATACCCGGGAGCTGACCGGTAAGGGCTAAGCGACGGAAACACATACGGCAGAGACCGACTAAGCGGATATAGCCGCGTGGGCGGCCACAGAGCTGACATCGATTGTGATGTCTAGTCGTATATTTTAATTTTTTTGATTCTCGTACTTCTTTGGCGGTAGTGGCCATATAATTTTAGGAGGCGAATTTGGCGCCTAGGGCAGATAATAACATTTTTGCCTCAGTTGGGCTAGTAGCAGATGTGGCGAAAGTGATTTGCAAGGGTCGAATTTTGTTAACTCGGTTTAAATCAATTTCTGGAAAATAGGTTTGATCTTTAATTGTAATGTTGTAATTACCAACTCGATCAAAGGCAGAAGAATCAATACCTTTAAAATCGCGCAAACGCGGCAAAACTAAAGAAAAAAACTTTTCCATAAAATCGTACATACGGTGATGACGCAGGGTTACTTTTAAAGCTAGGGGGTCATTTTGTCGCAATTTAAAACTGGAAATAGCCTTCTTGGCTTTGGTTACAACTGGTTTTTGTCCAGCAATAGCTGCCAATTCTTCCATAGCTTGGTTTAAAGCTTCTTGGCTTTCTCTGGCTTCTTTTACACGATAGTTTAGTACTATTTTGGTTACTTTCGGTACTGAAAGAGGATTTTTTTGTCCAAGATCCTGTTGCAGCTTTGGAGCAATAGTTTTAGTGAAAGTTTGCATTAACATAGTTATTTGGTTTTTGAATCTGATTTAATAATTTTGCCAGTTTTCTTTGAGACTCTATATTTATTCTTACCCGCATCGAGCTTGTAACCTACTCTGGTTGGCTTATTGGTTTCTGGATCAAGCAACATGACTTTACTTGCCCAAATAGGTATTTCTTTTTCGATAATAGCGCTGATCTGTCCATTGCGGCCTTTTTGATGACGTTTGACTTTGTTTATACCTTCAATAATCAGTTTATTGGTTTTGGCAAAAACAGATAGAACTTTCCCTTTTTTACCAGAATCTTTGCCAGTAATAACTATGACTTGATCACCTTTTTGAATTTTCATGGGATTAATAGACCTCGGTAGCCATGGAGGCAATCTTGGTAAAACCTAAATCTTTAACTTCACGGGCGATTGGTCCAAAGATACGAGTAGCTCGTGGCTGATTGGCACTATCGATAACTACTACAGCATTATCAGAAAAGCGGATGTAGCTACCATCTTCGCGTCTGATTTCTTTGCGAGTACGGACAACAACAGCTTTTACTTTTTCTTTTGATTTAACGGTGGCATTCGGAATAGCTGTTTTTACAATAACCATAACAATGTCACCAACAGTTGCTTTTTTATGATGAGAACCTTTGTAAACGTGAATAACCTGCAAGCTCTTGGCCCCTGAGTTATCGGCTGGATTGACAATAGATCGAAGCTGGATCATAAAATTCTTAAGCTGATTTGATAATTTCTAAAGTGGTGAACCTTTTTAGTTTGGATAAAGGGCGAGTTTCTTGGATTTTTACAAGATCACCGATTTTCGCCTTAAGATTATTTTCTGAATAGAGTTTCTTGCGATTTTTAATTATCTTTTTGTAGCGTGGGTGACGCATTACATAGTCCATTTGAACAACAATAGTGTTTTGCATCTTGTCACTAACGACAATCCCTTCAAATATTTTTCCTGTATTTTTTGATTTTGTATCGGTCATAATTATTTACTTTTTGCAAGCTCGGCAAAAGCTAGGCTAATTTCAGCTTTTAATTTGGCAAAAACTGAAGTGTCTTTGACTTGGCCCAAATGGTGTTTCAATTTGGCGTCTTGAAGGTCTGCTTTTAGCTTACTGAGGTGCGATAAAAGATCTTTAGAAGATTTTTCGCGTAGGGCTATTTTAGCAGTTTTTTTCATATTTTTTAGTGGTAAATTATACGTTTAACAATTTTAGTGGTTACTGGTAGTTTATTGGCTGCCAAACGAAGAGCTTCACGAGCATCAACTTCTGGGACGCCAGTAATTTCAAAAATTACACGACCTGGTTTGATTACGGCAACATAGCCTTGAACTTCACCTTTACCAGCTCCCATAGTACCTCCACTTTTGGCCGTAAAAGGTTTGTCTGGAAAAATTCGAATCCACATACGACCATTGCGTTTTGTATAATTGGCAATAGCTTTGCGGGCAGCTTCAATTTGATTTGCTGTAATCCATGATGATTCCATTGATTTTAAGCCAAATTCTCCAAAAGACACTAAATTACCTTTGGAAACTCCAGCCATTTTTCCTCTGAATTGTTTACGATATTTGGTACGACTTGGTTGCAACATATTAGGCTAAACACAAATAAACTTTAACTCCGATGTATCCAGAACGAGTAGCTGAGGGACATTCATAATAGTCCAGGCGAGAACGCAGAGTAGAAAGTGGAACTTTACCTTGAGAGAATTTTTCTCTTCGACTAATTTCAGCACCATTAATACGACCTGAGATAATTATTTTGACACCTTTAGCTCCTGCAGCCATGCATTTTTCCATAGATCCTAAAACTACACGTCTATAAGGCATTCTCTTGGCAAGTTGGATAGCAATTTTTTCAGCAACTAGCTTAGCAGATAAATCAACACTTTTGAATTCTTCGACCTGGAGATCTAAAGATTGCTGCTTTAAAACTGTTTTTGGTAATAATTTGATCAAATCTTTTTTCAAAGATTCCAACTCCTTACCTCCACGGCCGATTACCAAACCGGGACGGCTGACTACAATAGTAATTTTTAGACGTTTATTAAATCGCTCAATGCGAATATTGACCACACCAGCACTAGCAAGACGTTTTTCCATAAAATCTCTTAGCTTTTTATCCTGAAGTACCAATCCGGCATAATTTAATTTTTTAGCAAACCAAGTAGAAGACCAGGTTGGACTGTCTTTAGTAGTGGCTAATCTGAAACCAATTGGATGTACTTTTTGACCCATGTTTATTTGCTAGACTTTTTGTTTAGTTGTTTTGAATCAGTAATGGTTTTGCTAGGTTCTATATCAGCTTTTGACTGACCCTCTAATTGAATATTCAAGCGACTATGGCGTTTGATAATCACACCGCGAGCAAAACGAGCACCGTGAGATTTGTCCATGCGTTTTAGCTTTAGACCTTCACTGGCGGTGAAGTGTACAAAATGCAAGGTACTTGGGTCAAGACCATAATTGTTTTTAGCATCGGCAATTACGTTTTTTATGCATTTTACTAAGAGCCTGGCACCTTTACTATTGGTAAAGCGTAAGGATTCGACAGCTTTTTGTGGTGACAGTTTTTTTGCCTGTTCAACTACAAGACGAAGCTTGCGCGGACTTATAAGTAGATTTTTGTTTGTATAAGATACAATTGTATTTTTAGTCATAGATTAGGTCTTTTCAAGAACACGTTTAACTACATGACCATGCCCTTTAAAGGTTCTGGTTGGAGAGAATTCTCCCAATCGGTGACCGACCATGTCTTCAGTTATATAGACATCGATAAATTTGCGTCCATTGTGAACTGAAAATGTTTTACCAACAAATTCAGGTGGAATCTGGCTGGCGCGTGCCCAAGTTTTTATAGGACCAGAAACTCCTTTGGCTATTTTCTTTAAAAGATTAGCGTCGATATATGGTCCTTTGATGCTACTGCGTGACATAGTTTATTTTTTTCTCCTAGAAAGAATTAAACGATTAGAACGATTATTTTTCTTGCGAGTAATTTTACCCATAGCAGGCTTGCCCCATGGAGTCTTGGGATGCATACCGATAGATGATCGTCCTTCACCTCCACCATGTGGATGGGAATCAGGATGCTGAGCAACACCACGAACTGTTGGCCGAATACCACGATGACGAGACTGACCAGCTTTGGTCATTTTTTCATTCATATGATTTGCATTGCCAACCTGGCCAATAGTAGCCAAGCAATTAGCATTAAAAATACGAATTTCACCAGAAGGCATACGGATTGTGGCAATGTTGCCATCCAAACTTTGCAACATGGCAGCAGATCCAGCTGATTTACAAACTTTGGCCCCACGATTTGGAGTCATTTCTATGGCATGAATCGGAATACCTAAGGGTATACATCTAAGTGGTAGGGCATTCCCATCTTTGATAGGAGCTTTATCGGATCGCAAAACATAGTCACCTACTTTTAAGTTTTGAGTGGCCAGAATGTAGCGTTTTTCGCCATCCTTGTACTGAAGAAGTGCCAGATTTGCAGTGCGATTTGGATCGTAATCAATTCGAACAACTTTTGCACTAATTTCAACTTTTTCACGCAAAAAATCAATTTTGCGCAAGAATCTGGTATGCTCACCACCGCGATGCCTGGTAGATACATGACCAAAATGGTCGCGTCCGCTAGTTTTTTTCTTAATAGTTAGCAAATGTTTAACATCAGATTTCATATTTATTTTGTATCACCAGAACCAGCCGAAAGATTTAGTGCGGCAATGGTAGTACCTTTTTCTATAGTAACTATAGCCTTTTTACGTAAAGGCTTGGAAAAAGACTGTCTGGTTTTCCAATTGGTTTTGATTTTACCACGAACCTGGATTGTATTTACAGAGGTTGGTTTTACTTTAAAGGCATTAAAAAAAGCAGAAGCAATCTGTGTTTTGGTAGATTTTGGATCAACCCAAAAATAATATTTGCCAAGAGATTGACCGGCATAGGCAGTTTCTGTAACGATTGGAGTTAAAAGCAGCATATTATTTGTTTAAGCGATTAAGAGCTTTTTTGGTAAAAATTAAATAATTTTGCTTTGACAAATCATAAACATTAAGTGATTTGGTTGAAAAAGTAGTTAGCCTGGGTATGTTTCTAAAAGCTCGCAAACTTGGCGCCTCTCCTACGGTAATTAATCCTATGTTTTTGGCTTGGGAAAGTAATTTGTCTTGACCCTTCAAATTAGTAATCAGGGCCGATGCAGCTTTGGTTTTTGGTGCAAGCTGGGTGATTTTTTCTACAGCAAGAATTGCCTTGTTGTGGGCAAAGGAAGACAACACTGATTTTAGGGCTGCTTGACGCATTTTTTTACTAAGTTTTAGTTTGTAATTTTGATTGCCATCTGGTCCATGTGCCTTGCCGCCACCTACAAATTGTGGGGCTTTGGCTGAGCCATGACGAGCATTACCAGTTCCCTTTTGAGCCCACATTTTTTTTGTGGTACCAGATACCTGACCTCGGCTTAAGGATTTAGCAAAGGCAGAACGTTGGTTGGCTAAATAAACCCGAATAGCTTGAGCTACCAGAGTAGGATTGAATTTTTTACCAAAAGTAGAAGCATTTAAAGCCAGCTCTTGGCTTGGCTGTCCTGCGGTTGAAAAAACTTGAATTTTCATAGGATTAAACTTTTCTTAAAACTAAATAAGCATTAAAATGACCAGGAACAGAACCACGAATATAAATTAGATTTTTTTCAACATCAATTTTAACTATTGGCTGATTCAGCACGGTTGCGGTTTTGTTGCCCATATGGCCAGGCATACGCTTGCCTTTTAAAACTTTTCCTGGAGTCTGAGCACCAATTGCACCTGGGGCTCGTGTACGGTCGGATTGTCCTCCGGTGACTGGTTGGCGTTGGAAGCCATGGCGTTTAATCACGCCTGCAAAACCCCGTCCTTTGGATATACCCCTTGCATCGACTAAGTCCCCTACTTTAAAGACTTGGTCCACAGTAATCGATTGTCCAAGGGATAGTTCGGAATCGGATTGAGGTTCAAATTCCATAAATCCTTTGGGGGACTGTTCTATTTTTAGTTTGGCTAATTTTTTTACAGTAGGTTGATTATTTCTTTTCTTGGAACCATAGGCAATTTGCACCGCTAAGTAGCCGTCTTGTTTCTCAGTTTTTAACTGAGTAACGGTTAGAGGAGTTGCTTTTAGAGCAGTCACAGCTATACGCTTACCATCATCGGTAAACATGCCAGACATGCCTGCTTTTTGTACGATAAATCCTGACAGCATAAGTTACATTTTTACTTCAACTTCAACTCCGGAGGGCAAATCCAAGTGCTGCAAAGTGTCAATGGTTTTTAAATTATTAGTTTCTATGTCAACTAAACGCTTGTGAGTTTTGATTTCAAAATGCTCACGAGCATTTTTGTCTACGTGTGGGGATGTGGTTACTACGATCCTTCGCTGAGAGGTTGGCAATGGAATAGGACCCATAACCTTGGCTCCAGCAGTGACCGCAGCCTGAACTATTTTTCCAGCGGCCTCGTCAATAAGACGATGGTCGAAAGATTTTAGTCTAATTCGGATGCGGCCACTTTTGGTCATATTGTTTACTCGAGAATCTCGGTAATGGCACCGGCACCAACAGTTAACCCACCTTCACGTAGAGCAAAGCGGTCACCTTTTTCCATGGCAACTGGTTTGATCAATTCAATGGTAACTTCGGCATTGTCGCCTGGGATTATCATTTCAACTCCAGAAGCTAAAGTCATGGATCCGGTCACGTCAGTGGTACGAATGAAAACTTGAGGACGATAACCAGCGAAGATTGGAGTGTGACGTCCGCCTTCTTCTTTCTTTAGTAAATAAACTTTAGCAGTAAATTTCTTGTGAGGAGTTACGCTACCTGGTTTACATAGGACTTGTCCTCTTTCGATTTGGTCTTTTTCGATACCACGAAGAAGTAAGCCGACATTGTCGCCTGCTTCACCCTGATCGAGTAGCTTGTGGAACATTTCAACACCAGTTACAACTGACTTTTGAGTAGCTTTAATGCCAACAACTTCGATTTCTTCGTTGACTTTAATTACACCTCTTTCGATTCTACCAGTAGCTACAGTTCCGCGACCCTTGATTGAGAAAACATCTTCAACAGGCATTAAGAATGGTTTGTCGAGTTCGCGAACAGGATCTGGAATATAGGTATCCAGAGCTTCCATTAGTTTTTTAATCGATTCAACACCTTCTGGCTTACCTTCTAGAGCGCCAAGAGCAGAACCACGAATGATAGGTACTTCATCACCTGGGAAACCATATTTCTTGAGAAGATCTCGGATTTCCATTTCTACTAAGTCTAGGAATTCAGGATCGGTTACCAAATCGACTTTGTTTAAGAAAACGACAATGGCTGGTACGTTAACTTGTTTGGCAAGCAAAACGTGCTCGCGGGTTTGAGGCATTGGACCATCTGGAGCAGAAACTACCAAAATAGCACCGTCCATTTGAGCAGCCCCAGTAATCATGTTCTTTACATAATCGGCGTGTCCTGGACAGTCGATATGAGCATAATGACGTTTGTCCGACTCATATTCCAAATGGGAAATAGCAATAGTAACAATTTTACTGGAATCACGAACGATTCCACCTTTGGCAATGTCGTTATAAGATTTGGCAGATCCAAAAATCTTGGAGATTGCTGCAGAGAGAGTAGTTTTACCGTGGTCGACGTGACCAATGGTACCTACATTAACATGAGGTTTTGTACGAACAAATTTGTTGTCGGCCATGTGAGTTTGTACCTATGAATTTATAATTAAACTGTATTTTTGTAGTTAAGCGCTACCTAAATACGTTTTTGGCTTTTGCATTGTATCAGGCTAACGACCTGTGTGCAATGGGAAAATAGCCATTGCTAATTAAGTTTGCGCCGGTGTGCTGAGCTTTTCTTGCACATCGCGAGGCACCTGAGCATAATGTGAAGGCTCCATATAGAAACTACCACGACCCTGAGTAAGCGATCGAATTACGGTAGCGTATCCCGACATAGCCTCAAGTGGCACCTCTGCATCGATAATTGTAAAACCAAACTCGTCACGCGAACCTAAAATTTGGCCACGACGTGAGCTGATATCACCCATAACTGTACCTAAAAAGTCGGTTGGAGTATTGATCTCCACTTTCATGATCGGTTCGATAATTATGGGATTGGCACGTTTTACTGCATCTGATAAGGCATAAGCGCCTGCAAGCTTAAAGGCATTTTCAGAGCTATCCACTTCATGGTAAGAACCATCGTAAACGCTGATTTTGATGTCGACCATGGGAAAGCTGGCAATAAGACCCTTGCTGAGTGCTTCTTTTATACCTTTTTCAATAGCTGGAATAAAATTGGCTGGAATAGACCCACCTTTGACAGCATTAACAAACTCATAGCCTTCTCCCCTATTTTTAGGTTCAATTTTGATTTTACAGTGACCATATTGACCTCGTCCACCTGATTGGTGAATGTATTTACCTTCACCATCTGAATTAGAAGTTATGGTTTCACGATAAGCTACTTGAGGCTTGCCGGTTTTTACATTTACTCCAAATTCACGTTTTAAACGATCAACAATGATTTCCAAATACAATTCTCCCATGCCTGAAATGATGGTTTGCCCTGTTTCGTGATTGTAACCTACTCGGAAAGTTGGATCCTCGGTGGCTAAACGGTTTAGAGCATTGCCCATTTTTTCTTGATCGTCAGCGGTAGCTGGCTCAATCGAAAGTGAAATTACTGGGTCGCTAAACTGAATAGGCATAAGGGAGATTGGGGCTTCCTTGTCACAAAGAGTGTCACCGGTAGTGGAATCCTTTAGACCAATGGCAGCTACGATTTCTCCGGCAAAACCTTCTTCGATACCTTCGCGCTTGTCAGCATGCATTAAAAGCAAGCGACCAATACGTTCATATTTTTGCTTGGTCGGGTTATAAACTTCCATCCCTGAGCTTAGTTTGCCCGAATAAATGCGGATGTAGGACAGAGTACCAACATGGGCATCTGTTTGGACTTTGAAAAGCAAGGCCGATAGCTTTTCATCACTATTTGATTTGCGTTCTATTTCGGCATTGGTTACCGGATCATAACCAATTAAGCTGGGTAAATCCTGGGGTGAAGGTAAATAATCAACAATACCATCTAGAACTGGCTGAACACCTTTGTTGCGCCAAGAACTGCCACAATAAATGGGGAAAAGTTTGCGGGCAATAGTTGCCTTGCGCAGAGCTTGTTTTAGTTCATCTGTGGTTATTTCTTGCTCGTTTAAGTATTTTTCCATTAAAGTGTCATCGGTTCCGGCAATTAGCTCAACCATTTTGGCTCTGGCTACCTTGGCCTTTTCTAGAAGATTATTTGGAATGTCGATGGTGGAATATTCAATTCCAAGTTCATCTTTATCCCAAATTTTGGCCTTCATTTCCATTAAATCAACTACTCCAACGTGGGCATGTTCTTCGCCAACTGGAATAACCACGGCTACGATTGGGGCACGAAGCTTGTCGTGAATGCTTTGCATAACCATGTCAAAACTAGCTCCAACTTTGTCCATTTTGTTAACAAAAGCAATACGGGGAACTTTGTATTTGTCTGCTTGACGCCAAACTGTTTCGGATTGGGCCTGAACACCGGCGTTGCCATCGAAGACCATAACAGCCCCATCAAGAACACGAAGTGAACGTTCGACTTCAGCAGTGAAGTCTACGTGTCCTGGAGTGTCAATTATATTAAAGCGGCAATCCTTCCAGAAAGTGGTGATACAAGCAGATTGAATGGTAATGCCTCGCTCACGTTCCTGAACCATAGTGTCAGTAGTTGTGGTTCCATCGTCGATTGAGCCAATCTTATGGATTTTTCCAGTATAAAATAAAATTCGCTCGGTAGTGGTGGTTTTTCCGGCGTCAATGTGAGCAATAATTCCTATGTTGCGGACTTTGTTCATTGCCACAACACGGTTTTTGGTTGTTTTGATAGCATCGGCCATAAGTTTGGTTTTGGTTGTAGATTTTATTCAATAATAAATCCCGAAAATCCCGGGACGAGTAAAGGAATGATAACATAGAAAAATCCAGCCAGTTGGATCTGAAATCATTTGTTTGATATTCTGGGGACATGCTCACTTTTCAGTACAGCATTATAGAGCCCAGAGGCATTTTTTTGTCTTGGATTTTTAAGACCTAGAATTGTTGCATTTGGATGTAAATTGCGCACTAATTGTACAAGAAAATTAAAAGGTGATACGCCAACTCTTTCCATGAATCTTGTGATTTGTTCAATTGCACCTCCTGCTCCCTGGATATTCGTTATACTTACTACCGGCTTTCCTTCATATAAATGAATATTGGTACCTAACCTGGCCACATATTGGCTAGTTTGGCCAGTTCGTTCCATCAGTATGTGTTGGTGTAAGGCCTCTGGACATGCAGTAACTCCATTTGGATCTTTGTGTTTTAGGGCTAAATCATGGCTAGTTCTTAAAAGAAGTTTGTAGTGAGCCGGTACGTTATCTCCTTCCTGTAAACGATTGTGGCGAGGAATATGTGACAGGTTAACAGCCGCCGGGTGAGGATCAGAAATAGCTGGATTCGGACCTAGGTAAATTGATGTACTGAATGCTATCTTTGTCTCTGTTCTAGTTGGCAGAGAAGGATCACTACCCAATAAGGAAGCATAGTCGTCCACCATTTTCCATCTAGGATCATTCTTATCTAAAATAAATCCAAACATAGCTATGGAAATACTATGTTTCCGACTCAAGTTTGCAATAGTTGCTGCTTCTCTCATAACAAATTATGTATTCATTTTATCATAAATTTTTTTATAAGATATCTTAGGAACTTTTGACTGTATACTGTTTTTATCTGGGGATGGTTATTTTATAAATTGACTTAATATTTGTATTTTCAACTTTAGATATCAAAAACTCTAATCTAAAGATCGATAACGAATGTAACTGTTGTATTCTATATATATGTCAAAATCAGTATGCATTATCGGCGCCGGGCTTGGTGGCCTGGTGCTGGGATATCGGCTTTTAAAAAAGGGGTATAAAGTAGATATTTTGGAAAAATCGGATAAAATTGGTGGTCTTGCGGCTGGGTTTGAGTTTAACGGAACCCATTTGGAGCAGGCATATCATCATATTTTTAAAACTGATACGGATATATTAGAACTCTGTGACGAACTAAAATTGGATAACAAATTAAGATGGTTAAAAAGTAGCGTGGCAATTGTTAACCAAAATGGACTACAAAGCTTTGCTGGTCCTACAGATTTGCTCAAATTTAATGGTTTGAATTTTTTTGATAAATTGAGAATGGGTCTGGTAACGGTTTGGCTACAACACGATAGAAATTATCATAAATACAACAAGATGTCGGCAGCAAAGTTTATGAAAAAATATTGTGGGGTTCGGGCCTACCAAGTAATTTGGGAGCCTTTGCTACGAGGTAAATTTGGAAATGATTATGAAAAAGTAAGCATGGCTTGGTTGTGGGCCAGAATTCATACGAGAGGAAATTCAAAAGACAAAGATGGTGAAAAATTGGGCTATTTTGATGGGGGTTTTGAAGTTTTAGTGAAAAAATTGTGTGATGAAATCAAAAAAATGGATGGAAATATAAAAAAGAAACAAGAAATTGGTGATAATCAGTTTACAGGACTGAGAAAAAAGTACGACAAAATAATTTTTACTGGCCCAAATTCGGCTTTTGCCAAGTTAATTAGCGGCCAAGAGGAAACTGAACCGAAATATGTGCATGAATTGCTCAAAACTAAATATTTGGGAGCAATTTGTATGGTATTTAGTACTAAACAAAAGTTATCACCGTATTACTGGCATAATGTTAATAACCAAGACTCCCCTTTTCTTGCAATGATTGAACATACCAATTTGGTGTCGGCTAAAAATTATGAAGATGAAGAGGTATATTATTTGGGTAAATATATGGACATGCAAGATCCAAAATTCTTGGCCAGTGATGAGAAAATTAAAGAGGAGTGGTTTAAGTATTTGGCAAAAATTTTTCCAGAATTTAATTCCAAAAAAGTTTTTAAAAAATGGATATTTAAATTTAAAAACGCTCAACATCTGGTTGAGATTGGCTATAGGCCACTTGCTTATAAAACTCCTTTAAAAAATGTATATCTAATGAATTTTGCACAAATTTTTCCAGAAGATAGAGGAACAAATTTTGCCGTAGCCGAAGCAAATAAATTAGCTAAGAGTTTGTAAGAACTTTTCTAGCATCACAAAGAGAGGCAAGAATACATAGTTGCCCACTTGCAGAGCATATAACTTGTTCAGGGGTTTTTGGGACTTAAAATGTCTTGTTGTGATAGGCGGAAACTCCTACCATCACCGCCAGAAATAAGGTTGGGGGCAATAGGTATGACAATAAAGTCGCATATATTTGGATCTCCCGAACAAGAACCTCCACACTCAACAAATAGATTAGTTTTACTCATTTTATTCCGATTGGACGTCAGTACTACTTGGCTCTGCAGATGGACTGATTGAGGAAGTAGTAGTCTTGGTTGGAGCAGAATCCGCTTTGGACAAGTCTGTTCCAATGGTAATGACTACGTCATACTTGCTACTTTCTGGCAAATCGGCCGAAAAAGTTGCTTGGCCCAAAACTGTCAGCTTCTGATTAAAATAAGCTTCTAAATTTGAATAGGCTTTTTTTGCTTTGATCATGCTTTCAGTAACTTCATCCTTACTGTTACCGGTAGCCACATCAGCAAAACCGAGACCTACTAGTTTTTCTTTTACTGTCGCAGCTTGACCATTGATGTCTGTTGCGTTTAGGACTTGAAATTTAAGTTTTTTATTAATTGGAGGCAAAGTAGGGGCAACTGTTGGCTCTTCGGTTGGGACTCCTGAGATTTCTTCTACAGGAGTAGGCGAAGTGTTTGCTGTTTGCTTGCTTGCGTTGTCTCGATTAAAGACAAACCAAACTAAACCAGCTACTAAAAGCAGGGTTCCCAAGAAGACAAAAATAATAGGTTTGGTATTACGCTTGGAACTAGATAAATTAATGTCTGGTTCAAAAGCTCCAGTATTGTTCATAGTTGGTAATGGTGGTGGCGCGGTAGCCACTGGTGGAGTTGCTTCTGTAGCCACCGGTTTTACAATGGTTTTTTTTACCATATTTTTGACGGTAGTGGATAGAAAGGCACCAATAATTGGTAACGTAAAATTGACTGGTTTTTTTAATTGAGTAGCCAAAGAAACTTCTTCAAATTCAGCAGTCTCAAGATCTTCTGGTGCTTTGTACTCTATTTTGTGTCCTTTGGGGCTAAACAAACGACGAATTGGCTTGTCAAAATATAAATTGCTATAGTTGATATGTTTGTTTAAGTCTGGATGTTGACTTTTGACTTTGCTGGTTGCGTAAACTTCGGAACCTTTGGCTAAAATCAAAGTATTCTCATCATTATCATAAGGGTAAAGTAAAAAATATTCCTGTTGATAAAAATTACTGACCGCTTTGGTTGCAGCGCGAGCAAGACTTAGATATGTGACTTTGGCAGGTAGATACTGTAATGACTGCAAATTGCGTTCCAATGCCTGAAACTTGGTTTTGTGAAACAAATCTGCATGAATTATGGTTTTTTGTGGAGTTTGCTCAAGACTATATTCAACATTGTCCAGATCAAGTTCAAAGCTAACTACATCATGAGCCAATTTGATAACTTCTTTTTTGTCAATAGTTGTAGTTTTTGTATCGTACACAAAAGATTTGGTAACCATGACTTCTTCACTTAATAGAACCACCACTTCTTCTGGTTTTTGAGACTTTAAATAACTGTCTATTTGATTTAAATCAGTTGTTTGCGATTCTTTTGTGAGTGAGAAACTCAGAGAGAGGTGGTTGTTCGAGGTCGCATCAAGATAAAGCTCAGTGGTTGCTGTTTTTGGTAGTAAAACTAATTTTTTATTTTTTGCGAACAACATAAGGCAGAAGTTAATCTGCATCTAGTATGACGAAAAAAAACTACCAACGCAAGTGGGCAAAGGCCTTATTGGCTTCAGCCATACGTTCTACTTCTGCTCGTTTGTTTACGGAAGCACCAGTATTATTGAAAGCATTTTGGAGTTCGGCAAAAAGTTTATCGGCGTAAGTATGGTGTGCTTTGTTTGGCAGGGCACGTGATTGCTCAACTAACCAACGGATAGCAAGAGAGGCTTGGCGATGTGGACGAACTGGAGTAGGCACTTGATAGACTGCACCTCCAATTCTTCTTGGACGAACTTCTACCTTTGGTTTTATATTTTCCAGGGCCTGCTCTACAAAAATCAAAGGATCTTGATTAGTGGTTTCTTTAATTTTTTGCAAACAAGCATAGACTTGAGTGGCAGCAGGTCCTTTTTTACCATCGTACATAGAACGATTGATTAGTCTAGTGACTAGAGCACTACCGTAAATCAAATCTGGAGCAATTGTTTTTATAGATTGAGCACGTTTTCTCATAGTTTAGGTTTGACTGGCTCCTGGTTTTTTGGCCCCGTACTTACTTCTGGATTGAAGACGTCCAGCTACAGCACCAGCATCAAATTTACCACGGATAATATGATAACGAACACCAGGAAGATCGCGGACCCTTCCTCCCCTAATAGTCACAATTCCATGCTCGGCCAAATTGTGGCCGATACCTGGAATGTAGGCGGTGACTACTGTACGGTTGGACAAACGAACTTTGGCAACTTTGCGCAAAGCTGAATGTGGTTTTTTTGGAGTCATAGTTTTTACAACTGTGACCACACCTTTTTTAATTGGGTTTAATGTAGAAACTATTGCATTCTGCTTGCTATTAAAGGAGTCACGCAAGGCTCCGGTTTTTAATTTGTATACCCTTTTTTTACGTGGGCTTTTAATTAGTTGATTAAATGTCGGCATGGTTTATAAAGATAAAGTTTGCTTTTTCCCAACCGGAATAAGACGTCCGATAATAACATTTTCTTTTAGACCGATCAAGTGATCAACAGAACCGAGAAGTGAATTTTCGGTTAGGGTAGTTGTCGTTTGCTGGAAGGAAGCAGCAGACAGCCAGGATCCTGTAGTCAGTGATGATTGGATTAATCCCAACAAAGTCTTGGCGCCTTTGGCTGGTTTTTTACCTTCAGCTTTGGCTTTGTCGTTCTCTGTTTGATAAATTGAATTGGGTACCACCTGTCCATACATGAACAGAGTGTCGCCTGGGTCGGTGATACGAACTTTATTTGTCATCTCGCGAACTAGGACTTCAAAATGTTTGTCGTGGATACCGATCCCTTGAGATTCATAAACACCTTGGACATTGTTGATCAGATATCTTTGAGCGGCCTGATGTCCAGAAACTTCTTTGATCTGCTTAACATCTAATGGTCCGGTAGTTAAGGGAGTTCCCTGGGCAACCAGATCACCATTAGAAACTAATAGAGTTACTGTAGGAGGTAACATGTAGGTAACTTTTTTAGCTTTACCTTCTTCATCTTTACCTTCAAGGATGACTTCGTAAGAATCAGGATTCTCTTTGACTTTGATTTTTCCACCGATTTCAGCAATTGGGGATGGAGCCTTTGGGGTACGCATCTCTAAGAGTTCTTGCACACGTGGCAAACCCTGGGTCACGTCTAAGCCAACTACTCCTCCTGTATGTTTGGTACGAAGTGTTAATTGAGTACCAGGTTCTCCAATAGATTGGGCAGCAATAACGCCTGCTGGAACTCCGATTTTGATTGTTCTTCTGGTCGATGGATCCCAACCATAACATTTTTGACAAAGTCCATAGCGAGTATTGCAGGTTAGTGGAGAGCGAACTTCAACAGTGTTTATAGATTCGTTGGCTTCAATTTGGGAAACCAATGCATCGTCTAGAAGAGTATTGGCAGCAATAATTACGTTACCTTTGGCGTCTTCTAAATCTTTTGCTAAGTAACGTCCAATTAGACGTTTGCCAAATACTCGTTTACGATTTTCTTCATTACGATCAATGACTACGCCTGTGGTAGTTTTACAATCATTTTCGCGAATAATACAGGCATGAGTTGCATCGACCAACTTTCTGGTTAAATAACCAGCATCTGCAGTCTTTAGGGCAGTATCGGCCAAACCTTTGCGGGCACCGCGGGCACCAGTAATATATTCAAAAGTTGACAAACCTTCACGAAGACTTGATTTGGTTGGAAGTGGAACGATTTTACCCGTTGGATCTACCATCAAGCCACGCATACCTGAAAGTTGTTTGATTTGGTCTTTAGAAGCGCGTTTAATACCAGCGCTAGCAATTAAACGAATTGGAGAATCAGAATCCAAAGTAGCCCAAGTTTTGTCAGCGATAACATCAGTAATATCGAGCCATACTTGGTTGCTTAATCTGGTTTTTTCTCCTAGTGAGATTAATCCCATATTAAAGCTTTCTTCGATTTCAGAAACTTTTAATTCAGCTTCCTTAATAAGCTTTGCCTTTTCTGGTAAGAAGCCACAATCTTCCATAGCCAAGGAAATACCGGACATAGTAGTTCCGATAAAACCTAGGTTTTTTAGGGCATCTAATAGTTTTACTGTTGCTTTGCGTCCAAGTTTTGACAAGCAATTTAGCGCCAGTTCTTTGGTTTGTTTACCACCAACAACCGGTTCATTGATAAAATTTAATCCTTTTGGCAAAACTGAGTTGAAGAGTAAACGTCCATAGGTTGTCCTTACAATTTTGTGATCTATATAGACATTAATCAATTGACGTAATTCTATTTTTCCAGATTGATAGGCTAAAACTGCTTCATCAGAGCTACCGAAAAGCGAGAGGTCATTGTCAGTAACAGACTCCATTTTGGACTGGTCTTCTTGCCTAATAGAGGTGATGTAATACAAACCAATGGCCATTTCTTTTGAAGGCAAGGCAACAGGCGAACCATCAGATGGCTTTAACAAGTTGCGACTTGGCAACATGAAGCGACGAGCTTCTCGCCTTGATGCCTCTGATAAAGGTAAATGAACACCCATTTGATCACCGTCAAAGTCTGCATTAAAACCCTCACAAACACCGGGGTGAAGCCTGATGGCCAGACCGTCAACCAAAACCGGCTTAAAAGCAAGGATTGATAATTTATGTAGTGTTGGAGCACGGTTTAAGAGTACATAACTATTTTTGGTTACAAGATCCAACATATCGTAAACTTCCTTAGCTTTGTTATCGATTAGATTTTTGGCACTTTTAATGTTGGCAGCAATCCCGCTTTCCATAAGCTCGTGGAGCAAAAATGGACGATAAATTTCCATGGCAATTTCTTTTGGTAAGCCAACCTGGTTGAGTTTTAGTTCGGGTCCGACAACGATAGCGCTACGACCAGAATAGTCTACACGCTTACCAAGTAAGTTACGACGAAAACGACCCTTTTTACCCTTAAGCATGTCAGACAGAGATCTGGGGGTACGCTTTAAAGTTTTGCGTCGATTCTTCATGGTTTTAGTAGAATCGATTAACATGTCAACTACTTCTTGAAGCATTCGCTTCTCGTTGCGCAAAATAATTTCTGGAGCTCCAAGCTTTACTAATTTCTTCAAACGGTTGTTTCGATTGATTACTCGCCTGTAAAGATCATTTAGATCTGAAGTGGCAAAACGACCGCCAGTTAATTGGACCATAGGTCGCAAATCAGCTGGGATAACAGGCACTACATTCATGACCATCCACTCTGGTTTAATGCCTGCTTCAGACATTCCTTTTAGTACACGTAATTTATACATTAATTTGCGCTTCTTCAAACGAGAGCTAGTTTTTTCAACATCTTTTTTCAATTGTTCAATTGTGGCTCCAATATTAATATTGGACAGTACTTTGTAAACAGCCTGAGCACCCATGTCTGCCTTGAAAAAAATGTCGGCTTTGAAGGATTCAAGATAGGACATTTCTTCATCAGTTAGAATGCTTAATACATCCAAACTGGTTACAGTATCTTCTAAGAATTGGATTAGGCTTTGGATTTTGTTTTTCTCGGCAATGGCTTTGTTTTCCATTTTCTGGATGTCTTGTTTTAGTTTTACATCCATTTCCTTCTGGGCTAAAGCTAACTGTTCAGAATTTTTGATCTTTTTACCAAGACCGATTCTTTCTTCTTCTGCTTGAGATTGGCGTTTGGCAATGGCTTGTTGGGTAAAGGTATCAATCTCCTGTTGATGAAGTTTGGAATTTGAATGGAGGTTGGCTACGGCTTCTTTACGAAGAGAAGCATCAACTTCAATTACTAAGTACTTAGTAAAATAGACTACAGCTTCTAACTCTTTTTGAGGTATATCTAAAATAACACCCATTGGCGATGGACTATTTTTTAGATACCACAAATGAGCAACCGGAGCGGCCAGATTGATATGGCCCATACGCTCACGACGAATTTTACTTGTAGTAACTTCCACACCACACTTATCACAGATAATACCTTTGTAACGCATCTTTTTATATTTGCCGCAAAAACATTCATAGTCTTTGGTTGGACCAAAGATTTTTTCACAAAACAAGCCATCTTTCTCAGCACGGAAGGTGCGATAGTTGATGGTTTCAGGTTTAGTAACTTCGCCGTTTGACCAAGCTAATATGGTATCCGGAGAAGCAAGCTTGATTTGCAATCCGTTAAAATCTGATAAGTTAGTAAGGCTTAGACTAAGCATTGGATACCTCCTGAGTTAAAGTTTCTTCCGCGGGTGCAGTAGATTCCTCTGTCACTTCGCCTTCGGAAGGATTGGTAACGGGTAGAATTTCAATACACAAACCAGCAAGTTCTTTTGTTAGAACTTTGAAAGATGCTGGCATTGCAGGTTCTGGAATTTTAAGACCCTTAATAATTGCTTGATAAGCTCCTGAACGACCTTCTAAATCATCTGATTTAAGGGTCAAGCTCTCTTGAAGAATATGGGCTGCTCGGTGAGCTTCTAGGGCCCAAACTTCCATTTCTCCCAAACGCTGACCTCCCATGCGGGCTTTACCACCCAAAGGCTGCTGGGTAACTAAAGAGTATGGACCAGTAGATCTTGCGTGGAATTTGTCTTCCACCATGTGATGAAGTTTGAGAATGTAGCTGATACCAACCAAGACATCTTGTTCATACTTTTTACCTGTTCTTCCATCAAATAATTGAGTTTTACCATTTACTGGTAAGCCGGCAGCGACTAACTCTTTGGCAATTAAATCTTCATCATATTTTTCAAAGGTTGGCACGGCATAGGTTTTGCCTAGGCGGTAACCAGCGTAACCAAGCATTGTCTCGAGAACCTGTCCAAGATTCATACGAGAAATTACTGAGAGTGGTGACATAACCATGTCAACTGGAGTACCATCGGCTAAACGTGGCATGTCGTGACTGGGCATAATTTTGGCAATTACACCTTTGTTTCCGTGTCGTCCAGCAATCTTGTCACCTTCTTGGATACGTCGCATTTGAGCAACATATACCTTAACTACTTTGTTTACGCCTGGGTCCAACTCATCGTGAGCATCGCGATCAAGAACGTCGACTTTAATCACTACACCACTCTCACCATTGGGTACGCGCAAGCTGGTGTCTTTGACTTCACGAGCCTTCTCTCCAAAGATTGCTCGTAGCAAGCGTTCTTCTGCTGAAAGTTCTTTTTCCCCTCTGGGTTCAACTTTGCCAACCAAGATGTCGTTTGGACCAACATTGGCTCCGATCATCACAATTCCATCTTCTGTTAGCTTTGCTAGTTGCTCTTCAGCTACCCCTGGAATATCGCGGGTTAACTCTTCTGGACCCAACTTGGTGTCAACTACCTGAGCTTCATATTCGTAGATATGGATGCTAGTAAAAATATCTTCTTTTATCAAACGATCAGAGACTAAAAAGGCATCCTCAAAGCCGTAACCATCAACTGAAGCATAGGCAACTAGCAAGTTGCGACCTATTGCCAGTTCGCCACCAGCTGCAGCCGGACCGTCAATGATCAAATCCCCTTTCTTAACTTTTTGACCAGGAGTTACTACAACCTTTTGGTTATAACAAGTACCGTTTGGACTTGTTCTGATGAATTTTTCGACAGGATAGGTTATTTTTCCTATAATCACTTTATCAGCATCAACATAACTAACTACTCCGTCTTCTTTGGCAAGAACATTGCGATTCATAGCGTTGGCAATATCGTCTTCCATACCAGTGCCAACTACCGGCTTTTCTGTGGAAATTAGCGGAACTGCTTGACATTGCATGTGCGAGCCCATTAGAGCACGAGTAGCATCATCATGGTCAACAAATGGAATAAGAGAAGCTGAAGTTCCTAAAATTTGTCTAGGAACCATATCAATGTAAGCAACTTGTTCTAGAGGTGCACTTCCGAAGTCACCTTCAAACTTTACTGGGACTATTTCATCAGTGATCTTTCCGTCTTTATCTACATTAACCCCAAGATGAGTAGTCTTGACATTGTATTCATCATCAGGACTTAGATAAACAATCTCGTCAGTAATTTTTTTGTTCTCAATTTTTCGGTATGGGGCCTCAATAAATCCGTATTTATTGACTCGTGAATATAGTGCAAGGTAGGTAACCAAGCCAATATTTGGTCCTTCTGGAGAACGGACTGCACAGATCTTTCCATATTGAGAGCTGTGTACGTCACGAATGCTGAAAGAAGCGCGTTCACGAGTAAGCCCTCCGGTTCCAGTAACTGTTACGCGTCGTAATAATTCTAGCTCAGATAAAGGATTGGTTTGATCCAAAATGGCTGACAACTGGTTTTGTTTGAAAAAGGTATTTAGAGCTGAAATTAGCGGTTGTGGGTTGATTAATTGGCTTGGTAAAACTCGATCTTTGGTGGAAATTAAGCTCATTCTTTCTTTAATCATGCGCTCAAATTTAGAAAGGGCTGGACGCAGAGCTACCTGAGCAACAATCTCGCCAACTGAACGAAGACGACGATTAGCTAAGCTATCGATATCATCTATTTTTTTGACTTTTCCAAGTTGGAGGTCAATCAAATATTTAATTGTTGCAATTAAATCTTCCTTTTTAAGAACCCAATTTGCTTTGTCAGTGTCAGAAAGGTCTAGTCCGAATTTGTGATTGATCTTGTGTCGACCAACCATACCAAGTTCATAGGTTCGCAAATCGAAAAAGCGATCGTTGAAAAATTTCTCGATAGTTTCGGGAACTATTGGCTCACCGGGGCGCATTTTTTTGTAGAATTCGACCAAAGCTTCTTGCTCGGTTTTGCTAGGATCAGCAGCAATCGTATGGTTGATAAATTCTCCAAATTCATGAACTAGAGTTTTGTCGTTTAGACCACAAGCGGCCCGTAATAAAACGGTAGCCGGTAACTTCTTTTTTCGGTCAATACGGGCAAAAATTACACCTTTTTTACCAATTATAAATTCAAGCCAAGAACCTTTTTGTGGACGAACTTCAGCATTGTAGAGTAACTTTCCAGTGGCAGGATCGGCAGTACCGGTAAAATAAATCCCTGGAGATCTTACTAATTGGTTAACGACTCCCCTTTCAATACCATTGATGATAAAAGTACCTTCGGAGGTCATGTTTGGTAAATTGAGGAAATAAACATTTTCCTCAGTAACCTGACCTGATCTCTTGTTAGTTAGAGCTACCTTAACTTTAACCGGAATAGTGTAATTAAGAGCTTTTTTCTTAGCTAATGATGGCGTGACAACAGCCGGATCATAAGTAACTTCGCCAAACTCAAGCAACCAATTGTTCCCAGTATAGTCTGAGA
The DNA here is from genome assembly GCA_964463925.1 of uncultured Gammaproteobacteria bacterium. Lineage (GTDB taxonomy): Bacteria > Patescibacteriota > Microgenomatia > UBA12405 > UBA12405 > CAYTYZ01. The sequence continues at coordinate 28,430 of CAYXDV010000003.1, forward strand.
CCGGTGTGATGGAGTGAATAATATCTGCAAAATCTTTACTTAAAAAACTTTGCCAAGAATCTTTTTGGACTTTTATTAAATCTAACTTTGGAAGATTGGAGTAGTCCTTGCCCCAATTTTGGCGATGTTTACCCGATGACATCGTATTTTTTTATTTGTTAAATTGTAAATGAGGCCACAGCCGGCCCAAGCAACGTTGCTTATTATATATGTGTCGAACTGTTTGCGCAAGGACCAGGAATAGCGATATTTACTGTGATGTGGGTGGAATTGGGTTGTCGACACCACTAAAGATGATAGAGACAGTTTTGTAGGCTTCTTCGCATTTTTTGGTATAATCTTCAAAGTTTTTTTGGTCAATTGGGTCGTCTGGCCCCATTCCCCCTGTACATACAAAGCTCCAGTAAATTCTGTCCTTAGTAGCAACTAATGGATGGGCTTCGCCGACCCCCGATACACATTTATTAAAATCATTTAGCTCCTGACTATTAGTAAAACCTAAGGTATTTGGGGTATATAGAACTGTTATGCCTTGGTGATATTCACCAAATTTCCCAGTGACAGATTTAAATTCAAAATCTCCTATATTTTTTTCGTACCAATTAATTTTTTTATCGTCAAAACTTTTTAAGTAATCTGTTGTTTTTTGTGATTGGTGGCCATCACACTGGTCAAGCGAGGGTGTTCCGACAGAAGTTGTTTTCCAACCTTGCTCCGTATCTAAAGCATTTTTGTAGATATTGTATTCGGTGGGAGCACTGGTTGGAATGGAATTGAAATCAATAGTGACAGTTTGTAATATTTTTTCAAATTGAGTGCGAATAAAACTGATTTGATCGGGGCTAAGTGGTTGATTTGTATCTTCTGAAATTAATACTTTGCCTTGAAAACAGCTTGTCTCTGGTCCTTGATACTGATAAACAAAATTTCTGGCGGTATGGCCAAGAGCGCCGTCTGGACGCTCTTCACTTATGGAATAAGAGTAGTTACCAATTTTTCTATTTTCTGGGTTATTTAAGATTTGACATCTTTGTGGCAGCCAAAAGGAAAAAGAGGCTCCATTGTATCCGGAATTAGGGAGACTATCTTGTGGGAAGTATAGGCAAATATTACTACCTGTAGGATCGCAAAGAGGAATGTAGGAATCGTATGCTTGAGTGTATTGTTTGGGATATTGAAAGCTTAAATTTCGCCCCGGAGCGCCAGCAGGGCTAGTATAGGTTAAGGATTCAGTTTGGCTGATTTGATTTGTGGGTGTAACTATGGACGAAACTGTCGGTTGGACATTACTCTTTGGATCTAATTTCGATTGTAAAGACAGGTTTCCAACAAGATATGCAGTGGTAACAAGTAAGAGGAAAAGTATAGTAATCAGACAATACAGGTACATTGGTTTTATTTTTGACATGTTTATTTTTTTGCTTTGATAGTTGGGGTAGTTGTGGCAGAAGGACAGGACATTTGAGTACAGACAATAGAGCCATCAGCTTGGCAGGAGCAAGTATTGCAACCGTCGGCAGCCAAAAAACTTTGTCCAAGTTGATATGATTGATCGTTTAGAACACAGATTGGGGCGGGAGGTATTGTTGGCTGAGGCGAAATAAAACCAGTAGGGACTAAAGAAGTGTTTAAGGGTATTTTTATATTTTGATAACGATATAAATTATAGAATATTTTTCCGAAAACTAGGCAAAATAGAATAAATGATACAAGGGCAGTTAGCTTGAAAAAGTTGGCAGCATGAACCATTGCTGGATGTGGTTTGTCAGGTAGAGTGACAACTTTTGGAGTTGTTAGTGGGATTATTGGAGGTGGGGGCAATATTGTCTCAATTGGCTCTGGTGGTTTTGGGAGGGTAGTTCCCAATGATTGCTTATATTTATCAATTATTGCTTGGTATTCAAGATTAGCAGGATTTTGATCCATACAAGATGATAGAAAACTCTTGATAAAATAACAAGCATGCAAAAGACAAAAACATTTTTTATTCAGACTTATGGCTGTATTCAGAACCAGTCTGATTCCGAAAGGATAAAAGCCTTCTATCAGGAACAAATGATGTTGGAAGTGGATGATTGGAAGCTGGCAGATCTGGTAATCATAAATACTTGCATCGTGCGGGAATCGGCCGAAAATAGAGCATTTGGACTGGTCAACAAGATTGATATTTATCGAAAGGAACAAAATAAAAAGATAGAGATAGTTGTTACTGGTTGTTTACCTGGAGTTGCTCATCATGTTACAACGGCTGCTGAAAGGAAGAAGAAGGTTGAGGAACTTTATAAAAGATTTCCGCAAGTTGACAAGTTCTTGCCAACTGAAGAGATCAGCTTTTGGCTGGATCCGATCCGAGATAAAAAAAGAGCAGGCATGATAACGATTAGTACTGGCTGCAATAATTTTTGTAGTTTTTGTATTGTGCCCATGGCTCGTGGCAGAGAAAAATCAAGGCCAATGAATGAAATTTTGGAGGAATCTGCCAGGCTAATAACAGATGGATTTGAAGAAGTAGTTTTGATCGGTCAAAATGTTAATTCGTATGGCAATGATTTGATAGACAAGAAAATTTTAACTAAGAATATGGGTAAAACGAGATTCACTACCCTGTTTCCAGAATTGCTTGAAAATATTGCCAAAATGGGCTTTAAAAAGGTTAGTTTTGTAAGCAGTAATCCTTGGGATTTTTCTGATGAACTGATTGAAATAATAGCAAAATACCCAAATATAAATAGAACAATACACCTGCCTGTGCAATCTGGGGATGATGAAGTTCTTAAGAAAATGAAACGAGCTTATACAGCTAGTCAATATTTAGATTTAATTGGAAAAATACGCGAAAAAGTTGCTGGGATTGAATTTACCACCGATGTAATTATTGGTTTTTGTGATGAGAGCGAAGAACAATTTCAACACACAATAGATTTGTGCAACAAAGTCGGTTTTAAAATGGTGTATTTAAATAAATATTCACCGAGAAAAGGGACTTTTTCTGCTGCAAATTACCCAGATAATGTGCCTAGCGAGACAAAACACGAACGGTGGCTAAGGGCGGATATCGAAATCAACCACTTTCAGCACTAACTATCACTTTATAAATGGCGAGGGAGACTATTCAAACAATTCGGCAATGCTTTTACTTTTTATTTTAGTTATTCCACTTTCCTGAACTGGGATGTAGTGTATGTAAGCATCTTTAAACGATTGTCTAGTCCACGTTTTTTTCTCATCTAAAATATAGGATCGGCTAACAGCATAATGGCTTCTTAAATTTTGACTTTCGATAATAATTGGCCTTTCTGTTCTAACTTGTATCCCATCTTTTTCGCTGTTTACTTCCAAACTTATGTGTGAATAATAGCGTAGCAATTTAGAAACATCGGCATCTATTTGCTTTGGCATAGATAATGCGTTTATACCTATTTCAAGTGCAGTTTTATGATCGATTGGATAACTATGGGTTGGGAAATTGTCATTTAAAGAATCAACAATTTTGCTAATTCTCTCATCATCGTTTATGTGACCTTTAAGGATATCTCTGGTTAACATTTTTGAGAGGTATAGTGAGCGCTGAATTGTTCCTAATACCAGGGGATGAACATGTTGCGATAGGATAGCTTGTGGTGTTTTTGTTATATCACTGTTATTGCCCACAATCATCCCCTCGGACATCAACTCTAAATATTTTTGAATTTGTGTGATCTCGACTCTAACAGGATAACCGTCATTACCTTTTGGCGCCAATTGATGATTAGCTATACTTGTATCAATTGGGGATAAAGATGACATAGCACTCATATAGATGACATCTCCAACAAGGGAAAGCATAGTGCATGCAGATGATGCTCTTGCTGGTACTAAAACTTCAACTGACGAATAATAATCTCTGATCAAAGATGCGATTCTTTTAGCTGCAATTCCACTACCTCCCGGTCCTGTAACAAAAAGTGTTAATTTTTCACTTTTATTGGCTATGCGGTATAAATGTGCATGTATAGTTGCAACTTCATCTTCAGACAGACTACTTGTGTCTGAAATATATAACGACAAAAAGTCACCCCCAACTTTACTGGAAATGCTTTTGATCAATGATTGAGTTTCGTTCCATCTTGGAACTCCATTAGTATCCATTGGAATTAAAAACTCACTTCCTTGTGTTTGGTTTGGTGTATTATTACTGTCAGTATTCATGTTAAGAGTATAGCAAACTATCTTAAGTATTTTGCAATGTTTTGGTTATGTTCAGATAAGGTAATGGCATAGTGCGGGGTTCCATTTGGCTCATGTAGATAAAAATAATAGTCACTTTTTATTGGATTCTTGGCTGCTATTAGCGAGTTTAAGCTTGGGTTACAAATTGGTGTGGGTGGTAATCCGACGTTTAGATAAGTATTGTATGGAGAGGGCAGTTTTAAATCAGATTTTATTATTGGCAGCCAATATGTTTTTGGACGAGGCAGTTGGGAATCCCTGGCATACTGAACACTAGCGTCAACCTGAAGAGGCATGCCTGTTTGAAGGCGGTTTTTTAAAATTCCAGAAATTACTTTTTTATCTTCCAAAGAGCTACCTTCACGTTCTAACAAGGATGCTAAGATAACATCTTCTCCGGCTAGATTGAGATTGGCGGTTTTCTGTTTATAGTTTTTGTCCACTTGAGATAAAAATTCGTCTAAATTGTAATAATCGGGAACTAAATAAGTGTCTGGAAATAGGCTACCTGTTTTCCTTTTTATCAATAACTCATCTTTACCATAGGGGAGGGATAGCTCTTCGTTGCGACTTCCTTCTGATATTTTTACCCACAAATCAGTACTTCCTTTACTTGAAAGCTTTTTTATTATTTCAGTACTTCCCATTGACGGTGATAAACGAAAAGTGCCTGCCTGCAATTTACTAGACAAACCTAGCAATCGTGAATGAATTAAGAATACGTAAGTATTTTTGATTAGGTGATTTTGTGACAAACGTGTAGCAATAGTAGCTACACTTTCACCAGAATTAACAACAAAGTCCTGTTTTTTAGTTTGAGAAGGATTTATGGCCTTTAAACTATAGGAATAAAAAGCAAAAATACAAATAAAAGTCAGCCCGACAATAGTTAGAAAGTAATAGACATACTTCATGGAATTCTAGACCTCTTCTAACAGGGCACGACGATAGTTTCCGGATTTATCTAGAACATAAAGACGGGTGCATTTGGGGCATTTTACAATATCTTGCCCGTGCACATTTCTTTTATTCCCCTTTTCTAATTGGCTACCACAGCCAACACAACGGTCTTGAGACATAAGCCACATTTGAAGAGGGGAAATTAGTTTTTTGTACATATTACTAATGATAACAGAGAATAAGACTAGTTTCCCAAAAAGCGAGATAGTATGACGGCAGCGGCGGCTGAATCGACTGGAATTTTAAGATATTTTTTATGGTAATTTCGATTATTTTTTACTATTTGGGTAGCTTCGTAAGTAGATACATTTTCATCTGCCAGATGGACAAGTAAGCCAGTGGCAGTTTGAATTTGGGATTTAAAGTCTAAAATTTGGCTGTAATTGGGACTTTGGGTATATCCCAGGACTAGCTCCCCTATTTTGTAATCGCTAATTAGTTTTTTTAAATGAGCAAGCGGGTTTTGAGTAGAAGATAAAATTGGCCCTGGCTGAACGATTCCGTGAATAGCAATGGCAGTACCAATCCTTTTTTTGCCGAAATCAAGCGATAAATAATTCACTGTTAATAATCTATTAAACGCGATTTGATAACCAAACGCCGCAAATAAGTTCCTGGGGGATGACAAGTTACCAATGTCAAATATTTTGAATCAAACCTCTGCTCTAATACAGACAGGTCAGTTGCGGATACTTCATAAATATCTTCAACCTGATATTTATATTTAATGTTGTCGTAATCAATTAAAATTTCATCCCCTTCCTTTAATTTATAGAGTGTGGAAAAAATTGTCATATAATTTTTGGGGTTAAAAAATTGCGGTAAAACTGAATGGCCAAAAATAACTGGCGAGCCAAGCTGGCCCGGCAGGGCAGTTTGTCCATAGTGGACCAAGCTGGCCTTTAGATCCTGGCCGCCAATAGTAACTACTGCCTGATTGATTTTTAGTTTGGGAATAGTTAGGGTGTAAGTTGATCCAACTGGGCTATCTAGGACGCCAAGATTGGCTTTGGCTGGACTTGCTGTAAACCAGTTATTTATCTGGGTTAAGTCTGTAGTTTCTTCTGTCCCCTGTTCGGCTTGAGTGTAATAGTTAGCAGACAGGGGACTTAAGATTTGACGGAATGAATTGTCTGATATTTGGAAACGAAGAATAGGTATAACTGCCCAGAGTATTAAAAACAGTCCAATTCCAAACAGTGGAAGGGCCAACATTTTTGGCTTTTTTGTTCTAAGAGATTGTGGCGAACTGGTTACTGCTGGTTCTTGAGATTGATTTAAATAAATATATCCCATATTAGCTCCCCAAAACTACTAATTGAATTTTCTTACTATCTAATGGAAGTCTATTTAGCAACTTTAGAAGCATAGATAATTTATCTAATTTGTAGTCGTAAATACGATTTGAAAAACTACTAATTAGGTTTTTTAAATTACCGGTTGGCTGAAAACGAAGGTTGTTTGCTAATTTTTCTGTGTCAAATTTTGGCATAGCTTGACCAGAAAGCACTAAAGTACCAGTAGCTTGCTTATCGTCTTGTGTAGTTACGGTGAAATTGATGTTTATTTTTTTGGGATCTATTTGTAAATTAGAAAAGCTATCATTTGATTGTAGATAAGCAGCAATTAATTCCTTTTTTGTAGATTCTGATAGAGCAAAAACGCTGACATTGGCATCAATTGTCCCATCTAAATTATCAGCTTCTTCGTCAATCTGACGACTGTAATCTGTTCGTTTGCGGCCAATTTTCAAAGTTGCTGGCAGAATATTTGGGGAGTCTGATTCCTTTTTTATGGTCTCATCTAGATTTGATTTTATTTTTTCTTGCAATTGGGCGTCTAATTTTGCTTTGTCGTCTTTACTGACTACTGTAATATCACGGCTAGTACCGCCAGTAAACGGCTCATTGGCCTTAGCTAAAAGAGAGCTGGAACTAGTATCAATCGTAAGTGGTGTATCTTTGGACAAATTACTTTCCGGACCTATAACATCAGCAGTCAATATGGCTTTTGTTTGACCCATTGTAATTACTCCAGTGTTTAGATTTGGCTCTGAAGGAGCTACAGAAGTCAGGTTCCCTAAAAGGAAGCGGTGGGATAGAGAATCTTTGAAAACTGTCCCCTTTGGAAGGGTTACTGCCTTTTCAGATTTATTAAAAATTACAACTTCTCCCTTGGATTTTTCGCCAGTTGCTTTTTTACCGGTGGTATTTGTGCTGGCTTTGGCCTGAACTTGGCTTGTTTTAAGATCTACTGGAATTATCCCTTTTTGGGTGGAGATGCTTGTAGTTGTACTATCGAGTTGTACTTTTTTTGAAATATTTACTGGTTGGGAATTAACTAAAAGGGTAATGTTTGCCGAGGATTTAAAAAGAGCGATAGCAAAGACAAATAATAAAAATAAGCTAATTACAGAAGCAAAAATTGGTAATTTACCTGCACTGTTTATGGAAAAATTTAGTTTTGGCAATTGTACTTTTGGCAGATTTAGAGTCTTTGTGGTTTCAGCTTCAGTCTTAACGATAACTGGTACTGGGCCAAAACCCAAAACTTCAGGCTCGACTTCATTGATCTGATTTATTTGATTTGGAAGCGTCGGAACATTTGGAGTAATGGTTTCTGACGAGGATAATATTGGCTCTACTGGAGATATAGCAAACAAATGCCCCACAATAAATTCGGCATACATTTGAACTATTTGCCCTGAATTGTATCTAATTAAGCTTGGCAATTGGGAAAAAAGTTCTCGGCCACCATGGGTTGACCAATTGTGTCTTACTAATTGGTCAAAAAGCTGACTGTCTAGCATGTCACCAAAAATAACAACTCTAGATGGCAAAATACCGGCTGCCTTTAGTTGGAACATACAATCTTCAATGAGTTTTGGTGTCAGATCGCTTAGATTGGAAAAAGTAGAAGTGGCCCGTTCCCGAATTTTACCGCCGGCAATTAAAGAAACTTCTATGTAGTTTGAAAATATCTGAGCTAAAATCAGATTTAAACTGTCGGGTTGATTATTTTGCAGGTATTCAGATAGTGCCTCGTCATAACTAGAGAATCCCATCGGTTGAAGCTGAAGCTCGGTGCAAGCAAAATCAATTATGTGTTTTTTGTCTGGTAATATTTTTCCATCAGTTCCCACCCAAGATGGCGACAAGATGAAAGCTACTTTACTATTAGGACTATTTTGATGGTCTTCCAGAAGTTGTTTACAGCCAGAAAGTGATACTTCAATAGCTTGAGTCAGGCTTTGGGCGGTTCCATCCCAAGATTGAGTCATGCCCGTTGCAACTACACGTATAGTTTTTTCTTGTGAATCAGCTTCAATTGCATGCAGAGCAACTGTGTTATCGTATAAAGTTACGAGCCAAAATAAGGTACTGGTCATTAATCCAGCTTAGCATAAATACGGCGAATCCCGCCAGAAACACTTTCCTCTTTATATATAGTAAAATGACCAATTTCGGCAGTATGTAAAACATGGGGACCTGTACAGACTTCCTTGGAAAAATCACCAACAGAATAAACACTCACAATTTCTGGATAACGCGCTTTGAAAAAAGCCAATGCCCCTTCTGCTTGGGCCCTGATAAGGGGCATAGTTTCCATTACTACTGGCAGATTCTCTTCAATTTTCTGATTGACCAAATCTTCTACGTCCTGTTTTTGTTTATCACTTAGCTTTCCACCAGTGTAAGTAAAATCGAAGCGGATTCTTTCACTGGTATTGTTGCTACCGTCCTGATGAGTTTCCTTTCCTAGAACTTGGCGCAAAGCGGCCTGAAGCAAATGAGTGGCCGTATGCATTCTGGTTAGAAGTTCAGTATGGTCGGCAAGTCCGGATTTAAACTTTCCGGCCGATAAGCTTCTGGAAGCATCTTGATGAATTTGTTTTTGTTGATTAAAAGATTCCAAATCCAACTCTAAATTGTGTTTTTTTAGCTCCTCTTGAATTAGTTCTACTGGGAAACCATATGATTCATACAATTTGAAAGCTTCCTGACCATTTACTGTTTGGTTTTTAGTGATTAACTTATCAATTTCTTTTAGACCTAATTGAATTGTGTTTTTAAATTTTTGTTCTTCTTGCAACAATACTTGGATGGTTTTTTCTTTATTCTGATCAAGTTCTGGATAATTTCCAGCATAATTTGTTTGATTGGCGTAAACAGCTTCAACAATAGGACGGATACTGGGAATGTTTAGAAATAAACATTGACGAACCGAGCGACGAATTAGACGGCGTAATACATACCCAGATTCTTTATTGGCCGGAACTACACCATCAGTAGCTATGAAGACAGCAGCCCGTAAATGGTCCGCTAAAATTCTCATACTTTGGGTATAATTTGTTGACTCTCCATATTTTCTATTAGATAAGTTTTCAATTTGGAGAATAATTGGCTGCCAAATTTGACTAAGATAGTCGTCAGCATAGCCGTTTAAAATAGCTACAGTTCTTTCCACACCCATACCAGTGTCTACATTTTGTTGGGAGAGAACTTCGTAGGTACCTGATTGAGTTTTAGAATATTGCATAAAAACATTGTTCCAAATTTCCACATAACGATTTGCCTTATTACCAATTTTAAAATCAACTTTGGGAAGGGATGGGGTGGTGTCTATAAAAATTTCTGAATCCGGTCCACACGGCCCTGTGGTGCCAGCAGGACCCCACCAATTATCAGTTTTTGGCAAGAACATGATCCTGTCTTCAGGTATACCTAAATCACGCCAAATTTGGAAACTTTGTAAATCTTTTGGGGCATTTTCGTCACCGGCAAAACAGGTTACAAAAATGTCATTTGGATTTATCCCAAGCAAAGTAGTCAGGAATTCCAAACTCCAGCTAAGTGACTCTTTTTTGAAATAATCTCCAAGTGACCAGTTGCCAAGCATTTCAAAAAACGTGTGGTGGGTAGTGTCCCCAACTTCATCAATATCTCCAGTCCTTACACATTTTTGAACATTTACCAGTCTTTTGCCTTGAGGATGCGGCTGTCCAAGTAGATAGGGCACCAAGGGGTGCATACCAGCAGATATGAAGAGTGTTGTTGGGTCGTTTTCTGGTAATAGCGAGGCAGAATTAATTTCCTGATGATTTTTTTTTATAAAAAAATCTACAAACAATTGTTTTAGAGATCGACCCGTAATGACCATGGGCTAGTATAACAAATTACTTCCTACGGTAAGATTTGATACTTTTTACAACAAAATCTTTGATATCAAACCACTCAAGCGGACGCAAAGAAGTGGCAAAATTTTCAACTTTATTAGCAGTAAGATTAATTTTTCGAGTTATGTTGTAAATCTGTGAAAAGATAACCACCAGAATAGCAGCAAGAAAAATAGCAATTGTTGTTAAAATAACTAAACAAATAGCAATTACTGATTGAGTGTCCATAATTTATTAAAAACCAAATTATGGCTTTTGTATAGTACGAGAATCCTTTATGGTTTTTCCATTGCGACCCTTGGCTTCAACAGTTATTTGATTATCCCCACTTCCCAGAAATAGTTCCTTGCTAAATTTTCCGTCAGTTACAATAACCAAATCTTGGTTGATACGAACAGTGGCATCATCTGATGTGTAGCCGTTAAGTTGAATAGAATTCTGTAATATGGGGGGTTGCGGCCAGTTAACAACTAGCTTTGGTGGTTTGTTAAATTGAGAATAAGAGTAGTAAATGTAAAGGGTAAAAACTGAGATAATCAGCCCTAATCCAAGTTTGAAAACTCTTTGTGGGGTAAGAATATCGGTATGCATTTTTGGAATGTGAGATTTTGATTGAAAAGACTCATAATCACGACGAAACAAAGCTAGGATATTGTCTTGATTTAGCCCAAGAAAACCAGCATAATTGCGGACGTGGAAGGAACAATAAGGCTCTGGTGGATAATCTTGATATTTTTCATTTTCAAAAGCTAGTATATAGCGAAGCGGTGTTTTTATTTTACGACTAGCTTCTTCTGCACTAAAACCAAGCTGTTGACGACTCTGTTTTAATAAAGAGGCAACCGTATACATAACATTTACTGGTTATCAGAAGTTGTATTATGTTGGATTAGGATTTCTCTTGGTTTGGCTCCATTGTTTGGACCAATAATTCCTGCCTGTTCTAATTCATCCAAGACACGAGCTGCTCTGGCATAGCCAAACTTCAAACGTCGTTGCAACAGAGAGGCGCTGGCTTTACCAGTTTCCTGGATAACTTTTATGGCAGCATCAAACATTGGATCTCGATCTTCCCCTTCGACTGGTTCACCCAGTTGCACACGCTTGCCATTGTTCATTACAGATACTGATTGGTTGAGAATAGAAGTGTCGTAGTCTGGAGTCCGCTGAGATTTGATCTGATCGACTAGTCGAGTAATTTCCTTATCTGACAAAAAGCATCCTTGCATACGAACAGGTTTGGCCAGCTCTGGTGGAGTGTAGAGCATATCACCTTTGCCTAACAGTTTCTCAGCACCAGGTGAGTCAAGAATGACCCGAGAATCGGTCATACTGGAAACGGCAAAGGCCACACGAGTAGGAATATTTGCTTTGATTAGACCAGTTAGAACATCTACAGAAGGCCGCTGAGTAGCCAAGACTAAATGGATACCGACTGCCCGGGCCATTTGAGCAATACGGACGATACTGTCTTCTACTTCGGAGGGAGCAAAAAGCATAATGTCAGCCAACTCATCAATTACAATTATGATATAAGGCATATTTTGAAATCCGGATATCTCGTGGAAAGATTCAATATTTTTTGCACCAACCTGAGCAAAATGCTTATAACGTCGATCCATTTCCTGAGTAGCCCATTTGAGGGCCGAGATAACCTTTTCAGGTTCAACAATTACTGGGGCGAGCAAATGAGGAATATCGTTGTAGGGTGTCAATTCCACACGCTTTGGATCGACCATAATAAAACGGACTTCGTCGGGGCTGGCACGGAAAAGAATGGTGGCAATCCAGGAATTAACACAGACTGATTTTCCGGAACCAGTTTGACCGGCAATTAAAACATGGGGCATTTTGGCAATATTAGCAATTCTTGGTTTTCCAGAAACATCGAGTCCAAGTGGAACGGCGATTTTGGATTTAACATCAACAAAGGCTTCTGATTCCAGAATTTTACGAATTGGTACAGTTTCCAGGCTACGATTTGGAACTTCAATACCCACAAGCGATCGGCCTGGAATTGGGGCTTCAACCCGGATTTGGCCACCTGGAGCGGCCAGGGCCATGGCCAAATCATTACCCAAACTAACAATTTTTGCAAGCTTAGTACCCAGTGCAACTTCCAAAGCATACTGCGTAACCGAAGGACCATTGTTTACTTCTTTAACCCTGGCAGTAATACCAAAAGATTCCAAAGTTTGCTCAATAGTTTGGGCATTTTTCTTTACATCACCTCTATCGGCTTTGGTGCCTGGACTATTGTCAAACAAATCTAGACTTGGATACTCCCAAGCCTGATTGTTCGAAGAAGATTTAGGTTTCAAATCTATTTCAGTCTGCAAGGGGACTGGTGGTTTTATTGGAGAGTTTAAAATTGGTTTTGTGCCAGTAATATAGTCATCCTTTTCATCTTTGACAAATTGAATTTCTTTTTTCTCAATTTTTGTTTTAGCCTTTAGGCTTTCTTTGGCAACTTTACTTACACGACCAAAAGTATATTTGTAGCAGGCTTGCAAAAAAGCCGAAACAATCTTGAAAACTTGGACTATATTTGTATCAAACAAAATTACAAAACCAATTAAGGCGAAGGACAAATAAACTAGAAATGCCGGAAAAGCAGACAATAAGTCGCTCAGATTTTGCCAAAAAAATAGACCAATTTGCCCTTGTCGAAGTAGGCCAAGCAAGGCAGAAAATAGAATGTGAAAACCAAAGAAAATATTTGCTTGTTTGAATGGTGAGTTAACTTTGGCAAAAATAAAACCAATTAAAATCAGCCAAAAGGGCACTAAAACAGACATTAAGCCAAATTTTGAAATCAAAAAGCCGTTAAAAGCTACGGGTATGTTTCCTGTACCTAAAAATGAATATACCGCAAAGATAGCCAAAAAAATGAACAAGAAAAAGAAAACAGTGTAAACTGTTTCATCTTTCACCTCTAGTTTTGGCAAACCAGGTGAAGCTTTTTTGGATTTTCTTGCCATGTAATCAGTATAAACAGACTACCGAGTCAGTTCAACTGGATATGAAACTAAGCACATTGTTTTAAAAAGATTGATTGAAATACGGTAGATTTTCTTAGAACTTAACAAGATATTCATTTTTCTCTGGCAGATTTTATACGAGGACTGATTTTACAAAATTTCACACCACACATTTTGCACCCCAATTCCCCGTCTGGTTGGTTTATTAACAAAAAGTTTAGAGAACTATGTGAAGGTGGTACGTCTAATACAGCATTTACCAGTCTTCCTCCTAGATCAGATCCGGCTTCTAGCGGTCCTTTTCGAATTAATTGGTCACTTCCACCCCAGGCAGTACAAGTGCCTCCAATGGCAATTTGTCCCCCTTTGTTACCACCTTGTCTGGCATGAGGACATTTCTCTGGATGATCAGGGTTTTTACATTTACCTGAGAATAATATTTCTACACTCACTCTCCACAAACGATTACCTTCTTTGTAACCAAAACTAGCATTGGTTTTGTTTAGTCCAGATGGCCATTTAACACGATCAAATCCTTTTGGCATTTTTTATTTTAACATAACCTATAATTTATTTACTTAGTAGCTTTGGACGAAGAAGTAATTTCTACTGAGATAACCGACAGTTTCCTGCGACATTGGGTACAATGTGGCAGCTCGTAGCAATACCTCATGTCGGCGCCATCTCCTCGCGACTTAATCGTTATGTGATGATCTAGCAAATAAAACACTACAAATATGGTATGGGTTAGTAGCTTTGGGCAAAAAGCCAGGTGGTAGAACAGGGCTCTCCGGTTAGAAAATCTTTGCCTTTGATGGATTCTTGGTCAAGTGGCTGGCAGCGGCTAGTAGCTTTGGTTTCTTCTTTGATTTTGGCTTCTGACTCGGCAGTTTGGTTCCAAAAAACTTTAATAAAACCTCGGTGCTTTTGCATTATCTCTTTAAACTCATCATAGTTAGTTGCAAACCTAGTATTGTCATCTTGATATTTTTTAGCTTTGGCATACATCTCCTCATGTATTTGATCTAATAATAGTGGTAATTTGGTTTGTAAATCGGTAGCAGAAATCGATATTTTTTCTCCTGTATTGCGCTTAACTAGGGTAAATACATTTGCTTCGGCTTCTTTTTGGCCGATTTCTAATCGTAGCGGATAGCCCTCCAACTCAATTTGGTGAAGACGATAACCCAATGACTTAGTGAAATCAGAATCTATTTTTACTCTAAAATTGGATGATAATTTATTTTTTAATTCTTCTGACTTGGTAAGTAATTGAGGATCGTTTTTGATAGGGACAATAACTATTTGGATGGGCGCTACACGAGGTGGTAAAACTAGACCTTTATCATCACCATGCATGAGTATAAGTGCTCCGATAGAGCGAGTAGAATAACCCCAGGAATTTTGCCAAACATATTTTTTCTGACCATCCTGGTCTTGAAAACCAACATTAAAAGTTTTGCTAAAATTTTGACCAAGGTCGTGGCTGGTACAGCTTTGAAGTGACTTGCCAGAAGGCATTAAAGATTCAAAAGTTAAGGTGGCATCAGCCCCAGCAAATTTTTCTGATTCTGATTTTTTGCCAACTATTCCCGGAATTGCCAAAAGCTCGTTGTAGGTTTTTTCGTAAAGTCGAATAGCCCACAAAACCATTTCCCAGTTTTCTTCGGAGGTAGCATGGGCACAATGACCTTCCTGCCACAAAAATTCACTAGTACGCAAAAAAGGGATTGTTCTTTTTTCCCAACGAAGGACATTGTTCCACTGATTAATCAACATCGGCAAATCGCGATGAGACTGGATCCATTTGGAGTAGGATTCATACATTATTGTTTCTGAAGTTGGACGAATAACTAGTCGTTCAGTTAGCTCTTCACCACCACCGACCGTAACGTAGGCACATTCAGGGGCAAAACCAGCCACATGTTGCTTTTCACGATGTAAAAAAGTTTCTGGGATTAATAGTGGAAAATAACCATTTTGGACACCTTTATCTTTTATAAAACGATCCATAAACGACATAATATTTTCCCAAAGAGCATAGCCCCTTGGCATAATTATCATAGTTCCTTTGACTGGACCGTAATCGGCTAGTTTGGCTTGTTCAATTACAGAAACATACCAATCGGACAAATCTTGGGTTCTTTTTGGTAATTGATTTGCAAAAGCCATGGGTTATTGTAGCAAAACAAGAATTATTCTACCTCAATAATCAGCGGCAGAACCATTGGTTGACGGCCAGTTTTTTCGTAGATCACGGTTTCGACATGAGATTGGATTTGATCTTTTATGTATTCAAAATTGCTAGGTGTACCGGAATTTTCTTTGAATTTTAATTTGGCCTCATCCTTTAGATAGTTAATTAGATCAGTGTTTTCTTTAACAAAAACAAAACCGCGGGAAAGAACAATTGGCTCTTTGACCATGGCTCCGGTTTCAGCATTAACCAGCATAATAATGGTAAACATGCCTTCTTCAGCCAGGGCTTTTCGGTCGCGTAAAACTGTAGCTCCTACATCACCTACACCAAAACCATCAATTAGAACTTTTCTAAAAGGTATGATGGCACTTAAATCCACATTCTTTTCAGAATTAAAGGTGACAGTCTGATTTATATCCGGGCTAATAAGACGCGAGCTATCATAGCCCATGGTTTTGGCCATATCATGATAGGCACGGATATGTCTGTAATTTCCGCCAATTGGTAGTAAATATTGGGGACGGAGCATATTGATTAAAAGAGCATGTTCAGCTTGATAGCCATGGCCAGATACATGGACTTCCTTTTCACCGTAGACAACTTCTACACCCATTTTAGAAAGAGTGTCGATCATAGTATGAATGGCAGAAACTGTTCCAGGAATGTAATCTGGGGAACTAAAAATTACTTTGTCTCCTGATTTTATTTTTACCTGATGCTTACCCATAATCATTTTAGACAGAGCAGATTCAGGCTGACCGGCAAAACCAGCAACTAAAAACATCAACTTGTCATCGCCAAAATTTTTAACTTTGGAAACATCTACTAAATCTTGGTCTTTTATGTCCAAATATCCAAGTTCTTTAGCCAATTTAATAGCTTTATCGACACTAAATCCAACAGTTACTATTTTTCTACCAGTACGCTTACCGTAAGTAATGGCCTGGCCCCAGCGGACAATGTTGCTACTAATTGTGGTCACAAAAACCCGTCCTTTGGCAGTTTTGATCTCGTGTTCGAAATTCTCGGCAATTGAGCGCTCGCTTGGGGAAAAACCTTCATGTTCGGCACCCAGAGAATCTGAGAGTAAACACAGAACTCCATTGCTACCTACTCGACAAATATGCTGCAGATCAGCAAATTTTCCGTCCATTGGCAGGGTATCAAATTTAAAGTCAGAACCATGATATACAGTACCAACTGGAGTAGTAATAGCAAAATGATGAGTGTCTGGAATACTGTGATTTACTAAAATTGGGTCGATTTTGAAAGGACCCTTTTCCATAATCTGACTGTGTTTGTATTCAATTAAATTGACCCTAATCTGAGCCTCGGCTAGCCGAGAGCTGATAAAAGCAACGGCTAATTTGGGGGCAAAAATTGGAATATTGGTTCCTAAAATAGGCATCATAAAGCGGACTGCCCCAATATGATCTTCGTGTCCGTGTGTTATGAAAATACCTAAGATGCGGTCTTTTTTGTCTTTTAAATATTCTGGATCTGGGATAATTAAATCCACGCCGAAAATGTCAGTTTCCGGAAACCCGACTCCACAGTCGACAATAATAATTTGAGATTTATTGAAATCTCCGTTTGGGGCGTATTCATAGGCAAACATATTTTGAGTTACGTTGCCAAAACCACCCAGGGCTATAATGCGCAGAGCATCGCTTCCCTTGTTAAATGTTTTGATAAATTGTTTTGGTGCAGGTTGATACCTGTCGTTTTTCTTAGCTTGAAGCATAAAAATTAAATAATATAAATAAACAGTTTAATGACAAATCTCGTCCCATTAAACTAAGCTTTGACTAAAGTGTAGCACACTTGATTTACCATTGTGGCAGAAAGTCTTTGATGTTTGATTCATCAACAATCACATAAGGTGCGCTGCCTTCAAAAATTATCTTAGCAACTTTACGGCACAGCCCCTCTACATTTCGTTTTAAAGTACGTACTCCCGAATCAAACCCGAGTGGACGGACAATATTGGGCCAAACAGTATCTTTTATTTGAAGCTCGTTTGCATCGAGTCCAGTATCTTCCATGGCCCTGGGGAGTAGATAAAGTTTGGCAATACCAATTTTTTCTTCGTCGGTATAACTAGGCATTTGGATAACTTCTAATCTATCCATAACGGCAGTGGCAATTCGAGTTGTATTGTTACAAGTTGCCACAAAAATGCAATTACTTAGATCAAAAGGATACTCTAAATAATGATCTTCAAAACGGTTGTTTTGTTCTGGATCCAAAAGTTCAACCAAAACGCCCATTATTGTATTTAGGGCTTCATCAGCCACCCGATCAATTTCGTCTAATAAAATAACTGGGTTGTTGTATCCGGCACGAGACAGTCCCTTGATAATCTGGCCTGGTTCGGCATTTGGATACTGTCTAGACTGGCCGCGCAAGTAGAGTGGATCACCCAAGCCTCCAAAGGGAATACGAATGAGCTGTCTGCCCATCATTTTGGCAATAGATTTGGCCATAGTGGTTTTCCCTGTTCCTACTAAGCCAACAAACAACAAAATTGGAGCACGTAAATGTTTTTCCTGATTACGATGTTTTTGCAGGGCCAAGGCCGATAAATACTCTAGCATGCGTTCTTTGACGGAATCTAAGCCATAGTGTTCTTCGTTTAGTTTTTCCCGAGCAAAATTTAGATCTAAAATATCCTGGGATTCTTTAAACCAAGGAAGGGAGACTATCCAATCCAAATAACGATTTACTTTTTGGTAATTTTCCCAAAAAGTAGCTTCTGACTTGGCATTAATTTCCAGCTGAGAAAAAATTTCTGCTAATTTTTCTACCAAACCATCGGGCAATTTTACGCTTTGAGATTTCAAGCGTAGCTTGGCTATAGCCTGATCGATGGTTAAAACTTCGGACATTAAATTAGTATGCGGATTTTTTTTAGATTTGGCAAATCCAAATTATTTTCTAGGACTAGGTATACTATCGGCAATAACTGCTCCAACTGCTTTTGCAGCACTTGCCAAAAGAGAATATCTAACGCCATCAATGCCCATGCCTCTTACTGTAACTTCTACAACCTGACTACTACTCCAAGTTTCAGTAACTTCAGATGCACCCCCCAAACCTCTTACAATCGTAGTTCTACCACCTTCAGGTGGTGGCCCAAATTTCTCTGCGATATTCTGCCATGGATAAAGTACTTTTACATCTTTGCCTTTCATTATTGTTTGGTTTTTGAATTGGTAAAGGAGGCGCGGTTGGGAGCCTGGCGACGAGGAGCCGAAGCTGGGGGATGGAAATTGTCAAATTTTGGAGTAAATCCGCTGTGGCGTTCGCCTGCAAATTTGCGCTCTGTGCGCATTGGCGCAGGGCTGGTATTCGGCTGACCAATATGGGCAGCTTTAAACTCTGGAGCTGAGAGCTTGATTTGATGATTGTCGTTAAAACCAGCAATGGTTACTTTTAGCTTGTCTCCTACTTTAATAATAGAGCTAACATCTTTGACAAAACCTGTAGCCATTTCAGATATGTGAAGAAGAGCCTCTTGACCTGGCAAGAACTCGACAAAAGCACCATAGCTTTCTACACGCATTACTTCACCATCATATACTTCACCAATTTGTGGTTCTTTGATCATAGCTTTGATAGCTTCAACACAAGTTTCAACCATGGAGGTATCTAAGCCAGAAATAAAAGCCTGCCCTTGATCGTTAATATCAATTTGAACACCATAGCGCTCCATTAACATTTTAATTGTTTTACCGCCGCTGCCAATTACTTCACCAATTTTGTCCTGGGGCAGCTCTAAAATAGAAATCTTTGGAGCATGGGCTGCTAGAGTTGGTCTGGGTGAAGCTAGAGTTTTTTCCATGAGGTCTAGAATTTCAAATCTGGCAGTTTGCGATCTAGCAAGTGTTTGTTTGATCATTTCCAAAGTTAGACCTGCGCGTTTGATGTCTAGTTGAATGGCTGTAATTCCTTTTCTAGTACCAGTAATTTTAAAATCCATATCACCAAAGTGATCTTCGATACCAGCAATGTCAGTTAAAAGAACAAAATCCTGATCACTAGTGCTGACCATTCCAGTAGAAATACCGGCAACATGGGCTGAAATTGGTACTCCAGCATCCATTAGGGACATAGTGGAGCCACAGGTACTGGCCATAGAGCTAGAACCGTTTTGTGATAGAACTTCACTAGTTAAAACAATGGTGTATGGAAACTGATTTGTATTTGGCAAAACGGCCCAAAGAGCTTTTTCAGCCAAGGCTCCATGACCTATTTCACGACGACCAGGACGGCCAGTTCGTCCGGGTTGCCCAGTAGAAAATGGCATAGCTGAGTAAAAATGCATATAGTTTTTTTCTTGTTCACCTTGGCTATTTTGCATGTATAAACGCTCTTCTAAAGTGCTTAAACTTACATTAGTAATAGCCTGGGTTAAACCGCGCTGAAAAAAGGCAGAACCATGAGTACCAGGTAAAATACCAGTTTCAATGTTAAGAGGTCGAATTTGGTCAATTTTCCTACCATCAAAACGCCAGCCAGTCATCATTTTTTGCTTAAAATTAAGCTCCAAAATTTCTAGAGCCGATGCAACAACTTGATTTTCTGTATAGGTACCCTCGGCAATTTCAGTAGTCATAATGGTTTTGGCAGCGGTGATGAATTTTTCCTCAGCATGGTTGTGAGCTCCATCTTGACCTCCATTTAAAAACTCAGATACTTCAGTTTTTAACTTTTTTTCTAAAAGTGAGGATAGTTTATTGTCAGATTCAGCTAAAACCATTTTTGGTTTGCCGAGTTCTTTGGCAATGGCTGCAATTTGGCTGTTTATGGATTGGGAAGTGGAAACAGCCAGGCTAATGGCCTCAAACATAGTGTCGTTGTCGATGATTTTGCCATCAGCTTCAATCATATTTACACCCCAAGGACCGGTGCAAACTAATAGGTCTAGATCACTTTCTTTTAATTCGGAAATAGTCGGATTGGCAATAAGGGTTTTGTCACTTGATCTGGCAATACGCACGGCACTAACTGGACCATTGAACGGGATGTCGGAAACTGCAAGAGCCACGGCAGCAGACAAAAAGGCAATAACTACATGATCAACATCGGCATCACTACTCATTAAAGTAGCAATAACTTGGGTTTCTATTTTAAAATTTGATGGAAATAATGGTCTGATTGAACGATCTATGATTCTACTCTCTAGGACATCGGCATCAGACCCGCCAATATCACGTTTGGACCATTTGCCACCTTTAATCTGGGCACCAGCATATAATTTGTGAATAAAATCAACGCTTAAAGGGAAATAATCTTTGGAACTATCTTCCTGGCCGCAAACTACAGTTGATAAAACCATACAGTTTCCAAGGCTCGCCATAACCGAACCGTTGGTTTGAGGTGCATATTTATTAAAAGTAAGGGTTACGGTTTTGCCGCTACCCAGAGTGATGGTTTTTTGAATCATAAAAATTAATGTTTATAAACTATTTCTTTAAACCAAGTTCTTTGATTAACTTGGAATATCTGTCCTTAGCGTGCTCTTGCATATAGCGAAGCAAACGGCGACGTTTGGCAATTTTGGTTAAAAGTCCGCGTTTGCCTGGCTGATCGTGTTTATTTTCTTGTAAATGTTTGGACAAACGGTCGATCTCTTCAGATAGTAGAGCTACTTGAATTTCTGGTGAACCAGTATCACCCTTGGCTTGGGCAAATTTAGCAATAATTTTTGCTTTGTCTGTTTGTGGTAAGGCCATCTTAAAAGGCAATCATCCAGCAACAATTAAATTTGTTTTTGGCGAAACAAAAGCCGGATTAAAGCTAGAGTAGTATAACATATTGACCTAATCCCAATTTATTTCCTGTAAAATGTTTCTCTGGCAAATGCTAAATTAATTGCTCTACGAGTATGTTCGACATATGCATCTTTTGCCAAGACTAACCTGCTGGGAACTTTTTTGTTTCCACCGTTTAACTGTTGGAGTCTAAGATAGGCCCAGGCTTCTTTATAGGTTTCCCTCTGTACAGCAGTCAGCTGTTTTTGTTTTTTAACATCTGGATGGTTCGACATATATTTTTGCTTATATAAATTTATAAATTATGTTTTTTGCATTCAATTGCAAGGGCACGGTAGGCCATTGATAGACCAAAATTTATATTAGCTTCGGCTATTAAAAATAATGATTCTATGGACATAAAAAAAGGATCTAAAGTTATGCGGCCTTTTGCATGTTGTTTTTTTGAAAGGCTCTTGGATTCTTCAACAAGCCTCAAGCTTTTATCTCTCGCAGCCATACAAATTATATCGGCACCATTATGAGCATTGGTAAAAAAGGATTCAAGTTTGCCCATTTTGCTTAGTTAAATTTTTAATTAGTAGGAGTTGGATTGGGTTTGGAAGGGCTAGAAGATTCCTTGGCTTCTACTGCCTGAATCGGAGTAGTATCAGCAGGGGTTTGTTCCATGCCAAGCTGACTTGCTCGCAAACAAATTCCAGCAGCTTCAAAAGATTCTGGGCTAATATTGATAGAAAACCCTTGAGTAGCCACGCGCAGAGCTACTAACAAATTTTTACTTGGATCTATCTCTAGTTCATACCCAAGCATGGGTATTAAGAAAGAAAAGATTTCAGAAAACGGTGCTTCGGGATCGAAGATAGTATAGGCATATGTGTTTTCACTCTGTACTGGAGTAACCAAGGCTACTGGCGAAGCCTGGAGAACAATAGATTTTTCACCTAAAGCAGTAGGATCACCCAATAAGATGGTTAAATCGAAACTGGGACCATTTTGATTTTGAATGCTAATTTTTTCTGTCTCAACTTTGGGAGATCCAGATTTAGTTTGAACAACTAGATTTAGTTTTCCACCATCATCGTTGTAGCTAACCTTTTCGATTTGATCTAATGGGAAGTCAACACTGATAGTTAGATCTTTGGCAATAGTACTGGTGTCGGTTAGGAGATCCATGCCCGCTAATTTACTGTAATTGGCATCTGGTGTTTGTGGACAATAAACGGCAACTTGCTTGTTGGCTTTCTTCAAAGTCATGCCAAGAGCAAGGGCAGAAGCAATACCATCAACTGACAGATTTGGCACAACAATTTGTATGTTTTGTGCCTGTTGTAGGGCTATTTTTAGATCAGAAACGTTATAGTTTTTCATAGTTGACTCCTGCTTTTTAGCAACTATTGGGGTTGGATTAATTAAATTTCCCCTGGTATTGCCCATATGCAAGTATATAACGGATTATAGCCTAAAACAAGCATTTTGTCAAGACTATAGGCTACTTTTTATAAGCCAGAAGGATGTCGTCGGTTTTGAAATCAACATAAGGCAAAAAAGTCATACCACAATCCTGGCCAGATTTGACAATTTCAACGATATTTTTTGCCTGCTGGATATTGCCGACTTTAGTATCTTTGATGATTTTAGATTCACGTTTTAGATGAATACTGTCCCCTTTTTTTATTTCTCCTTTGGTGACTTTTACGCCAGCAATACGAACTTTGTTGATTTTGAATTCGGCAATTATTTGAGCTTCTCCAAGGATGGTTTCGTCGATAGTTGGTTCCATTAGTTTTAAGACCTTTTGTGAGATAGATTCAATTATTTCGTAAATAATTTTAGATTCGATAATATTTACCTGACTATTGTGAGCTAAAGTTTGAATAGTAGCAGCAGTTTTTAAGTTAAAGGCATAAATGGTGGCTTTGGTAGTTTGGGCTAAAAAAACATCAGTGTCAGTTATGCTGCCAACTGAACTGCTAACCACCTGCACCTCTTCTGGAAAGCTATTTTTAAGTGCTTCAAGGGTACCTTGGGTGTCAGCCTTTAGAATTACAGGTAATTTTATGTCGGTGCCATCCGTAACTTTTGGCGATTGAGTGGTAGTTTTTTCCTCTTCTGCTACTGGAGATAATGTAAGTAGAGAACCAACCGAAGGTACTGTGGTAAAGCCTAAAATTTCTACTGGAGTACTAGCATTGGCTTTTTCTAGTGGCATGCCTTTGAAGTTTAGTAAGTTCCTAATTTTTCCAGAAGCAGATTGGGCATATACAAAATCACCTTTGTGCAGAACCCCTTTTTGCATGATGACTGTAGCTACCGGGCCACGTCTAGTGTCCATACTGGATTCAACAACAAGACCAAGGACTGGTTCTGAATCTTGATTGGCAAGTTCCATAACATCAGCATGGATTAATATGGTTTCAAGTAATTTGTCGATACCTTCTTTGGTTTTAGAAGACAGGGCAACTACTGGTATTTGGCCTCCATATTCTTCTGGAGTCAATCCAGATTCCACTAATTGACCTTTGATTTTGTCTAAAAATATATTTGGCAAATCTATCTTAGTAATGGCAACAATAGGGGTTAAATTGTTCTCTTGAATAATCCTAATACACTCTTTGGTTTGGGGCATAATACCTTCTCCGGCACTAATAACAAGAATAACTAGATCAGTAATACTGGCGCCCCGTTTTCGCATGGCTGTAAAGGCTGCATGACCTGGAGTATCGATAAAGGTAATTAGCTTTGGTCCATTTTTGGTAGCAATTTCAACCTGATAGGCACCCAAATGTTGAGTAATTGCACCTGCTTCTTTGGCTGCTATGTTGGCAGTACGAATAGTGTCCAGTAGGGTAGTTTTTCCATGATCGACATGACCCATTACGGTTACAACAGGCGGCCGAAAAGATTGATTATTTTTTGTCATAGTGATTGATAGATTAAATTTTAGGCAGCCTGACCTACTACCTTGATCTCAAAGCCACCCACTAATTCGCCTGCAAGGCGAACGTTGCTTCCTTCAGAACCAATGGCCAGGGCTAGTTGATCTTCTGGAACGGTAACTAGAGCAGTTTTGGCTTCTTTGTTGATTTCGGTCACCTGTACATCGCGAGCAGGAGAAAGGGCCTGAGCAATAAATTGACTTAGATTTTTAGCAAATAAAATCACGTCTATTTTTTCGTGGGAAGGTAGTTCGTTTAAAATGGCCTGAATCCTGGCACCTTTTTGGCCGATACAGGAACCGACTGGATCAATGTTTCCTTGACTGGTACTAACTGCCACCTTGGTCCTATCTCCGGCAGATCTAGAAATTTTTTCAATTTTGACTGTTTTGTTACCAACCTCAGGAACTTCCCGCAAAAATAATTGGCGAATAAACTCCGGATCCTTGCGAGATAAAAGAACTTCTTTTTTACCGTTTGGATCTTCGCTAACACCTTTGACTAAGAACATTTTGCGCGTACCTACGGCAAGGTTTTCACCTCGGATTTGCTCATCTTTGGGACAAATTCCTTCAGTTTGGTTTAGACTGACAACTAATTTATAAGGATCACTTTTAATGACAGTGCCAGAAACCAAGGATCCTGTTTTTCGAATAAAATCGCCTAAAATAGTATCTCTTTCGGCTTCATTGATACGCTGGTTGATAACTTGCATAGCGGTTTGGGCAGCAATTCGGCCAAAACCAGGAGGAGTAACATCTGTTTTTTTATCAGGGTTAGTTGTGTCAAAAACATGAAAAGATCCAGAATCAGCGTCTAAATCAACGATAAAAGTTGAATCTTGTGAAACTTCAATGTTCTTCTCTTTTTGATCACGTTTATAGGCGGCAATTAAGCCGTCTTCGATAGAATCTAAGATTAGTTGTGCATCAATTTTCCGCTCACCAGCAATTTGGGCGATGGCCGCAGAAAATTCTGTTTTTGGTAACTTTTTTAGATCCATAGATTGATGATTATATCAGAAAAATCTGCTATTCACTATATTTTTGGATCGATTATTTGGTGTTTTTTTCTGAATTTTACAAACAGAAGACCAAGTAAGTAGCCAAGTAAACCAAAATGGACAGAAAAATATTGGATTTTGTCGTCATTAAATTGTTGGTTTACTGAATCTAAATTCTTGCCATTTATAGATAATTTTGGCTGGTTAAAACTGGTTGAAATGTCTAGGATTTTTCCATCAGGAAGCTGAACTTGGGTGTGAGGGGCAAAAAAACCTTTTTGGACAGAGGGCTGCTTTTTCTCATTGATAAATACTTCGTAATATTTGCCTTTGAAAAAATGATAGGACTGATATAGATCTATTTTAGTACCGTCTGGAAGAGTAAGTTGTTGGGGAGTTTTGGAGGGAAACATTATTTATTTTACTCTACATCATCACCGCTATCTTCGGCGCCTAGGCGGTCGTTGCCAAATAAAATTTCTTCTGAAAATCCAGAATTTTTCCAGTAAGTTTCAGCTCCTTCTGATGTCATTTTCCTAAAGTTAATAATTGAGCTAAAAGCACTTTGCATAGCTTCGGGCGTTATCCGGGAAACATCTTGATATGAATCTCTGTCTTTTGATGCATCAACCGGTATTCCATACTGACTGCATAATGTATGCCATATTTCTTTCAAATCACCAGTGAAATTATTCGGATGAGTATATCCTTCTGATATTTTCCAACCATATCTATTTTCTGCTTTGATTTTGACGCATCTTATTTTAGAACCAAATTCTTTCAGTAATTCTGACTCGTAATGTCGTCCAATTCTTTTCTTAGTTTTGCTCAAAAATTTTTCAGCTGAAATTGCTCCGGCAGCAAAGGCTATAATATCGGCTATTTGGTTTTCGGCCCCACGACGACGTGTATGTTCACCAGTATCTTTGAGCTTTGGATTATCTACACTGACAGATTGAGCCCAAGCACGGAGAGCTAGGCAACGAGGCAACTGGCGAATGCTTATCTCTGGCTGCCATTCGTCATCCATAGCAATGGCCAAAGCCGGGCCGCGATCCAAATAGGCTCCACTCTTATCTGTTCTATCTTTGGTCAAAACTCGAAGTTGGCCAGCTTTTAATCTTTGTTGATTGTCTGGTTGTTGGAGTTTTTCAAAATCAATGCCAGCTGCAGCCAGCTCAATTCTAAGATATCCTTTGAGCTCTTCTGTCCTTTCTGTGGTTAATGTGGCCACAGCGTTAGGATCAACTAAGTCACGAAAAAAAGCATTGATAAAACCTACTCTATCATGTTCCACTCTTGCTTCTGGTTTTTCAACAAATTGTTCTAGTTTTCCTGTCATATGTTTATATAAGTTAATTTCGCGAATTTATTAACCTTCCTGATCAGCTATTATTCTTGGTAAGATACTTACTCTTTCTACATCTGCTGTAAGTTGTGGATCACGACGAATGTTCTGGAATGCCCTACCCAAACGCACCGAGTTATACAAGTCTGATTCCTGCGCACTGGCAGCAAAGACAAGATTGAATCTTCTTGCATATTCGTCAGGTTTAATTTGACTAGCTGCTAATTCGGCTGTACTAAGTAAAAGATCTAAGAGCACTGAATCGGGAGAGGCATTTGGTTTATCAGAAGGGATGATATGGGCTAGAAGCCTGTCAAAAACGTTTGTGGGGCAGATGTCGGCTAAGACCTGCATATCGCCGGCTACACCTTGTCTCTTTGACGTATGTGGAACTTGGCTTAAGTCTATGCCCTGTTGTCGCCATAGTATTGTAAAACCTTCTTTAAGAGCTCTGGCATTTTTAGGTCGCATTGACTTAGGAAGATTAGGATCGCAGATGGTGTTAAAAATTTGCTGTGATCCTTGTAAGGCTCGGTCATATTTATTTGTCATATGTTTATATTATAGTTCTATTTTAGGATTTGTAAATGCCTATTTCTTTGGCTACAGTTTAGTCAATGTTAGTAGTAAAGTAATTAGGTATTTGTGACGGCAAAATCCATCTAGCTTCACTAATTTCTGGATCCTGAATATTTATCTCACCACCTTGATATTGGCATTTAAAATAGCTTATCTGTACGGCAAACTGCGGATGTTGTTTACTGACTATAAGTTTTTCTACAGTGACTGTGCAGCCGCTTTCTTCAGCTACTTCTCGAATGACTGCTTCGACCAGGGGCTCTCGGTGTTTGGCACTACCGCCCGGATAGACCCAAGTTAATGTAGACCCATCACTCCCCGATTCCTGTTTACTACGTAAAACTATTAGCACTTGGCCTTGGGAATTTAGGACAACTCCTAGACAATTTGTTTTATTTCCGAATTAGTTGTGTCCATTTTGAATTATATATCTAGCTTTTCGAGAGCCGATTTGGTTTCACGAGAAATAGAAGTTGGGATAGTAACCAATAGACGAATATACATATCCCCTTTGCGCTTGGAGCGCACATCTGGGATACCTTCACCCCTGACTCGAACCATAGTATTTGGTTGAGTGCCGGCTTTGACTTTTAGTTTTAGTGGCTTGCTTAGAGTAGGAACTTCGATAGTGTCACCTAAAATGGCTTGTTTTATGGTTATTTCATGGTTTATATACAAATCATTGCCATCTCGTTGGAAGATTTTGTCTGGTAAAACATCGATGTATAAAATAAAATCTTCAAAACGAATTTGTTGCCCGTCAGAGATACCTGCTGGAATTTTTATTTGTCGTTTCTTTCCATCTAAATTAACTTCTTTTTCTACACCCCTGGCGGCATCCATAAAGCTAATTTGGATTTTGTAGCGAGGTAAGCTGCGACTAGATGAACCAGAAAAACCACCACCAAAAAATTGTTCAAAAATATCAAAAGGATTGCTAAAACCGCCAAAATCGAAATCTGCACCAAATGGATTTTCGCCGCCGCTTGACCAAGAATAAGTAAATGGCCCCTGCTGGTTGGTATAAGTATGTCCACCAAAACCACCGGAAGCCCCATCAAAAGCTGCGTGTCCAAATTGGTCATAAGCCTGCTTTTTTTGAGAGTCGGAAAGAATTTCGTAGGCTTCGTTGATTTCTTTAAAATGTTCTTCAGCTCCCGCTTCTTTGTTGCGATCTGGGTGATATTTTAGGGCTAGTTTGCGATAGGCTGATTTGATTTCATCAGCAGATGATGTTTTGCCTATGCCTAAAATTTCGTAATAATCGCGCTTGGACATAATAAATTAAAGTTGTTTTTCTAGTTTTTTAATTTTTCTGAGACGAAAGAAATTGCCAACCCAACAGTACAAAGTATAAGCAGTGGCCATGATGGTTATCACCATATTTATATCGAAACTTGGAATATGTGTCTGCGGATTTCTAATTAACCAAATGCTACTAAAGTATCCCCAAATAGTTAATAGACCTATCGCGAAAGGAAATACGGCTATAGAATTTAGAAAATGAATAATTACATCTAGCCTGAGCTGTTGGATTTGAAATTCAAGATTTTTGTTTTTCATAATTTATTTTAAGAGACGCGCGGGTGCGCGTCTCTGGATTTGTTAGTTAACAACCTCCCCTTCCTGAACGTCATTTTTGTCGGATTTGTTTTCTTCGGACCTCGGAGTTTCGCCTTCTGGCTTTTTACCTGCTTCAGACTGTTGGTACATAGCTGAACCAATAGTTTGCAAGATCTGGCTTAGATCATTAGAAGCCTTGTCATAGTCCTCTTTTTTCAAATCAGTTTTGGCGTGTACTTCTTTGGCTTTTTTAATTTCCTCTTCTAGCTTAGCCTTGTCCTCGGCTTTAGCCTTGTCGCCATAATCTTTGAGGGTCTTTTCGCCACTAAAGATGGTTGCGTCAAGCTGATTTCTGGACTCAACTATTAGCCTTTTGGCTTCATCTTCTTTGGCATGCAAGTCGGCTTCAGCTTTCATTTTTTCTACCTCCTCTTTACTTAGGTTAGTGGCGTTTTGGATAGTAATTTTTTGCTCTTTGTTGGTAGCTTTGTCTTTGGCTGAGACTGAAAGTATGCCGTTGCTATCGATATCAAAAGTAACTTCAATTTGGGGCATACCACGAGGTGCTGGAGGTATACCATCAAGAACAAAACGACCAAGTGATTTGTTGTCTGCAGCCATTGGCCGCTCACCCTGAAGTACATTGATTTCTACCTGGGTTTGGTTGTCACTATAAGTGGAAAATACTTGTGACTTTTTGGTTGGCACAGTGGTGTTTTTTTCAATCAGAGGGGTCCTGACTCCACCTGCTGTTTCAATGCCTAATGTTAGCGGAGTTACATCCAGAAGGACAACATCCTTAACATCACCAGCCAAGACACCACCTTGAACAGCAGCACCAATAGCTACTACTTCGTCGGGGTTAACGGTGCTATTTAGATCTTTGCCAAAAAAGTTCTTAACAGTTTGCTGAACTAAAGGCATACGTGTCATGCCCCCGACCATAACAATATCGGTAATCTCTGATTTACTGACTTTGGCATCTTTTAAACACTGTTCGACTGGTTTTAACGATTTTTGAACCAGGTCGTCAACTAGCTTCTCGAGTTGAGTTCTGGTAAATTTGACGGTTAAGTGTAGGGCTTGTCCGTCTTTTTGAGTAATAAATGGTAGATTGATTTCGGTTTCTACTGAATTACTGAGTTCAATTTTGGCTTTTTCTGCAGCCTCGCGAACGCGCTGTAGAGCTTGTGGATCTTTGGACAAATCAACTCCATTCTGTTTTTCGAAATCGGTTAACAACCATTCAGCAATACGGTGATCAAAATCATCCCCTCCCAAAAAGGTATCTCCGTTTGTGGCTTTGACTTCAAAAACTCCGTCGCCAATTTCTAGAATAGAAATATCAAAAGTGCCACCTCCCAAGTCGTAAACAGCAATGGTTCCTTTTTTCTTTTTATCCAAACCATAGGCTAGGGCAGCAGCGGTTGGCTCATTAACAATTCTTAATACATTCAGGCCAGAAATTTCTCCTGCCTGTTTGGTAGCCTGACGTTGACTATCGTCAAAATAAGCAGGTACAGTAATTACGGCATCAGTAATTTTGTCACCGATAAATTTTTCAGCGTCAGTTTTACATTTTTGTAAAATCTTAGCCGAAATTTCTTGGGGAGTATAAACTTTACCATCGATTTCTACACAAGCCATGTTGTCTTTGCCAGCAACTATTTTATAGGGGGCAATTTTTTTGGTTTTTTCAACTTCTGGATCATCGTAGCGTCGACCCATGAGTCGTTTGATGCTAAAAATAGTGCTTTTGGGGTCTAAAACCATTTGGCGTTTGGCCAAATCTCCGACCAATTTTTTTAGTGGGTTAACAATAGATGGAATAGTGTTGCGGCCTTCGGAAGTTACTACTACCTTAGCCTGTCCACCCTCCATAAAAGCAACACAAGAGTTGGTGGTACCTAAATCGATACCGATGATTTTGTTTGGCATATATTTTTTATTAATTAATTAACTTTTCCCACGACAACTTCTGCAGGACGCAAAATTTCGTCGTGTAATTTATAACCTATTTTGTGGACTACTAAAACCTGGTTTTCAGGTCCAGGCTGGGTACCAATGCAGGACATAGTGGACTCATCGTAAACTTGATCCTGGGGGTTAATTTCTTCGATTCCTTCAGATTTTAGAACCTGCCTTAATTTGTCTAGAGCAATCTGCAAACCAGGATCAGATAAATGTTGATTGGCTAAATTCAGATCATCTAAAACTGGCAGAATTTTATTGAGCATACTAGCTGTGGCTAGGGTGATAAGCATTTGGCGCTGGGCTTCTATCCGTTTTTCCAGATTAGCATAATCAGCCAGAGATCGGGCCAATTTATCCTGTAGATCATGAATTTGAGTATGTAAGGTTTCAAGGGCAGGCGGGGTTTGGTTTTGAGGTTGAAGTGGTTTGGTTTTGATTTTAAGATTGGACATAATTAGTGGGTAATTTGAGTAATTAAATTGGCAAAATAATCAACTAAGGGAACTACTTGCGGATAGCGGGAGCGAGCAGGACCAACAATACCAATAACACCTCGATGTGGACCAGCACTATACCGTTGATAGATGAAGCTACATGGTTCTAAATGTTGCATACCAAGCTCTTCTCCAATCAGTAAATGAACAAGCTGTTCGCTACCATAAACTTCATTGGCGACATTTAGAGTTCTTTGAATTAGATCAAACCAATATTGCTGGTTGTCCAGAAGAGAAAGAATGGTTCTAGTAACATCGATGTCAAAAAATTCTGGTTGCTCTAATAAATTTGAGGCACCAGAATAACTAATGGCACCTTGTTCAGTAGTAGAAATGGCCATGGATCGAGTTTGACGGGCAAGTTCACGTGTGGCTTCTGTTAAAAGCTTTTCAAACTCGTTGCGATAATCCCACATTTTTTCTTTAGTACCAATCTCTTCGGAAATTGATAGAGTTTTGGGGGTCATCAAGTTTCTAACATAATACTTAAGTCCCATAGAAGTCGGCATGCGACCAGAACTAAGATGTGACTTTTTTAAAAATCCCTGGCGAGTTAATTCACTCATTTCATTACGAATAGTTGCCGAAGAACAGCCAAGTGTAAACTTGTGCTCAAGTTTTTCTGAACCAACAGGTTCGGCAGTTTCGATAAATTCTTCTACAATACATTTTAAAATTTGTACTTGTCGTTGGGTTATATCAGGCATATTAGCAGAATAATACACAGACTGCTAATAGATGTCAAGTGAGTAGTTCTGGCTCTTTAGGAGTTAGTTTGATTTTGTCCATGGTTCGGACTAATTGACGAGTTCTGGTAGAATTTACCGCCTCGTATTGCTTGGCGACGGCTTCGATCTTGTCCCCTATTTTTTCAAACTCTTGATTATATTTGGCAAATTCGTTTTGGAAAGATTGAATTTGAGTGAGAACCTCCTGAAGATTTGATTGGAGTTTGAAACTATCGTAGCTTTGACGAATTAGGCGCAAAAGTGCAGTAAAGCTAAAAGGTCCAGCCATGACAACCTTTTTGACCAAGGCCTCTTGCCACAATTCTGGAAAATTTTCGTATATAAAACTAAAGATCATTTCATTGGGGATAAATAGTAAAACAAAATCGACAGTTTTGGTTGAAGGATCAATATAGTCTCTGGTGGTAACTTCTTTGATTTTGTTTTTAATATCTTGCAGGAAGGCTCTTTTGAAATTTTCTTTGCTTTCTTTGTCTTCGGTTTCGGCCATTTTAACTAAATTGGCGTAGGGAAATTTAGAATCAACATTTAAATGGCTCCCGTCGGGCATAAAAATGGTAAAGTCAGGGCGAGAGGTAGCTCCTTCTAGCTGCTTTTGATAGTCAGTGCCACCAACAAATCCAGCCATTTTTAGTAAATCTTCGGCAATTTGCTCACCAAACTGTCCTCTAAGTTGGTTATTGTTTAGAATCTTTTTAAGGCCTTCAGTAGTTACTGATAACTGCTGGGTGAGTTGGGCTTGCTGAGACAATTGAGTTTTTAGACTTTCAAAACTGCCGATCCTCCCCTGTTCTGCTTGTTCAATTTTTTTATTATTGTCTTCCAGTTGTTTTCTTATTTCGGACACCAGAGTTTCGATGGCTTGTTTTTTATTGCCCAAATCAGTTGCAATATCCTGTTTTTCGGCGGCTAGTTTTTGGTTTGCGGTAGAAATTAAAGATTGGTTAGCTTGATTTAGAATTTCTGGAAATTTTTCGTAAAATTTGGAGAAGAACAGATCAGCAGTTTTTTGTGAGTCTGGCTGACTGCGTTTGCTGAGAAAAAAAATAGTAGCGCTGGCCAATAAACAGCCGACCAGTAGACCAAGAAGCAAATATAAAAGCATGATTTAGCTTAGCAGATTAGTAAAAAGCAAGTCCATGGGTTTTGTGGCAAAAGTCATAACTTTTCTTTAAAGAAGATGTTATAATTATTCATATATGTCTAAATTTGAAAGATTGGCTGCTGCTGGTCTTATCGTCGTAACAACTGCAGGTGCTTCTCTTGCAGCCAAAAAACTTTATGAGGTAGTTGACTGTACTCTCAATGAGATAACCGCTGGCAAATCTGGTGAAGCCAATTCATGTTTAGATAATTCTAAAGCTGAGGAAATTGCAGTACATACTGGAGTATCTCTAACCAGCTTAGCAATATTATTAGAAGAAGCAAATTGGCACAAGCGACGTAAAGTAATCAACAGAGACACTGAGTAAGCATAGTCTTTAATCTTGCCTGAGGACATGCAAATTGTTTGAGTCGGGGCAATTGAGACCTTTGGTTTGGAAATCGAGATTTAAAATCTGTTGATAAACGGTCTGGATCTGTTCTTTTAATTGGCTTAACTTGTCTCTATCAATATCAAAGAATTTGGTTTCGAACTGACTCTGATTATTTGGAGTCAAATATTCAATAGCTAATTGATTTGGTTTTGGCTGAAAAAAAGTGCTTTGCTCACATAGCAAATAGTAGAAAAGTAATTGCCGTTCGTATTCCGGGAAACGGGCATAATTACCTGGTTTACCAGTTTTAAAATCAGACAAAATGAGCCCTGTATCTGTGTATTTTAGCTTGTCGATTTTGCCTGTAACGGGGACGTTATTTATTAAAAGATGTTCTTTTTTAAAATTTCGCTCTAGCAATATTTTTTGATAGTGTTCAGTTTGGAGAGTTGGATAATAAAGAGAAAGGGTTTGTACACCTTTTTGCAGTGCCTCTTCGTAATCGTTTATATTGGCAAAAGCTTGATTGGGTAAATTCTGTTTGAAAATATTGATCAAGTCATTTTGACTAAATTTTTGACGATAATATTGAGTAAGAGCGGTATGAATAGCTGTACCGTAAAATAAATGTTTGTTTTTTGGTAGTGGCAGGGAAAGAATTTTTTGGTAGTAAAAACAATGAGGACAAAGTAAATAATTATTTAGATCAGAGGCAGTTAATATGTAATTATTTTTTAGATATTCTTTTAGATATTTAAAAAAATGTGTATTTTTGTGGTATTTAGATAATGGTTGTAAAAAATAGGAGCGGACTGCCTGAACCGGGTCCGGGGCTTGATTAGGATTTTTTTGGATTAAATTTTCGTCTAGGTTGGTTAAAAAAAGACTGGGTAGACTTTCTTTATTGTTGTCATTAAATTTGGAATAACTAAGATATAGTTGTATTTTGGCTCTAGTGATGGCTACATAAAATAAGCGACGCTCATCCTCGTTTGCGTTTGCCTGATTGAGCAAAGAGGCACTACCAGAAATAATACCTGGAGGCAATTTAATTTTATTTCTACTACTTGTATTGCCCCAAATTTTATCGTTGAGAAACGGCAAAAAAACGTGTTCAAATTCCAAGCCTTTGGCCTTGTGAACAGTCATTACTCGAACTTTGTTTTGCTTGAATTCTTCGGGTATAAAAAATGATAAGGGTAGTTTTTGTATTTTTTGCCAAGAGAAAATTTGCAATATTTGTGCAAAATTTAAATCTTGATTGGTTTGCTGGTAAAACTGCTGAGAAAGAGCATTTAGAGCAAATAAATTAGTGTAATTTTGGGGTAAAAATTTAAACCGACGCAAGATGTTTAAAAAAGCTTGATGAGGATTTAATCTATTAATATCTTTTTGAGAGCGAGCGACTAAGCGATTTAGTAAACGCAAGTGTGGGCTAGTCTTTTGAGAAGTGGTATAGGCAAAGAGTTCTTTGGCTGGTAATTTTATAGCATATAATTTGGCTAAATTTTCTTGACTTGGATTGGTGCAAGTTTCTAGGACTTGCAAGAATCTGAGGATATAATTTTGAGTAAAAATATCTTGGTTATTCTCCTGAAAATAGGCAATTTGCTGGCTAGATAAATAATCTCCCACCTGAGCAGCCTGTTGGTTGGTCTTAACTAAAACAACTATTTCCTCTGGTTTGGTTTGCTGCTGAATAAGGATTTTAATACTTTGGGAAAGAATGTATAGTTCGTCGCTTGGATTAATAGCTTCGGTTAGAAATATTGGTTTGGCAGGATGTGCAGATTTGGGAGTAGGGGTCTTGTCTAGATCTGGTAGCCAGGTGGTAAGACGGTTACGATTTTGACTAATTAAGTGGTTGGCGTGAGTTAAAACATGCGGTTGACTACGATAATTATGATGCAAAGTAATTAGGCGAACATGGCTTTTAAAACGCTGGTAAAAAGAATATATATTTTCCAGGCTGGCTCCCTGAAAACGAAAAATTGATTGGTCGTCATCACCAACGACAAAGAGGTTGGGTGTACTATCGTAGCTACCCAGGGCATAAAGTATTTGGTTCTGGGCAGTATTGGTGTCTTGATATTCGTCCACTAAAATATATTGATTTTGTTCCTGCTGCTTGGATAAAAAATACGGATCCGAGTTGAATTTTTGCAGAACTAAAAGTAGCATGTCGTCGTAATCATAACGATTTAAATCGCCGAGTTTTTGCTGGTAGATTTGGTAAACAGAAGCCAAATTTTCTAGTTTGGGAAGTTGACTAGACAGGTCATCGAAAATTGAAATTAAAGCAGATTTTAAATCAGAAGTTTTGGTAAAATAGCCATTTTTTTCCAGTATAAATTGATTATTAATTTCCCGATAAAATGGATCATTTCCAGGAGATAAACTCTGCCAGTTACTTAAAATATCTGATCTAGATTTGTCGGTGGCCCGTATTTTTTTTAGAAAATCGTAAAGTGGTTGTAGACGTTTTAGGGACTGGCAATTCTCTGTGAGCAATTGAGAAAAGGTGGCTGGCGAAAAACCCTCCCGTTTAAGTGTTTGGATTTGAGAAGAGATTTCTGTTTGATAAAAATAAGTATCCCCCCAAGGCCGCAGGGGTGATAATGGCGGCAGTGAATCAATACACCATTTTAAAACTTGACCTCGTTCTAAATCGGTTATAGGCTGAGCAGAGGGTGATAGAGAAAACTCTTCAGGAGAGTTTAGAACCAGTTCATTGCAGTAAGAATGAAAGGTGTGAATTTTGACCTGATAGGCAGTTGGTCCAAGAATAGAAAGCAAACGTTTTTGCATGGCTAGAACTCCAGATTCAGTAAAAGTCAGAGCTAAAATAGAGCTTGGATTAACCTGAGTTTTGAGCAATATATTGGCAATTCTTAGGGAAATAGTTTGTGTTTTTCCGGTTCCAGCACCAGCTAGAACAATAACTGGACCTTCGATCGCTTCTACAGCTTGCTGCTGCTCTGGGTTTAGCTTAGCGTATTCTTTTTTGTAATTTTGTTCTAAGTCCATATGCAATTGTAGAGGATTAACCGATATAATTTGAAATGTTAGATAATTATGATTTTTTAATTTTTGATTTTGACGAAACGATAGCCAAAATAGAAATAAATTGGCAGCCATGGTGTAGTAGAGTTTTGGCTTTGTTTAGAGAGTACGAACCTAATTTTGAATTGCAGTCAGATTGTGAAGTGGAAAACTGGCAAAACTATTTTTTGACAAAATATGCCCATACAGACTTAAGACTGAAATGGCAGAATTTTTGCGATCAATTTGAATTTAATGCCACTGGTTTGAAACCAAATGAAAAAGTTGTAGAGTTGATAAAAAAATCGCCGCAAAAAAAATATTTATGGTCAAATAACGGTTTTGATTTCTTAAAGCTACAACTTGAAAAATTAGATATTGGAAATAAGTTTGAAAAAATAATTACCAGAGACCAAATGGAGTTAATAAAACCAAACGCCCTTGCTTTTGAAGCAATTATTTGGGATAAAGTTTCACCATTGAATAACTATGTAATGATTGGAAATGATTGGGATAATGATTTTCGGGCTGCAAAAGGAGCTGGTATTGATTATTTGGATGTAGGAGAGTTTACTGGTTAAGTTCTTGCTCTAGAAGTTGTTTAGCTATTTGGGGATTGGCTTGACCATTGCTAGCCTTGATTACTTGGCCCATTAGAAAACCAATAGAGTTTGGATTTTTTTGGTAGTCGGCAATGGCTTTGGGGTTTTGGCCAAGTATCTGCTTAACAATTTGCTGAATTCCTTCTATGTCGGTACTTTGGCTAACATAAGATAGTGGTTGCCCGGTTTTCAAGGATTGCAAGATAGCTTCGTTGATAGCATTGGCACTAGCTTGTTTGGAAATTACGGCCTGGTAGCCATCCCTAAATAATTGAGCGTTTGGCAAATTCATACTAGCTTCGATAACTGGTTTGGCACTGCCCAAAAAGCGATTGGCCACGAACTTGGCAAAATCAGGATCGGGTGAGTTGCCTAAAATGGCATCAAATTTGTTGGCAAAGCCTTTGTCTTCAGCTAAAATTTTGGCGTCTACTGGGCTAAGGGAATAGGACAGATAGCGATTTATTTTGGCCTCCGGCAGTTCTGGGAGTTTACTTTTTTGAAATTCGATTAATTCATTAGTTAGGACTATGGGTGGTATATCTGGCTCTGGAAAATAACGGTAATCGGCAGCGCCTTCTTTGTCACGCTGCAAATATGTTTGATTTTTTTGGCTATCCCAACCACGAGTAGTTTTATTGGAAGATGACTTGGTGATTCCAGTTTGGCGCCAATCATTTTCTTGTCGTTTGATTTCATACTCTATGGCAGCTTTGGCAAACTTCAAAGAAGCGATATTTTTTATTTCTACTAGAGGCGTGTAGACTGTTTGGCTATCATCAGTTGTTATTTGTAAATTTACGGTAGGCTCCACGCGCATAGAACCTTTTTCAATATCGGCATCAGATATTTCTAAATAGCGTATTAATTGCTGTATGTTTTTTGCATATTCTTCAGCTTCCTCACCCGAGTCCATTTCTGGTTTACTAACAATCTCGAATAGAGGCATGCCAGATTTGTTGTAATCGATTAGAGTTTGACCAGTTTCGTGAATAGATTTAGCAGCATCCTCCTCAATATGGGCTTCGGCAATGTGGATTGTTTTTTTAGAAATTTTTATTTCACCGGCTGTAATTATTGGCTTGTAATATTGTGAAATCTGATAACCTTTTGGTAGATCCGGATAAAAATAGTTTTTACGGTCAAACTGTGAAAGCATGGCTAAATTTTGACCATTATGATTAGGGTCTAGAGCTAGCCCTAATAATATCGCTCTATTTATCAACTCTTGATTAGGAACTGGAAGGGCACCTGGGAGACCAAAACAAACAGGACAGACATGCGTATTTGCTTCCGCTTGAAAATAATTGGTTGAACAAGAACAAAAAGCCTTGGTTTTTGTTTTGATTTGAATATGAATTTCTAAGCCAACTATGGGTTTAATTTTCATAGTATTGGCTCCTTTTGATGATGGTTGGTTAACTGTTGAAATTGGTGGCCCAAGCTAAATAATTTGTCTTCGGAAAAATGAGGACCCAAAAGTTGTAAGCCAACTGGTAAATTTTTTGAGGTGAAACCTGAGGGAATTACTAAACCAGGAATTTGAGCTACATTGGCGCAAACAGTATAGACATCGGCCATATACATAGCCAATGGGTCATTGTTTTTTTGGCCAATTGGCCAAGCTGGAGTTGGAGAAGCTGGAGTTAAAAGTAGATCTACTTTTTCAAAAACTTCCGCAAACTCCTGGCGGATTAGTTGTCTAACTTGACTGGCGCGGTGGTAATAGGCATCATAATAACCTGCAGATAAACAATAAGTTCCGATAATAATCCGTCGTTTCATTTCTGGTTCCATAAACTGGCCACGCGTTTTTAAATAATATTCAAGCAGATCTTTCATATCTTGGCTTCTAGATCCAAAACGAAGACCGTCGTAACGGGCCATATTTGAAGAAATTTCACAAGGAACTAAAATGTAATAGACGGCAATTCCCAAATTAGTTTTAGGAAGACTGACTTCTTTAAATTTGACCCCAGATTTTTCAAGTTCAGAAATAGCTTTTTGAATTGTCTCTTTTACTTCTGAGTCAAGTCCTGGTCCAAAATACTCTTTTGGTAAGCCAATTGTTAGGGTTTTTAAGTCCAATTGATTCAAAAGTTGTGGATAGTTTGGTACCGGTTTTTTGCTTGAGGTGGCATCGTGTGGATCCCAATTGGCAGTAATCTGAAGAAGAGTGGCAAGATCAGCAACATTGTTGGCAAAAAAACCAGGACAGTCAAAAGAACTGGCCATAGCAGTAATTCCATAACGTGAGTTTCTCCCGTAAGTTGGCTTGATACCTGAAACAGAACACATAGAACTCGGCTGACGAATACTGCCTCCAGTATCGGTACCTGTAGAGACCACACATAAACCGGCAGCCTGGGCGGCGGCTGAGCCTCCAGAGCTTCCACCAGGAATTAGATTTAGATCCCAGGGGTTACGCGTTGGTCCATAGCCAGAATTTTCAGTGCTAGCACCAAAAGCAAAAGTGTCTGTATTAGTCTTGCCAACCAAAATTGCTCCGGCATTTTCTAGTCGTTGGTAAACCGTAGATGAATATTGTGGGATATAATTTTCTAAAACTTTGGAACCTGAAGTGGTGCGAATACCTTGTGTTAGAAAAATATCTTTGACTGCTAGGGTAATGCCTTCAAGAGGCCGTATTTGTCCGTTTGAAAAATTTATGTCTGCTTCTTTGGCTTTATTTAAGGCAAAATCGTTGGTGACTGTTAAAATGGCATTTAACTTTTGATTTTGGGTTTGAATTTTACTAAGTTGTTTTTCTACAAATTCAAAAACAGAATATTTCTTTGATCGGAAATCAGCTTGGAGAGAAGATATGTCTAATTTCATTCTTTGTGGACAGTTTGGGGAGCAATAATATAATTACCGTCAGTATTGGCACTGCTTAGGAGATCTGCTTTTGATAAACCAGGGGAAACAATATCTTCTCTAAAGTCATTGTTATTTATTGGCTGAAGATTTTTTCCCTGTTCCTGTATATCTATTTTTTTTATAATTTCAAGATAATTAAAAATTGCTGAAATCTGAGATAAATATAGATCAATTTCCTCATCTGTTAGATTGAGCCGTGCCAAGTGGGCAGTTTTTTTGAGATCGCTTTTTGTAAGAATTGGATTACCGTCCATGATTGATATTGTAACTTAGTTAGAACGAAATTTGGCTTTTAGACGCAATAATTTCCAACGCATTTTATCTAATTGATTAAAAATTTTGTAAAAATTGGGATAAACTATTAGGTCGTAACTACCTACAAATTGAGTAAGGATACCTCCAAAACCCTGTTTGAAACGATGAAAGCCGAATTGAGGATCATATTCTTTGGCATCTGGACCTAAGCTTCCCCACATATCAAAGCTAGTACAGCCAAGTGACTTTCCAAGACGAATGGTTTCCCACATGGCTAAAGTTGGGGCCATAACTTCTCTGGACTCATTTGAACTAGCGGCATAAACATAAAATAATTTATTTTTAATAACCATAGCAATTACCGATGAAATTGGTTTTCCCTGGTAATAAGCGTTTAGAATTTTCATGGTTTTTGTGTGGCCAATAGTATCCCAAAGTGCTTGAAAATATTGAGGCGTGTGCAGATAAAAACCCTGCCGGGAAGTAGTTATTTGTTGGAGTTTTAGATATGTTTTCAGTCCCAATAAATTGCTTTCTTCTTTTATATCTACTCCGTGTCGATTGGCTACTTTTATGTTGTAGCGAGTTTTTGGGTGCATTGACTGTAAAAGTTCTTCTTCTGTTTTGGAAATGTCTAGAATAAAGCTAAAAGGTAAAAACATAGACTTTGGTGAAACAACAACTTGTGATGTATCGATTTCGGCATGGTAAGAATATTTATCAGTGCCGTTTTTGAAATAAAATTCTGGAATATCGGGTTCAAATTTCACAAAAATAGCTTTTTTTTCATGGGCAATTTTCTTTACATTTAGTACCATATCCTGATTAATAGTCGGTCCTCGGAGGCATTTTCCGATTGTATAGCCAAATTTAGGAAGATGGTGAAAAACCACTGTATAACCACCTATCATTTTATCGTTTTCGAATTGACCAAAACGAACTACTTCGTGCCCCTGAGCTTTCTCAAAATCTCCCCAAGTCCAGGATTGTACAGGGTGGCTAATCACATTATCGTAAGCTTCTTTTTCTGTATCGAATAGGATTCTAGTTATCATAGAGTATTATGACGCAGAAATTGGGTTGGATCAATTCTAGTAAATATCTGGGTCATAATACAAATCATCATTATTTTTATTATTTTTTTGAGGCAGAAAATCTCTTAGGATACTATCCTGCTCTTGTCTTATCAAATGTTTTGGAATATCAAGCAGAAATCGACTTGGCTCATTTAAACTACTTTTTCCAAAATAGAGACGTTGAGTGGCATAAGTAATATATAAATATTCTTTGGCCCTGGTAATACCAACATATGCAAGCCTCCTCTCTTCCTCAATTGAATTCTCATCCAACATTGAATTAGAATGGGGTAAGATCCCTTCTTCAAAACCAATTAGAAAAACAGATTGAAACTCCAATCCTTTGCTGGCATGAAAAGTCATAAGCCTAACTCCAGTTTTAGCTTCATCTTTTTTATTTTTTTCCTGCATTGAATATTCTTGCTGGACTAGGGCAATATTTTCCAAAAAATCGTCTAGCTTGGGATGGGTAGTAGCAACTGATTGTAACTCTTGGATATTTTCCAAACGTTTAACATCTTCTTCGTCGGTCTTGTCAAAACGAGTCAAATAAAGGGTCTGGTTTAATACATCTTGAAGTATTTCAGTTGTATTTTTTTCTGAATAATTATAGGCACTAATAAAATTAAGATAATCAGCCTTCTTTCTCTTGCCCAAAGCTTTGTCAGTTCGATCCTCAGAAACTGCATCTTGGTTGTTTTTTAAAAAACGCAAGAGGGCAACTAAATCTTTAATTTCTGCCCGTTCATAAAAACGAATACCACCGATTAAGACATAGGGTATTGACCACTTTAAAAAAGCTTCTTCTATGGTTCTCGATTGGGCATTAGTCCGATACAAAACGGCAATATCTTTGTAGGCAACAAAAATATTCTTATGGAGAAAGTCGATTGTTTTGGCAACATAAACTGATTCTGATAACTCACTACTCGCTTGAAAAATCTGAATTGGATTTTGGGTTGAATTTTTTGTGTAGAGTTTTAAAACTGGATGAGATACGTTTTTACTGATTACAGCGTTGGCTGCATCTAAAATAGTTTGAGTAGATCGATAGTTTTCCTCCAGGTTTAATACTTGGGCATTTGGAAAGTCGTTGGTAAATGCCATAAGATTTCTGTAATCAGCTCCGCGCCATCCATAAATTGATTGGGCGGCATCGCCTACTGCTGTGATGTTGTTATAATTTTTGGCCATCAGCCGAGTAAGTAAATACTGGATTTGATTGGTGTCTTGATATTCATCTACAAAAATTGCTCTGAATTTATCTTGGTATTTTTCTAAAATATCAGGCTTTTCTAAAAATAGATCTAGAGTTTTTGTCAACAGATCATTAAAATCCAAAGCTTTAAATTCTTGCATTTTTTGTTCATATTTTTCGTAAATTTGTGTAGCCATATTTTCCCAAAAACCACGAACAAACTTTTTCATATCTGTAGGTTTTTGATGAGAGTTTTTTGCCTTTTCGATAAAAGCCAGAACTGCACTGGTTTTAAATTCTTTGGTTCCCAGGTCAAGTTCTTTGAGAATCATTTTTATCAAGCCATCTTGATCATCGGTGTCGTAGATTACATAATCAACTGGTACCCCAATGTGTGGACCATCAGATCTTAGAATTTTGCTAGCAATGGAATGAAAAGTGCCCGCCTGTATTTGTTTGTTGCCTTTTATCAAATTGTTCATACGATCTTTCATTTCACCCGCAGCCTTGTTGGTAAAAGTCAAAAGTAAAACATTCTCTGGTTTGGCGATATTTTCCTGAATAAAATAGGCGGCTCTATGGGTTAAAACACGCGTCTTGCCAGAACCTGCGCCTGCCAATAATAGGAGTGGTGTTGGTGTATGGGTGACAGCACGCAACTGTTGTTTGTTAAGCCCGCTTAGAATATCTGACATATTATAAAACTTTGTAAATCTTTACATTGCCAGATTGAAAAGCTACCGGGTAGCTTAACTGCCAAAAATTTGATTCGTTTAGCTTTGTGTATTTTTCTCTCTCTTTGGCACCAACAAAGATATATTCAACTCCGTATTTTTTTAACAAAGAGGACACCTCTTCTTTATTCTTACTTTCGTAAATTTTGGCCACATCAGTTTGACGAGCAGCTGGTTTGTCATAACCGTTTCGCCACAACCATTCGTGGACTACCCACCCTTGTACTGTAGGCAAGCCAGTGGAAATGCTGACGTGACCGAAGTCTGTATAACTATCGCCTACTGCTTCTAAAATAGTTGGTTGGCCAGGTAGTTGACTCAACCAATTGATGGCTGCAAAGTTATCTGGATAGCGGTTTTTTAGAAATGAAAAGCCATATAAGCCTAAATATGGTTTTGCAGAAAACAGGCCGTAATAACCTCTTAAGCCAAAATACTGATAAGAAAGATGAATTAAGAAAACCAAAAGAAAGATTAACTTTAAAAGTAAACGCAAAAATATTGATTTTATTTGGGAAAGCTTTACTAAAACAAAACCCGATAATAAACTGTAAAGCATAAATGCCTGATAAACCAATTTGAACATGGTGTTTGCCCGACGATGATCAAAAACATAAATATCCTTTAAATAAACAAGTTCCGGAATAATGATTAGTAAAGTCGCAATTAAAAATAATGAAACAAAAAACCACGATTCTGGGGACAATGATTTTATGCTTGGTTTATTTTTTAGTGAAAACAATAGGATTAAGAGAACTGGCACTGTCAACAACCAAAAGCCTCCATATAAAATAAATAGCTGCCAAAAGGGACTATGCATATCGGCTATTGTCGGGCCAGCTACCATAGGAATAAAATGTATAGAGAAAGGCAGATTAAACAAATATTTAAAGCCAATTACTAAAAGGCCGTTTAACCAAGTATTAGCTACAGAATCAATAAAAGAAAAACGATTCAAATTGTAAATAAAAAACGCCAGAGCAAATAAAAGTCCGTAAACAAAAAAGTCCCAAGCATTGGTCATATAGGCAATTGAAAGTAGAAAACCGTAGATGCTTACCAATCTCCAATTAACAGACCATAAATTTGAAATCACTTTGCTTTTATCTGTTTTTGGAAGAAATAATTGAAGAAGTATAGCAACCATCAAAAGAACTACCATTATGTCATTCATGTGTCCATGCAGATCAGCCACAATAAAACTGTAGGATGGAAATTCATGAATTGTTTTATCTCGAACGTCTGGGTCAAATCCAATAAAACGAGTAGCATCTGGATACCAATAATTTGCCAAACCTTCAGATAGGCTATGTTTTTGCAGGCTTAATTTAGTGATCTTGTATAAAGGATGAAGATTGCCTCCAAAAGTCAAAAAAAGGGCTGATATGAGACCGGCTATTAAAATTTGTTTAAAAGAGTTAGCAAAGTTTTTTACCAAGTTGCTAGCAATTGAAAAACCTGAGCTGAAG
The DNA here is from genome assembly GCA_964463925.1 of uncultured Gammaproteobacteria bacterium. Lineage (GTDB taxonomy): Bacteria > Patescibacteriota > Microgenomatia > UBA12405 > UBA12405 > CAYTYZ01. The sequence continues at coordinate 73,113 of CAYXDV010000003.1, forward strand.
GTAAAGGCTGCACAAGTTGCTATGGCTAAATTGTAAGTGATAGTAGAAGGGATTTTGGTAAGTTTTGTAAGTAGAGCAAAAATTAGATGGCCAAAATAATAATAATTAATTGGTTCTCTGGCAAACCATATATCAATTGGCGGAAAATAAGTGCTGCGCAGAATGCTGTTTACAAATCCCCAGTCCATAAATTTCTCCAATCCTTCTATTTCTGGCTGAAAACCTCGTATATATGACCAGAGCACTAAAATTAAGGTAAAGCAGATCTCGGAAAATAAAAATTTTAGTAAATGACTGCGCATCACTTTTGTCAATTTTGGCTTTTTAGAGATTAGAAAAATCCAGTTAAAACCAAACCATAAGCCAAATAATGACCAAAGGCTGAGGCCATCAAATCGAAAAATATGAAAAACTGAAGTGGTAAATGATAGATATGATATTAGAACTAAACCTATGGTTTTAGAAAAAATATAGCCTTTGTCCCAAAATTTGTTAAAAATTAGACTAGTAAAGGGCAGGCTGACTAAACCAAAAACCAAAAGAGCTAGCCACCAAATAAAAATAAAAGTTAGATCGTGTAGAAACAGCATAAAGTTTAGCGTTTGACAAAGAAAACTATATCAAAAACAGAACGAATAAGGAAGTTGAGATGGTCCGGAAAAACTAGAGTATGGGTAAAAAACCAGGCCAAAAACCCGATAAAAATCCCCCCAAGCAAATCAATTGGATAGTGAAAACCAACTAAAACTCTAAAAATCATCAGTGGCAAGGTATAAACTAAAAACAAAAAGGGATTAAAAATAGAATATTGCAGAACTAAGAATAAGAAATAGGCTACCCTGACCATGTGGCCCGAAGGAAAAGAACCGCCGATATACCATCTTTTGACCAGGCCGGTAGGTAGGTGGTCACGGCGTTCGTAGAGTGGCCGTTTCCAGAAAAAACTATGTTTGGCTATTCTTTCTATGATTTCTGTAAAAATAATTGAAGTTAAAATCTGCCAAAAGATATTGGCATCTTCAAAAATGTGAATCCAGCATATGAAAAATAAAAATGGCCAAAGAGCATAGTTGAGAAATAAAATTAAACGGTGACCAAAAGGATTGGCAAGTAAAATACGTAAATAATCTTTTTTAGGCTGCCAGAAGAATAAGCTTTTAAAAGAAGACATAAATCATTATACTGGAGCGTGATGAAGAAAGTTTTGGTATGTTGTACTTATTGGAAGCCAAACGTGTCGGGCTTGACACGGTATGCAGAAAATTTAGTAAAGCTTTTGGGGAACAAATTTGAATTTACTGTTTTAACCAGTGATTACAAAAATATTGGAAGTGAAGAAAATGTTTTTAGATCGAAAGTTTGGTTTCAAATAGGAAAAGGCGTATTTATGCCTTGGTGGTGGGTGGATAGTTACCAAATGGTTAAGAGAGCTGATGTAGTTAACTGCCATATGCCGAATTTAGAGTCCTGGTTGATCTGTTTTTGGGCTAAGATAATGAAAAAAAAGATAGTTTTAACTCACCACTGTGAGTTTGCCTGGAGTGGAAACTGGCAGAATAAGTTGATTTTTGTATCGAGTTTTATTTTTCATTGGCTATCATACTTTTGGGCTGACAAAATAGTTGCCTATACGCAGGACTATGCAGAAAATGGTAGCTACTTTTTAAAATTGTTCGCAGATAAAATAGTTTATATTCTACCGCCTGTAGTTTTAGAATCTGGAGATGAGATATATGCAAAAAAAATGATTTCTAATTGGCCGCAGCATTTAAGAAAAATAGGTTTTGCAGGTAGATTGACTTGGGAAAAGGGACTAAAAATACTGTTTGAAGCAGTAAGTAAGATGAAAAATGGACAACTAATCTTGGCTGGGCCATATGAAAATATGATGGGAGATTATACCTATGCGTCGATCAAATTGTTGGAGAAAAAATTAGCCAACAAGCCAATTTTTTTGGGGTCATTAAATGGTCACGAGTTAGTGTCTTTTTATGAGAAAATTGACTGCTTAGTTTTACCAAGTATTGATAATTTAGAAACATTTGGCCTAGTACAGGCTGAAGCGATGTTGTGCGGGACACCAGTTGTTGCCAGTAATTTACCTGGGGTGAGGATCCCGGTTTTACAGACAGGAATGGGTGAAATAGCTAAAGTAAAAGATTCTAAAGATCTAATGGATAAAATTGAAATGGTACTTAAGAACAGAAAAAAATACACCCAAAATATTGATAAGGCTAGAAAAATGTTTGATCTTGAAAAGTTTAAAAAAAGCTACATGTCAGTTTTTGAGGGAAGATAGGCATATAAAAAACCAATGTTGTTGTGCACTGCATTAGTATGTGTCTTGACATGAAAACCAGCTTTCGTTAATTTTTTGACTAGTTTTGTATGTTTTTGATTACTGTTATATTCATGCCATTCCATGGCTATCTGGGAAAATTTCTTTAAAACCTCATTCTTGGTTCCCAAAATAATATCGTATTCAGCCCCTTCGCAATCTATTTTTAATATCAATTTGTCGTCAGATGTTAAATTCACTATATCTTGAACTAAAAAGGTTTTTGTTGTTTGCGTTTTAGAGGGAACAGTTTTGGAATTGCCAAAATTCCTTGAATTGACCAATGTCTTTAATTGTATATTTCCGACTGCATTAGGTAGAAATTTAATATTTAATAAATTATTTGCCTGAATATTTTTCAAAAATATTCCTCCAGACACTTTAACTGGTTCAAAGGAAATAACTTCCCTACAACTCTTTGCCGCCAGAATGGAAAATTCACCTATGGCTGCTCCGATATCTACCACGGTGTATCGCTGATCCCAATTTAAGCCAATTTGTTCGTAATCATGATTAATATATACTTCTGTAATAGTCCAAAGATCCATAAAATTTCGATAGTAAAATTGTGTATTATCCTTTAAGAGAATTAATTTTTTAGAAAAATTAATATATTTTAAGTTTTTAACAAAAGAAAGAACAATTGTTAGTCTGTAGAAGACTGCTTTAATCATGCTGAAAAATGAGGACCTGGGGGTGGTCGTAAACTGTAAAAGCTTCTTCAGCAGTATCGTCGCGAAGATAAATGCCTGGCCTAGAACAGGCGCTTATTTCTAACCATTTATTTTGTAATTTAGAGTAAGGATAGTTGGATGGCCCAAAATAAATACAGTTTTTAATGGGCAGCTGAAAACCAGGGTAAACTGATAGATGATAAATAGGCTTAAAGGATAATTGATTGTCAAATAAGTTGTGATAAAAATTGACAGTTTGGGGATATAGCTTGGACACACTGGGAATACTGGCCCACAGACGATTTGAAGACATAACTAAATAATCTACTTGATTTAAAGTCTGACTGATCTGTGACCATTTTGCAGTAGAATCGGGTTCAAAGAGTGCTAACTTTACTGAGCCAAAGCTTTTTGTTTGATTGGCCAAAGGCAGAGGTAGTGGATCATCCCAATACTCATAACTGAGCGTTGATTGGTTTGGTAGATTTTGATTGATCCAAATGCTGGCTTGAACACGACTGTGTGGCTGTAAATAAATGTTTAGAAAAGATAGAGTATACAGAATTCCAAAAAGTAGAAACAGTATCTTCAGATTGATTTTTATATGACTATATCCCAAGGCGCATAAAATACATAAATATGGATATATGGGTAAAAAATAACGCATAGTAAACGAAAATTGTATACCCTGATAAAAAATTAAGAGGATTATCCAAAAAATCATAATTAGGGTTAGTTTTTTATTATGTAATTTTTTTAAAGAAAATAGTAGAAACAAAGAAAAAGGAAAACCAAGACCCCAAAATAAAATATTTTGTATTGGATAGATTAATTTAGTTTTTGAAATCCATTGAACTGCTGGAGGAAACCAACCAGTTGGATTGTTAAAGGTCGATAGAGTTTTAAGACTTTGTGCAAAATCTAAGTTCAATGTAAAAAGATTTACAAATAAATGTGGCTGAAAAAGTCGAAATAAACACACAACAGTAGAGAAAAAAACAAAGCTTTTAACAAAAATAGTTTTGGGTCGAAAATTGGAATTTACTATTAAAAATAGTAGTGCAACTGGCAAAAAAATTAGTCCAGAAATTTTGCAGGATAATGCTAAGGAATAAAAAATGGCGGCAAAAAAAACTTTTTTTTGATTGAGAAAATAAAAAGTACCAAGCAAAAAGAAATTAAGAAAAGTATCGACTGCAAAAAAATGAGAAAGTTGGATGGGTAAAATACAAAAAGCGTAAAACAAAGAAGCTATTAAGCCTAGTTTTGGTCGTACTCTTTCAGCAATTTTATAGATAAAGAACAAAGACGAAATATCAAAAAAAGCAGACAAGATTCGACCCAAAAGATTAAACTTGTCATAGCTATCGTAGCCAAAAATAACAGCAAAAAATTTGGTAAGCCAGAGCGGAAAAGTACCGTACACGAAAAATTTATACTCAGGATAATTATAAGGATTAAGAGGGTTTTTGTTTGTGTCTATAAATTCGGAAAAAGAAATTGGTAGCCGCATGCTTGATCCAACCATAGTTAAAAATCTTTCGTCTGGATGGAGGTGATTGCCTTGATCCCAATTTAGATTGAGAAGGCGAAAAAAAGCTGCACAGAATAAGATCAAAAGAAACAACAATTTTTGATTATCAAATTTTTTCATAGATTCTTATGGTAGGATTATCAAAAATTGTAAAGGTTTCTTCAGTAGTTTGCTCGTCATTTAATATGGCAGGGTAAATAGAAAATTCTTTGATTAATTTAAAACCGAGCTGTCCAGAAAATAGCTTAGAATAGTATTCTTTTAGGAACCGAGAAGAGTCAGGATTTTGGTTAGCAAAGACTCGCCTACTGGGTATAAAAATATAGTTTATTTGCGAAACTAAGCTAGCTAATTGACCAGCAGATTGAGCATTTAGATCATAAAAGTTGTAATCAATTACTTGCAGATTGGGCTGACTAAGCAGTGGTAAACTTAAAACATTGCGATCTTCGGAAAGGGCAATGCCGTGTAAATTTTTGGCTATCCAAACACTAGCTTGCAATCGAATATCTGTTTGAAAATAACGATAGAAAAAAACAAAGCCTGGCAAGAGGCAAGCTAAAGTCAGAAAATAAGCAACTTTTTTGTTTAACAGGGAAGATAAAAAGGCTCCGACCAAGAGTGGTCCTAGGAAAAAAATAGGAGACATGAAACGAAACCATTTTACATAAAGTTGACCAAAATAAAGAAAGAAAATTAGACAGGTAAAAAATAGTAACTTGCTTTTTGAAGACTTTAGTAATTTCAAGCAATAAAAAAGAGAAGGATAAAAAAGAATAAAAACAAAAAGTCCCCAAGAGGCTGGAAAAATTTTTTGTAGCTGAAACAAGTAAGGCTTGCTATTTATAAATTGGGAGGTATAAAATACTGGCAATTTTCCGGTAGCTACCGCTGTTTCATAATTCATGGAAGACAGAAAGTTCTTCCAGTCTAAAAGATTGTATGGTGAGGAAAGAAAATAGAAAGTGATTAGAGTGGAAATTAACTGCAAGAAATGAACTAATTTATTTTTGGAGTTAAAAATAATAAACAGAGGGAAAACTAAGAAAATAAAACTACTTATTTTCAAACCTACAGCTAGGCCTAAAAACAAACCGGATAGGAAATAGTTCTCTTCCAAGCTATAAAAAATAAGGGCCAAAATCATGGCAATTAGCAAGCTTTCAGTAGTTCCATAGTGGGCTAACTGAATAAGACCTGGACTAAAAATAAAAAGCACGGATGGAAAAATAAGTGAATGTTTCGGGAATATTTTTTTGTAGATTAAAAGAAAGTAAAAAAAACTAAAACAGGAGGCAGTAGCGGATAGAAAACGTAGAATATAAATTGAATTGGCAAAAGTATTTGGAAGATGAAACAAGGTCAACAAAAAATAACCCAAGTAAAGGGGAAATTGACCATAAGCGAAAAAATCAGGATTGAAATTATTTGGCCCTAGATGATTTAAGGCAGTAGCCATATTATTTTCATCAGGATGAAAGAAATAGCCGTTGCCCCAAAAAAGGCCAAAATATCTGGTAAAGAGCAAAATAGGTAGAAGGAAAAAGAGGGCTTGTTTAGAGAACATAAATAATGGCCAACATCATTGCTCCCCATGAAAAAATTGACATAATTAATGGAATATCGGTGGCCAATACTTTCTCTGGACGTTCAGCCTCTTCCATTTCGAATATTATCTGCCCATAACGCATGATGCCCATGATAATAGGTAAGAGAGTAATCATGTACCATTTGCGGTCTAGCCAATTTGGAAAGTGAATGCGAATCACTTCGTGCAGTAGACCATCAAATATAACCTTTTCTTGGATAAAATAAGTAAACAAGGCATAGCTTAAAAGGGTACCCACTCCAAACATAGTGGTATAAAAATTTAGTAGATTAGTGCCATAGCCTGAAAGAGCAGAGCGCGTGGCTGATCCGCTGTGCAACAACTCACTTCGACGTTTGCCGCTGGCAATAAACAATGATAAAAAAATTACGGTTAACATGATCCAAACAGGCAGATGATAACCAGTGGCAACTTCTCCAGCATAAGCACGAATAATAAAAAATAAGGAGATTCCCAGAATATCAAAGATTGCCTTACGTTTAAATATTAGAGAATATGAGTATTGGAGAGCAACAAACAAAACACTTACCCAAAAGAAACTGGAATTAATGTAACTTGAGATAACAAGCCCGGCAAATAACAAAAAAATGGCAAGAACTAAAGCCTGAGACCTAGTAATTGCACCACGAGCTAAGGGCCTGTTTTTCTTAAATGGATGAAGCTTGTCTTTGGAATAATCCAAAACATCATTGACCAAATAAGAGCTGGAAGATAAAAAGCAGAATACAGAAAATGCCAGACCTGACTTCACAAAAATATCAAGCTGTAAAAGTTGCCCTGTGAGCATAGCAGAAGCAAAAAGACTGACATTTTTTATCCATTGAGCAGGCCGCAGAGCTTCAAACAGTGCACTAATTGTTTCCATTCCTTATGGTACTACAGTATGAGTAGAACTCCTAGGAGGGTAAGTATGCCACCAGTAATAGTAACTCCCCTGAGTGGCAGGTCGAAACCCGTTTTTGGTAATAGAATATGGGTTGGTGTCGGAGTAGTTGAACAACAGTAACCACTGGAATTATGGCTGGCACATGATTGTTGGAGCTCAGATAGGCCACAACGGGAAGATCCAGAGTCTGTTTTGATACAGACCAGACCATCTTTGCAAATTTTATTAGGCTGATCACAACCTATTTGTCCACAAGAAAGGTGAGTGGTTTGGGGAGTGGGAGGCAGCTGACAGCAATAAGAAGAAGAATTATGGGAAGAGCAATAATCTTTGGCTTCTGAGGTAGCACAGCGATAAACACCAGAGGTAGTTTGTACGCAAGACAAACCATCTCGGCATGCCATATTTGCCTGATTACAACCAGCCTGACCGCAGGATAAATATGTGGTTTCAGGTATGTAAGTTGGAATAGGTGTAGAAGTTAGTATGGGCGTTGGGGTAGATGTTGGCATTGGAGTAGATGTGGGAACTGAAGTTGGAATAGGTGTAGCTGTTGGGACTGGGGTAGAGGTAGGAGTCAAAGTTGGCGTTGGGATCCTGGTTGGTATTGGGGTATTTGGAATACTCGTTGGCGTGGGGGTTGGAGCTGTGATCTTAGTTGGAATTGGAGTGTTTGGAATACTGGTAACACCGGTGCTTGTACCGGCACAATTATTGTTAATCACATAATTTTGACTTGAAGCGCCGCATTGGGACTCTGGCTGCCCAGGAGGACAGGCATCAATTTGACCGCAGGTTACAGATTTTACGCTACTACACGGAACAGGAAGGCCACATTTTGTACATTGGCCATTAACCCAACCACCTTGACTACAGTCACAAACTTTACAATTCCAAGTTGCTGCATTCGGGTTGGCTACTGGGCTTGAAGGATTATAGGTAGAAGATGGATCTGGCGCTGGAGTAACTTGACCAGAGCCAGTATTGCCGTCATCACAAGTTTTTAAAGAAGAATTGTAAGTTTTGCCTGGAGGACAAGTAACGCCCTGTGCAGGACAGTTAGTAGCACCACCGTTGATATCAGTTTCTACTCCATTGCATCTAACACGATAACAACCACCGTTTGCAGGACAGGCAGCAGCACACTCGCAACCTTCATATTGGGCAAAGTTTCGCAGGTCCTGCTCTTGTCGTAATAAAAAGACACCGGCAGCAACTGATAGTACTAAAAAAAACAAAGTGAGACCTTGCAAGAGATGTTGTCTTAGATAGTGCATTGATGTTTCAGTCTAATAGTTATTTTCTAATGTTGCAAGAATATGCTAGTTCCTGCTAATAAAAGACCAACTAAAATCAGGACTCCTGTTGGCCCCACAAAACCTGTTGTCGGTAATTTTGTAGGTCTTGGAGTTGGGGTAGAAATAATATTGGTAGGTGTTGCTGTCGGGGCAAGTGTTGGTTCTGGTGTTGGAATAAAAATTGTTGGCACCAATGTTGGAGCTGAAGTAGCCGATGGAGTACTTATAAAGGCTAGGCCAGAATTCGTGGTATTGACGGTAAAATTTCTGGATAAAGTGTTTGATCCTTGTTGGACTTTTAACACATAAGACCCAATTATCAGCGACTGAGACGGAGCCCAACGCCATGAGCCGGTAGAACTAATTTGAGTACTGGAAGTGCTAGATATAGGGCCACTAAGCGAGATGGATAGAGTGCTTGAGCTAGGGCCACTGCCAAAAAATTCTGGGATGGTTGGTGGCAAGACTTCCCCCTGGCTTGGATAGGAAATTAGCAATGAGCTACTAGCGGATCCTGTTTGGCCTGAACTAAGATTTGATTGTTGTAAATTAAGACCGTTGACGGAAGAATATTTTGGTAATGTAAAGTTGTCTTGACCCAAGATAATATCCGGAACTGGTAAATTATTGTCTGTGGTATTGTCTAGATTGAGATCCTGTCCAGTAGAAGTAACTACTTGTATGGATTCAGTACTTTGACTTGGCGACGGACTGTTTACAAGTGCATTTGGGATATTCCAAGAACCTTGTGTAGTTGTTAGCGCTGATAATAGTTGTGAATTGGGCAAAGTTATATATATTAGAGTATTGGGAGATGGTGACTGATCTTGGTTAAGTACTTTACCCCAGGCAAAAGAGGCACCTTCGCCAGATGCAATGACTGAATTTGTAGTAGTTATTTGAGATTGTGTTGCTTGTGTTTGTCCGGAGATGATTAAAGATATTGGATAAGTTTGTCCGCCAGTTAGTCCATTGATCTTAAAATAATGTATTTTAGAGTTGGTTGATGTATTTAAAAAGGCATTGTTATTAACTTGAAGAGAAATATCGCAATCTTTGTCAGTTGCAAAAGAGACATCGGCAGAATTTGCTGTTATATTTGAGGTTTTTATTGAATTTGGCAGACATGATGCTGATGCCTGCGTACGTATGTTAGTAGTATAGTGAGAAGTTAGAGCACCACCAAAAAGAGCGGTTATTGATAAAAATACTAAACCAAGAATTGTTGGTATTCGAAATTCTTTTTTCATGGTGTTAATGTTTGACTAGTGGTAGCATTTGATGCTGGCTGATAAATTAAATCGCTAGTTTTAAAATGGGTTTGCGATTCTAATTTGTTTAAAAATGATACATCGAGATTTGGGTCATTGATTTTGGTTTTATATGGTTCGAAAATTTTTTCTTGAGTAGATTTTATGTTGCTGTACGTCTTGTCAACCATTGTAAAAAAGGCAGCAACAAAGGCGCCTATTGCGACTGCTGCCAAATATTTGCTTATGACCAATTTATTTGCCATTGTTAGATTTTGAAGGAGTGGATAAATAAAAAACAAAAGGTGACATATTAAGAGTTAGATCATTTTTTTGAGTGTCTTTATTAAGTTGACTAGTTAAGCTTAACTCATCTTGATAGGTTAGTCTTTGTAGATTAGAGATGGAATCTAAAAAGAGCTTAACCTGCTGATAAGCAATGGGTATTTTGAAACTCAATTGAACAGATTGTAAATTTTTATCAGATGAAACCAAAGAGGCAGGAGCTGATTCTAGATTGAAGTTTATAGTTTTTGGTTGAGTTAGGTTCTGAGTTTGTAGTAAGCCACGAAACTGGACACCTGCATCAGTTAATTCTGGAGACTGTGGCAAAACTTGTTCGAGTATTTGGTATTTACTTTGGATTGCAGCGAAATTTTGTTGAGCTGTAACTATTGTGTTTATCTTTTGTTTTAGTTCTTGTTTTAGTTGCTCTTTGGCCTTGATTTCTGAATATAAAGATCCAATAGTAACGACTGCAGGACGAATGGCAAAAATTATAAAAATAGCAATTAGCCCAAGTGTGGCAGAAAACTCTAATAATTTGGCAAAACGCTCATCATCGCGTCTACGTTTTAAAAATTTTTGTAATTGGGTTTGATTGGCTGCCAAACTGGCATTAATTACTTGGCTTGGCATCTTTTTTGGAATTAAAAGATAAATTTAGTCCAATTTCGTAAGAAGTAGTTTTGGGTTTTTTATCAATTTTGACAACATCCACACCTGAGACAGTTGACTCATGAGATAAGTTCTGAACAAAGTTGATAAGTGCTGATTCTCGATAAGCAGAGACTAATAAATTTGCACTTACCTGATTATTTGCTTGTCTTATTTGTAATTGCTTTAAGACTAGGTCTGAGGGTACTTTTTGGGCAATAATGTCTATATAGCTACCAAAGTTTGGGCTTTGGTTTTTAAGATCTTTAATTAGGGCTAGTCTTTTTTGGGTATTAATAAATTCAGATTCAAATTCTTTAACTGAAGCCAAGACTGCTTGTTGCTGCCTAATCACTTCTGATAAATCTGCATTTTTTCTATCTAAATAAAAACGTGACAAAAAAGCACACACAACGATTAGTTCGGTAAAAATTATAATAACCCTACCTACTCCGGTAGCCCAACTAATAGTACGCGAAGTAAATGAATTAGCGTTGTGTTCGTCAGGTAATAAATTTAGATGTGGTTGCTTTGATGTTTTGGCAGGCATCAATCCAGTATACGTATTTTTATGGTAGAAATCTATGTAGTTTTATCTTTCTTAATAGCCAAAAACATTCCTCGGAGCGCAGCAAGACTAAGATGGCTATGTAGACTGCGGCACCAAAAGCAGAGCTTCCAATAAATACTAAAATGACATTGCTAGTTTTTGTAGTATCTAGGATATAGATATCTAACGATCTCATCGACCACCAAACGGTAAGGCCCATAAGAATACTGGCAATGATCAGCTTGAATCCATCAATTAATAGATGCTTAAATGGTAGCTGTTTGAAGATACGAGTAAATGTAAAACTCAATCCAAAAAGCTGGACTAAGCTTCCAGCACTAATAGCAAGCGCCAGACCAATATTTTGTAAATTAGTGTTTTGCGAGGTATAAGTGCCTACAACAATCGTAACTAAAAGTGAAAAACCGGCAACATATAGTGGTAATTTAGTATTATGAAGAGCATAGAAGGCCCGATTAATGATTTGGATCAATGCTTGGGCAAAAATAGTAGGAGTCAAAAATGCCAGAGTCTGGGCTGTTTGCAAAGTAGCAGACCATGGAAAAGACCGTGAACCATAAGCAAGACGAATAATTGGTAAACGATTAACTAAACAAATAATGGTAATTGGAGAAGCGATAAAAATGCTTTGAAGCAAGGCTTTGGCTAAAGTTTGCCGAAAAGAATCCAAGTCATTTTTAGCCATATTAGCAGAAAGCGCGGGTAGCGATGCTTGGCCCAGAGCAACACCAAAAATTCGGCTTGGCAAATAAACAACTTGAAGAGCTAACCTAAATAACGACAGGGATCCTGCAGTAAAACTGGTAGCCCAAGAAAGAACTAAAGTGCTTTCGATTTCGGCTAGGCCAAGAGATAAACTTCTAGGGGCCATAAGAGTAAGCACCTTAGTAAGTCCAGGTGTATTGCGATTAAAATTCCAATGGAATTTAAAGCCTAGACGCAGAGCAACTGGCAACTGGATTAATAAATGACAGAACGCTCCAAAAACAACCCCCAGCACTGGACCATAAATTCCAAGCCGTGGCGAAAGTACTAGAATTCCAAAAATAATTGCCAAATTATAGATAGATGGGGCTAGGGCGGGAACCAAGAAAACTTGATGTGTTTGAATAATCCCGGTAATAAAATTGCTGATTAAAAAGCAGATTTGGGCAAACAATAACAAACGTGTTAGGTTCACCAATAAAGAAATTTGGGAAGATGTAAATCCGTGAGCCATCCATAGGCTAATAGGCCTAGCAAAAATAAAAACGATTATGCCGACTAAACTAAAAGCCAAAAGCAAAAAACTTAAAACCGCATTAGCAAGCTGCTGGGCTTCCTTTTTATCTTTTTGTAAAAAAGAACTAAAAACAGGGATAAATGATGAGGTTAGTGCGCCACCTACTAGTAGACTGAATAGCATGTCGGGGATACGGAAAGCAGCATTAAAAACATCTAGGGTTGCCGCGCAACAAGAATAGAAATGGGCATAAAGTAGACGACTTCTGACAAACCCCAATAGGGCAGAAAGGAAAAAGGTAGCTCCCAAAATTGAAGCAGCCAAAAGAATAGATCCCTGACGACTGGTACTTATTTTTTGTATTTGTTTTAGTACTTGCATGACAAATTTATTATCCTGTATTGCCAAAGGAATTACTATGAGGTAAAATAAAAAACTTTTATGCCAATACTTGCATCAACCAAAAGAGCTTTGCGTAAAGCTATAAACAACAGGGCTGGAAACGTGGATTTTATGGAAAAATATAGAAAGCTTCTGAAGTCTTTTAAATTAAAGCCCGGGAAAGAAGGCTTAGATGAGGTATATGCAAAAATCGACAAAGGCGTGAAAAGAGGTGTATTTCATAAAAACAAAGCAGCTAGGTTGAAATCTAGGATGTCTGGAATGGTAAAGAAGAACACGAAGAAGATGGCATAGCTCCTTTGGGGAGCCATCCACATGGTAACATGAGGGTTTAGAATTTTTGCTATAATTTTCCATGAAAAGTAAGTATTTTGTAACAACTCCTATATATTATGTAAACGATACGCCACATATCGGACACGCTTGCACCACAGTAGCAGCGGATGTGCTGGCTAGAAGTGCGAGATTGTTAGGCAAGGAAGTCCTTTTTTTGACAGGAACCGATGAACATGGTCAAAAAATTGCTCAAGAAGCTGCTTCGCGCGGACTAAAACCAAAAGAATTTTGTGATCAGATTGCCCCTCAGTTTGAAGAAAACTGGAAAAAATTAAATATTAGCTACGATTATTTCATTCGCACAACAGATCCAAATCATGAAAAAGTAGTCCAGGATTTGATTTTAAAAATACGTGATAATGGTTATATATATGAAGATACTTATAAGGGTTGGTATTGTGTGGGATGTGAAGCTTTTAAGACTCAAGATGAATTAGTCGACGGAAAATGTCCTGAACACCAAAACAAGACATTAGAGTGGTACGAAGAAAAAAATTATTTTCTGGCTCTGAGAAAAATAATTAGTGAAAATCAAGAGTTTTTTGATAAGTTGTCTTTTTCTTTACCGGATACAAAGAGAAGAGAAATGCTTGGAAAAATACGTGGTTTAGAGAGTGATGTTTCAATTTCTAGATCAAAAGTAGATTGGGGGATCCCCATACCTTGGGATTCAAGTCAAACAATTTATGTCTGGTTTGACGCTTTAATTAACTATTATAGTGCAACAAGAATAAAAGAGAGTTGGGCTGATTTTTGGCCGGCAGATATGCATTTAGTAGGCAAGGGGATTAACTGGTTTCATAGTGTAATTTGGCCAGCAATGCTATTGGCTGCAAAACTGCCGACACCAGAAGCTGTGTTTGCCCATAGTCATTACAACACTAATGGTCAAAAAATGTCAAAATCTCTTGGCAATGTGATTGCCCCTTTTGAAATAGTTGATAAATATGGAGTTGATGCTGCCAGGTTTTTGATTGCCAAAACTTTTCCGGAAAATGATGATTCCGATATAACCAAAGAGCGTCTTTCAGAAATATATAACTCTGATTTGGCCAATAATTTGGGAAATTTAGTAGCTAGGTTAACCAAACTGGCAGAAGGACTTGAGATAGATTTATCTAGTTTTCAAAAGTTTGACTCAGAAGTGCAAGGACTGATTTTTAAACTGAGTCTTCCCCAAGCAATTTGGAAGATTTACGAGACCAAAATAAATCCCCTAAATGTTTTTTTAAATGATCAAAAACCGTGGACCTTGGACCCTGCAGACCCCAAACGACATAAGATTTTGCGACATGCGTTGGGGGAACTATTCTCGGCTTGCTGGCAACTGCAACCATTTATGCCATCAATATATCAAGAGATATATGCACGTTTGGCTACTGGAAGAGTTATTTTTGTTGCAACTCCTCTATTTCCCAGAATAAATGATTGATACGCATGCACACGTGCTTCCCAAGTGGAGCAAATCTCTACAAAATTTAGAGACAGTAGTTCTTGCCGGCACCGATATAAATGACTCTAAATCAAATTTAGAGCTGGCGCAGAGTAATAATTTGTTTAAGGCGGCTATTGGAATACATCCAGAAAATATAACTAGATTAGCTTCTGATTGGCTAGATTTGCTTGAAGAAATGTTGCGAAGTGATAGAAAAAATATTGTGGCCATTGGTGAGTGTGGCTTGGACATAAATTGCACGGATTTGGAAGTACAAAAAAGAGTATTTGAATTGCAGATAGGTTTGGCTCAAAAATGGGAGATACCGCTTATTATTCATAGTCGCAAATACAATGATGAATGCATAGATATAATTGCAAAACATAGCAACAGTAGGGGTGTATTTCATTGTTATACAGGAGGCAAAAAACGGATTTTAAAAATTTTGAGTTTAGGAGAATGGTATTTTGGGATAGATGGAAACATTACTTATGAACAAGGATTAGCTGAAGTAGTGGCTGCAATACCAAAAAACGCTTTGGTGGCAGAAACTGATTCCCCTTTCCTTTCTCCCTTGCCTTTTCGCGGAGAGGAAAACAAACCGGAAAATGTAGCATATGTATATCAAAAAATTGCGGATATTTGGGGTATATCTTTTGAAGAAGCGGAAAAAATATTGGATGACAATGCCAAAAGGTTGTTTAAAATCTAGGCGGTTCTAACCACAAATATTCTTTGGAAGGATAGATCTTGGGGGTCTGTGTGTATTATATCAGCAGTGATTTGACCGACTTCTCCTATTGGAACCAGACAACTACTCCTGCCCAAATTTTCATCTTTAATAGTTACTTCAAGCTGCCCCCTGTCTCTTCTAAAACGAACAGTGACACTTTCTAGGTCGAGATCTTGACTATCAGAACAAATACCAAGTGGCTCTATGTTTCGGCATCCTCGTTCAGAAAATAGTTTCGACAAAACTGCAGTAGGAATATCTCTACGGCCAGATTTATAAACCTGAAATTCCACAAGCTATAAATAATCGCTTAGAATGTTTTCGAGCTCTTTTTGGTTAGGGTAGCGATCAACAAAAACTACTTCGTGGTTAATCATTAAGATAGTGTTTCCAGCTAATCCCTGGTTATAGATTTTTTTCATGTCTTGGCTATAAATTGGTTCTTCAAAAATTTGTAGCTTTTGGCATGCAGCATCTAGATCAGTAAACAACTTTTTTCCTTTTGGCGATCCCCTGTCGTACAAAGTTATTTGCATAAAATAGTTTACACCCTCTTGACAAAATATGTTTATTATCTTATAATTATACTTATGTGTGAACGTAAATATCCTGAAATTATACATTTGGGAGAAGTTGTGGGACCCAGCCGGTCTCAAAACTGAAGGATGTCCATTTGATGGGGTGTGATAACTGTTTTTTGGTACCGGCAAAAATACAGCTGGGAGTAGAGAGAATGAGAGTTGAAATTTTAGGTGAAGGTTTACTCAGAAAATCGAAACGCAAAAAAAGAAAGGGTAGAAGATTTTTATGCGAGTAGTTTGTAGAAGTTTTCGAAAAGGCAATGGACTGTTAGGGGGCCGATGCCACCCGGGACTGGACTAATAAAGCTTGCCTTGTTTTGTATTGTTGAAGTATTTACATCACCTGGATAGCCTATATCTATGACTATTGCCTGGTCTTTTATCCAGGAATCGTCAATTAAGTTAGCTACTCCGGTAGCCGAAATTAAAATGTCAGCACTTTGAGACAGGATCTTGATATTTTGAGTGTATTTATCAGCGATATCGACAGCAGCTTTTTGACTCTTTAAAACCCTGGCCAATGGTTTTCCAACTAATTTAGTATTGTTAATTATTAAAACTTTTTTATTGGCAAAACTAATTTGGTATTCCCGACACATAGTTAGTACTGCTTCAACTACTGCTGGAAACAGTTTAGTATTGTTGATATTTAACCCATCTACATCTTTGGAAGGTGAAACTAAATCCAAAAGTTTTTCGGAGTCAAGATGTGGGGGCAATGGTAGTTGAATCATTAGGCCAGAAATGGATTGGTCTTGATTTAATAAATTAATTTCCTGTTGTAAACTGCTATTATCTATAGCTGATTGATATTTTTTTAAGATAACATTTATGCCAAAAGATTCGCCTTTTTTTATCTTTAGTTCCACGAATTTATTACTTGCAGCATTGTCCCCTATCTGGATTATAACTAAGTTTTTCGACCTGTCTTTTGGCAAATTGGCAAATTTATCTTTAAGTATTGGGAATAAGTGGTTAACTACCTTGTGGCCATTTAACAGTTGCATGCTTGTATGATACCTTAGGTTTGTGAGTGGAGAAACTCCTAAAATCAGGTTAAAATAGAGGCTGTCATTGCCCGGTCGTCTAATGGTAGGACGGATGACTCTGAATCATCTAATTGTGGTTCGAATCCATGCCGGGCAACAAAAAATAATCCAGTTTGGTTACGAGATGATTGACATATAAATTGTAAAAAATTATTATTAGAACAAATATAATAATATGAACCCAGTAGTACATTTTGAAATGCCCTATGAAGACAAAGATAGAGTGGCAGCTTTCTATGAGAAGGTTTTTGGATGGAAAGTGACAAAACTTGGGCCAGACATGATGGATTATGTGCTCGTAAAAACTGCCATACCAAGTGAAGTACACGATGCAATGTACAAAGATTCTGCTCGAGGTGCTATAGGCGGTGGCTTTTTTCCCAAGAAACAGGATTGGCCCGCACAGTTTCCCTCAGTAGTTATAGGTGTAGACAATATTAAAGAGTCAATGGAGCTAGTTGCAAATAATGGCGGCAAAGTTTTGGGCGAACCAGTGAATATACCGGGAACAGGAATGTATGTATCGTTTGTTGATACTGAAGGGAATAGGGTAAGTATTTTGCAGCCTGAGCCGATGCAGCTCAGTCAAGTAAATCTAAAAGAGAGCGGATCTGGAGGACCTTAGGCGGCAAATCGATTTTGTGGACACTCCATTGATTGGGGTCAACTAAAAGGCAAAGTCTGGCCACACCGTTTTGATGACAGGGAAGAATATCGGATCGTGGACTATCCCCCACTACCATACAGTTTCGCGGCTGGATGCCCAAAAACTGGAAGGCTTTTTTCCAGGCTTGTGTGTCTTTGTGCCCATTTTCATCAACTATATATACTCTGTTTCTAGGTAAAAATTGGTCTAGATCTAGCCAAGAATATTTGTGATTAGTCCAGTCTTTGTTGGCATGAGTAACTATGTGGATTGGTTTGTTTCCTTGTTTTAGGCTAAGTAGAAGAGCTGAGGAATCAGGTCTTAGTACTAGTGGGGTCGTATAAATTTGGCTAAATATATTTAATAATTGTTCAGATATCTCACCAATTTTTGGGTTATACCCTACCAGCTCACTTATTACATGCTGCCAGCGATTGGGATTTACGCCATAAGTTTCGAAGCAGGAATTATTAATGCCTTCTATAAGTTTTAAAGCCTGATCGCGAGAGATTTTTAATAAATTTGCAAGCAGCAAGGAAGCTTCGTTTAAGGCCTGGGTAAAAAGATATCTAGTAGAACAAAGCGTGTCGTCTAGATCAAAAACAATATTGGCTGACTCTTCAATTAGTTGGTGCATGAATAAAAACCTCCCCAAAGATGGGGAGGTTAGAGTTACAAAAAAAATTAATTCCTTGGTTCTTGAGGTCTAGCATCGCTGATAGCAATGGGTCGGCCGTTTAGATCCATGTTGTTTAGTTTTTCTTTAGCCTGAGCAGCTTCTGCTTCAGTTGCAAACTCGACAAATCCAAATCCTTTGGAGCGTCCAGTAGCACGGTCAGTGATTACAGTAGCGGAGACTACGTTACCAACTTGGCTGAAAAAATTTTGTAAATCTTCTGACTTGGTTGTCCAAGCTAGATTTCCGACAAACAATTTTGTGGTCATTTATTTGATACACTAATAACTTTGGTAAGTTTACAGTAATTTTTGAAATTAGCAAGAGATAGATTGTAAGTATGTTTGTGGCATAATTGAGTATGAATTTAATCCAAACTATTGTACTTGGAATAGTTGAAGGGCTCGGTGAATTTTTGCCAATCTCTTCTACTTTTCATTTGATTTTAGCAAGCAAGATAATGGGGATTGGGGAAACTGAAATGGTCAAATTATTCCAGGTGTTTATCCAAAGTGGGGCTATACTGGCTGTTTTAGTACTATTTTGGCGTGATTTTTTAAACAAAAATATCTGGAAGAATTTAATTTTATCTTTCGTACCAACAGCATTAATGGGTTTTGTTTTACACGGATTTATAAAAAACACTCTGTTTGATGCCTTTTGGTTGCAAATTGTAGTTTTTTTCGTAGTGGGATTAATTTTTTTGTCAGTTGACGAATCAAAGGAACAGACTACAAAGCGACTGAATTACCCTGATGCAATAATTATTGGAATTGCCCAGACTGCTGCCATACTTCCTGGAGTTTCAAGGGCCGGAGCAGTAATGGTTTGTATGTTGCTTTTGGGCTATGGCCGAAAGGAAAGTGCTAAGTATTCCTTTTTATTGGCAGTGCCAACAATTTTGGCTGCTGGCATATGGGATGTGTATAAAAACAAGAGTCTGCTTATTGGTGGTGAGATGCTCCCATACTTAGCAGTAGGAAGTTTAGTGGCTTTTGTTGTTGCAATGTTTTTGGTAACTTGGTTTATGAATTTTAACCGTAGATATGGTCTTAAACCATGGGGTTGGTATCGAATGGTTTTGGCCACCGTTTGTGTCCTGATAGGACTAAGGTAGTTGCCAAAAAAGCTGAAGAAAATAGATAACCACCCAAAACATCGGTATACCAGTGGGCACCTAGATAAATTCTGGATAGGCCAACGAAAAAGATTAAGGCAAAACAAAACAAACGCCAAAAACGATTTTTGGAAAAATGTAGGACCAAACCAAAAAGTAAAACATAGTGGACAACATGAAAACTAGGAAAGCTGAAATCTTTTAGCTGAGCATATTGCATTACATACAAGCTACTAGGACGAGGGCGCTGAACCAGATATTTGGTCAACAGAGAGATAAAATCTCCCAGGAAAATCGAAATGAAGAAAAGGCTAAGATGATGCTTTTTTCGCCAAACCGCCCAGATTAATAGCAAAGCAACCAGCCCAAGACCGAGTGGTGGATAGCCCCAAAAACTAATAAATTGCATAAATATTGTTAGGAGCGGAGAAGAGAGAGACTGGAGATATTGGGAAACTATAATATCGATATTTGTTATAGGATTTTGACGTAAATACAGGCATAAATAAATAAAAATTGTAAAGTTTATGGTTGCAAAAAGTAAATAAGCTTGTCTGGTTTTTTGGTTATAATACATAATGCAGTATAACCAAAAAGATTTGTGTGGGGAAATGTATGCGGAAGCTGATAAAAAACAGAGTCGTACTTTGGCTAAATTTTTTAAAACCAAAAAAGGAGAATATGGCTGGGGAGATAGATTTTTGGGGATAAAGGTTCCGGTTAGTAGAAAAATAGCTGCAAAATATAGGCATTTGTCGTTAAAACAAATACAAGAACTACTAGAAAACAAAATTCACGAAATAAGGTTTTGTGCACTTTGTATTTTAGTTTGGAAATATAAGCATGGTTCTTTGGAAGAACAAATAAAAATTGTAGATTTCTATTTAAACAATATAGAAAAAGTGAATAGCTGGGATTTGGTGGATACGAGTGCACCTCAAATTTATGGTGATTGGCTAAAGAATAAAAAAGATAGGAGAAATTTAATAAAGATGGCCAAATCAAAAAATATTTGGAGACGGAGAATAGCTGTGTTATCAACTTTTGCTTTTATAAAAAATGGCGATGAAAAATGGACTATAAAACTTGCAAACTTGTTGTTAGATGATTCTGAAGATTTGATTTGCAAGGCAACTGGCTGGATGCTGCGGGAAGTGGGGAAAAATTGTGGTGAAGAAAAGCTGTTGGATTTTTTGAATAAAAATTATAAAAAAATGCCTAGAGTGATGCTGCGCTACGCTATAGAAAAACTAGATCCAACAACCAGAAAGATTTATTTAGGATAGAATAGAATATGCTTCAACAAATTAAAAAACGTAAACAATTCTGGATATGGTTGGTAGTTTTTTCAGTTATTTGGTTCGCTCTTGCGTGGTGGATGAGTGGCGAAGGCACAAGACAATCATATCAAGATATTTGTTGGGCCAATTATGGCCAGAGTGAAAGTTATAGATTGTGTATGGATGGCTTTAATAAACAAAAGGCATATTATGAAAAAGTTAAAATTGGATCAGCATGCTTGGGAGTTGCGGGATTGCTTCTATTGGGTATTGTTTTTACTGGGGAAAAGAATTTGAATACTGTTGCCCTGACCAAAGGACATAAAAAACACAAAACAAAATCCCACTAGGCAGTAAGGTGTAGATAAACTAATCGAAAATATAGTAAGCCGATTGGAATTATTGTGGTCGTCAGCAATAATTGGAATAAGATAGAAACAATTAGAATATGCGAATTTTCCTGCAATAGGCTAGAAAGCCAGAAAAGTAGGATGGAAAAAGTAAAAAAGGTAAAGAAATACTTCAAATATTTCAAAAAAAACGGCCAAATTTGCTTGTGAATAGAAGGAAAAGTTACCAAGTTATTATCTTTTTGCTGGAAAATAAAAAATGGCAACAAAGGCAAATAAAAAATGGGAAGTATGAGAAAGAGCAGTGGGAAAAAAAGAAGAATCGTTAAAATATAATTTGGAACTTTATGAAAAATGTTGCGATATATTAAGAATGGAGAGGTGACTTTTGGATCAGCCTGAAGCTGGTAAACTGCCAAATGAGTCGATAGCTCGACTGCAAGACCAAAAAGAACTAGAATAGATAGTCTGACTAATAGCGATATTGAATTATTGAGATTTAGGTCACGCGAATAAATAAAAAGCAGATAAGATATAAAAATACTTGGTAAAACCGAGAACAAATACACTTTTTGAAAAAAAACAAACTTTTTTCGATACTGATTAATAGCCTGGGCTAATAGGGCAGTTGGAGTTTGAGACATTATTAAAGTATAACAAGAAGCACTAGCCAGAGATCAGAAAATATGCTAGATTTTAGCTACCTTATATATTTCATAAAAAATGCCAACAAAAATAAAAAAGTCAGTATCAGAACAAGAACCGGTTAGCATGAGCGTTCCATCCTCAGGTGGTCAGCTACCCTTACTGCTGTCAATTATTGCTCTCTTGGGAACTGTATATACTTTCTCAAAAGTCCAAACTCTCGAGAAAAATTTCGAAAAGGGAATTGGAGCTGGAACAGCACAGATTAGCACCGCTCCCCAGCCAGCAGCAGAACCAACCCCTGACTTAACAAAAATGCCTGCTCTAACAAATTACGAACACATACGTGGAAGCAAAGATGCTCAGGTTGTTTTGGTTGAATATTCTGATTATCAATGTCCTTTCTGCCATCGTTTTCATCCAACGATGCAACAAGTCATGAAGGAGTTCGGTAGTAAAGTGGCTTGGGTATATAGACATTACCCGCTCCCCTTTCATCCTTATGCTCAAAAAGCAGCTGAAGCTGGAGAATGTGTAGCCAAGTTTGGAGGAAATGATAAGTTCTGGCAATTCACAGATATCGCCTATGATAAGGCTAGTAAAGATGATTCCGTTTTGGCTGTAGATAGTTTGGTCAATATGGCCAAAGATATTGGTTTAGACGGAGCAAAGGTCAAAGCTTGTATTGATTCTGGCGAGATGGCGGCAAAAGTTAAAGCAGATATGGATGGAGGAAGTGCAGCCGGAGTAAATGGGACTCCAGGCACAATTGTTCTCGGAAAGAATGGCAAGAAAGATTTTATTCCAGGGGCTTACCCTTTTGAATCAGTCAAAGCTACAATAGAAAAAGTAATGTAAATTTGGACTGAATTTACCCCCCCTCACCTATTTGGTGGGGGGGGGTTGTGTTAGAATAATATCTATGAAAAAAATAATTGCCTTCTGCTTAGTCATGTTTTTGTTTTTAGGGCTAACTAGTCCCGTTTTGGCTGCACCAGCGGTCAGCGTACGGTTGTTAAAAAAACAAAATGTAGTAATAGCTTTTACAGGCATAAAGAATCTAAAATCAGTTTCCTACGAGCTGCTGTATGTAAATAATGGTAAGGAAGAGGGGGCTGTGGGAACAATAAAGCCCAAAAAAGACACTGACAGTAGAACGCTTTATTTGGGAACTTGCTCAAAAAAAGTATGCACTCCCCACAGGAAGATCAGTTCTGGTAGGGTCCAGATTAAATTCAAAACAAAAGACGGGGTTACAACTGTAAAAAATTTTAATTTGAAGTTTTAGTGGTGTTTCTTTTTCCAAATAAATTTGTTGTACATGAACCAGTTGTAGGGAACAATAAAGAAAGCAATTGAAACGATTAGGGCAAGCTGGCGGATTAAACTGTTGTCGCCAAACAAATGGGTGGCAAGACCAATAACCAAAAACTGAATAACAACAGCGCCCAAGGAAGTAAAATTAAATTGAAGAAATTTAAGAATAACAAAAATTGGATTAGTATGTTTTTGGTGTTTGAAAGTCCAAAAATTATTTAATAAAAAATTGAAACAGATGGAAACTTCGGCAGCCAGTCCCCCAGCCCATGCATTTGGATTAGTTAGAAGAAAATATAGTGGAATTGAATGATGTTGATTCATATACCTCGACATAAATTCAGATATACTATTGTGTCTAAAAAATTCCAAGGCAAAAGCATTGATAAGGAATCCCAAAAAACCAACGGTAGCAAATTTTGCAAAACGACGAGTATGCTGATCGTTTGCACGCAATTTCAGGGCAACTTTAAAAATCTCTTTAGCTGTTTGTGGTTCGATTTTTGATTCACCGGCGGTCCTTAGGCCGAATTGAAGAGGAATTTCTGTATATTTGGCTCCGGCAGATAGAGTTTCAAAAAGTAACTGAATTTTGTAACCAAAACTTCGAGAATACAAATGCTTGAAATCTAACATGTTTTCACTTATATAGGGATCGACTCGAGTTGCTTTTAACCCAGTTGTTGGATCGGTAACTTTGAAGAATAGTTTTCCTGGGAAAAACATTATGGTTCTGGCAACAAATCCTCCGACTTCACTAAAAAACAATCTTTTAAGTCCCCACCCTTTGGGATTACTACCACCAGAAATTTTTCTAGAACCACAAACATAGTCGTATCCCTTATTTATTTTTTCAAGCAGCTCGGCGATAGCTTCTGGTGGGTGTTGGAAATCTCCATCAAACTCGCAAACAACTGTCGCCTCTAAATCTTCTTTGGCAAAACGAAACCCCTTCAAATAGGCTGCCCCAATCCCATCTTTACTAGTTTCGGTTAGCAAAAAGACGGTATTTTTGTACTTTTGGGCATATTTTTTAACAACATTACTGGTACCATCTGGTGAGTTGCCGTCAACTACCAGAACCTTTAGGTTCCAGTTTTTTATTTTTGGGAAAGTAATAGTTGCCAGATGATCTAACATTTTCCCTATATTGTCGGCTTCGTTATAGGTGGGAATAACAACTACTGCAATTGATTTA
>CAYXDV010000003.1:97295-133172 GCA_964463925.1 uncultured Gammaproteobacteria bacterium
GTGTTTGAGAATGTTTTGAAATCAAGTATTCTTGGCAGGGCAATTGCAAAGCAAAAAATTTTGGTTAATTTACATCATTTGCGTCAATGGGCTATCGATGAATATGGAACAGTAGATGACAAACCATTTGGCGGGGGCGTGGGGATGCTTTTAAAAATCGAACCAATTGCGGCTGCACTTGAAGCTATTCCCAGTCAGAAAGTAATTCTGATGTCGGCAAAAGGTAAGCGCTTGACTCAGAAAAAGGCAGAAGAGCTGGCAAAACTTGATCAGATAACAATAATTTGCGGGCACTATGAGGGGGTTGATGCCAGAGTGGAAAAGTACTTGGTTGATGAGGAGATATCAATTGGCGACTATATAGTAACTGGCGGTGAACTTCCGGCAATGGTGCTAATAGACTGCCTTAGTAGGCTGCAAACCGGAGTATTGGGAAAAGACGAATCAAATCATGTAGAAAGTTTTTCAAAGGTTGATGGTAAAAGGAGCAGAGAGTATCCCCAGTTTACTAGACCCAGAGATTTTCGCGGCTGGAAAGTACCAGAGGCATTGCTATCTGGAGACCCAAAAAAGATCGAAGCTTGGCAAAAGCAATCAAAGGACAACGGCAAAAACTAGGACTACTAGTAAACATAATAGAAAATATTCCAAAACAACGGAGGTATGCAGTGTCCCCTTTTTCGCATGGTGATACAAACTCCAGACAAAATAAACTACAGAACCACAAATGCCAACAGACAATAAATAATTTGTTGACAAGCCAACAAAAAAATAAGTAACCAAGAGGAGTAGCAGACCTAGAATTAGAAATGGATAATGATGTGGATGGTGTTTAATTCCCTTGGATAAAAGCGGCATAAGAAGATAGCATTCCCTGTTGGGAAGCAACTAAAAGACTAAGCATAAAAAATAAAAAAACTATATGTGCGAGGCTGGATCCGGATAGTCGGTGGGTATTGTTTTTCAAAGTTACATAAGCATCAATTGCCAATACACTGATTAAAATTACAAACAGGATTTCTCCAGCTAATCGACTAAGCTGATGGAGATTAAAGACTGGAGTGACAACAGATGTCTGAAGCGGCAGCGGCTCTGGTTGCGAACTATCTTGGGCTGGGGCTACTTGGCCATTTCGTGGCGAACCAAAATGCTGGACTACTAATGTAGTTTCATAGCCATTTAACTGCCCATTAACCACCCCAATACCAATTTCTGAATAATTGTTGCTGACAATATTTGCTCTGTGGGTTGGCGATTTCATCCAGGCAGACATCAAACTGTCAGTATTGTAAAAATCTTTGGCTAAGTTTTCCCCAGCAAACTTATATTCATAACCAGCATCCTGAAAAAAACTCCAGGGTGTTGTTCCATCGGGAGCATTGTGCGCCCAATAGCCTTTGGCAAACATATCCTGGGCTTTGGCCTGTGCAGAATGTGATAGTTTGTCATTTAAAGTTAATTTTGGAAGGTTTAACTTTTCTCTGGCCTGATTGGTGCTATTTAAAACCTTAGTAGTTGTTATTTCGCTGGAATATCCAAGAACATCTGGACGTAAAAATCCGATGGTTTTTAGCAACAATTGATTGCCTAGATAAATTGATAGAATCAAGGCCAATCCAAATGGTTTTAAAAGGTTGGCCCTATGGTTATTGTGTGGTGTTGGTAAAATCCAATGTTTCACTTTTAAAGTTTAGCGCACTTTGAGTTTTGATGCGAGCATATTTGAACGGAGAGATAAGCTGCCAAGACCTGCGCCTGTTAAATCTATGACAATGTCAGTTAATTTTGGAGTTCTGGTGGGCGTAAAGGACTGATGGTATTCATCTGTACTGGCAAAAAGAAATACTAGCAAGAGGCTTAGTTTTACACTTTTGGTAGCAAAAAAGTAAGTAAGAAATAAAATAGAATATTCTAGTAAGTGTAGAGACTTGAAGAATATAAAACGAGGAGTACCTAAAATACCTATTTGGGTAGTAGATTGACTTGAGAAGTAAAAAATTAGACTCATCCAAAGAATTGAAGGTATCCAAAATAAAAGGGTTTTCATTTTTTGAAAAAACTAATAAAAAGAGGTAATAGAAAAATAAGTCCTCCTGCGGTGATCAAAATCACTGGTAGTAGATTTGAGGACGAGGCACTTTTGGTAGCTATTGTGTCTATTTCGTCTGAGCTATTACTTCCAAGTACTTCTCCTTGGGTTGGGATTTGACTGTTGGTGATAATAGATGTTGCTTGGCTAGCTGTGGTTGGTGTGGAATCTGTTAATTCTTCAATAGTTGGTGTTGGCTCTTGGATAGTAGTTGGCGTTGGACTGGGAATTAGGGTTGGAATATACCCAGTTGGTACTTGAGTGGGAGTATTTGTAGGTATTGGTGTTGGCGTTGGACTGGGAGCTGTGGTTGGAATTTGAGTTGGGGTTAATGTTGGCTGTGTTGTCGGCGTTGGAGTAGGTTCGTAAACAGTAATTGACGATTGAGTGGTGCTATCGTAATTATTACTTGATTCATGAAGACGAATTTTTAGATCATTAAAAGCACCTGACTGAGAAGATCTAAACTGAATAGTGGTTGTTTGACTTTGATTTGTAGATACTATATAGGGAAAAGATGACCAGGAAGAAGTTCCAGAAAGCCAAATACTACCGTTTAAAGTATCAAAAGCGGAAGTACTGCTTACTGAAAAAAATTTTATGTAATAGGTTTTCCCAATAGATAGATTTTCTAGGCTTAGAGTTGCACTAAAAGTTTCGTTCTTCACAATGGTGGCTGGAAGCGATTGAATGTTGGCAAATGGTTTTAGACTTGATGTTGGAAGGGCAGTTGGGGTGGGGGTACTTGTGGGAACCATGGTCGGGGTGATAGTTGGACTAGACTCAATAGTTGGAGTTGGCTCCTGGGTAATTGTTTCGGTTTGAGCAAATAAAAGACGAGTGATCAAAAACCAAAGCAAAATGAGCATTAACTAATAATAATCCTAAGTCTGACTAGTGTCGATATAGTTTTGCAAACGTGCAATGACTTGGTCTTTGCCTAGGATAGGTAGTGTTTCCAGGAGCGGCGGAGTGATTTTTGATCTGGCAATGGCCTGGCGCAGCTCCATAAAAAAATCGCCAGTTTTAAAGTTATTGCTTTTTATTAAATCAAGTAATTTTTGTTGTAACAAAGTTGGATTGTCCACTCCAACTTGCCGAATACAATCAATGGCCATACTAGAAAACATAGATACATGTGGTTCTTGTGGTAGCTGCCAGAAGTCTGGTGATAAATAGGCGACAAGAAGTGGCAAATTACTGAATTTTGTAATTCTGTCTTTAGTAAGGGGTATGAGTTTTTGCAAATTTTCCTGAGTGAAGTTTGCTAAAAACTTCTGATAATAAGGCAATAACTCTAGATCTGATTTTTGTCGTAAATAGTGGCCGTTAAAATAATCTAATTTTTTGCGATCAAAAATAGGTGCCTTTTTATGGAGCTTGGATAAATCAAAAGATTTGACAAACTCATCTAGCGTATAGAATTCGCGGTTATCTCCAGGGTTCCAGCCGAGAAGCATCATAAAATTTATTAGTGCCTCTGGCAGATAACCATCATCTAAAAAGCTGCGAGCCGACACACTACCTTTACGCTTACTCATTTTACCGACCCCACTTGGATCTAAAAATACCGTTAGATGGGCAAAAATAGGTATTTGCCAGCCAAGATATTGGTAAAGTAAAACTTGTTTTGGTGTGGAAACTATCCATTCTTCGCCCCTTAAAACATGAGTAATTCCCATAAGATGATCATCTACGGTAACGGCAAAATGATAGGTGGGAATTCCGTCTGATTTTATTAAAACTTGATCGTCTACTTCATTGGAGTTAATGGATATGTGTCCACGGATTAAATCATCAAAATGTATGATTTTGTTGTCGGGGACCATGAGACGAATGACATATTTTTCTCCAGAAGAAATTCTGTCCTGGATTTCTTCTTGGCTCAAATTTAACCATTTGCGGTCATATCGCAGGATTTGCTTGCGATTGGCACTTTCCCTAATTTTGGATAATTCTTCTGGGGTAGAAAAGGAATAATAGGCTTGCTTTTGCGAAAGCAACTGTTTAATGTACTGATTATAAATTGGGAGCCTCTCGGTCTGCCGGTAAGGAGCGAAGGGACCTCCAATGTCTGGACCCTCGTCCCAACTTAATCCATAATCCTTAATAACTTGCAAAATTCTGTCTTCAGCTCCTGGAACAAAACGGGTTCTGTCGGTGTCTTCTATCCGGATAATAAACTGGCCTGTGTATTTTTTGGCCAGGGCGTAATTATAAAGACAGGATCTGAGGTGGCCAATATGATATTCCCCTGTTGGACTAGGGGCCATTCGTGTTCTGACTACCATTTCGTCTTGAGACATGGGAAGATTATACTAAAGTATGAATAATCTGACCATTACAGCATATTGGACTAGAAAAATAATCAAATATGGAGGGGCAACCATGATAGTTTTAATGCTTTTGCAAGGAGTGCTTTCAACAGCAATTAGCCTGTACAAAAAAGCGCACCCCCCTGAAGAGAAAGCAGATTTGAGATTTGGCAAATTAGTGGCCATAAAGTTTCCAGAAAAGAACTTTGATCAAAAGGAGTTTAGCGTTAAATTGCCTGATGATAAATTACCTAAAGTACCAAAGTTTATGCGAGTTTATAGTGTAGAAAGACCATCAAATAGCCTTCTGGCTTTGGAAAATGCAAAAAAAACAGCATCCGATTTAGGGTTTGTAGGCGAACCTGGCGAAGTAAATGGTTCCGGGTCGGGCACATATCAATTTAAGAATGAAGCAATTGATCAGAGTTTGACTATGAATGTACTGGATGGTAGTTTCAAAATGAAATACCCATATTTGACCGATCAGCTTTTGACAACCCCAGAAAAAATGCCTGCTAAAGAACAGGCAATTTCTATTGCTAGCCAATATTTATCTAAAGCAAAAGCATTGACGCCTGATTTACAGACTGGGGAAAAAGTGGTTAGTTACTACAAAATTAGTTTTGACAGATTGGAACCACAGAGCGCTCCAAATGGTTCTAACTTGGCCAAAGTAGATTTTTATGAAGAACCAATTGCAGTAGGAAGTGAAAAATATAAAATAGTGCCACTTGATCCAGCAAGCAATCCTGTTAATGTTTTAGTTAGTGGATCTAGTGCGCTTGATAGACAAGTGGTAGAAGTGAATTACAAGCACAGTATGATAGATAGAGAAATTTACGGTAAATATCCGATTAAAACTGCAGAAGCCGCCCTGTCGGAATTAAAATCGGGAAAATATTTTCCAGCCAAAGATGTGGCTAGTAAAAACGTGTCTATTTTTGATATGTATTTGGCTTACTATCAACCAGAAGTTTTGGATAAAACGATGCAGCCAATTTATGTTTTCGAGGACGAAAAGGGGAATTTTGTTGCTTATGTGACGGCTTTAGATGAAAGTTTGGGCCCGTAACCAATTTAGCATCACCAGAGTGTCTGCAAAACGGCTGGTAGAATTTCCAACAACACTAATAAATAGACGGTTGTGATAACTAATCAAGCCAACAAAAGATTCTCCAGCTTGCGGTGTCCAACCAGTTTTTAAACCGATTATTTCTGGTTGTTTACCTAATAACTCGTTAGTAGTTTGAAGCTGATGGTGAATTTGATTGCTTTGATCAGAAATGATCAGATTACTTGTGCGAGTAGTTTCCAAAACAAAAGGATACTGAATAATTAAACGAGCTAGCTGAGCCAAATCGTAAACAGAAGAAAAATGGTCTGGATTATCAACCCCATCGACATTGACAAAATGTGTGTGTGAAAGATTTAATTTGGCAACCAACGAATTCATGGCGGCAACAAAACCAGCATATCCCTGAGGATTATGATTAGCCAGGGCAGTAGCTGCATCATTTGCCGAATGGATTAGCAAGGCTTGAATCAGAGCTCTAATTGTTATTTTTTCTCCTATTTTCAGGCCAATAGTTTTTCCATTCGTATAATTTGAAGTAATGGTAACAATTTCATCTAATGGATATAAATTTAGGGCAGTTAGGGCTGTTGCCATCTTGGTGGTAGAAGCTGGAAAAATACGCTCATCCTGATTACTGCTTACTAATACTTGATTAGTTGAAGCATCTAAAAGGATATAGTTTTTTGAATTAAGACCATTTAAATAAACTGGTTTTGATTGGGTTAGAGTTGGTACCAGGAATATTTGTTCAGATTTTTGATTTTGAAAAACTACTGGTGGCAATAGATATTTCCTAAAATGCAAGAAAGTTGCCAAAAATAGCAACGGTATCAATAAAAAACTATATTTTAGAATCATCTTTGGCTAAGATTTCTGGACGAATTTGAATACCCGCTTCAGCAAGCTGAGCCGCAGAAACACTGCTGGGTGCCCCCATCAAAACATCTTGCCCATTGCTGTTTAGCGGAAAGGCGTATACATCTCTTATGTTTGGTTCGTCAATCAATACCATAAAATAACGATCAATGCCGATAGCAAAACCACCATGTGGCGGGGCACCATAATGAAAGGCGTTATACATACCTCCAAATCGTTTAAGGACTTCTTCGCGTCCGTAGCCGACCTTTTCAAAGGCTTTCACCATGGTTTCTGGTTCGTGGTTTCGAATGGACCCAGAAAGGATTTCATAACCATTTAATGACAAGTCATATTGATTGGAAACAATTTTTAGCGGATCTGGATTATCAAAAGCAGATGAACCGCCAACAGGCATGGAGAAAGGATTGTGTCCAAAATCTAATTTACCTGTTTCTTCGTTTATTTCATAAAAGGGAAAATCACAGATCCAGGCAAATGCCAGTATATTTGGATCTTTAAGATTTAACTGATCACCAAGTTTATTACGAAGATGGCCTAAAATTTTGCATGCATCTTCCTGCTTGCCTGCGGCAAAAAATACAGTGTCGTTTTCTGAAAGAGATAAGCGGCTAATCAGGGCAGTACTTGCACTTTGAATAAATTTGGCAATGCCACCATCGAGTGTTTGGTTTGTAACAGTTACATGGGCAAGTCCGGGAGCACCTTTGCTTTTAACGAAATCTTCTAATTCACGTAGTTGATTACGACTAAAACTAGTTTTAGGTACGACGATTGCTTGGATACTTTGACTAGAATTAAAAACTTTAAATTCTGTTTTGTCTTTTAGGGTGTCAGTTAGATCTTCTAGGGTAAGGCCAAAACGAAGATCTGGTTTATCGGTGCCATAAGTATTTAGTGCTTGTTGATGGGAAAGAATTGGAAATGGATAGTTTAAGATTTTTTTATTAGGAGCAACAGATTTGTAAGTATCATAAATCAAATTTTCGCAAACAGAAAAAATTTCTTCTCTAGTTGGAAAACTAATCTCTATGTCTATTTGGTAAAAAACTCCGTAGTGACGGTCGGCTCTGGGATCTTCATCTCGAGCACATGGAGCTAATTGAAAATAGCGATCGACTCCAGAAACCATTAAAAGCTGTTTGAATTGCTGAGGTGCCTGAGGTAAAACATAAAATTTACCAGGATGTATACGAGAAGGGATTATAAAATCGCGAGCGCCTTCTGGAGAAGTGCTAGTGAGCAATGGAGTGGTAACTTCGGTAAAATTATGGGCATCAAACCACTTGCGAACTTCGAGAAAATACTTGTGCCGAAGTTTGAGAATTTTTTGCAAACGAGGACGTCTCAGATCTAGAAAGCGGTATTTTAGGCGCGTATTTTCATCTAGATTACGACCATCCGAATCTAATTCAAACGGAGGAGTCAATGACTGATTGATGATCTCGATTTTGGTAGCAATTATTTCAATGGATCCTGTTTCCAGATTTGGGTTAACCAGCTTTGCTTCACGATGTTGTACTTTGCCTGTGACTGCAATGACATATTCCCTTCCAAGTTTCAAATTTGAATCATTACTTACGATCTGAATTTGACCCGACCAATCACGAAAGTCAATAAAAACCAAACTTCCATGATCACGATAGTTGGCTACCCAACCTTTAAGAAGTACTTCTTCTTCAAGATGCTCTAAACATTTGGTTGCAAGGATTCTGGACATGGATGTATTGTAGCGCAAAAATTAGTAAGAAATAAGCCTTAATGTGTACTTGGATTATCGACTAGCACCCGGATAAGTTAAGATGGCCTTATTTAATTTATCTATTCCTTGATCGTCAAGTTTCGAAACAGAATCTTGCAATCGTGGGTTTAATGGTTCACTCGCAGCAATTATTCTTCTTGCCAATTCATACATTTTTATCTCTGTTAGAACTTCCATTTTGTATTTCTATGTATTTTATCATCAATTGGGGCTTGGAATAGCCTTGGTAAGTATTTAGACTTAACTTGGCCACAAGCGAAACAGTATCCCCTACTTTCAAATCAAAATTTTCTTTTGGCGCTGAAAATAATATCCCCTCTTGAGAATTATTAAAAATAAACTTCAAATGTTCGTTTTTGCTTCCTAAGATGTATTTTGTAGTTATTGTGAGATTTTCCAAATAAAAAGTTGGCTCAGGATTGGCCTGGCCAAACGGAGACAGTTTGTTTATGGCAAAAATTAAATTTGTGGAGATTGCCGATAAATCTATTGGGGCATCAACAAAAATAGTTGGGGTTAAGTCAAGATTGGAGAGTTCTTGGCTGGCAATTGCTTCTATTTGTTCTTTAAAAATGTCCAAATTTTCTGGTTTTAAACTAAATCCAGCAGCTTGGGTATGGCCACCTAAATCCAAACATAAATGACGAAGTTTTTCCAGGGCTGCGGTGATATTAAATTCGGGAATAGAGCGACAAGATCCCTTTATTTCCTGATTAATCTGAGTAGTAACAATACTTGGACGATAGTAAGATTCTGTTAACCTTCCAGCAAGCAAGCCAATTAATCCCGGATGAAATGAAGGATTGTGAATAAACAATAGTTTTTTTTGGAGGTCAAGTGAGTTTGTAGCTTGAGATAAATTTTCTGCCTGAAGATTTTGACGATTTGAGTTGTGCTCATCTAAGGTCTTAGCTAAAGTAACTGCAAGAGTGTGGTTTTGAACACACAAAAGACGAAGGGAAATCATACCATCGTCAAGCCTCCCTGCAGCATTTAGACGCGGAGCAAGTTTGAAAGCTAGATCGTAAACAGAGAGATCTTTTTCCGATAGGCCAGAATTTTGGATTAGAGCCTGCAAACCAAAATTAGAAGTCTGCCTGAAAAGTGGCAGACCGTGATAAAGCATTTGCCGGTTTAGACCAGTTAGCGATAGACAATCAGAAACTATACCTAAAATAGCCAAATCCAGAGGAAAATCAGGTATAAACTGCTTAGCCACCAACCAGGCTAGTCCGGAAGCAGAGGTTTGTGTTGAATGCAAAATATATTTTACGTCTGGGACTGCCTGACCTGATAAATGGTGATCAATAATCATTACTTCAATTCCAGCTTGCTGTAATTTTGCAACTTCATTTTTTGCTGAGATACCATTGTCGATTGTCAAAACTACATCTGGTTGCCAGGATTTGTTTTTAATATAACCGAAGACCGCGTCAGACTTTAGGCCATAGCCATCTTTTTGACGGTGCGGAATATATGGCATAATGTTTTGGCTAATACTCGACAGCGCAAGATATAGTTGACTTGTGCTAGTAAGCCCATCCACATCGTAATCACCATAAATTAGTATTTTTTTGTGATCCCTAAGTAACTGTTGCAAATGATTGATAAATTGCTTAAACACTTCAGAGTCTAAATTAAACTCTTTGGGGTCAGCTTTTGGAGGAAGTGGTTTTAGGAATGCTTCGTGTTCAATAATATCTCTATTTTTTAGAAGTATTTCCAGTACTGTTTCGATTTTTGTTGTAGCAAGAATTTTTTGCCTGGATAAGAATGAGATTTTTTTCGACATGTATAGGCTACAATAGCATATGGAAATTGGTTTGAACTTACCAGAAAGATTAGTAAAGCTTTGTCAAAAGGTGGAGCTGTCTAAAGAACAAATCTACTTAGTTGGTGGGGCTGTGAGAGATTTGCTGATGAATAGGGAAATTCACGACTGGGATTTAACTACGTCAGCCAAGCCGGAAAAAATACTATCGTTGTTTCCAAGTAATAGTTTCTATAATAATCAATTTGGAACAGTAGGAGTGGTTTTTGATAAAGAAGTGTGGGAAATAACTACTTTTAGAACCGAAGCAAATTATGATGATTTTCGCCGACCAAAAACAATCCAGTGGGGAAAAAGTTTGGAGGAAGATTTGCAGAGAAGAGATTTTACTATTAACGCCATTGCCTTAAAGGTAGGAAAGAAAAATGGTAATCTGTGGACATGCTTGATAATTGACCCCTACTTAGGGATCCGTGACTTAAAAAATAAAATAGTCAGAGCTGTGGGAGATCCACAAGAGAGATTCAAAGAAGACGCACTGCGCATGATCAGGGCAATAAGAATTGCCTGTCAGTTGGAGTTTAGTTTAGAAGAAAAAACTAGTCAGGCTATTGCCAGTCAAGCTGAATTAATTACAAAAATAGCTTGGGAGAGAATAGGCGTTGAAATGATCAAAATTATGGAAAGCCCTCGACCAGAGATAGGGGTTGCGTTGCTAAAAGAAAGCGGATTGTTAAAATGGATTGCACCAGAGCTGCTGGAAGGACTAGGAGTGGAGCAAAAGGGACACCATATTTACGATGTGTGGACACATAATTTAAGGGCTTTATCTGCGTGTAAAAGTAAGAATCCGATTACTAGATTGGCTGTATTGCTGCACGATATAGGCAAACCCAGAACCCTAAAAGTACAAAAAAATGGAGAGAGAACATTTTATAATCACGAGGTGATTGGTGCCAGAATGGCACTAGAAATTGCCAAAAGACTGCGTTTACCAAAGGTTTCCCAAGAACAAATTTTTAAATTAGTTAGATGGCACATGTTTTCGGCAGATACAGTACTAACTGACAGTGCTGTAAAAAGAATTATTCGGAATGTGGGGGTGGAGTATCTAGACGAGTTAATTGCCTTGCGTCAAGCTGATCGAGTAGGCAGCGGAGCTAGGGAAACTAGCTGGCGTTGGGAGGCCTTGAAAAAAAGATTTATTGAAGTACAAAAACAACCTTTTGGGGTCAAAGATCTGAAAGTAAATGGCAAGGATATAATGGAGATACTAAGAATTAAACCTGGTCCAAGGGTGGGCGGGATACTGAATGAATTGTTTTCCCAAGTGGAGGCTGATTTGAATCTTAATGAACGAGAAAAATTGTTAGATAAAATTAAAGAATATGTTGAGAAATAAGGCCTTTTGGATTCTTTTGGCTGCAGTTGTATGTTCGGCTTTGGCTGGATATGTAAACACCAAAGCAACTCAATATGTGGCTACTTTTACTCAAATAACTTTTAGATTTTTTAGTTTAGCAATAATAGTAGGCTTGTGGTTTAAGTATAAACAAAAAGGAACACTTCCGACTTTAAGCTTCGTAGATTGGGTTGTGACAGTTGGCAGAGGGGTGATAAATATTTTGGCAATTTACTTGTTCATTGAATCTTTGAAACTAACTAGTTATGGAAATGTGTATTTGATTCAATCTTTCCCTTTTATATCTTTATATGCCTGGTTGGTGCTAAAAGAAAAAATGACAAAAGGCAAGATAGTGGCTGTAATTTTAAGCTTTCTGGGAGTGCTTATTTTAAGCTTGCAATCGCTTTCTGGTTGGAAATTTGGCTTGGGAGAAACCTATTCTTTAATTAGTGCTTTTTTGTTTAGCCTATTTTTTGTTTCCAGAAAACAGGTGCGCAAAGACTTGGAAGATATTCCTGTTATGTGGCTTACTTTTATAGGCAGTTTTTTGACTAGTAGTATTTTGGTAATAGCTACCGGCGAATATCGAGGCATATTTTTTAAAACTATAGACAGTATGGGCATTGTGTGGTTATTTTTAAATACTCTAATTTCATTGATAGTTAATTGGGGTATAACAGTTGGATTTGATAAATTAGAGGCAGTGGTAGCAGGGGTAATTTATTCGCTAGAAACCCCGATTGCTGTTTTGTTTGGATTGTTATTTCTTGGTGAGAAAATTGATGCCAAGGGTGCAGTTGGAATTGCTTTAGTTTTACTATCAATAGCCATACTTAATGACTATGATAAATTGGTAAAAAGCAAGTAATCTCTGATTTTGATATGGTTTATGGAGTCAGTGTCTCGAATATGTGCACATAGAAAATTTTATCTTATTTTTGTACTCAGAAACAGAAAGACTTGGTTAACTTAATACTAATTATCTGAATGCCTGTCAGTTGTGTTTAACTAATTTTCTTCCGGCAGCAATTAAGGATGATCCGCCGCCCGTTTTTACAGCAAGCGGTAACTCAGCCAGATATTCATAGACTAAACCAATAGCTTTTGGTAGATTGCGGGTACTGCTAACATATATGAGGAAATTGGAAATTTTACTACCTGTCAAAAAATCACCCATGCCTACAAGTGCAAGTATCACCCCAATTCCAAGCGATAGATATCCCAAGATGCTTTGTGTCCATCGTATTAAATTAGTTTGCATTTGTTGACTTTGCACGGAAATTATTATGCCTGTTTTTTGGTTTTTAGGTAGACGACTAAGGGAACAGCAATAGCAAAGCTGGAATATGTTCCAGAGATGGCTCCAACTAAAAGAGCAGCACCAAACCAACGAGTGGCACTGGCTCCAAGAGCTACTAAACTAGTCAACATAATAATAATTGTCATAGAGTTATTTAGTGATCTGACGATGGTTTGAGATAGGGCTAAATTGGTAATTTCGACCCAGCCTTGGTTTAAATTTTGCTGTCTAAGCTCGCGCATGCGATCAAAAGTAACCACAGTATCGTGAACTGAAGCTGAAAGTGTCGTTAATAGAGCTGTAACAAAAAGTGAATCAACTTGGGCACCAAACAAATGTCCAAACAAGGAAAAGGCTCCAGTTAATATAATTATGTCGTGAATCATGGCAATCACTGCACCGAGCCCAAAACGGATGTCCTTAAATGCATTGGCAACATATAATAGGATGGCTAGGCCAGCAAGAATTGCTCCAATGATTGTTTTTTGAATCAATTCTTTACCCAAAGATGGACCCTGACTTTCAAATCTTAAAACTTTGAAATTTGGATTTTGGCTTGATAATTTTTGTTCCAGAGAAACTTTTTCGGTTGGCCCTATCGCTACGGTTTTTAAGATCAGGCTTTGACTACTAGTTGAATTTGCAGAATAAATATCAAGATTATTAGATTTAAAGAATGATTGGATTTCCGACTGGCTATTGGATGCGGGTAAATTTATCTCCCAAAGCGAGCCACCAGTAAAATCAATACCGAATTTAAAACCAAAATGAAGGATTGAATAAAGCGAAAAGGATATTGCCAATAGAGAAATAACTATGAGAATTGGTGAATATTTTAAAAATTTAATCATAATTTATTTTTTCGGAAAAAGAATAAACGCAGTAAATTTCTAGTTATAAAAACTCCGGTAAATAATGACAAAATAATCCCGAGCAACAAAGTGGCAGCAAAACCACGGACCATTCCAGAACTATTTAAAAATTGCCAACCAAATGGATTAAATAAAATTAAGCCAGTAATAATTGTACAAACATTGGCATCTTTTATTGCATGCCAAGCTTTGCCAAAAGCGAGTTCCATAGCAACTGGCCAAGGACGACCATTGCGCAATTCTTCCTTAAGACGCGAAAAAATCAATATATTGCTATCAAGAGCCATGCCGATTGAAAGTAAAAGGCCAACTATTCCAGGAAATGTCAAAGTCACTGGCAATAGTTTATAAACAGAAATAGTAAGGGCAGTATAAATTAAGAGAACGAGAATAGACACAAAGCCAAGGAAGCCATAATTTAGCAACATAAAGGCAGAAACAATAGCAATGCCTATTAGACCTGCTCTGACCCCTTGATTAATAGTATCTTGACCAAGAGAAGCACCAACTTGAGATTGGGCAATCAGTTTAATTGGAACTGTTAGGGCACCTGCATTCAGTTGGGTTGCCAACAGTTTGGCTCGGCTATCAGTAAAATCACCGGTAATAATGGCATTGCCATCGATTATTTCGGTTTGGACTACCGGAGCAGTAAGAATCTGGTCGTCTAGAACAATGGCTATTTGTTTTCCTAAATATTTTTTAGTAGCTTTGGCAAACAGATCGGTTCCTTGTTGGTTGAATTTCAAACTAACAACTGGCTGACTATTTTTTGGATCAAGATTGACACTTGCCTGTTCCAAATGTGAACCATTTAAGCCTAAATCATCTTTAAAGACATCTTGGTAGGTTGCTGAAGCGGTTGCCTCTGGTGCTAGGGTGGACTGACCCTTGAATTCCAACCTGGCTGTTTGTCCGATTAAGTCTATGGCTTCGTCAATATTGGAAACTCCCGGCAACTCTACGGAAAGCCGATAGCTGCTGGCTTGTTTTGACAGTTGAACAGTTGCCTCACTAACACCAAATATATTGACCCTTCGTTGGATATTTTCGCGGAGGCTATTTAGGGCATTGTTCAATTCTAAGGGATCGACTTTAGTAGTATCTGCCTCAAAGGTGAGTTGAGCACCTCCAGCCAGGTCAAGCCCGTACTTTAAGTCAAAAGAAGGATTTATACTGTGCCCCAAAAATGACAGTGACAAATTAGGGCGATATAGAGTTCTTCCAAAAAGAGTAAATTGGGCTGGCATGGCCACTAAAAAGCTCAAAATAGCCAAAACAAAAATCAGCCAAATATTGGAAAGCTTTAGAGTGTTCATTTTTTTATTTTTTCTAACAAATTTAATTGACGCGGATGTCCAGTAAAAAAGTAAGTAATACTGGCTTTGGTACGATTAACTTTTATGAGAGCAATATCCCCTTCTTGGATATTTAGCTCACCAACAGCTTTTGTTGGTAAAGTAACCGCTAGACTATGACCAGTTTTTATTACTTTACGATTCACGGTTATGCCTGGCCAAAGATTAGAATTGGCATCTGCAGGAAGAAATCAATAATGAAAGGATCGCGTCGCTGCTTGCGCAATTGTAGCTCATTTTCGTCCATAACCATATAGTTGACTTCATAACCGCGCAATATCTGTTCTGTGTTTATAAGTGTTTCTAACTCCTGAAGAATGAATTTTCCAACTAAAATAATATCGATCTGTTCGTAATTTTCTGGACGGGATTGATTTAGTAGAAAGTTGCGGCTATAAAAAACTTGTTTAAGTTCTCCTAATTGGTTTTGTTTTTTATACAGACTTTCACCTAGATTGCTGGTTTTGTGAGCTAAGCAAATCAGATCGAAATATAGGGGAGAATTTGGGTTTGCTAGATAATATAATCTGTTAGATCTTTGCTCTTTGCTGACTAAACCCGCTTGTTCTAAGTGATTAAGTTCTCGTCTTAGGGCATTTATTTGAAGCTTTAAACTTCTGGTCAACTGCCGAACATAATACATTTCCAGAGGAAAATAAAACAGTTTTTGGATTAGTAAAAATCTAGTTGCCGAAGTAAAAAGATACTTACTGCTGTTTGCTGCTTTCATAAGTTGGAGTATTTTGGGAAGGCAGCAGAACTACCCAAATTTGTCCCGGAACAAAATCAACTTCCTTACCAGACTTAAGCTTAAACACGGTGCGACTGGTGCGACTGGCCTTTGACCAAGTTATTTCAGTTTGAGTACCGTTTTGATAGAGAAAGCCCTTACCAGAACCAACTACCTCATAATAATTATGCGCATGCCCATCAAGTGAGCGCTCTTCTTTTACTTGCATGATTACAATATTTTTGGCAGCCAAGGTTTCATCAGTATTGAAATCTTTGTGCTCACTTCCACCATTTGAACGAAGATATTGATTATTCTTTGAGTCGTATTTCCAATTTACATCATAATCAGTATAGCCCTTCCAAAAGCCATAACTTAGAGAACCATCACCTTGACTTTGGTCTATTTGATCAAATTTCCAGGGCGTAAAATTTTTGTCCCAAGATTTGCCAGTTGCTTGAGTAATGTTTGTTAATCCACGAGTAGCAGCTGTGTTCCATAGTTCTTCAGTTGAACAATACATCGTGTGTTCTGTGTCTTTTACTTCACCGGTACGTTCGTATTCACGACGGCATACTTTATACGGAAGAGAGAATTGGCTCAAATCACCCCAAGTTCCCTTATTGTTCCATCCCCAGGAGGCCAAAGCCTCGATGGCTTGAACTTTTTTGGCGGTAGTACAGGGACCACCCGGTGTGGCAGCACTACAATTGGCGCCGCCAACATGGGTATAAAGAGGATAATCTGCATACTCACTGGCCATGTTGGCAAAATAAATGCGGGCAGAACGGACTGGCCCTACATCATATTTTTCTTCAGCACCGCGCAGGGCCTGACAATAGTAAACTCCCATAAAACGGGTAATACCACCTTCAGACATACCTTCGTACACAATATCGGCATTGGACAGGCCAGATTGAGGACGCGAATCCAAACTATTTTCAATCATGACAGCTAGCGGACGCCGCTGTTCCCAAATTTTTCGTTCTTCTTGTGTATGCTTTGTCCCATTTAATGGACAAATCTCTGTTTGTGGTCCTTCGAAAACTAAGGTTCCGGCTGGAGCTTTGGTGGGGATGACGGAAGGAGTTGTCCGTGCAGAAATGTGACTTCCTGGGGTACTTCTGGTAAGACTAAAAATCATTGGTGACAATGCATAGCCAATGGCCAAAGAAAGGAAAAATAAACCTGCATATGTTGAGGTTTGAACTAGCTTGACATTCATAGATTAAGAAGGATAGCTGATATAATTGTCATATGCAAGAAAAGGAAAAGAATTATTTGAAATTTGATCTGCTTAAAAGCATTGCTTTGTCTATTTTGGCAATTGTGGCTATTTTTGTTTGCAAGAGATGGTTTTAGTAAAAAATAAAGTAATTCGATTTTGGTGTATAAAGTGTAGAGATTATAAAGATATTCCAATTTTGGCAGCTGAATTTGATCA
Organism: uncultured Gammaproteobacteria bacterium; assembly: GCA_964463925.1. Taxonomy (GTDB): domain Bacteria; phylum Patescibacteriota; class Microgenomatia; order UBA12405; family UBA12405; genus CAYTYZ01. The sequence continues at coordinate 114,293 of CAYXDV010000003.1, forward strand.
ATTTAAGAACAAGAGGAAGGTTGCCAGATCAGTTTGTCCAAACTGTAAAACAAAAATGTTTAAAATTCTGTCTAAACCAGACCTCAAATTGGTATAATATTTAGTCCAGAGTTGCTGAGGAGTTTATCCACTTTATGGTGGGAGGAAAGTCCGAACCACACAAAGCAAACAACGAGAACAAGTATCGCACTGGGTAACCGGTGGTCACTGCTACAGAGACGAGTAACCAGCCTTTGGCTGGGGAAATGAAACGAGCAAACTTGTTGTGGAAATCCCGAGACGGGGCGCTAACCTAGCTTTGGGAAGCCTCAGGTAGGGAGAACAGATTGATGACTTCTAAACAGAATTCGGCTTATCAGCAACTTTGGATATTTCTTGAAAAGTCACTTGGATGGTTAAAAAAACTGGAATTGCCAGTATGGTGCCCAAAACTCCCCCGAGTTGACTGCCAACTAAGAGGACCATAATAGTAACTAGTGGATTTAGTCCTACAGTTTCTTTCATAACTTTAGGGACGATAAAATGGTTTTCCAGCTGCTGAACTACTGTACCCCAACAAATTGCCAAAAGACCAACTAAGGGGGAACCTACAATAAACCCGACCAAGCCGGCAAGAAGGGAAGAAATTACTGGACCAATATTGGGAACCATTTCCAAGATTCCAGCGATAATAGCAAGCGATGGGGCAAACTCGATGCCTAAAATTACATAACCAACATAAGACAACAAACCAACCATAAACATTAGTAATAACTGGGCAGAAGCCCAACCACCCAGACGTAATTCTAGCCGCTCTAAGATACGCATGGCTATGGCTGATCTATTCTTTCCTAAAAAAGAAAAAGTTTTAGGACTAAGCTCTTTGCGCTGCATAACCATATAAAAAGTGATGACTAAAATCAAAACAGATTGGATGAGATTGGAAAAAAGGCTGACTGTAAATTTTGCTAAATTAGCCGGCAAAACTTCTAGTAATTTAAACTGAGAAGAAAGATCGATAGCACTGGTACCAAAAAAATTAGCATTCTGCAAAAAGTTTGGAATACTTACCGACAAGGCTTGTGATTGTTGGGTAAAAATGGGAATTAGTCCAGCTAGGGCAAAAGCCAAAAATCCGATAATACAAGCATAAATTATGGTTGTTGCTAGAATTCTAGGAATACCTTTTGTTTCAAGTTTAGTGATAGTTGGATGCAGAGCTTCGCTCAAAATAAAGGCAACAAAAAACAAGATTAGTAACTGTTTTATTTGGATCAATAGAGCTGCCAAGGCAATTAAACCCGTGATAAAAAGAATTGTTTTATAATTGATATCCACTCGAACTGGCTTCATTTATTTATTGTACCATTGTCCAATAATGCTGAGTATGTTTTTTTGTGAATTAATTTTGCCCACATCAAATTCACATCTGTTAGGGAAAAATTTTTTAAAATAGACTTTTTGACGCTTGGCATAGTGTTTTTCGTTTTTGGCCCATTCATTGATACAGGAAGCTAAAGTATCAGTTTCAGTAAAAAATGGTTTAAATTCTCTGTAAGCAATAGTTGCAAGCCCAGGAGCAGTCCAAGAATATTTTTTTTCTAAATTTTCTATTTCTTGCAATAGTCCAGCTTTTAAACGGCTGGAAATTCTTTGATCTATATTATTTTCAATGTGAGCTTTTGTAGCAGTAAGGTGTATGTGTAAAAAGTCATAAACAAATTCGTGTTGATTTTGTTTTTCATTTTTATTTGAAAGGCTAAGTGATAATAAAATTCTTTTTATCAGGCGATGTGGATTGTTCTGTTCAGAATGGTTTAATTTTTTAAATGCTTCTGGTTGTAATAGACGGTATATTTTTTGAAGTATTTTGGCAGGGAACTTGTTTAATATTGGGAATAAAATATTGGTTTTAATATTTGAAGACTGAAAAGTTTTAAAATATAATAACGCATGTAGATAATAGCCAGTACCACCAACTAAAATTGGAAGTTTGTTTTTTTTAATAATTTCTTCAATTTTTTCTTTGGCTTTTTGGGAAAAATCAATTGCAGAAAAAGACTCCTTTGGCGTTAGGATGTCCACTAAATGAATAGTTGTTGTTGGATGATGGTCCTTTCCTGTTCCAATGTTTAGACCAGAATATATTTGTCTTGAGTCAACTGAAATTAGTTCTCCGTTATATTTTCTAGCTAAAATTTCTGCTAATTTAGTTTTGCCGGTAGCGGTTTGTCCAGATAAAATTAGGACCTTAGGCATTAATTTTGAATTCGACAACATCATCTGGTCTCATTAAATAAGATTTGCCTTCTAATCGCATTTTTCCTGCGGCTTTGGCTCCAGGAGCTCCCTGATATTGGACATAATCAGGGTAGGAAATTACTTCAGCAGCGATAAATCCTTTGACGAAATCAGTATGAATAGCTCCAGCAGCTTCTGGAGCCAGGCTGCCCTGTTTGATAGTCCAAGCTCGAACTTCTTTGACCCCGGCAGTGTAATAAGATTGGAGACCAAGAGTATGATATGCCTCTTTGATAATTCTTTCTAATCCAGATTGTTTTAAGCCCAAACTATTTAAATATTCTTGCCTTTCTGGAAGGTCAAGTTGAGATAATTCTTGTTCGATTTTGGCACAAACTGGAAGTATGTTCTGTTCATTAATATTGAGCTGAAAATTTGGATCAGTAAGTGTTTTTTCATCAACATTGGCCACAATGAAATAAGGTTTGCTGGTTAATAAGAAAAATGATTGGAGATAATCTTGCTCTTCTAAAGGTATTTTAATCTCAATGGCTGGCTTTCCAGATTCCAGGTGTTGTTTTAATTTTTTGGCAAGTTCTAAACGTTTTGGATCGTCTGGACGTTTACAATTGGCTTCCAAATATTTGTCAATGGTTTCTAAATCTTTGAGAATTAATTCAGTTTGAATGACTTCAAAGTCAAATTGAGGATTGCGAGAACCTTCACGAACAACGTCGGTATCCTCAAACGCCCTGACTACATGGCAAATTGCCTGACAATCGCGAATATTGGTTAAAAATTTGTTACCAAGCCCTTCTCCTTGGCTAGCTCCCTTAACTAAACCGGCAATATCTACGAATTCTACGGCTGCAGGAATACTGGTATTGGTTTGAACAATTTTAGCCAAAACTGAAAGCTTCTCGTCTGGGACTTCTACAACTCCAACATTGGGATCAATGGTACAAAAGGGATAATTGGCAACATTGGCTACTTGACGGCCAAGAATCGCATTAAACAGTGTCGATTTGCCAACATTGGGTAGACCAACAATACCGATTGATAATTTCATGCTGGATTTTAGCAGTAAAGTCGGTAAGTTAATAGTTCATTTGATATACTGTAACCACATGGCTGTGGGTTTATCTGGTTTTCCTAGATTTTATATTCTACAAAGTCTTCTTTTTTTGCTGCATCTTTTCCCATTGTTCTTTGCGGATAGATAATTTTGGATTGGAAGAAAGCAAAGAATTAAGCTTTTCGACAACAGAGGTATCGCCTAACTCAAATAAATGCATATAAGCTCTGGAAAGCCAAACTTGAAGAGTATATTTTTGACCAAAATCAGAAGAATCGGAGGCGATTTCCGGCTGAGACAAAATTTTTTCTAAATTCAGAATTGAAGTATTTAGTTTGACAAATGCTGATTGATTACCAGATTTTATGGCTGCCCAAGCGGCATGCTCCTGATAGCGATTTATTAGCCCCAATGGAGAAGTCGATAGTAAGCTATCAGCTGCCAGCTGGTAAAATTTACTGGCGCTGGAAAAATCTTTTTCACTTTCAGCAATAGTCCCTTGTTCAAAATAGACCAAGTGTTGATCGTCGATTGGAGGTGGCAGGGCTAAAGCCTGAGAAACCAGTTGCTTTGCCTGGGAGAAATTATTTTGTAAACGGCTGGTAATGGATTGAATTAAAAGGGCGTGCGTTTTCAGATGCAGATTGGCATCTGGGCTATTGAAAACCGACTGACATAATTGATCAGATTCCGCGAATTGTTTTTGTTCACGCAAATTGTTGGCTTGAATTAGGATTTGATTTAGATCTTGATTCATGATTTATTTTAACAAAATCCCTCACCGAAGTGAGGGATTTGAGGAAGTAGTAAAAACTACTTAACCATTTTCTTGATCTTGGTGCCAGGAATATAGCGTGGCATGCGGCGAGCAGAGATTTTTTTATCAGTTTTGCTTCCGATAGCCTTAATGGTTTTACCTTTAAACATTTTGGTTTTGAAAGTTCCAAAACCGGACAATTTAACAACTTCACCGTTGGCTAGGGCCTTCATCACTTCATTGAGGAAGACTTCAACGGCTTGCTTGGCAGCTTTTTTGGAGAGTTTGGCTTTCGAAGAAACTACTTCGATAAGTGCTTTTTTAGTCATTTTTTTTAAAGCCTTAAACTGTTAATCAGTTTTCATTGTAAAGCAGGGCTTTTTTTTTGCAAGTGCTAATCTTCGGCTTTTACCGCATTTTTGTTGATTTTACTACCTATAATGGTGGCGTTGGCCCGATTTTCACGGACAACAGTTACCTTAATACTGCCTGCCCATTTGGCTTCTTCATCTAGTTTTTCGGCAATTTTTTGAGCTAGAACTGATATTTCGGCATCATTTACTTGACCTGGATCTACAATAACCATAACTTCACGGCCCGCCTGATATGCAGCAACATTGACCACTCCGGGAAAACTTGTAGCTACTTTCTCAATATTTTCCATTCTTTTTATATATTCCACACCTGCTTCATAACGAGCACCAGGACGAGAGCCAGAAGCGGCGTCGCCCAGATAGACTATGACCGATTCTTTGGAAGAAAATGGCTTGTCTTCATGATGCTCAGCTACGCAATTGATCACGGCTTCTGGCAGACGATACTGGCGGAGCAACTCAACTCCTAACTCTACATGGGTCCCCTCTTTGTCAGTAATTACTTTACCAATATCGTGGAACAAAGTCCCTAGCCTGACAGTGTTGGTGTCGGCCTTTAGCTCGGAAGCCAGGGCTAGAGCAATTTTAGTTGCTTCAATGGTATGCTTTGCCAGATTTTGACCATAGGAATAACGGAATTTATACTTTCCAATTACTTTCATCAAATCAACAGGGAGATTAAAGACACCAACTTCGGCACATATTTTTTTACCTTCAGTTATCAGGATCTTGTCCATTTCCAATTTTGTTTGAGCCACAACCTGTTCGATACGGAGAGGTTGGATCCGGCCGTCTTTTATCAACTTTTCCAAAGATAGTCTGGCAATTTCCCTACGTGTGGAGTCAAAGCTGCTGATACGAATTTCATTACCTTCTTCTAGTTCCAATTCAACCCCTGCAGCTTTTTCAAAAGCGCGAATATTTTTTCCTTCACGGCCGATTATTTTACCTTTGGCAGTTTCATCAACCAGGTTGAATGTAGACACAGTATACTCAGCAACATAATCGGTGGCTCCATGCTGCAGAGCATCAAGTAGGACTTCTTTGGCAGCTTCTTCGCTTTGAAGTTTGATGGCCTCACGAGCTTCATCAACCTTTTTTGAAATCCATGGAGCCATTTTCTTTTCAGTTGCTGACAACAAAAGTTGTTTGGCTTTTTCAACATCAATACCAGCAATAGTCTCTAATTTTTCTAATTGTTTTTTTACGATTTCTTCAAGTTGCTCCTGTTTTTGACGAACTGATTTTTGTTGTTCATCTATATCTTTTTCTTTCTGTATTAAATATCTCTCTTTTTCATTTAAAATCGCAAGACGACCTTGATAGCCCTCTTCTAGTTTCCTGGTGGCAGCTTCAACTGCCTGTTGGGTAGCTTTTGGGTCAGCAACTTGCTGGGTAACTACTTTGACAACTGGCTGTGCGACTGTTGGGGGAGTTTTTAAAGTTTCTTTGCTTGAGGCAGTATTGGCAGATTTGGCTGTAAAGCCAACTCTGTTTTTAGCTGGAGTGGGAGTAAGAGTTGACTTACTGGAGTTGCCAAAAAGGCCGGTTAGTTTTGAAAATATGCTTAACATAAGTTAAATTGATTATGATTTGGCGAAAAGACGGACCAAAACCATATTATAAAGAAAAATACTAAATATTAATTGGCATAGTTTAGCTGTTTTTTAGGCTTTGGTCAACAATAGGTTTGGCCAAAGCTAAGGGAAAACCCTTTTGATAGAGTAGATTTAGGATCTTCTGATTTTGTTGGAATTTGGGCAGTTTTTGGTAGCGCTCGTGATATTTGTTAATTAGATTAGTAATTAGCTTGATTTGCTGCTTGTTGTCAGTATGATTTGTGAGTTTGGATATTATGTCCTGGCAAACTCCTTTTTGTTGCAAAATTCGCTTTTGAAAAAAGGCTGATTTGTTTTGGTGCCGAGACAGCAGATAAGCTGCAAAGTCCTCTTCGTTTAGTAAATTTTTTGTTTCTAGTGTTTCAATTATTTCGGAAATTAAAGAAGGTGGGCTGTTTGGTGGTAATTTCTGAGTAAGCTTTTGTTTTAGAACAAACTTGTTCTTTGGAGAGATTGCAACTTGGCGTAGAGCATATTGATAAAGTAAGTATTTTGTACTCTCGCTAGCAAGCTTAGAAATATCTATATCTGCAACAGTGTCTCCGAGTTTATATTTGGAATAAAAAACAGAGTTTAGGGGTAGTCTAAAAACCATTCCGTTTTGGAGGATAATTTTTAGACTGCTACCTCCTTGACTAATCTGTTTCTTGATTATCGTTGACATCTTCAGGTGGTTTATTGGCCACTTCGGTTTTCTTGGCCAGGTCAAGGATTTTGATTCGAAGTTCGGAAGCAACTTTTGGATGATCACGAAGATACTGTTTGGCTGCTTCTCTACCTTGACCGATGGTTTCATCTTTCATTTTAATAAAAGCACCAGCTTTGCTCATCAAACCATACTGTAGAGCCATGTCAATTAAAGAGCCGGTGACAGAAATCCCTTCGCTATTCATAATGTCAAACTCGGCTTCACGAAAAGGCGGAGCCACTTTATTTTTGACTACACGAGCACGATGTTGCGAACCGACTGTTTCACCGCTGGATAACTTGATGTTAGCGATTTTGCGAACATCTAGGCGAACCGAGGCAAAGAATTTCATAGCCAGACCTCCAGGAGTGGTTTCGGGATTGCCAAACATCACGCCTATTTTTTGACGGATTTGGTTGGTAAACACTACTACAGTTTTAGATTTGTTGATAGCTCCCGTTAGTTTTCGCAAGGCTTGAGACATTAATCTAGCCTGCACACCCATCATAGAATCCCCCATTTCTCCTTCAATCTCTGCCTTGGGAACTAGGGCTGCCACAGAGTCGATAACAATTACATCTACGGCATTAGATCGGATTAGGGTTTCCACAATTTCTAGGGCTTGTTCGCCATTATCAGGCTGGGAAACCAGAAGATTTTCTAAATCTACACCAATCGTTCTGGCCCGAAGTGGATCTAGAGCATGTTCGGCATCAATAAAAGCTGCGGTACCGCCAGCCTTCTGTGCTTCAGCAATAAGGTGCAGACAGACAGTGGTTTTCCCTGAAGCTTCTGGTCCAAAAATTTCTATAATTCGTCCGCGTGGCATACCGCCAACACCGAGAGCAATGTCTAGGGGCAAGCAACCAGTGGGAATAACATCTATTGGTTTGGAGTCCTGCTCCCCCATTTTCATAATGGTACCTTCACCAAATTGTTTAGTGATTTGTTCCATGGCTAATTTAACAGCTTCTAATTTTTTAGATTGCAGGGTGGAAGCATTAGATACTACGGCATGTTTTGGCATAAATTCTTTACTATAAAATTCTAATTTCACGCAGAGCGTGGTTAATTAAGAATGGCGCAGAGTTGAAATGATGTCAAGGGGTAAAACCGAAGAAAAACCGAATTAAGAAAGTTTTGCGTGCAGGTTTTTTATGTATTCTCGTGTGGGCTTAGATGATCGCCCTTCTCGATATGTAATGACAGCATTTCTATTATCCAAATCCTCAGGTGAACTTATACCGGTAATAGTTATGAGACTTGTCAGAGGGACGCGACTGGGCAGAGTAGTAGATGGCCGCGGACTGTCTGCTAAAGAGGGCTTATAAACCACATAGTTTCCAGTTTTTATGGATATTCTTTGCCCTATAAAAAAACACTTTCCTTTGTATTCAATCAAGTTGCTTGGCGTATTCCATTATACTTTACTATAAGATATAAGTCAATCTTGTGATAAAATTTATAATACGGGGATTGGCGCAATTGGCTAGCGCGCACGCATGGGGTGCGTGAGGTTGCAGGTTCGAATCCTGTATCTCCGACAAAGAAGGTAACGTATTGTCTATGTTCTTTTTCCTGTTAAACTAAGGTTTACAGTGTGTTCTCTAAAATGCAGTCCTATAGATTCAACCATGGCTCCTCGAGGTTGCAATTCAGAATTCAGGGCATATCCCAATGCTTGATTTGGATTTTTTAATGCACTTAATGCTTTTCCTCTTAGGTCGAGGGCGCCTAGCGCAGCTCTGGTTATAATGCCAGCGTTTGTAACCTTTAAATCAATTTCATCTAACTTTAGCTGATGAGGCACAGTGCTGTTCCTCATTGCACATCTGACTTCTAGAGTAAATTCCATTGGCCTGGACACACTAACAATGGCAGTAATCAAGCCATGTCCATGATCAATTTTTACCATCGGATTTGATACTATTGCGGTTACGGACTCTTGCGCAGCCATCAAATCCTGGATCACACTCACCATAATTGCTCCCAAATCTTGTTCTGATAGTTCTTTGCTGAATTTTCCTTTAGAAGCTATCTCGCGGGCAGCATCGTTAAGCATGGATAATTCTACGATATGCTTTTTTTCTGTCATGTTTTATTATGTAATATTTATTAATATAGTATATATTATATAGTAAATCTTAATATTTGTCTATTGTGGGTTGCTGCGAGTTTTTTCTAAACATTTCTAACTAACATTTATAAATGGTTTTTTGCAGTGTTTTTGGTTTAGAATGGAGTATGTATTCTGCCCAAAAGAAAACTAAGATTGTGGCCACGATTGGACCGGCGTCTGATGATCCTAAAATAATAAGAGATTTGATATTGGCTGGAGTAAATGTGTTTAGATTTAACATGAAACATGCAGATATTGCCTGGCATGAAGAAAGAATGAAGAGAGTGCGCGAAGTAGCAAAAAACTTAGGAATTACCATTGGAATTTTAGCTGATTTGCAAGGTCCCGAGATTCGAATAAAGACAAATAATGGCGAAAAGTTGTCCCTTAAAACCGGAGAATTGGTTCACTTTGTTTCTGAATTTACCCAAACAAACGAGAAGCAAATTAAGATTCCTCAAGAAGTGGTGATTAGAGTTTTGAGAACAAAAGATAGATTTAGTATTGATGACGGATTTGCAGAATTTGAAGTCACAAAAAAATTGGCTGGTCACTTTTGGGCCAAGACTTTAGACAATTGTATAGTTGGTGATAATAAAGGATTAAACACTCCCGGGTTAAATATTCCATTACCATCATTGACACGCGATGATATGAAAAAGTTGGATGCTATTGCCAAAATTGGCGTGGATTTTGTTGCGCTATCATTTTGTCGTAACCGCAATGATTTGCTTATTTTGAAAAAAGAGCTTCGAAAAAGAAAAATGCAGGTAGAAGTGGTGGCCAAAATTGAAAACAAAATGGCAGTAGAAAATATTGATCAAATTATTGCAAACTGCGAAGTAGTAATGGTAGCAAGAGGAGATTTGGGGGTAGAATCACCATTGGAAGAACTTGCTTATAAGCAAAAACAGCTGATTTTAAAATGCCGTTTGGCCAGAAAACCAGTGATAGTGGCTACTCAAATGTTGCAATCAATGATTGAAAATCCAATGCCTACTAGGGCTGAAGCTACCGATGTTGCTAATGCAATTTATGATGGTACTGATGCTGTGATGCTATCTGGGGAAACAGCAGGAGGGGCTTGGCCAGTAAGGGCAGTGAATATGATGTCAAGGATTGCATCCTTTAATGAACCCTTTGTTTGTGCCGAAGAAGTCAGCGGAGGCTGTGGAATTAGTGAATTAACAATAGAAGGTGCTTTGGGAATTGTAAAACACAGTGATGAAACTAAAATATCTGGAGTAATTATTTTTACACAAACAGGAAATACGGCTAGATTATTTGCAGCACATAGACCAAAAGTTCCTATAGTGGCAGTAACTGATCAAGCAACAACATGCAGAGCCCTGACTATGTCTTTTGGAATTATTCCAGTGCTATTGAAATTCCCAAGTGGAGTTTTTTCAAGTGCTGAAGAAGTTTTGTCTAAATTAATTAAAGAAAAATATATATATAGAGGAAAAACTTATTTGGTAGTTCACGGAGCTTATTGGAAAAAGCCAGGACTAACCAATGCAATGTTTATAGTGACTTTGTAGGTGTATAATGAGCCATGATGGCATGGCTTTTGAAGGTAATTTTAGTAGTAGGTTGTTTACTTGGGATTTATGTTTTTTTAATGTCAATATCACCAAAAAATAAATCGTCTGATAAAAAGACTCCTATTTTGAAACCAATCACTTTGGTGACCTCAATTACCCCAAGCCAAACTATAACTGCTACTGAGACAGCAACTTTAACAAATTCTATTGAAGTAATTTTTGACGGTAGTAAATTTAGCCCAACAGAAGTAGAGTTGATGGCTGGAAATAAGATTATGTTTAAGAACAATAGTCAAACAGGAATATGGATAGTTAGTAATCCGCATTCTATACACAACTTATATTCAGAATTGAATTCTGGTGGAATAATATTGCCTGGAAAAAGCTTTGAATTTTCGCCTTCAAAACTTGGGGTTTGGAGTTATCATGCAGATCTTCAGGATGGCAGTTATACTGGAATTGGTGGAAGCTTGCGTGTTAAGTAGTTAGTAACCTGTGAATAAATCCAAATTAATCTGAGAACGAGAGATTTTTAGATCTTGAGTAAGAAGCCTTAAAATTGAGAGGGCCATTTGATTGTGGCCGCAAACATAATAATTAGCAATTTTATAATCAGAGACTCTATTTAGGAGCAATTCACTTGTGAAGTGTCCAGTTGACCCCGGCCAATTTTCTGGAATTTGTCTAGTTATAGAAAGAGTGGAGCTTATGTTTGATAAGTCTGAAAGATAGGGAAAAGCAGGATTTGGGTTGCTGAAAAATAGATGAATCATGTTATTTGGTAGATTCGAAAGACTAAGATGTTTGGCAAAACTTCGAAAAGGAGCAATGCCTACACCACCTGCAAACCAGATACTTGGTTTTGATATCTCATCTGGTAGTAAGAACCTTCCAAGAGGAGGACTTAAATAGGTTGGGGCACCTGATTTTAGATTTACCATAGCTTGTTTATAAGTGGAACATGGCTGTGGCAGTCTGGTTAAAAATTTTATGAAGGGTTCTTCTGGGGCACTGGCAAAACTAAATTCACGACTTGGTCCACGGCTGTCAACATTGATGTGCGGAATTGTCCAATGAGTATATTGTCCTGCTTGAAAGTTGTAGTTTAGTGGTTTTTTTAGGGTAACCGAAAGTGTTTGGATATCTAAGTATTCTAAAGATTCAACTGTAGCAAGAATCGTACTGTTCATATGGTAGACAATTATAGCCTGGCCCGCTTGGCAATTTCGGCTTCAACAATTTCTCTGGGCCGACCGTATTTTAGAGCAGATAGGCGCTTTAGCATTTCAGACATTTTGGGATCACCTGGTTTTTTACGTTCAGAGACGGCACATTTTAGAGAAAATGGTCGCTGAGGAGTACCATTAATCATGGTTTTTAGATAAACATTACCAACTTCTAGATTTAATAAATCACTTTCACTAAATTCTGGAGAAAATTGTTTGACCAAGTATCCGGCATCGTTGATACCCAAACGGAAACTACAGATACTACCAACATTACCAAAAACAGCGTTTTTAATCTCGTCTTCCATTTGAGAAATAAACTGATTAGCTACAGTTAGGTTTAGATGATATTTTCTGGCTTCACTCATAATCACGGCAAAGTCCTGGGTAGCAAAGTTTTGGAATTCGTCTACATATAAATAAAAATCACGTCGCTGAGGTTCGGGAGTATCTTGGCGGCTCATGGCAGCAATTAAAATCTTAGGGATTAGAACCAAACCAAGAAAAGCAGAATTTTCCTCGCCAATGGAGCCTTTGGCCAGGTTAATAATTAAAATTTTACCTTCATCCATGGCTTTTCTGAAATTAAAGGCAGATTGAGATTGGCCAATAATATTGCGCATCATGGTATTGGTAATAAAACGACCGAATTTAGAAACAATGTAGTCCAAAACTTCAGATTTGTGGAAGTCACTGGTTTGAGCTATTTGGTCTGTCCAATAACGTTTGACCATAGGATCTTTTAGTTTGGGTAAGATAGCCTGAACATAACCTTGATCAGTTAAAGCGCGAACGATTTCGATGAAAGTAGCCCCTGGTTCGGTCATGACAGTCAGCATGATATTGCGAATAGCATGTTCAAAACGCGGACCGACGATACCGGTTTTATAAGGATCGTACAGCTTGTACATTAAATTGATAATAGAGCTGGTGACAAAGTCTTTTTGGTCCTCCCGCTCGCATTCCATGACATTAAAGCCAAGTGGTCGTTCGGTTTGAGATGGATCAAAATAAATGACATCTTCGGCCCTTTCTGGAGGAATGCGTTCCATAATAATTTCAAAAGTATCGTGCGGATCAATAAAACAAACTCCCCTACCAGCTTTAATATCTTGAAGAGCCATATCGGCAAGTAGCCAGGATTTACCTACACCAGTTTGACCAACAATATAAAAATGTCGTTGACGATCTGATTGCAGAAGGCAGTACTTTTTTTCGGTTCCGCGATATACACTGTCCCCTAGATATAACCCTTCTTGGGGCGAATCAGATGGAGCTGGAGCCCGCTTGGCTTTGAGCCAATGAATGTTTGGGGTAGTAACCGATTTATTGGGTAAGTGGAAGATGGAAGCAATTTCATCTACGGTTAAAATAGTTTTTTGGCGGGTTAAAATTGGTGGATATTTATAGATAAAATCAGTCATAAACAAAGATTTAAAGCGAATTTTTTTACCGGAGAGCTTGTTCCAAGGAGACTCAAATTGGGTTAGGGCAGCTTTTAAATTTGATAAATGAGTTTTGGCGATTTCAGAACTCGGAGCAATACTTACTAAACGAATAGTGGTTTCAAAACCAGGTTTATTGGCTTTGTTGTCAATGGCTTCTAGCTGTTTGGCATCAACTTTGTAACTGGCTTTTTCTGGATTAGCTTCGCTTTTCTTAGTACCGGAAACAAATTTTTTCCCAAGACGAGAGGCAGAACCATCTGAGGGAGAAATTATTAGTTGCAAGCAAAGGCTTTCTCCTTCTTCTAGTTTGGCCATGGCTGAAGTTATGGAAACTAGTGGATCTAGGGGGATCTCTTTGTAAGTTTTTAGTGGATAATATGGCTCTTTTTTTAATTGCATTTGAGAAAACTCAACCTTGCCGTCTTCAAAATAAATATTTGGTTCTTCAACTTCTTTGATTTCCGAACCTGGATACATACCGTAAAATTGTCGTTCGACTAAATCTTGAAATTTTTTGGGGACTGAAACATAAAATTTAATGTCATTTTTGGTGCCGATAATTTCAAAGCTAAGATTCGGCTGGGCCACAAAACGTTGTAACCATTTGAATTTAGCAGACTTATACAGAGTGGCCAAACTTCCCAGGCTACTTTCCATAGCATCAATTTTTACTTCATTGTCTTGACTAACGGCAATTAGTAAAGTAACCATCTGCAGACTTCTTTTTTCTCTATCTTTCCATTTATACCACTGGGTAAAGGCATAAAATAAAAAGAAAAGTAGACCAATAACCAAGATGGTTAAAAAAGACATAACAAAGAATGGTCCTAGTAAGTCAAAAATCGCGGGTGTCATTCGGGTAATTTAAATTCAACCTGGCCGTCGTGTTTTTTGATTAAACGAAAAATAAAAACTGACAACCAGCGACCTACATTAGTTACATGTTTATTGAATCCAGCGACAAAAGCTGACTTAGTTATTGGCAATTGACTAGTTTGGACAACTGGGTTGTAGGCCTGGAGAGCAGGAGCAGTTACCGGTTGACCATTGGGGTCAAGTTGAGTACTGACCTGATTGCGTTCTAATTTATCTAGCCAAGTACCAATTTCTTTGGGAACATGGTTTTCAGGACGACGATCGTAAATGGGCGTCAATTTTTCAGTAGGTGGTGTGACTAAACCTTGTTGTAAATCAGGTTTTTTTTCAACTGTGGCAGGCATACATTCTCAGTATATATTAAAGTTCGCGATCTCTCATGTAGATGGCGATGTTTTGTAGAAATTCTATACCTTCCCCCGAAAATCTTGTGGGTTGTAATTTGGCAATAATTTGACAGGCTGATTCTGCTTCCTGTTTGGAGAATTTTTGATTATATATTAGAGAACCACTATCTAAAATCGCCTTTTTGGCCAACTCAATTTCGATTGTAGTGGCATTACGATTACCCCAAGCTTTTTTAAAATCATTTTTTTGTTGTTGATTTCCAAATTCAATAGTTTTAAGTGCCAAGAGTGTAGACTTTCCCTGAAGTAAATCTGAATTACTACTTTTTCCAGTTTTGTCCGAGTCGCCAAAGATTCCTAAAATGTCGTCTTGGATTTGGAAGGCAACACCGGCATGATGTGCATAATCTACGAGAGTGGGGAATATTTGCTGTGGCAAAGAGGCAATTTTTGCTCCAATTAAAATTGGTGTTTCATAAGTATAAATAGCTGTTTTTGTTGTATGTAGGGCAATGACATCTGATTCAGTCCAGATAGATTGTTTGGAGATAGATAAATCAAAAGCTTGACCCCAAGCAGTTTGTACAATTCCGCGAAGATAAGTCGAAGTAATTTCTGCAGATAAATCTGATGGAAAGCCAGAATTAAGTAACAACTCATAACCTAGAAGTAAAATGGCATCTCCAAGATCTACAGCCATACTTTCTCCATAATGAGAATCACCATTGGCCAAAATATTATGAGTAGTTGGTGCACCACGGCGTAATTGATCTTGATCCATAAAATCATCATGCATCAGAAGGGCAGTGTGAATTAATTCCACAGCCATACATACATTCCAAATTGATGGATTGTCTGCTGGATTGTTTATTTTGCTAGTGTAATAAATTAGAGCAGAACGCAAACGTTTTCCTGCTTGTGAATTGTGATCTTTGGCATGCAAAAGCAACTGTTTGACTAATTGTTGCTGATTTTGATTAAAACCAAAGTTTTTAGCAATTTCTTTGTCCCAAAGATCGGCTAATTTTGGGTTAATTTTTTGAGCAAACGACTCTAGGGTAGTTTTTACATCCACAGAGCAAGTATACAATGGTCAATTGTGGGTTAGAATAGCAAAATGGAAGATCAGGTTGCTGAAGTAAAACAAAAAACAGATATTATTGGGCTGATCAACCAATATGTTCCCTTAAAAAAACGAGGTAAACATTGGGTTGCATGTTGTCCGTTTCATTTGGAAAAATCTCCCTCCTTTATAGTGTCGCCAGAATTACAAATATATAAATGTTTTGGCTGTGGCAAATCTGGTGATGTTTTTAGTTTTTTACAAGAATATGAAAAAATCGACTTTAAAGAAGCTTTGGTTGAGCTAGCAAAACGGGCAGGAATTAAACTAATTCAGAAGGCAGGAAATGCTAGCAACGAAAATGTAAGAAGCGGTTTATTAACTCTAAATTCTAAATTGGCTGACTTTTATAAATACGTATTGTTAAGACATGAATTTGGAAAAGATGCTTTGGCTTATTTGAAATCAAGAGGGATTAGCGAAGAAACTATAAAAAAATTTGCAATTGGTTTTGCACCTTTGCAGAATAAATCAACAGTAAATTTTTTATTCAAACAGGGATTTGAAAAAAAACAGCTTATAGAAAGTGGGACTTTTGGAGAAAGTTGGGGTCGAGTTTATGATCGATTTTCGGGTCGTCTAGTTTTTCCACTTTTTGATTTTCGTGGAAGAATTTTGGGATTTTCTGGAAGAATTTTGCCTAGCTCTAAAACTGAAAACCAAGCAAAATATATCAATTCTCCAGAGACAATTTTGTACCACAAAAGCAATAATGTTTACGGCTTAAACCTGGCAAAAGAAGCAATCCGGAAGAAAAATTGCGTATTAGTAGTAGAGGGGGAATTTGACATGATAACTCCCTATCAAGCAGGAATTGAAAATGTAGTGGCAATAAAAGGAACGGCTTTTACCCAGGAACAATTACAATTATTGCTGAGATATTCCAATAATTTAATTTTGGGACTTGACAGCGATTTTGCGGGGAACAGGGCAATGCTTAGAAGTATTCTATTGGCTGAAAATTTGGGGTTTGAGATGTCGGTTTTGATGCTGGCTCCACACAAAGACCCCGATGAGGCTATTAGAGCTGATTTTGATTTTTTCAAACAACAACTTGATCTGACTAAACCGGTATGGGATTTTGTTATCGAAACTGCAGTTGCCAGTAATCCTGGTGCTGGATCTAAACAAAAAAAGGAAATATTGGAGCAAACTTTACCTTATTTATTGGAAATAAAAAATGAAGTTGTAAAAAAAGATTATTTAAAAAAGTTGGCTTTTGAACTTGGAACTGAAATTGAAGCAATCGAGATTGAAGCAAATAAAAGACTTGGGACAGTTGATAAAAAGCCGGATACCTCTGCCTTTGAGGTTCTTAAAACAGAAGAAACAAAGAGTAAAGAAGCAACCTTACTATCCTGGATTTTGACAAGCAAGAATCCTGCTAAAGTGTATGAAAAAATTAGTAAACAACTACCTCAACTTAGCAAGGTCCAACTAAATAGTATTTATCAACTACTGCCTAAGTTTACTGAAGCTAGTATATTTGCAAACTTAATCCCTGCAGAAATTAGACATATTTTTGATCAACTTTACTTAGAAGGACAGGAACAAAAATTTGATAGTAAAGAACGTGCTGTAGAGATTCATCAGCTTGCCAACAGATTAGAGGCAGAAAATATTAGAAACAGAATAAACCAGCTAACGATTGAAATAGGAAGGCTGGAAAATAGAGATATGGATGTGACTGGTTTAGAAAAAGAATATAGTGAACTAATTATCAGGTTGTCGAAGATACAAAACTAGAGTAGAATAACTGCCATGTCATCGGCTCTTGACCTTGCCAAAGTTAAACAGCGTCTTAAAGATCTTGGGAAAAAACAAGGGTATTTAACTCACGACGAAGTTTTGGAAGTGGTACCATCTCCAGAAAAGTATGTTGCTCAAATGGATGAAGTTTTTGATTTTTTGTTTGCCAAGGGAATAGAACTTTATGATCAGGTAGAAACTAAAGAAGTACTTGGGTCTACTGTAAAAGACAAAAATACCAGTGCAGAATTACTTGGACTATTACACCAAAAAGGTAGTGTAGATTCCGTTAGAATGTATCTTAAAGAAATTGGACGAGTTGATTTATTAACTTTTGAAGAAGAGGTGTCTTTGGCACAGGCAATTGAACGTGGTTCAGAAAAAGCTAGGGAGAAGTTGATAAATGCTAATTTGCGTTTGGTGGTATCTATTGCGAAAAAATATATTGGCCGCGGTCTTACATTTTTGGATTTAGTACAAGAGGGAAATCAGGGTTTGATGCGAGCTGTAGAAAAGTTTGACTGGAAGCGAGGATTTAAATTTTCCACTTATGCTACCTGGTGGATTCGGCAGGCAATAACTAGAGCAATTGCTGATCAGGCAAAAACTATTCGTATTCCAGTACATATGGTGGAAACAATTAATAAAGTTTACAAAGCAACTAGAGCACTGACTCAAAAATTGGGACGCGAACCGACTACTGAAGAAATTGCCAAAGAAGTGGGCTTGGAGATTGATAAAGTTGAAGAAATTTATAGAATATCACAGGATACAACATCCCTAGCCACACCAGTGGGTGATGATGAGGATTCCTTTTTGGGCGATTTTATAGAAGACACCACTCAACTTTCTCCATATGAAGAAACTAGTCAAGAGCTACTAAGAGAATCAATTGAAGAAGTACTAAATAGTTTGGATAAGCGAGAGGCAGATGTATTATCTATGAGATTTGGTTTAAGAGGAGAAACTCAAAAAACTCTGGAGGAGGTGGGAAGAATTTTTAATGTAACCAGGGAGAGAATTCGACAAATTGAGGCCAAGGCTTTACGTAAACTGCGCCACCCGTCGCGGAGGAAAAAGCTACAAGATTATTTAGGTTAAGTGAGAGGTTTGATTTAGGGTAGTTAGTTTGCTATTTTTTTCTGTAAAGTCCAAAATAGTTATGGATGCATGATCGAGTCGATGATCTTGCTGTAGCAGATGTTTAAGAATGGCAGATAATGGGCGAGAATGAGAAATTAGTAAAATAGTTTCGCTATTTTTGTGATCTAAAAGCAAATCGCTTAGAAATAATTTGACTCGTTTTTCAAGTTGTATATCAGTTTCTGTTTTCTTTTTGGGAGACAAAAGACTGGAAAAAATAATAGGGACGCTATCCCCCGCTCTATCGGCCAAAACAGAATCAGCTGTTTGCTGCGAACGTTCGGCTGGCGACAAATAAATAGCATCTAGAGGAGTAGAAAGTAAAAAATTACCTAGTTGTTTGGCTTCTAAAAGACCAATTTCTGTAAGATTGTTTGAGTTGTTTTTCCCCAAACCTACGTTTTTTTCTGATTGTGCGTGTCTGGCTAGAATTAATTTCATTGGGTATTGTAACAAATACTCTGGAAGATACACGAAAGATGGGTTAAAATAGAGACATTCGCCCGTAGCTCAATGGTAGAGCAATCCGCTGTTAACGGAAAGGTTCTTGGTTCGAATCCAGGCGGGCGAGC
>CAYXDV010000004.1:0-118372 GCA_964463925.1 uncultured Gammaproteobacteria bacterium
TTTGGAACGGAGTGCAGGTGCAATTTTTAGTTGGATCACCCAAAAAGCCGCAAGGACAGGGGTTGGCTGCGGCCACTAGCATAAATTGAGCCGGAAAAGTCACATGTCCATTGGCCCTAGATATAGTAATTTGCCCATCTTCCATGGGCTGGCGCAAAGCTTCCAAACAAGCTCGAGAAAATTCTGGAAATTCGTCTAGCATCAAAGTTCCTCGATGAGCCAAAGATACTTCGCCCGGTCTAAGCAAAGCTCCACCTCCAATTAAGCCAACTTGTGAGGTGGTATGGTGCGGATTTCTAAACGGCCTTAATTTGACCAATGATCCACCTGGTGGAATGTTTCCAGTTACCGAAAAAATTTTAGTAACCTCCAAACTTTCTTTTTCAGTAAGTTCTGGTAAAATACCTGGTAAACACCGTGATAATAAGGTCTTTCCAGAACCAGGCGGCCCCATCATGAGTAAGTTGTGTCCCCCAGCGGCCGCAATCTCTAGGGCTCTTTTAGCATGTTCCTGACCCAGTACTTCGCTAATATCAAATTCAGGCTGTTGTTCGCCAAGCAAATCTTCGCTTTCTACATATTGCAAGGGAGGAATTATTTTTTCTCCATTTAAATGTCGTATTAAATTTTTTAAATTATCTACTGGAATGACCCTTACTCCTTCAATCACACAGCCTTCATTGGCAGCCAGCCGCGGTACAAAAATTTCTTCAATTCCTTGCTCCTTAGCAAACAAGGCCACTAAAAATACCCCTTTTGTATGACGTAGTGAGCCATCAAGAGACAGTTCACCATAAAATAGGGACCTTTTGTTATCTACTTTGCACACTCCCATACATTCCAGCAAGCCCACTGCCATGGGTAAGTCATAAGCCGAACCTTCTTTATTTAAATCAGCAGGAGCCAGATTTACCGTTATCTTTGCATTTGGAAATTCTAAATCTGAATTAAGTAGAGCTGTTTTTACTCTCTCTTTAGTTTCCTCGCCTGATTTACCAGACATCCCGACCACCAAAAAACCAGGGAAACCTTTTTCAGCAATATTCACTTCAATCTCCACTTCTATTCCCTTTAGACCAACATAAGCCACCGAACGCACTTTGGCAAGCATCTTACTTAATCATAAGAAGGAGGAATCATTTTTACAAGCTTGACTTTTTCTTGTGTTAGAATTTGGCTCACCTCGAGATATTTGTCGGAAATATTTCTTTATATCGCCTTTACCCAATTGATTCTGGGCAAGTATTTGAAGCATCTAATTCTCTTAGAACCAATATAGTAAACTATCTAATGCCTTTCCAGTTAAATTCCAGCTATCAGCCAAGTGGTGATCAGCCACAAGCCATAGAAAAACTAGTTGCTAATTTGAGCAAGGGTGTTGCCAAACAAACTCTTTTGGGAGTTACTGGGTCTGGAAAAACTTTTACTGTTGCCAATGTAATCAATCAAACCCAGCTACCCACCTTGGTTATTTCTCATAATAAAACCTTGGCCGGACAGCTTTATCAGGAATTTAAAGAGCTCTTTCCCCAAAACAAAGTGTCTTATTTTGTTTCTTACTACGATTATTATCAACCAGAAGCTTATGTTCCCAGAACTGATACTTATATTGCCAAGGAAGTAGATATAAATGATCTGTTGGACAAATTACGTCTCGAGACGACTTCCAATTTATTTTCAGGCCCGGACAATATAGTAATTGCCTCGGTTTCCTGTATTTACAATATTGGTGATCCAGAGGAATTTTCCGGAAAAACTATAAAATTTACTCAAGGCCAAAAGATTTCCAGAAGACAGTTGTTTGAACAATTGGTAAGTCTTTTTTACACTCGTAACGAAATGGAATTTAAACGGGGAAGTTTCCGAGTAAGGGGAGAGGTAGTTGAGATTTGGACAGCCTATGCCGACTGGATAATTGAGTTGACTTTAGAAAATGAACAAATCAATTCAATTCAAATGCGCAATCCCTTTGCCGGCACCCAAATCACAACTAAAGATTTTTTGCTTTTTCCAGCCAAACAGTATGTTGGGGGACGAACCGATCAAGAAATATTTGAAAAAATAAAATTGGACACTGAGACTCAAGTAGAAAAATTCAAATCGCAAGGAAAAATCTTGGAAGCATACCGCCTAAAACAAAGGGTAGACTATGATCTGGAAATGCTTGCCGAATTGGGCTACATCAATGGTATTGAAAATTACTCTATCTATTTTGAAAAAAATCGACATTCTGGCGATCCTCCATATACCCTAATTGATTACTTCCGTCACCTATGGGGTGAAAAATTTTTAACTGTAATTGATGAATCACACGTAACCATTCCACAAATTCGCGGCATGTTCAATGGCGATCTCGCCCGCAAGCAGAATCTAATTAATTATGGTTTTCGCCTACCTAGTGCCCTGGATAATCGTCCCCTAAAGTTCGACGAGTTCTATCAAAAAGTACCCAAGGCTATTTATGTCTCGGCAACTCCTTCAAACTTTGAAATAGAAGACAGCAAGAACACCATAGCCGAACAAATTATTCGGCCAACTGGGTTAATTGACCCAGAAATAACCATAAAACCAGCAAAAAACCAGATACAACAGGTGATTACTGAAGTCCTATCTAGAACAGAAAAACACGAACGGAGTTTGATAATCACTATCACCAAACGAATGGCCGAAGATATTACAACTTATCTTTCTGATCCTGCTCATACTCAGGGCAAAAATATTAAGGTGGCTTATCTTCATTCAGATGTAGACACTCTGGAACGAACGGAAATCTTGGATAAACTTCGTCGGGGTGACTACGATGTTCTAGTTGGCATAAATTTGCTTCGAGAGGGAATCGATTTGCCTGAAGTTACTCTGGTAGCTATTTTAGATGCTGGAACTCAAGGTTTTCTAAGATCCAGATCTTCGCTAATTCAAATTATGGGCAGGGCTGCGCGCAATGTTAATGGCCAGGTTATTTTGTATACCGACCAGCTTTCTGATGCTATTCGTCAGGCCAAAGCCGAAGTTGATCGTCGTCGTCAAATCCAGTTGGAATATAATCGCAACCACGGCATTACTCCTCAGTCAGTCCAAAAGGCCTATCGAGAAAAAATCATCGAAGTACCCCAAAATCTAAAAGATTTACAGAAAAAGGCGGCTAAATCCATAGATCCGTCCCAACTTACTCCAGTCGAACTAAAGAAATATATAAAAACTTTAAAATCTCAAATGCATGATCTAGCTAAAGATATGAAATTTGAAGAAGCTATTGCTCTTCGCGATCAAATCAGAAAATTAGAACAAAATTAAATAATTCTTTCTTTAATTTGGATACCCAAATAATACCCGAATCTCTGCTACAATATAAAAATGGCCACAGATAAAATAGTCGTAAAAGGAGCTCGCGAACATAATTTAAAGAATGTAAATTTTGAGTTTCCTAAGGATAAATTAGTGGTTTTTACTGGTGTATCTGGATCTGGAAAATCTAGTATGGCTTTTGACACTTTATTTGCCGAAGGTCAGCGCCGTTATGTAGAAAGCCTTTCTTCGTATGCTCGTCAATTTTTGGGTAACATGAAGCGTCCTGAAGTCGACCTTATTGAAGGATTATCTCCATCAATTGCTATCAACCAAAAGGCAATCTCCCATAATCCAAGGTCAACTGTAGGTACCGTAACAGAAATTTATGACTATCTTCGTCTGCTTTTTGCCAGAATTGGCCATCCACATTGTCCTAACTGCGGCCGTGAGGTATCTAGTCAAACCAGTAAACAGATAGTTAATCAAATCATTGATTTGGCCAAAAAAGATCTGGGTCAAATCTCTCAATACCGAATATTTTTGCTTTCTCCAGTTATTCAAAATCGCAAGGGGGATTTTCATCAGCTTTTTATCAGTCTTAAGTCCCAAGGTTACAAATATGCCAGGGTAGACGGTAAAGTTATAAATATTTCTTCTGATGTTGGCTTGGTACGTACAAATAAACATACCATTGAAGCCATAACCGACAGAATATCTATCTCCAAAGACAGCCTGAAAAACGAGCAGGAATTGCGTGCCAGATTGACAGATTCAGTAGAACAAGCCCTGCGTCTTAGCAATGGATTGGTTATTGCCTCCAAAATTGATGATCCTGGCTTTGCCCTTCCAGAAGAACCAAAACAAATGGAAGATCATTTATTTTCTGAAAATTATGCCTGTCCTGTCTGCAATTTGTCCCTACCAGAAATTGAACCACGTCTTTTTTCCTTCAACTCCCCAGAAGGTGCTTGCCCGGAATGCAAAGGCCTTGGTTCCCTTTTTCAAGTCGATCGCAGCAAAGTTCCGGAATGGAAAGCCAGATATTTAGAATCAAAATATTTTTCTACAGAATCAGAAGGTGTCAGATCAGAAATTGAAGAATTAATGATCCGGCAAAGTTGTTCTTCCTGTCAATCTTCCCGTCTTAATCCAGATGCCCTATCTGTTACTGTTTTGCAGAAAAACATTTATCAAGTTACCCAATTATCTGTTCAGAATCTAAACAATTGGCTTTCTAGTCTAGATGATGAACTAACCAGCGAAAAGGAATCTGAAATTGTAAAACCAATTCGCAAGGAATTAGCCGCCAGAGTTGATTTCTTGTTAGCAGTTGGACTAGATTATATGACTTTAGATCGCGAGGCAGGAACTCTTAGTAGCGGTGAAGCACAGCGTATTCGTCTGGCTAGTCAAATTGGAACAGGACTTACGGGGGTGCTATATATTCTTGATGAGCCAACTATTGGCCTCCATCCCCGTGACAATGACCGCCTAATTGCTACTCTGCAAAAGTTAAAAAACCTAGGCAATACATTAGTAGTAGTAGAACATGACGAAGATGTCATCAAATCTGCCGATTATCTGGTAGATTTTGGGTTATATGCTGGTAAGCACGGTGGAAAAATAATTGCTGAAGGCTCGCTTGCCGATATTAAAAAGTCCAAACAATCCCTAACCGGCCAGTATCTTTCTGGAAAACTTTCCGTAGTTCATACCGTTACCCAACATGCTTCAAAAAGTAATGACTTCCTACAAATAAAAGATTGCCACAAATTTAATTTAAAACATGTTGATTTAAGGGTACCTTTAAATCGTTTGGTTGTAGTTACTGGGGTTTCTGGTTCAGGCAAATCCACCCTTGTTCATGACTGCTTGTATCAAGGTATTTTAAATAAAATTTACGGTGCAACCAAACGCCAAATAGATGGGATTGGTGAAATTACGGGACATGAGCAACTAACCGATATTCTTTTGGTAGATCAATCTCCTATTGGCCGAACTAGTCGTAGTAACCCAGCCACTTATACCAAAGTTTTTGACGAAATCCGGGCTCTTATAGCCCAAACCATTGAATCCCAAATCCGTGGCTATACTCAATCGCGATTTAGTTTTAATGTCAAAGGAGGTCGTTGCGAAGCCTGTCAGGGCCAAGGACAAATAAAAATAGAAATGCAATTTTTGCCAGATATCTACGTTACCTGTGATGAATGTAAAGGATTGCGTTTCAAAGAAGAGACTCTTGAAGTGGACTATAAAGGCAAAAATATTGCCCAGATTCTAGATTTAACCGTTGACGAAGCAGTTACTTTTTTTGGCAATATAAATTCTATTCGCCATCGACTAGAAACTTTACAGCGGGTTGGACTTGGGTATCTAACTTTGGGTCAATCAAGCAACACTTTATCTGGCGGAGAATCACAGCGCTTAAAAATTAGCCGTGAGCTGGTAAAACGAGGGCGTGGTACAACTTTGTATGTTCTGGATGAGCCAACTACTGGACTGCATTTTCACGATGTGGACAGGCTAGTAAAAGTTTTACGTGAGTTAGTGGATAAAGGAAATAGTATTGTAGTTATCGAACATAATTTAGATGTTATAAAAAATGCCGATTGGATAATTGACTTGGGGCCAGAAGGTGGGGAAAAAGGAGGCCAAATTGTAGCCCAAGGCAAAATAGAAGATATCATTGCCTGCCCCGCTAGCCACACCGGCCAGTATCTGAAGAAAAACTGAAATGTGGCAAAAATTACCAACTACCCCTGGTGTATACATCTACAAAAATAAAGCCGGAGAAATTATTTACGTCGGCAAAGCCATAAACCTGCGTAGACGAGTAGGGCAGTATTTTCAGCGGGACGATGCCCTTGGTCCCAAAACCGCCACCTTAGTTTCTCAAATCCATAAAATCGACTACCATTTAGTAGATTCCGAAGTCCAGGCTTTGTTGCTTGAAGCCAGTTTAATTAAAAAATACAAGCCAAAATATAATTCTCAGCTTCGAGATGACAAAAGTTACATCTACATTTGTATTACCAGAGAAAAATATCCACGTGTTTTTTCTACCCATAAATCCAGGCTAAATGAAAAAGATGATTTCTATGGACCTTTTCCTGATGGCCGAAGTGTGCGTAGTATTTTAAAAATCTTGCGCCGGTTATATCCCTATCGAAGTTGTCGCATTCTGCCCAAAAAAGCCTGCCTGTATTTCGAACTTGGCCTTTGTCCTGCTCCTTGTGTCCAAAAAACAAATTATGGTCAAACCATAGGAAAAATACGCAAGTTTTTGAATGGAAATATAACCTATCTTATTACTCAAACTAAAAATCAAATAAAACAATTATCTAAACAGCAAAATTATGAACAGGCCC
Organism: uncultured Gammaproteobacteria bacterium; assembly: GCA_964463925.1. Lineage (GTDB taxonomy): Bacteria > Patescibacteriota > Microgenomatia > UBA12405 > UBA12405 > CAYTYZ01. The sequence continues at coordinate 6,657 of CAYXDV010000004.1, forward strand.
TCGTCCTTAAAAATCAGCTAGATAATTTGTTGTATATCACTTCCGGCTGGCAATCAGCAAGCGATCTGTATAAAAACCATAATTTGCAAGAGGATCAAGCCAGTCGTGGTTTGGAGCAAATTTACACTACTCTAAAACCATTTTTTCCTAACCTGACAAAATTAAATCGCTTGGAGTGTTTTGATATCTCTAATTTGGGCAACGATTATTTTGTTGGCTCCATGACAGTTTTTGCCAATGGTCAACTTAACCCAGCAGAATATCGGCATTTTAAAATAAAAACTAAAGCCAACCAAGATGACATGTTCATGTTAAAAGAAGTTTTATATCGTCGCCTGCAACACCCAGAGTGGGATCTACCTGATTTGATTGTTCTCGATGGTGGCAAGCCTCAGTTATCTACCGTTTTGCCGGTTATAGATAAAATTCCGACAGTTGGTTTGGCTAAAAAATTTGAAACTATCGTCATAAAAGTTGAAGAAAATTCTTTTCAAGAAATAAATTTACCCAAAGACTCTCAAGGGCTTTTTTTATTACAGAATCTACGCGACGAAGCTCATCGTTTTGCCAATGCTTACCGCAAAAAACTTATCCAAAAATCTCAGTTAGTCTAGTTTATTTATTTACTAAACTGCGCATCAAATCCAAGCCTTCTTTGGCTTCTTTTTGCTCAAAAAACTCTCTGGCTGGTCTTAGCTTTTCTACAAGCCAATCCGTCAGTGCATTTTTTAAATCAAGCGGGAAAAGGGCTCCGCTAGCATAATCATTCTCCAAATCCTTATATTTCTTGTATTCCAAATTTCCACCAAATTTTTCATCTCTATTTATCCTAAACTCACCTTCATTTTCTCCCCAAAAAACTAATATTTTTACCCAATTTAATAGGGGATTAAAAGCAATTTCTTTTGGCGGCCCATAAGCTGCCCGGATTTTGCTGCGTATTTCATCTGGTGAATCGTGAATAAAAACTGCACTATTAGGTTTACTTTTGCTCATTTTTAAACTTTCCTCATCATTTTTTAGAGTATTCACATCCGGACCAGTTAGTCCGGCAATCAAATTTTGATGTACACAAACAATGGGTATTTCCGGCCTGACTTGCTTTTGCGTTTCTCTGGCTACCACGTGAACCTTCCGCTGGTCCATACCTGCATGGGCTAAATTTACTCCCAAAGTGTATATATCAGCTACTTGAAGCGGAGGATAAAACAAAGTGGCCATGTCTACTTCGTCACCTGCTTCCTTGCCCATGATCGAGACTGAACGTTTGTTTCGTGAAAGTGTAATTTGTTTCCCAACTTGCATAAAAGTTTCCCAGTGATCGAAACGGTTTTTATATAAATCGTGTCCCGAGATAAAATCAATTTGATCTGAATCAGCACCCACACACTTACAAGCAGCAACCAAAGCTGGCTTAAAGTACAAATCACTGGCTTTTCTTATAGTTTCCCATTTACCATCTAGTTTGCCATTTAAATAAGTATGAAAGTCAGCCAGCAATACTTGACATTTCACCCCCGCCTTTTGAAAATCGGCAATTTTACCCATACACATTAGGCCCGTGCCAAGATGTACTAAACCGGAAATCTCCAAACCAATATAGTGTCTTATTTCTTTACCGCTAATTAGCAATTTATTCAAATCCTCCTCCGTCAAAACCTCTTGGCAGTTGCGTTTTATTAAAGCAATCTTTTGATCGGGACCCATGACCTATTTTACATCGAACAAACAATGTACGCACTATCAGTTTTAGCTTGTCTTGGATATCGCAAAATATCTCTTGCTTTCTGACACTACAATCCCTTTTTGATTTGATCCAAAGCTCTCTTTGTTTTGGCAATTGCCAACCAGTCTTGGTTCACATTAGGCTTACTAGATACAATTATTTCAATCATATCTCCAGTTTTAAGTTCGTCAGATATTTTTCCCATTTTTTGATTAATTTTTGCCCCAATACAGTGTTCACCGATATCTTTATGTACATAATAAGCAAAATCCAAAGCCGTACTACCCTTAGGTAATTGCAAAACATCTCCTTTGGGCGTAAAAACATAAACAAAATTTTGCAGCACGCTAATTTTGTAGTTTTTTATCTGCCCTTGTTCATCTTTATCCCAGGCCACCAAATCCCGTATCCAATCATAATCTAAACTCTTTGTCCCAGAGTTTCTGGCTTTGTAGGCAACATGTGATGCCGGGCCAAATTCATTAAATTCCTGCATCTCGAAAGTTCTAATTTGCACCTCTACTTGCCATTTATCCCATAGCAAAGTGGTTTGTAGAGACCTGTATCCATTTGGCTTGGGATTCGCAATATAATCATCGAATTCTTCTTCTAAATATTTATGACTAGCATGCAGTAATCCCAGCAAGTTGTAACATGTTGATATGTTTGGCAACAAGATCCGTAACCCAATCCTATCTTTTAGAGGATTATTACGGTCTAATTTTTGGGTTTTCTTAAATGTACTGTATAAGCCTTTTATCCTAGTCTGTATTTCATATTCATAAATTCTGTTTGATTTAAGTAAACTTTCTATACTCTGTTTCATCTCGACCAAAACTCTTTCCTCATTTTCTTGCCCCTTGGCAATCATTTTACGAATTTTCTCAGCTTTTTCCGGCATAGCAATTCCAAAAGCAATATCTTCCAGAGTTTTTCTAAAAAAATGCAAACCAACATACTCAGCTACTGGAGCATAAATTCTCAAAACCCTTTCGGAATATCTAAGTTGTTTTTCTATGGGCATAGCCTGTATCGTTAATCCGTTATGGAGTTTGTCTATCAATCTAATAATGAGTACTCGTACATCATTGACCGATGAAAATAAAAAATTTTTAAAAACCTCTATATTTTCAGACATAACTTCAACTCCTTTAGTTTTTTGTTTTACATCAGTCAATCCAGAAACCAAAAGGGCCACTTCATCTCCAAATTCCAATGCAATTTGGTCAATAGTGGTTTCTGTGTCCTCTGCTGTGTCATGCAGTAGAGCAGCACAGATTGCTTCATCGCCGAGTTTCAATTGTGCCGCAATACCAGCAATCCAAACCGGATGACAATAATAATCCTCACCAGATATTCTTTTTTGACCCGAGTGTGCTCTGAATCCAAATTCCCATGCGTTTTTTACAAATTTAATATTATTCTCATTATCAAGAAACTTAGATAATCTTTCCCAACTACAATCATTATATGGCGTTTCCAAATCAATTTTTTGTTGTTTCACCATCTTTTTTGGCAAAAATTAACAATCTTTTCCAGTTAGTTCCAATTGGCCAGCAAGTCTGCAAAACTACGGCTTCCGCATCGGTATTACTATAATCTAAATATTTAGTATCGTTAGCAGAAATAACTTTCTTATCATAAATTGTGTATTTATGAACAATACCATCTTTGTTCAGATAAACAGCGTCATTTTTCTGCAATAGATCTAGTAAATAAAAAACAGGGTTGGATCTGGCAATTGTCCAGCCTTGTTCGCTGGAATGGGCGAACAGATAAATTGCCTTACCTGGCCCATTTCCAGGCAGGGGAGATCCTTCAGCCTGGGCGACCTTGCCAGAATTTAGGACCGACAAATATTCATCTTTTGATTGAATAGAAACACCAGTAATTATTTCTGATTTCGCTTTTATTTTAGGTATGTCAACATAATAATATTTTTCTTGTGGCTTAATTAACAAATCTGAGCTTTGTCCTACTTCTGGGACAAGTTGGTTACTTTTAGCGCTTATTTCGTAATTAAAAATTGATCTAGCTAGTGGTTCATACAAATAGGCCAAATACATAAATGCCAGCATTATGGCAAAACAACCACTGTAAAATACTGCTCTGCCCACAACTCCAGGATTTGAAAACAATATACCTCGACCTTTTCTAATTTTTACCGACCTCTTCTTAGGTACTACGCGAAAAAAATCATTCATCAATCTAGTTTAGATCAACAATTCGAATCTCTTCAACTACTCCAGCACGCCCGTTAACTTCAAATTTGTCACCAACTGTTTTCCCCAAAATGGCGATAGCCAGGGGACTTTCATAAGAAACCCAACCAGGTTTAATTCCTGAATCTAATTTGCCAACAATGACTACTTCAATTTTCTTTCCATCATCAAACTTAATCGAAACCCAATGTCCTGCTTCAATAACCGTCATTTGCTCAGGACCATTGCTTACCTTACTTGTTGCCAAAGTATGGCTAATTTCATCAATCTGATTTTTTAGTACCTCGGCCTGGGTAGTTTGAAAAATGTAGGCAGAATTTTCTTTTAAATCCCCCTCTTCAGCCGCTTTTCTACGCTCAATTAGTGTGTGTTCAAGTTTTTCTTTTAACTCAAGCAATTGAGCCTCAAGTTTAGCTTTGCCTATCTTGGTAATCATGAGCTCATATTCTACCAATTATTTGGTCAAATATCCACCTACACATTATATACACAAAATTTGACAACCTACTCTGGTTTGCTAATATAACCCTCATGCAATTAAATAATGCCAAACATATCCAAAACCACGTTGGGCTTATTTTTGCATGCCCAATTATCCTCTCATAATTCGGGTGATTCATTAATTCACCCAAAAAACTTGAGAGGTTTTTATTTGTTAAAAAACTATGACTAAAATTCAGATAACTAAGTCCGGGTATGATACCTTAAGTCACGAGCTTGAAAACTTAAAGTCAAAACGCGATTTGTTAATTACAAACATTGAAGATACAACACAAGCTGACGAAGGTGGAGAAAATCCAGTTGCCATTCAATTAAAAGAAGAACTAGAACTGGTTCTTGCCAAAATCGTTGATCTCGAGGCAGGCTTGCTAAATAGCGAAGTCATCACAAGTTCAAAAAAATATACCAAAGTTGAAATTGGTTCAAGAGTAAAAATAAAGCTTGCTGGAAAAGCAGAAAAAGAATTTCATATTGTTTCGCACTTCGAATCAGATCCAATAAAAAATAAAATTTCGGATCAATCACCACTTGGCCTTGCGCTTCTTGGTAAAAAAATTGAAGACGAAGTTGAATTTGCAGCCCCAGTGGGTCTTATAAAGTACAAAATCGTAGCTATTAACTAAAAAATAAGCTACAATTTTGCATGCAAAAAACCAAGCTTGGCGATATTCGAGCTGAGCGACTTGCCAAGATTCAACAGCTTTCCAATCTCGATGGGTCAATCTATCCGTCATTTTTTGATAAAAAAGATACAGTAGCCCAGTGTCGCAATTCCCAGAATAAGTCTGTTGTGACTGCAGGTAGACTTATCTCACTTCGTCATCACGGAAAAATATCTTTTGCTTTTTTACAAGATGACACAGGCCAAATTCAACTCTTTTTTCAAAAACAAAGTCTAACAGAAAAACAGCAGACTATTTTAAAACTTCTAGACATTGGAGATATTCTGGGTGTCGAAGGCAAAGTAATCACTACTAGCACTGGTGAATTGAGTATTTCTGTTGACTCTTTTCAGTTACTTGTTAAGCCACTTCGTCTCCTACCTAGCTCCTGGCATGGATTAACTGACCCGGAGTTACGTTTTCGCAAACGGTATTTAGACACTATAATGGATCCCGAAGTCCTAAAACGCTTTCAGTTAAGGTCTGCATTGGTCAAATCAATTAGGAATTATTTAGATAGCCAAAATTATATTGAGATAGAAACCCCAGCCCTGCAAAACCTTTACGGTGGCACAAATGCCCGACCTTTCAAAACACATCTTAATTCTCTAGATATTGATATGTATTTACGTATAGCAGTCGAACTTTATTTAAAAAGAGCAATTGTTGGTGGCTTTGATCGGGTTTTTGAGATTGCCAAAGATTTTCGCAATGAAGGTATGGACCAATCACATAGTCCGGAATTTACTATGCTCGAATTGTATGAGGCCTATGCCAATTACCATCGTATTATGGAATTAACTGAAGGCATGATCAAATTCTGTGCTCAGTCACTTTTTCAAAAAGAAGAAATTGTTGTTCAAGGACAGAAAATTTCTCTCTCAGGTCAATGGCCAAAAATCACTATGAGCAATCTGGTTAAAGAAAAAACTGGACTCGATTTTGATTTAAATACCCAAGAAGATTTTTTTAGTTATGCCAAAGAACACAAACTAGATGTGAGCCCAGACCAAAGTAAAGGCATGTTGATGTATACAATTTTCGATCATCAAATCACTAAAAATCTAACAACGCCGGTTTGGGTAATTGATTACCCCATAGAAGTCAGCCCACTAGCCAAACAACACCCCACAAAACCAGGCTTTGTTGAGCGGTTTGAAGGTTATATTGGTGGGATCGAGTTGTGTGACGGTTGGTCAGAGATAAATGACCCCATAGATCAGAGAAACAGATTTGAAAATGAGCAAAAAGCTATGCGTCAGGGCAAAAAAGAAGATGCCCACCCGGTTGACGAAGAATTTATTGAAGCCCTTGAGTATGGTATGCCACCAACTGGTGGTATCGGCATTGGTATCGATCGACTAACCATGTTTTTCACTGATACTTGGTCAATCCGCGAAGTCCAGCTATATCCTCTTATGCGACCACAAAAAAGATGAGGTTTTGGGCTTAAAGGTGTAAAATCAGCTTATGACAATTCTCTACAAATATATTCGTTACTTTGCAATTTTCGGCCTATTTTTGGCTAGTTATCTACTTTATCTATATGCTTTTCATCCACCAAATTCCATTTGCTATGTTAACGCCAAAATAAATTGCAACCTGGTTACGACTGGTGCCTTGGCCACACTTTTTGGGCTGCCAGTTGGTTTATATGGTTTCCTGGGATTTAGCTTTATGCTCTTAGGAAGTTTTCTCAAACTTCCAAAACTTATTTTAGGAATGGCTATTTTTGGATTTCTTTTTTGTGCCAGAATGCTTTATTACGAGATATTTATATATTCAGCCTATTGTCCTGTTTGCTTACTTTGTATGTTTACTATGATAAGCGAAATATTTTTATCTTGGCGCCTCTTTACCAATCGTTACTAATTTGAGTTAAAATATCTCCATGATTGATCTTAATTTGGTTCGAACTCAACCCGAATTAGTAGCCAAGGCTTTGGCCTCCCGAAGTCTCGACACTTCACTTCTGGAAAAAGTAAAAGAAATTGACACAAATCGTAAAAATATTTTACTTCAAGTCGAAGAAAAACGAGCCGCACAAAATAAAATCAGCAGAGATATCAAAGGAAAGCCACTGCCAGAACAGATTCAACAAGCCAGTGAAATCAAAGAAGTGTTAAAACAGCTGGAATCGCAGCTAAAATTTGTAGATGAAGAATTAAAAGAAGCACTCGAAGGCATTCCCAATTTACCCGCAACAGATGTACCTGTGGGTCGCGATGATTCTGCAAATGTAGTAATCAAAACCGTTGGTACTCCAAGAGATTTTGGATTCAAACCAAAAGATCATGTAGAGTTGGGGAAAATTTGCGATATCATTGATATCGACAAATCTGCCCAAATATCTGGTAGTCGTTTTGGTTTTTACAAAAATGAAGCAGCAATTTTAGAAATGACAGTTATGTGGTATGTTTTTACTAAACTTGCCAAAAAAGGTTTTCATGCCATGATCCCGCCATACATGATTAAGCACGACACTGAATGGAGGATGGGGTACGTAAGTAACAAAAATTTAGCTGGTACCTATTACTACATGCCAGAAGATGATCTTAAATTTATAAGTAGTAGTGAACACAGCGTGGGTCCGTATCATATGGAAGAAATTTTGGCCCTAAAAGATTTACCTCTAAAATACGTAAATTTTTCACCCTGTTTTCGCCGAGAAGCAGGCACCTATGGTAAAGATATGAAAGGAATGCTTCGACTCCATTGTTTTAATAAAGTAGAGATGATAGTTTTTTGTCCACCTGATTTTGCCATCTCCGATGCTATGTGTCTTGAAATGCTTTCAAACGAAGAAGAAATGCTTCAAGATTTCAAACTACCATATCAAGTACTTCAAGTTTGCACTGGAGACATGCCCTTTCCAAATCGACGTCAATATGACATAAATACTTATTTTCCCGGACAAGGAGCCTATCGTGAAACCAGTTCTTGTAGTAATTGTAGTGATTATCAAACTAGGAGATTAAACACCAGAGTCAAAACTAGCATGGGCTTAGAATTTGTACATTTACTAAACGCAACTGGTATCACCGACCGTGTAGTTTTAGCTATTTTAGAAAATAATCAGCAAAAAGATGGTTCCATACTTATGCCAAAAGTTCTGCAACCTCTGCTCGGTTTTGATATCATAAAACCCAAGCTATGATTGCCTTTCTAAACCAATTTGTTGACCCAACCGCCAGACGGTTATCAGCCTCCAATAAAATAGTTTCTAAAATTAATCAGCTAGAGACTCAAATAAAATCATTATCTGACAATGATTTGTACAAAAAAACAACCTATTTCAAAGATCAGTTATCTAAAGGCAAAACTCTAGATGATATTCTTCCAGAGGCTTTTGCTGTAGTTCGTGAGTCTATCTTTAGAACTCTTGGTGAGCGTGCATACGATGTCCAGCTTTTGGCGGCCATCACTTTACACCAAGGCGACATTGCCGAACAAAAAACAGGAGAAGGAAAAACACATTCGGTAATCTTTGCAGCCTATTTAAATGCCCTGCTCGGTCGCGGTGTCCACATTGTTACTCCAAATGATTACTTGAGTCAGGTTGGAGCTGGCTGGTATCCACGCGCCCTTCATAAATTGGGCCTAAAAACTGGTTGCATTATTCATGAAAAATCATTTGTTTTTGATCCAGACTATGAGGCGGAAGGTGAATCTTTTGATTTGCGACTCTCTCATTTGCATCCCATCTCACGTCAAGAGGCATACTCGTGTGATTTGACTTACGGCACCAATAACGAATTCGGCTTTGATTATTTACGAGATCATATGGTTAATGATAGTAATCAATTGGTCCAAAAAGATCATTATTTTGCTATCGTTGACGAGGTCGATTTCGTTCTAATTGATGAAGCTCGTACTCCATTAATTATCAGCTCTCCCGATAATCGTCCAATTGGCAAATACGAAGACTATGCAGCTCTGGTTGAGCAGTTACAGCCAACGGACTATTCTATTGACGAGAAAACTAGATCGGCAAATTTGTCTGAATACGGTATTCGAAAAATAGAAAGACTATTGAAAATCGGGAATCTGTATGAAGAATCATTCGAGACAATTCACTATATTGAAAACGCAATCAAAGCCAAGGCTCTGTTTAAAAAAGACAAAGATTACGTAGTTAAAGATGGTCAAATAATTATTGTTGATGAATTTACAGGACGCCTTATGAATGGTAGGCGCTGGTCAGATGGCTTACATCAGGCTGTTGAGGCAAAAGAAGGAGTTGTTATACAGCAAGAATCACGCACTTGGGCAACTATCACCTTTCAGAATTATTTCCGCTTATATGAAAAATTAGCTGGAATGACAGGGACTGCCGCTACTGAGTCTGAAGAATTTCGTAAAATCTACGATCTAGAAGTTGTTCCCATACCTACTCATAGGCCAACAAAACGCAAAGATACTAACGATTTGATTTTTAAAACTCAACGTGCCAAATATGCGGCTATTGCTAACGAGGTGGAAAAATTGCATGCCACTGGCCAACCAGTTTTGATTGGAACCACTTCAGTAGAGAAAAATCAAATAGTTTCATCTCTATTGGCAAAGAAAAAAATTTCTCACCAGGTTTTGAATGCAAAAAATCATATGGCCGAAGCCGAGATAATTAGCAAAGCTGGTACTAAAGGGACGGTAACCGTAGCCACTAATATGGCCGGAAGGGGAGTTGATATCATCCTTGGTGGCCCGCGTCCCGAAGACAAAGAGAACAAAAAAATCCAAGAAGATTGGCAAAAAAAACATGATGATGTTGTCAATCTTGGTGGTTTATGTGTAATAGGAACCGAACGTCATGAATCGCGTCGTATTGACAATCAGTTGCGAGGACGCGCAGGTCGTCAGGGAGACCCTGGATATTCACAATTTTACGTAGCACTTGACGATGATCTTATGAGAATTTTTGGAGGCGAAAAAATTGCCGGGGTGATGACTCGCATGAATATGCCTGAAGACGAAGCTATTTCTCACCCCATGGTCAGCAAGATTTTAGAACAAACCCAAATAAAAGTTGAGGGTTTCCATTTTGATACTAGAAAAAACGTCGTTGAATACGACGATGTGGTCAATAAACAACGTCAAATTATCTATCAAATACGGGATAGTGTAGTCAAAACCACCATTAAAAATCCGACAGAAGTAACTCAACAAATTTTTAAATATTTACAAAAACAGCTTGATTTTATTTTTACTTCAAATACAGATACTGCTAGTGGTTCTATAGACTTTTCTAAAGTAATTCCAGAATTTGCTGAAATTCTACCTCTTGACGATGCTAATCGTGGTCAGCTAACCAAGAAAGTAGAGTCAGAACTCGATCCCAAAACATACATGATGGGATTACTACAGAATGCCCTTCAGGAAAGAGAGAAAATATTCGGCCCTGAATTAAACTTAGAAATGGGACGTTATTGCATACTGTCTACTCTTGATCCATTGTGGGTTGATCACCTGACTGCCCTAGATGATCTGCGAAATGGCGTTCGTCTGCGCGGCTATGCCCAAAAAGACCCCTTGGTTGAATACCGTAAAGAAGGTTTTGAAATGTTTCAAGCTCTGATGCATCAATTTGAATACAACGTTTGTCGAAAAATATTCCGCCTTCAACCAGTGCCTGCAAATCAAGTCCAGTCAAATGTTTCTCTTTCAGAGGGTAGGAGGGAAGAGCCAAACCCTGCCTCCAGCAGTCAAGATCTGCCGGTCTTACCAAAACAGGAGCAAGCCAAAACAGCTCATCCCAATCTTGGACGCAATGATGTTTGTTGGTGTGGATCTGGCAAAAAATACAAAAAATGCCACCTAAACAGTGATGCTAACTCATAATAACGAAAATATTAAAGGATGTGTAGAAATATTTGGTACAATTCTGTTTGTTATGATTTTCATTCCTCTTAACAAATTTATTGTTAGTCACTTTTTTCCCTATAATAGTAAAAAAAATAATGACCCTGTCTCAAGTAAAACAAACCAGTATAACAAAAAAGGTAAGATCTTCTCCTTTGTAGCATTAAGATATTATGCAATCATATTAAATAGAACTTTTCGCATATTTGTTACAGATAAATATATTTTGGGTGCAAAGGTAGGAAATTTACTAGCTTCTCCGGGAGGAATTTTAGAAAACATAGAATCAGAGTGGCAAGATAAGGAGTTCTATGTAAACCATCAGCTTGATAACAAATATTCTAAAATTAATTCAGAATCACCTAAATTTTTAGCCAGTGACAGAGCCAATTTTAGAATATTAAAGTCAGATATTAAGGATGTGAAGTATTTTCCAACGAAATGGGGAATGGGAAATGTACCTTATTCAGGGCGGATAATAATTACAACAAAAAATCAAAAAAATATTGAATTGATTCTGCTGGGAAGCCAAAACTATAAAAGTATATTAAAGATATTATCTGAGAATTAATTTACATAATTCCTCTATTTAGTAAGTGAGTTAAAATATAATTAACCAATGTCTACAATTTTTGAGCAAATTATTTCAGGACAAATTCCTTGCTACAAAGTTACAGAAAATGCCGACTTTTTCGCTTTTTTAGACATACACCCTCGTTCACCTGGCCATACTTTGGTAATTCCCAAAAACTCCTACCGCTGGGTTTGGGATGTGCCTAATTTTGGTGATTATTTGGAATTTTGCAAAAAAATCTCAATTGCTATCCAGTTGGCTTTAAAACCAGACTTAGTTTCGCTTTATACTTACGGTACCGATGTCCCGCATGCACACGTTCATCTGATACCAAAGTATTCTAGCGATACCGAACATACCCAAAAAGACATTTTCCTTTCATCCAAAGAATTTCAGCAAATTGCAAGTAGTATTTCAAAAATGCTAAAGTAACTTATGGATCCCGCTGAACAGCAACTACTACAAGATATTTTGCAAGAGCTGAAAAAAATAAATAATACAAAAAATAGCTACACCAGAAGTTTTTTAACAGGAATTTTACAAGCACTAGGATCTTTTTTGGGAACAGCAGTTTTTGCGGTAGCTATGGTTTATATCTTTAGTCAATTCAGTTCATATCTCATAAAACCAACAAGCCATTTTATAGAAAATGTTTTTAAACAGGTCAATTGGAGTCTTATAGTTCCTGCCCCAAAACTTGATTTAAAAAATATTGACCTGCAATTCTAATTTTTTGGAGCCAAAATAATTGCTTTTTGTTCGGACTTTTTAATCTCAATCTCTTCATTTTCTAAAAGTTCTATGATTTTTGGTTCGTTATCCCAGGCAAGCACTGCTGGCCCACGTAGCAATTTAAGAACAATTTTTGAATCCTCCTGCAAAACAAGTTCTTTTTTTGAGCTATTGTGTATATTATTTAAAGCCACCCCGATTCCAATTTTAAAAGACAATCGGGTTATAGAATAAAAATAACCTGTCGAACCAAAAGGGGATGAGCACACAAGTCCGTCACCTATAAAAACCTTTTCTCCGAAACAGTCAATTTGAAATCTTATGGCAGAATTTGGTCTTGCGTGAGCAATTACTATGTCATTAAAGGCCAATATTTTCTTATCTTTATATCTCGCTTCTAATTTAAGCATTTCCCTTGACATAAGCTTTTTACTGCTAAGCAATTCCAAAAGCTCTTCGTTGCTGTTGATGTAACAAAGGTGACAATTTTCACTATTTTTTAGCGGAAGCTTTGGAATTCCAGGATAGACAGCTTCCGACCCTATCAAAGTTCCATCACCTCCAAAAGTAACTACTACATCCGGATTTGTTTTAACTATTTCCAAGCCTTTGTATTTCGACACCAGATCAGCTAGATCCATTGGCACTGTTCCGTTTCGACCATATAGTAGAACTTTCATCTTACAATCATAACACTACATTCAAGATAGTTATCTCCTAGCCTTATCTCTTTCTACTTTTGTCAGCATCTTTTTTCTAAGTCTGACATTTTTGGTAGTTACATCAACCAGTTCATCATTCTCAATAAAATCCAAAGCTTCTTCGATTGAATATTTTACCGCGGGAGGCAGAATAATATTGTCATCATTTCCAGCAGATCGCATATTAGTAAGCTGTTTACCTTTGCATATGTTCATTTCCAAATCTCCTTCTACCGGTCTTACACCAACCACTTGCCCTTCATATACTTCTTCGTTTGGATTAATAAACAAAATTCCTCTAGCCGTGGCTATATCCAAACCATAAGACAATGCTTTTCCGGTTTCTGAGGCAATAATTACTCCTGGTCTATTATTACCAGTCTCCTCAACTTTTGGCTCGAATCCCAAAAACAAATAATTTAGAGAAACCATTCCTCGGGTTTGAGTCATCAATACTGATCGCAAACCTAGCGCATTCCTTTCGCTAATTTTATATACCATTTTGGCATTACCATTTTCACTTATCATGTCAAGCATTTTGGCCTTTCGCTTTCCGAGTTCAGCGGTTATTACTCCAACATATTCATCTCCAGTAAGTACAGTAAGCTCATTAAACGGTTCGCATACTTGCCCATTAATGGTCTTTAAAATTACTTCAGGCTTCCCAACCTCCATTGCGTAGCCCTCACGCCTTAGATTTTCAATAAGAATTGCTAAATGTAATTCTCCGCGACCAGACACTATTGTACGAATACTATCTTCTGGATCTTCAGCCACACGAAGCCCCAAATCAGTTTCAGCAGCTTCATATAATCTGCTTTTTAGCTCTCTGCTAGTCAAAAATTGTGCTTCTTCCTTTGCAAATTTACCAGTATTTGGACCAAAACTAGCTTTCAATGTTGGTTCAGTTATAAAAATTGTTGGCAAAGCTGTGGTTACTTGGCTACTACACACCGTCTGTCCAATTTTCATTTCGCCAACACCAGCAACATACACCACTTCTCCACTACTTGCTTCTTCACACTCAATTTTGTTGATACCTTCGTTAATATACATCCGCTCAACTCTAAATTGTCCAACTTTTTTACTTTCAGAATCAAGCAAAACTACCGAATCGTTTTTTTTAAGACTGCCGCTATATATTCGACCAACGGCCAATTTACCCAAATATGGATTTTTTTCAAAAGCAGAAACCAACATACTAAAAGGCTTATCAGTGTTTTTAGCCGAACTTGGTACTGTTTTTAGTATTGCCTCAAAAAGAGGAGTGGTGTCGCCTGGCTGAGAAAAATCATCAACCAATGTATTCCAGGTTTTACCATCTCGACCAATGGCATAAACTACGGGAAAGTTTAATACATCATCATTGGTAGCCAATGACAAAAAAAGTTCCTCACAATCAGCTAAAACTCTTTGTGCCTGGGCATCTTTCCTATCAATTTTGTTTATGACTAGTATGATTTTGAGCCCAGCATCAAGTGCCTTTTTGAGCACAAATTTAGTTTGTGACAACGGACCCTCAGCTGCATCAACTATTAGCAAGGCACCATCAGCCATATTCAAAACTCTTTCTACTTCTCCTCCAAAATCAGCATGTCCCGGAGTGTCAATAATATTAATCTTTACATCTCCAAAAAAGACAGAAGTATTTTTTGACAAAATAGTTATCCCTTTTTCACGCTCCAAATCATTACTATCCATGATTCTATCTTTACTCATTTCCGCTTGATTATCGCGAAAACTATGAGTTTGTTTTAGCATTGCATCGACTAGGGTAGTTTTCCCATGATCAACATGAGCGATTACTGCTACATTTCGAATGTCCGAATATTTGCGCATAAGCTTTCCATTATACAACAAAATACAAGTTCCCCATATATCTAGTTAAGAATATATTTTATTTCTTGGCCCGTTGTATTCAACAAATTTCCCAGAACCATCATAAATAAAAACACCAGATTTTAATTTTGGCCAGTTCGGATTATATACATCACTCTTTTGAGTTTTTTGTGATAAGTTATTAAGCTGACGAGTTATCCCATCACCTGGCTTTGCACCAGATGTGAGTGCCGCCCTCTGTCGTCTAAATTCTTCTCGGCGTATTATTTCATCATCTGTCATAGGATTGAAACTACGCGAATTTCGGCGTTCCCACCTTTTTCTCTCTCGTTTATTTCCCATTGCCAATTGTAAAATACTTTTTTTAAAAAACAATCTACTTATATCAAAAATGTTAAAATAAACCAATGTTGTTTCCATTAATTCTCCCTTTCACTCTACCTTCAAACACCATTCAAACAGCTTTTGTCGAACAAGCTCCTGAACGTAATTGGGATCAGCCGTGGCAAGATGCTTGCGAAGAAGCAGGTTTACTCACTGCCATTTACTACAAACAAAACCAAAAACCAAACACCAAAAAAATTGTTGCCGACCTAAAAGATATTTTTACTTACGAAACCAATCAGAGGTGGGGTCACGACATTCCATTATCTAAATTAAGTCAAATTGCTCAAAAAAAATTTGGTTATAAAACAAAAATTATCGAAAATCCGACACTTGAGGATCTGAAATCTCAAATTGATCAAAAACGGCCAATTATTGTTCCAGCAAACGGCAAAACTTTATATAAAGAAAATAAAAACTTTAACTCTGGCGGACCTTATTATCATAATATTGTAATATTGGGCTATGATAAGGCAAAAAAACAGTTTATAGTTCACGATGTTGGTACCAAAAAAGGTGCCTTTTTTAGATACTCTTTTGATTTACTTCTTTCTGCCATTCATGATCTGCCCACTACTGACAAAAAGGAAGATATCCAAACTGGTGCCAAAAGGGTCATGGTATTGCTATAATTGTAAATATGAAAAAGTACATGCCCATTCTATTGGCCTTTACTATTACCGGTTGTAGCCTAACCGGACCACTTTCAACTCAAAATCAACCAACTTCTATGCCAACAAATTCACAAACAAACCCCACAACAATTATTAGCAATGCGCCAACTTCTCCAAGCTCCTTGGATTCCAATTCTGAATCAAATCAAACTATTGTCAGTCTAAGCACCAAAGATGGAGATATTTTGCTAAAACTATACTCAGACGAATCTCCCAGCACAGTAAAGAATTTCCTGTCTAAGGCCAACTCTGGTTTTTACAAGAATTTAACCTTTCACCGAGTCGAGCCAGGTTTTGTGGTTCAGGGCGGTGATCCACTCGGAAATGGAACCGGTGGCGGAAACCAAAAGTCTGAAATCAACAACATACCTTTTAAAAGAGGTAGTTTGGGTTTAGCCAGAGCCAACAATATTGAAATTAGTAATGACAGCCAATTTTTCGTTTGTCTTGCAACTGAAACTTGCAAACATCTAACTAACCAATATGTCAATTTTGGGGAAGTGATTTCTGGAATGGATGTTGTAGACAAAATTCGCCAAGGTGACAAAATCTTGGATTTGTCAGTCAATACCAAATAGCTATGGCCTCTTTGGCTCGAATTCTTGTATTACTTTGCTTAATTTTTTTAGGCGTTCGCTATTTGACTCCGAAAAAGCAGCAGGATCTTAAAATAAAAATAGTACAATCCATTCCAAAAAACATAATCCAAGATAGCCCACCGCTGGTAATAAAATATTTAATATCACAAGTACCAGAAGAAAAACAATCTAAAATCGCTAGCCTATCTGCTGAAATTGCTAGTGCATCCACAAATTTTGACCCATGGAGTCAACAGAAAGTAAAGCAACTGAAATTAATGATATTAGACGAGATCTATAAATCTCTTTTGGAGAGAGTAAATAAATAACATGATCCAGGAGCTTCAGTCAAAACTGAAATTACTAAAATCAAAGTTAGAATTCGACAAATTAACTTCCGAAGAGTCAAGACTAGAGCAGCTTACGCAATCATCAGATTTTTGGCAAGACACATCTAGGGCCCAGCAGGTCTCCCAGCAGCTCAGCCATACCAGGTCTACTATCCAAATGCTAAATAATTTATCTACAGAATTAAACTCTTTGTATGAATTAGAAGAAATGCTCTTAAAAACCCCAGATTCTCAGTTAACTCAGGAGTTAGATATTAGCACTGCAAAAGTGAATGCCGAGCTAGACAAACTGGAAATACAGGCATATTTGTCCGGACCCTATGACAATAAAGATACTGTTTTTTCAATCCATTCTGGCCAAGGAGGTACTGAAGCAATGGACTGGGCAAGTATGTTGCAACGCATGTACATGCACTTTTTTGATCAAAAAAAATGGAAGTATGAAATCCTCGATATTAACGCAGGCGAAGAAGCTGGAATAAAGTCTATTACTCTAAAAGTAAATCATCCCTTTTCTTATGGCTATTTAAAGCATGAAGCGGGTGTGCACCGATTAGTGCGGCTTTCACCTTTTAATGCAAATAATTTACGTCAGACCAGCTTCGCTAAGGTCGAAGTTTTACCTGTTCTCGATGAAATTACTGCTGTTTCAATCAATGAAGCCGATTTAGAGTTTTCAGCTTTTCGTTCTGGTGGACATGGCGGGCAAAATGTAAATAAAGTTTCCACAGCTGTTCGCTTGCTCCACAAGCCAACAGGTATTAGTGTCAGCTGTCAAACCCAACGTTCCCAAGAGCAAAATCGAGCTACGGCACTGCAGATATTGTCTGCCAAACTTTGGCAGATTGAAGAGGAGAAAAGACATACAGAAACGAGTGGAATTAAAGGTGAGAATGTTCATGCTAGTTGGGGTCGACAGATTAGATCCTATGTATTGCATCCATATAAATTGATAAAAGATCTTAGAACTGACTGTGAAACCAGCAATACAGATGACGTTTTAAACGGTAACTTAGATGACTTTATCAATTCAGAGCTTAGAACCTTATGATTAAAAAAATAGTTTTATTATCCTTATTATTAGTTTTCTTGTTAGGATACTTTTTTTATAAAAAGGCAGTATTCTATACAGAATTATTTGGATATTCTCTTTCTGGGGCTGTTAATTTGCTAATTAAATCCAATTTGCTAGCAACAGGCATGGATCTTAAGTATTACCACAAGCCCACAATACTAATCCTAGGTGTTGATGAACGTAATGACAAATTAGAGCACACTGAAGTAACCGACACCATAATGTTAGCCCAATTGAATCTACTAAAAAATACCATATCTGTAGTTTCCTTACCAAGAGACACCTGGGATGAAAAATTTAAGTTTAAACTAAATAGTTTTTATCCATATGCAATTAAAAACTACCCAAATGATTGGCAAATCTTTCTAAAAACCGAATTTGCCAGAGTAACTGGACAATCAATTGACAATATAATACTAATCAATACCCAAAGCTTTGATGAACTAGCCAGAATAATTGGCCCGGTATCCGTTGACTTGCCCTATTCTTTTACAGATACCCGCTATCCAAATCCAGCCCATATCCAAAATCCGAATTCAAATGCACCAATATATAAAACAGTTTCTTTTTCAAAGGGTGCTAACCAAATTGATTCACAAAATGTATTAGAATTTGTTAGATCTCGCAAAAGCTCTGATAATCCAAACGAAGGCGGTACCGATCTTGGCAGGATTGCAAGACAGCAACTACTACTTGATGCCTATCTTACCAAACTAAAATCAAAACCAAATGTAAAACTCTTTGCATCTTTGTATCAGATATTCCACAGCCAAATAAAAACTGACATTACAGACGAAAGTGCTCTAATATATGCTCAGAGTTTTGAGAACCCAAAATTACTTCAGCTGAACAAAATTACCCTGCCCGTAAATACCAAAAATGCTGTTATCTCCGATCCTGGCTATCTGGTGGAAAATCAATCAGTTTTGCTCCCAACAAACAATAATTTTCAGGCCCTAATTGATTTTCTTAAAACAACTCTCCCTTAGCTTGCTATACTGTTTATATGACTAACTTGAATATACCCAATTTTAGCTCTACTTCGACTTCTATTAAACCTCAATTTAATATAATTTTACTTTTTGCAGTCCTTCTCCTGGGGCTTGCCTCTGGGCTTTTGCTCGGCAAACTGCAACTAATGCCAAAATCAAACATTTCTAATCCAAACTCTCCAACACCAATTGTTTCGAATGTCGAAGAAGTTACAAAAGATAGTCAAATCGAGGTAGGAAAAACATATGGCACATCTAAAAGTACATCTAAAGACAAAGCACAGGGTGTTATCAAAACCGGCAATATAAATGGAGTAGGCACCCATATTTTAGAGAGGCAAGGTGGTCAGAGCCAATGGGCATCCCTAACTTCTTCTGCCCTTGATCTAGATCTATTCGTTGGACGCCAAGTAGAAGTTACTGGTCAAACCAATTCGGCAGCAAAAACAGGTTGGCTTTTGGATGTCGATCAGATCAAAGTTTTGCAATGAGGATAGTTTTTCAGGAGGTTACTAAAACATATGCATCTCATCCAGTTCTTTCTGGTATTAATTTTACGATAGAAAGCGGAGAATTTGTAGTTTTAGTAGGCCCATCAGGCGTTGGTAAAACCACAATTTTAAAGCTAATCTTGCACCAAATTAAGCCAAATTATGGAAAGATACTTGTTGATGATACAAACCTAAGCCAAGCATCATCCAATTTCCTTGATAAATTTCGTAGAAATATTGGAGTTGTCTTTCAAGATTATCAGCTAATCGGAACAAAAACCCTATCTGAGAACATAATTCTAGCTCTTGATATTAACAATATTTCACCAGATCAGTATCAATCCAGATTGCAGGCAGTACTTTCCAGAACGGGATTGCTAAACAAAGCAAACAATTTTCCTTCACAACTGTCTGGTGGCGAACTCCAGCGCGCCAGCCTTGCCAGAGCTTTGGCTATCGGTCCAAAACTTTTGCTTGCCGATGAGCCAACTGGAAACTTAGATCCGGAAAATGCCCAAAATCTTGTCGAAATTCTTAAAGAGATCAACCAAAGCGGCACCACCATTATTATGACTACCCACAATATGGATATCGTATCCATGCTAAAAACTAGGGTGATGGTTTTGCAAAACGGAAGTCTAGAAGATAAAACACTACCAGTTATTAGTTCTAAAAAAATTAGTTCGAAAAAGAAATAATATATGTCGACATTTTCTACTACATGGCATCATTTGCGCCGCTACCCATACCATACTTTGGCAACAACATTAGTGATGACAATAAACATTTTTACACTAAGTTGTTTTCTAATCGCTAGTCTTGGATTTAATCGCGTCATCAATTTTTTTGAGACAAAGCCAGAAATTACCATATTTTTAAAAGATGGGCTAGATAAATCTACTCTTGACTCAGCACAGCGAGAAATTGCTGCTGTTCCTGGGGTAAAGGAAATACGTTATATCTCCAAAGAAAAGGCTCTTGAAAATTATCGAGAACAAAATAAAAACAAACCGATTTTGTTAGAAATGGTGACAGCCAACATTCTTCCTTCTTCTTTTGAAGTCACCGCCCAGGACCAAAATATCTTATCTCAAGTTGTCCAAAATTTTAGTGTAAAAAAAGATCTAGTCGATGAGATTATCTATCCAGAAGATGTAATCAGACCTTTGCTTCAAATAACCAATACATCAAGACTAGCAGGGATTGCTTTAATTATTTATCTTACAATAACTACTGTTCTTTTGGTTGTTGGAACTATAGGGCAAAAAATAACCACTAATAAAGAAGAAATTAAGGTGAGCAGGCTGCTTGGTGCTTCCTCTTGGTATGTTACAAGTCCCTTTATTTTTGAAGGTTTGGTTTACGGCTTGTTCACAGGAGTTTTAGGTTGGTCTTTGGCTCTCGCTATTTTCTTATATTTTAAAAATCAGCTAAATGTTTTCTTTTACCCGGTCACCTTTGTCGACACTCAAGTTTCTTCACTTGGTGTTCCTCTGGCCGCTACTTTGCTTTTTTCTGTTTTTTGGGGAGTAGTTTCAGCTAGCTTTGCAGCCAGAAGACAGATAAAATTTTAAAATCATGTTTTTAATCTTCGTAATCTTCTTTCTTCTAATCAATCCAAATTTCACTCGTGCTCAAAGTTCCGCAGACGAACTTCAAGCAAAAATAGTTGAGTATACCGCCAAAATTACACAGTTACAAAAAGCCCAAGATACCTTAGAAAATCAGCTAGCTTATTTAAACTCTCAAACACAATTAACTCAGTTAAAAATAACCCAAACAGAAGTAACAATCGATATTCTGAAAAAGGATATTAGTAAATTATCAAACGATATAGACAATCTTGATTCATCTCTAAACCAACTTTCCTCAGCTTATTTAACTCAGATTAGTCAGTTGTACAAGCTAGGTAAAACCAACAACTTGCTTACTATGGTTTTAAAAAGAAATTTCAATGACTTTTATCGTGATTACAGATATCTAAGTGATATCCAGACTAATCATAAAAGTTTATTAGTTAATATGGAAACTACTCGCACAAACTTCGACAATCAAAAGCAAGAAAAGCAAGAAAAGCAGACACAGTTACAAAAACTCCAAACTGAGTTAGACAGAGAAAAACAAAGCCTGGCTAGTCAAACAAAAGCCAAAAATAATTTACTTGCTGATACAAAAAATAGCGAACAAACATATCAGCAAAAATTATCAGAGGCCAAAGCACAACTTGCTTCTTTTCGCCGATTTATTACCAGCCAAGGAGGTGCTTCTATCCTTAAAAACCAAACCAAATGTGATGACTGGGGTTGTTATTATAATCAGCGGGATTCACAGTGGGGCAATATGGGGATTGGGCTAAGCCCAGATTCTATGGCTGAATACGGTTGTCTTATTACGTCCTCGGCCATGATAGCTACTCATTATGGGAAAAATATAAAACCTTCAGATATAGCTGGAAATTCGAGCAACTTTTTTGGTAGGACAGCCTATATGCAGCAAGGGAGCATTACTGCCAATGGTGCAAGTATTACCAGAACTCGAGTTGCCGCAACCTTGGCAAATATTACCTCCGAAGTTAGTGCTGGCCGGCCTGTAATCGTTGGTGTAAGAATATCCGGCGGTGAGCATTTTGTGGTCATAAAAAAGAAAGAAGGGGATCAATTTATTATGAACGACCCATTTGTGGAATCAGGCAAAGATATCGTCTTTACTACTAAATATTCCTTATCCTCAATCTACAAAGTTGATTATATTAAAGTAAATTAGGCCGGGGCCTTCCAACTGATACAACAAAAAACCGCCAGAGCTTCCTCTGGCGGCATCATGTGTCTGTTTTAATATCCTCGGGCTAGTCTCCTTGCGGAGTAGCCAACAACGATCAAGCCAACAGATAACATAGTTTTTACAACAATATCAGCAGCTCCAGTATCTGGCACTGGTACTGCACCTACATATACAGCTGAAGTATCAGAATCGCTAGCACCATTACTACAAACAGCTAAGCTAGCAGCAACTTTTTTGCTACTTACACAGTTCTCGCCAACTTTGGCTCTAACTGTATAAACTTTTTTCTCGCCAGCTTTTAGCTCATCAATTGTCCAACTCAGTTTATTATTGGTCATTTTATCTTGATTTGGGCCAAAAACTAGTGAAAAACACTGTGGCAAACTAAAATCTACTTTAACATTTGTCTGACTTACACTGTTTGGATTTTCAATAGATACCTGATATTCCACCAGATCACTCTTTTTGAAAATATACTGATTAATAGACAAATTATCAGAAAACTTATCAAGAGACATTGACCTTACTTGAACATCGTCAACTACACAGGAATTGTTACTACCCGTGCTGGTATATTGTGCCAAAACTACAGGTCTACTTAATAGTAGAACAGTCAAGGCAAGAGACAAGGTTATTAGTATATTTCTTTGTTTCATATTATTAATTATAAGTCATTTTGTTTAATTTGTCAATCGCTGGTATACTGTCTACATGAACTCAAATAGCAAATATCTTTTATCCGAGCTTTCAGTTTTTTTCCCTTGTTACAATGAATCCGAAAATATCGAGAAAACAGTAACTTCAGCCATCACTGTTTTGAAAAAGATCGCAAAACAATGGGAAGTAATCATTGTTAATGATGGTTCAAAGGATGATACTCTGGGAAAAGCCAAGTCTTTACAGGTAAAGTATCCCAAAAATATTATCATTATTGATCATCCAAAAAATCTTGGTTATGGTGGTGCTTTTAAATCAGGCTTATTTAAGGCCAAATATCAGTGGATAACTTTTACGGACTCTGATGGACAATTTGATTTTTCGGAATTAAAAAAACTTATCACTACTCAGCAAAAAGATCAGGCCGATGTAGTTGTCGGTTATCGCCTAAAACGACAAGACCCGAAAATTCGCAGTCTAATTGCCGGTATGCTTAAGGCTTGGAATTTTGTTTGGTTTGGCTTTCACGGAATAAAAGATGTTGATTGTGCTTTCAAGCTTTTTAAAAAAGAAGCAATTGATTCGGTTGCACCATTAAAAACCCAAAGTGCCATTACCACAACAGAATTACTAATTAAATTACAAAAGCACGGCTACAAAATCAGCCAAGTTGGCGTACATCATTACCCTAGAAAATTCGGTAGTCAAACAGGTTCTAACTTTAAAGTTATCAAACGTGCCGCAGTAGACAGTTTCAATTTATGGCGTGCTCTAAGCGCATAGTTCTAACTAAAGTGCTTCTTGTTTTAGTCTTAATCTTTTCCGCTTTTTTGCGCCTATATAAAATAGATGGCTATATGGAATTTTTAGGAGACCAGGGCAGAGATGTCGTTCATGTTTGGGAATTTATAACCAAGGGTAATCTTATGTTTATTGGTCCCCAAACTTCAATCGGGAATATGTATCTTGGCCCCTGGTACTACTATTTGATCGCACCTTCTTTGTGGCTTTTCCATTTCAATCCCATAGGTCCGGCAGTTTTTGTAGCAATTCTTGGAGTATTAACTACCTACTTGATTTACAAGGTCGGATCAAATTGGTTTGACAATAAAGCTGGCCTATTTGCTAGCCTAATTTTTGCTATTTCACCGGTAGTCATTAAATACACAAGTTTTTCATGGAATCCAAATATAATGCCTTTTTTTTCATTATTATTTATCTATTATCTATCCAAAAAACGCTATCTCTTGGCAACTATCAGCTTTGTCTTTGTTCTAAATTCTCACTATCTCGGTTTATTGCTTTTAATTCCTGCCGCGTATATTTTTTATATAACTAATCCAAAACCAAACAAAAAAACCATTTTGACTAGTCTGTTTGTTTTACTACTTGGATTTCTGCCACTAATATTATTCGACCTAAAACATCATGGTCAAAACGTTGGAAATATATGGCATTTTTTTTCAAACAGACAAGAAACAGTTAATCTAAAAGCATATAAAGCATTACCAAACCTATGGCCACTATTTACCCAAATTACTGGTCGAATCTTCTCATTGTGGGATCAATCTTTTTTAAATATCTTTTCATTACTCTTTTTGGGATTAACCATTCTTTTTATAGCAAAAAAACGCAGTCAAAATTTAATTTTAGTTTCAATCTGGATTTTTGGTGGCTTAGTTGGTTTTGGTCTTTATAAGCAACATATTTATGACCACTATTTTGGTTTTCTTTTCCCTGCCTTTTGTCTTTTAATGGGTTATATAGCTTCAAAAACCAAATTGCTTGGATCACTAATGGTTTTGCTAATTGTTTACTTTTCTTATTATCATTCATCTCTACATTTTCAGCCAAACAATCAACTTCAGAGAACACAAAAAATTGCAGCAGAGATTTTATCAGATTCACGGGGGGATGATTTTAATCTGGCCCTTCTTGCAAAACAAAATTATGATCCTCCATACCGCTATTTTCTGTGGCTAAATGAAGCACCAATGTATTCAATTACCGACAAAAAGACTTCGCAGCTATATGTAATTTGCGAGATGGAAATAGACCAATGCAAACCACTTGGTAATCCTGAATACAATATTGCTGCTTTTGGTGTTGCTAAACTCAAAAAGCAGTGGCAAGTAGACCAAATCACTATATATAAATTGGTAGCTGATAAAATTTAGTATGCAGTTGTCGATTGTTGTCCCATGTTATAACGAAGAAAATAATCTAAAACGTGGAGTCTTAGAAGAAATTTCCAAGTATCTCTTAAAGCAGGATTTTAGGTGGGAAGTAATAGTTGTTAACGATGAATCAACTGACTCAAGTGAAACAATTTTACAAAAAAAGATTAAAAATCTACCAAATTTTTCACTTATCACCATAAAACATGGAGGCAAACCAGCAGCCGTTTGGGCAGGTATACAGCGAGCAAAATATTCCAACATTCTTTTTGCAGATATGGATCAATCTACCCCTATTACTGAATTACCAAAATTACTGCCCTGGCTAAAAGATGATTATTCTTTTGTAATAGGTTCCCGAGGTCACAGTAGAGATGGTACAACTTTGGTCAGAAAAGCAATGGCTTTTGCTTTTCTAAATTTTCGAAAAACAATGCTACTTTCAAACATAAACGACACCCAATGTGGCTTTAAAATAATAAATACTAAACTCGCAAAACGAATATTCCCTAAACTTGGTGTTTTCAATCAAACTGCCCAAACAGGTTGGCGTGTTTCTGCATTTGATGTAGAGCTACTATTTTTAGCCCAGAAAATGGGTTATAAAATTAAAGAAGTTGAAGTTGTTTGGAAAAATGAAGATACAAGCAATACTAAGGGTTCTGATTTGGCAAGATTTAAAAAAGAATCCAAGCAGATGCTAACAGAAATCATTCGAGTCAAAAAAAATGATTTATTAGGAAAATATGAAAATATCTAAAGAATTATTCATCTTTTCCTTTTTTGCAATTGTTTTTTTCTCAAGCCGATTAGCCAATTTAACATCTCTACCAGTTTTTGCTGACGAAGCCATTTATATTCGTTGGGCCCAAATTATGAAAGCAGTAGAGACACTGCGTTTCCTTCCTCTAACTGACGGAAAACAACCATTGTTTATGTGGTCAATTATTCCTTTTCTAAAATTCATATCTGATCCACTGTTAGCAGGTCGATTCGTTTCTGTTTTTTCTGGATTTTTATCTTTTACCGCTCTCTGGTTTCTTTGCGGACTCGTCAACTTATCTGAAAAAAAACCTGAAAACCCCATAGATTTATTACAAGTTACCTTTTC
Source organism: uncultured Gammaproteobacteria bacterium (assembly GCA_964463925.1). GTDB lineage: Bacteria > Patescibacteriota > Microgenomatia > UBA12405 > UBA12405 > CAYTYZ01. Next base: position 32,743 of record CAYXDV010000004.1, read on the forward strand.
CAAAAATTTGATATTAAAGTCAATCTTGAGTTTGTTATTTTTAGCAAACACTTATACATTTTTCTTTGATCGTCTGGCAACTGCTGACAATTTATTGCTTGCCTTTTTGTTGCTGAGCCTAGATTTAGTTTTGCTACAAACGGTCTATCTAAGGCTTGATTTAAGTTTGTTAATTGGCGGTTTTTTGGGGCTTGCCTGGCTAACCAAATCACCAGCAATCATTTTTCTTTTTCTAACCACCATCTATCAATTAGTCTTTGCCAAAAACAAAATCAAATCGTTTTCTCTCTCTTTGATCTCTGCTTGCTTGATGTTTACAATTTACAATTTGCTACGCCTTGGTCCACAGTATCACATGATTGCCTTACGCAACCTTGATTATGTTTGGCCGCTCTCTGAAGTTATCAAACACCCCCTAGATCCACTAAAGCCACACTTTTTTAGTTATCTTCATCTGCTTTTTCAGTATCTTGGCCCAATAATCATCTTAATTCCCATTGGTTTGCTTCTCAATAATTTTAAAAATAAAATCTTTTTTCTCTTATTTTTTTTATTGCCAACTCTGGCAGTTTTATCCACCACTAAAGTTTTTACTGCAAGATATCTACTATTTACCTTACCGTTTTTACTTATATTTCTTGCAAATACTATAGATAACATTTTCAAAAAGAACAGATCCATATCAATCGGACTACTGTTGATTGCAGTCTTGCCCTGCCTTCTCTCAACCACCAAAATCCTACTAGACCCCTATAAATATAAGTTCCCCACAAGTGAATCAGGATACAACTTGGATTGGACTAGTGGCTGGGGGATTAAAGAAGTTGCTAAATATGCCAAACAGCAAGCCGAAAAGGGTAACAACGTAATTCTCGCTGCTGAGGGGAATTTTGGAAATCCAAAAGATGGGCTTCAAATGTATCTAAATAATCAAAAAAATGTTACGGTCATACCTCAAGAACCACTCTTATACCAAGTATCCCCAGATTTGGAAAAAGCAAAATTGGCAGGAGATTTAGTGCTAATTGTTCACAATAGCCAACGTTTTCATATAACTGACCCAATTCAGCTTAGTCATTTAAAATCCATCGCCTCATATCCAAAACCTGATGGAAGTCAACTATTATTATTCCAATTAAAATGAAATATTTTTTATCCCTAATCCTACTAATCATTCCTGCTTTTCTAGTTCTTTTAAAACCTGGCTATTACACCATGCATGATGATATGCAATTAATACGCCAATTAGAAATGGACAAGTGTTTTTCAGATGGACAACTTCCGTGCCGTTGGGCTCCAGATCTTGGTTATGCTTATGGTTATCCTCTTTTTAATTTTTATCCACCATTGCCATATTATTTAGGGCACATAATTAGGCAGTTTGACTTCAGCTATATTGATACTGTAAAGATTCTTGGAATTTTGCAAATAATATTATCAGCAACAACAATGTTTTTTCTTGGAAAAACACTACTAGGTGATCAAGGGGGTTTTATTTCTGGTCTGGTGTACACCTACGCACCATATCGCTTTAACAATATCTATATTCGTGGTGCTTTTAATGAAGCCTGGGCTTCGGTATTTTTCCCGTTAGTCATCCTCTTTATTTATCGACAAATTCAAAAACCTAGCTTTTCCAACACAATACTGCTAAGTATGTCAATGGCAGGGGTTCTTCTATCACACAATCCGATGGCTTTGCTATTTTTTCCACTTGCAGGGTTTGTAGGAATCTTCTGGCTGGTTAAAAAGTTTTCATTCAAAACCATTTTGTATCTCATTTTTTCAGGAGTTCTTGCCCTTGGCTTGACCTCGTTTTTTACTCTGCCAGTTATTTTTGAAAGTAAACTAGTACAGATAGAAACAATGTTTAGTAATTATTATTCATTTGACGCACACTTTACCTCTATAAAACAGCTATTCTTTAGCAATTTTTGGGGAGATGGTCCATCACATTTTGGTCCACAGGACGGAATGTCTTTTTCCATCGGCTATATCCATTGGATGTTGCCACTTATTGGCTCTGTAAGTAGTTTACTTTTAGTAATTAAGAAAAGAAAGTTCGACCATCTATCACAAACCATACTTATATCGTGTTTCATTGGTTTTATATGTCTTTTTTTATCACACGAGCGTTCGGCTTTCTTTTGGTCCCATATAAAGATTATTCAAAAAATACAGTTTCCTTGGCGCTGGTTAAACTTAGCAACTTTTTTTCTTTCCATTTCAACATCTAGCTCTCTCATAAGGCTTTCTAAAACTAAATTTTTTAAACCAAGTGTATTTTTTATATTAACAAGCGTCATTCTAGTTAATTATTATTATGCTTCACCTTTGCGTTGGGGGCCGCTAACTGACGAACAAAAATTCTCTGGACAATCATGGACAAATCAAATCACCTCGGGAATCTATGACTATTTACCAAAAACAGCCAGAATTGCCGCTCAAAAACCCAGTGGGGGAGGTATCGATCAAACTATCCCTCCAGAAACTCTAAAAAACTTCACTCATCGTCAGGGTACTGATTGGGATCTTATCAATCTGAATCTATCCTCAGCATCTACTGTTTATCTCAGTCGTCTAGATTTCCCAACTACCAATGTCTACGACAATGGTAAGCCTATTTCTCATACAGCCGAGCCAGAGCTGGGACGTATATCTGTTGACTTAACATCTGGTTACCACCAGCTTTATATTAAGTTAACAAATACGCCAATTAGAGAGTACGGAAATTTGCTATCTTTGTTTAGCGTATTACTTATTCTCTTGGGTGTTTTATGGAAACCTTATCTTCGTCAGATTCGAGCCAAATAAAATCGAAAACAATTCAAGGTGCACTGTATTTAACCATAAGAAATTTGGGGCTTCAGGCGATATCCGCCATAGGTTTTTTTATACTAAGTATTTATTTATCTGTATCAGAAATTGGAATTTTTGGAGTTGTGGTAGAAATTGTTGGAATTTTGGGATATTTTTCTGACATCGGTTTAGCAGCTTCATTAATTCAAAAAAAAGAAGAAGTGACCACTTCAGCTCTCCAAACCGTGTTCTTAATTCAACAAATATTAACACTAGTGGGCATTTTAGTGGCTACAATAATATTTATACCCTTAGCTTCTCAGCGTGGCTATGGAACAACAGAAATTACAATCTTTACCACCCTGTGTTTCGCATTTTTTATTTCTTCATTAAAAACTATACCTTCGGTTCTATTAGAAAGAAAATTGTCATTTGAAAAGCTAGCAAGTGTAGATATTATAGAAAATCTAACCTTTTATTTAGTAGCAATCCTTGGGGCAGCTGTTGGTTTGGGTGCCAAATCATACGCTCTGGCCACGGTCATAAGGTCGCTTTTTGGTCTCTTATTGATATATCGCCAAATGCCTTGGAGAATCGGTTTTGCCTTAGATACAAAATCAATAAGAGAACTACTAAAATTCGGAATTCCGTTTCAGCTGAACAGTTTTGTAGCTCTTGCCAAGGACCGGCTATCAAATCTAGCACTTTCGGGAATCTTAAGCAGGCAGCCGTTTGGCTATCTAACATGGGCAAACAAAATATCTCGTCTTTCAATTAGCCTAATGGATGCATTTATGAGAGTTCTCTTTCCTGCGCTTTCCAGACTACAGCACGAACCTGAAACTATAAAAAAACTTTTGTCAAAATCTTCATTTTTAATTGCTTCAGCTTCTTTTGGATTACTTGGTTTTGCCAACTTTTTCATACCAGTTTTAGTCAACCTATTTCCTAATTATCAAAAGTGGCAACCGGCGCTTGTATTGCTCCCATATCTATCAATCAATGCAGGTATTGCAGCTTTAACTACTCCTTTAAACAACGCATTTAGCGCAGTTGGCAAAATAAAAACTAATAGTAAATATATGTTTATGTGGTTAATCTTAACTTGGCTTACTTACCCAACCTTAACCACCCGTTTGGGCCTGCAAGGTAGTATCTTAGCCATTATGATTGTAGGATTTAGTTCCTTCTTTGTTTGGTTTGAGGCCAACTCTTATTTTAAGATCAATACTTTCTCTGACATAGCTGCACCACTTTTCTCTTGTTTTTTGGGAATTATCTTTGCACTTCTTTTGCCGATAAGTTTAATCAAAGGACCAGTATTTCTAGTTGTGTATACCCTTTCACTATTCTTATTAAAAACAGCTGAGTTTCAAAATATTTATCAAAGCTTTCAAAAACACCGTGCTTAAAATAAAATATTTTGCCATAATCTTCATTTTTTCATTAATAATTTGTTTAACTACTTTCCAAAGTGGCCTTGTCAAATCCTATGGAATGGGCTTCTGGGGTCCAAATGGCCACGATGCCATTTGGCATTTGGCTTTAATTTCCCAAATAAACTTTTTAAAACCAATTATCAATCCAATATATGCACCAGAATATCTCCAGCATTACCATTTGGGATTTGATATTTTTGTTGCCTATGTATCTAAGTTATTACCACTCTTTTCGGTGTCAGATTTATATTTTCGTTTCTTACCACTAGTTTTCTCAATTTGTTTAGGAATTTTGTCAATCAAATTATACGCAAGCTTAAATCAAAGCAAAAAAGGTACAATACCATTGTTATTTTTTATTTATTTTGCCGGATCTTTTGGTTGGATTATCAACTTAATACGTTTTAAATCTCTCGGAGGTGAATCGCTTTTTTGGTCAATGCAAGCAGCTTCCGCACTTCTTAATCCTCCATACATTCTGTCTTTATTATTATTACTTTTTGGTCTAATCTCGTTTGATAACAAAAAAAACCCATTGTTGGTTGGTATCATCTTTTCTCTTTCTACTGCAGTCAAAGTTTATGCAGGAATTTTAATCGGCTTTTCCCTTTTAACCTTAACAATTCTTAGACCTAATCGCTACAAATTAATCATCACATTAGTCCATGGCCTACTTTCATTTTTTGTATTGTATTTATATGGTGCTTTGCGTGGACCGTCACTTTTACACTTCCAACCATTTTGGTTTACACACAGCCTCATTAGCGCCTATGACAAATTGTACCTACCTTCTCTGGCCACGCTTCAAGCAAATCTTAGTCAGAATATCTTTAGCTACAAACTTCCAATCTTGGTAGCTATAGAGCTATTTCTTGTATTTGTTTTTTGGTTTGGCAATATGGGTACTCGGATATTGGGATTAAAAGAAATATTTCAAACAAAAAATACAGATTTAGTCATCTTGCTTAGAACCACTGTTTTGCTAGGTTTCTTAACACCGGTTTTTTTTATTCAAAAGGGAACTGCTTGGAATACTATTCAATTCTTATATTATAGTCTGTTTTTTCTTTCGTTCTTCGCAACCTTTGCCGTCAAAGACTTTTCAACTCCAGTGTTAATCGTCGTCTTGGTCTTTACCTGTATTGGTTCCATCTCAACCATAAAAGATTATCTTGGATTCCCACCCCCAACAGCTATTTATCCAGCAGAGCTTGAAGCCTTGGGTTTTCTTAAACAACAGCCAAAAGGATTAGTATTGACCTATCCTTATGATCAGTTCGAAAAAGACAAATATGCAAAAACACCACTCCCAATATATGCCTACGAATCAACTGCCTACGTCAGTGCAATAAGCCATCAATCAACCTTTCTTAGCGACGAGGTGAATCTTACCATCATGGACATCCCGTATCAGAGTCGTTTAAAGGATATAAGAGACTTTTTTTCCAATCCGGAAAAGTACAAAAACCGCGGCTTTCTTCTAAACAACCAAATTACTTATATTTATCTAACCCACCAGCAAAAGTTGCCTCTTTCTACCGAAATTTTACAAATTGATAAAATTTTTAACAACTCCCAAGTCGAGATTTATAAAGTTCGCAGGTGATAAACTATATTAGACCATGAGTTCAATTTCAGCAGTCATCAATGTCACACAATCAGAGATATCAGATTTAAAACACGCACTACGATCAATTAGGAGTCTGGTAGATGAAATAATTCTCGTCGACATGGCCAGTGGTGTCAATCTGGCTCCACTGGCTCATCGCTATCAGGCAAAAATCTATCCACATGAGTTAATACCTGTGGTTGAACCAGCAAGAAATTTTGGCATTAGTAAAGCCACTTGCGATTGGATACTACTTTTGGACCCAGACGAGCGCCTCACACCTGAGCTTAAATTAGAACTAAAACGAATTTCCAGTCGGGACGATATCGATTATGTCCGCATACCTAGAAAAAATATTATTTTTAAAAAATGGCTACATTATAGCGGTTCTTGGCCAGACTATTTAATTCGGTTTTTTCGCAAGGGAACCGTTACCTGGAGTTCAAAAATACATAGTCAACCAAATTTACGTGGCAACGGACTAAGCTTACAAGAAGAACCAAATTTTGCAATAAAACATTATAACTATAAGTCAGTCAGCGCTTATTTATCTAAAGCACTTCGATATAGTCATAAAAAAGCCAGAGAACTCCTACAAAATCCAAATTATCACTTTAAGCTTGCTGATCTATTGTTAAAGCCAACCCAAGAGTTCAATAGTCGTTATTTTAGTCAAAAAGGATACAAAGATGGTTTGCCTGGACTTGTCTTTTGTCTTCTCCAGGCTGCCCAAGAAATTTTAATTTATTCTTTAGTTTGGGATCAATCAAAAGACAGAAGAGTTTTGGTTAACAGAAAATCACTCATATCAGCCTTTGGTCAGGCAATCTATGAATTTGGCCACTGGTACACGAGTTTTCTTTTCCAGGAATATACCAAGAACCCGTTAAAATTCTTAATTTTCAGACTACGTCAGTTGTTAAATCGAATTACAAAAAATTTGTGATTAATTTGAGCACGGTTATAGTTAACTGGAATCAGGCTAGATTAACGATTGATACTCTAAATTCTATTTTGGATTCAAAATTTCGATTTGAAATAAATCATTCAATTTTCGTAGTCGACAACGGTTCAAGTACTAAAGAGGTAGATGTGCTTCAAACCTACATCCAGCAGCATTCAAATCTGCACTTAATTAAACTGAATACCAATACGGGATTTTGTCATGGATACAATCAAGGTATTCAAAAAGCCCTTCAGAATAATCCAGACTACATTACAATTGCAAATAACGATATTCGCCTTAAAACTGACACCATCGAAAAACTCATATCATTTTTACAAAAAAAGACTATCTATTCGGCAGTTTCTCCATTAATTTATTTTGAAAAAGGCTACGAGTATCAAAAGAATAGATACAACAAAAAACAACTTGGCCATGTCATCTGGGCTGCTGGGGGGAATATTGACTGGAAAAACATTTATGGTAGCAATAATCTGATTGACAAAGTAGATACAGACAACTTACCAAAAATTATCCAAAAAATAGATTTACTCTCAGGTTGTTTTGCAATTTTCAGGGGTAATGCTATTGAGCAAATTGGTGGCTTTGATGAAAAATATTATTTGTACTACGAAGATGCAGATTTGTTTACCAGATTACGTCAAAAGAAACTAAAGTTTGCCTGCTATACACCTGCAAAACTTTGGCATTTAAATTCAGCTAGTTCTAGCGCTGGTTCTGCTCTACATGATTATTTTTTAACCAGGAATAGACTGATTTTTGGCTTTCAATATGCTTCAATCAGGACTAGGGCAGCTCTATTAAAACAAGCCCTTATTCAATATTTTAAGCCAAGAAATAATTGGGAGAAGCAAGCAATACATGATTTTTTTACAAAAAAGTTTGGAAAAGGGAGCTGGAATGTCACTTAGTGTAATTTTGCTCACAGGAAATGAAGAACAGATTATTTCAAATGCTGTTAATTCTGTTTCCAAATGGTGCGACGAATTAATCTTAGTTTGTGCCAATTCAAAGGACAAATCTGAAGACATTGTAAGGACTGCTTACCCTAAAGTAAGAGTGGTAAAAATTGACGATGACTATGGGAAAAATTTTTCAAAATGGCGTAATGCTGGTTTAAAACTAGCAAAGTGTTCATGGGTTTTATATTTAGATGCAGATGAAGTTGTCAGCCAAGAACTAAAAGAAGAGATTAGTAAAATTATAAAAGTTGACGGCAATTCTCACTATGCAATTCCAAGAGCTAACCATTTCTTAGGAAAAAGGGTGTTTTACGGAGACTCATTTCCTGACTATCAAAAAAGATTATTTCAAAAAAATAAAATCACAAAGTGGCAAGGAAATTTGCATGAATCGCCGGTAGTAATTGGTAAGTTAGGTTATTTGTCAAATCCAATAAATCATTTTACCCACCGCAACCTGTCAGACATGTTTAAGAAAACAAATATTTGGACCGATCTTCAGGCAGAAAATTTATATCAATCCAAACACCCGCTAATTCGAAGTTGGCGACTTTTTAGGATGTTTTTTACCAAATTCTTTCAAAGATATCTGCAGCAATCCATGTACAAAGACGGAACAGTTGGTTTAATTTCAAGCATTTTTGAAAGTTACGATACAATAATTATTTATTCCAAGTTGTGGGAAAAACAAAATGCGAATAATAATTAGTAGTCCCTACCTAGATAGCCTTGGTGGTGGAGAACGCTATATATTAACCATTGCGGAAATTCTTAGCAAAAAACATGCTGTTAGTTTGCTTTGGGACGGTAACAAAAATATTCTAGTTGAGGCTAAAAGACGTTTTAATCTAAATTTAGAGCAGGTAACTTTAATTCATAAATCACTGGCAAAAACTAATCTATTCCAAAGATATTTCTTGCTAAAAAACTACGACATTTCAATCGTTCTAACCGATGGAAGCATACCTTTCTTATTTGCTAAAAAAAATTTTCTCCATATTCAAGTACCCTTTAATAAAATTCAACACCACAATTTCTTGGCCAAACTAAAATTCAAATTTATTGACGGCGTTATTTGTAATTCAAAATTTACAAATACTTGGGTAAAGGAGACTTACCCTGCAAATAATTATTTCATACTATATCCACCAGTAGATACCTTAAATATTACTTCAGCTACAAAGGAAAATATTGTATTTTCAGTTGCCAGGTTTGCCAGTCATTTAAACAGCAAACGTCAGGACATATTATTAGAAGCCTTCAAGAAATTTTATAAAAAAAATCCAGATTATCAGCTGGTTCTCGCTGGCTCGAGTAATCAGGAAAATAGCTATTTGTCACACTTGATAAAAAAGTCTTCTGGCCTGCCGGTAAAGTTTTTAGTCAATCCATCAAACGAAGAACTACTTTCATATTATAAAAAAGCTAAATATTTTTGGCATGCTGCTGGTTATGGTGTGGATCAACAGCTGAACCCAGAACAAACGGAACATTTTGGCATAGTTCTAGTTGAGGCTATGGCCGCAAAATGCCTTGTTTGTGCAGTTAATCGAGGTGGCGCAACCGAAATAATCCAGTCTGGAAAAAACGGTTTTCTCTGGGAAAAAATTGATGAGCTTGCTAATTGTCAACAATATTTAAAACCAAAAATTATAGCTCAAGCAAAAGTTGACTCTGCAAAATTTTCAAAACAAAAATTCCAACAGTCGCTATTAAAAATTTTAAATATATCTCAATGAAAATATCAGTAGTTATTACTAATTGGAACGGACTTAATTTAATTACCAAGAGCCTACCAGAAGTGCTTAAATACAGCCAAGAAGCCTATGAATTTATTTTCGTAGATGATGGGTCTACAGACAATAGTCTGTCATTTGTAAACAATCTGGCCAAAAAGAACAAAAAGATAAAAATTATTGCCCAAAAACAAAACAAAGGTTTTATTCATTCTTCAAACGAGGGCGTTTCTAAATCTTCTGGCGAATTGGTTGTACTGCTAAACAACGATATCTATCCAAAAAGAAATTATATAAAGGAATCGTTGTCTCATTTTCAAGATAAAACAGTGTATGGAGTTGGTTTTGCTGAAATTGGTCAGGAAAATTGGCCACGCCTTTTTTGGAGTGAAGGCTATCTCCAATACGAACCTGTTTTTTCAACCAGCACCCACATTACCGGTTGGTTATCAGGGGGTAGTAGTATAGTCCGCAAGGAATACTTTCAAAAGTTGAAAGGTTTTGATCCGGTGTATGAGCCATTTTATTCCGAAGATTTAGATTTAGGATACCGCGCCTGGAAGTCGGGTTATAAGCTTTTGTGGGAACCATTATGTCGTGTTCTACACCAGCATGAATCAACAACGTCTAAGTTCAACAAACACTTTACTGATTATGTCAAAGAAAGAAACAGACTGCTTGTGGTTTGGCGAAATATAACAGATGTAGACCTGCGAGCAAGCAACACCAGAGGTATTATTTTTAGGACACTTTTGGGTCCAAACTACATTAAAATCATCCGTTCAGCCAAAAGACAATTGGGTTCCTATCCACCAGCCACAGTCTTTCCATTACTAACTGATCGTCAAATATTTTCACTTTTTTCAAAGTAATGACACCTGAATTTTCAATAATAATTGTTAACTACAACACAAAACAACTATTATTAAACTGCATCCACAGTTTACAAATAAAACTTAAAAATGGGCCGAAATACGAAATTATTGTTTTAGATAACGCCTCCACCGATGGTTCACCAATTGCCCTTAAAAAAATAAGCCTAAAAAATTTAAAAGTGATTCAATCGAAAATTAATCTTGGTTTTGCCAAAGGAAACAATATAGCTGCAAAACAAGCCAAGGGAAAGTACCTTTTTTTTCTTAATTCCGATACTCTTATAAAAGAGATAAATCTATCCAAAATTGCACAGCTATTCGAGAAAGACCAGCATATTGGACTAATAGCACCTAAACTACTTAATATAGATAACACAATTCAACCTTCTTGCTATCATAGTCAAAACCTTAAAAATGCCATAAAAGAATACTGGCTTGGTCAGAAAAACGCCTTTTCCAAATACACTCCTAACAAAAAAACAGCTTCAGAAGTAGATTTGGTAGTTGCTGCTGCAATCTTTCTGCCGACAAAACTCTTTTGGCAAATTGGCGGTTGGGATGAACGCTATTTTATGTATTTTGAAGATCTAGAATTATGTAAAAAATTAAAAAGTGCCAACAAAAAAATTTTATATGTACCTGATTTGCAGGTTGTTCATCTACATGGTTCAAGTCCACACTCGCAGAATCCTCCATCAAACACTTTGGTCAAAAGCAGCAAGATTTTTCATGGGCATGTAAAATACTATTTACTCTATCTAATCTTATGGACAGGACAAAAAAAATCCTAATTTTTGCCTCACTTTTAAGATTTTTACTTTTACCTTTCTTATACCATCCAGACTTAAAGTCTCAATATTTCCAAGCACAATTCTTATCCAAAGGATATTTAAATATATACACTTTCCTTTCCCAAAACTCAGCAAATTTACCATACAGAGACACATTTAATTACACCCCGCCCATCTATCTGATCCAAGGTGGCTGGTATTATATTGTTTCCCACTTAGCTCCAGGGAATATCTCTCAGTGGATAAATGACTGGAGTCAGAATCAATACGGTTACTCGAATCTTCCATGGTTTCTTTTGCTCCTAAAATTACCATATTTTCTAGCTGATATGCTCTTGGGTTATTTTATTCTAAAAAGGTTTGGCAGAAAAGCAGGTATCTTATGGTTATTTAACCCATTTCCAATTTACGCCATTTATTTTCACTCAAATTTCGATATTCTTCCAGCTGCTTTAGCTTTTATTGGACTCACGCTAATTGAAAAGAAAAAAAATCCTATATTTTCTGCTCTTTGTATCTCAACAGCAGTTTCCCTAAAAATTTTTCCTATTTTTATCTTACCGATTGTCTGGATACAATCTGCAAATGTTCAAAAAAAATTCTATTTTTATACTACGGTTTTTATATTTTTATATTTGATCATATTTCAACTGTATTTCCCGGGCTGGTGGCAATCACTAAGCTCGTCCGGATTACTTCAAAAAGCATACGAAACAAAGGTATTGGTTTTTCCTATTTTCCCTTTGGTGTATTTATCTTCTTTATTTTTCTTGCTCTTTAATAAAATAAAACCTTGGTTTTTTATTTTATTATTATCTACTAGTTTTTGGATCTTTGTACCCATGCATGGCCAATGGCTTGTTTGGTTTTTGCCACTCTTAATTACCCAAGAAGAAATCTACAATTCAAAATTGAACATGGTTGTCATCAGCCTAGTTTTATCCGTGGCGGTTTTTAAAATTTTTTCTTTAAACGATTTATTTATGACTTTTGGCCATTTTGTGCCAATAAATCAACTTTTTCAATTTCAAACTATTCCGTATGATTATCTTTCTAACCACTTGCCATTAAAAATGGTGAATGGTTTTTCATCACTAATCCAAGCTTTTTCTTTTATTCTACTTATTGGTAAATATGTTCACAAAAATATTACTTAGCTTAACTACTTTACTGTGTCTTTGGGTCATTACACCCACATTGTTTTTAAGAAAAATTCCAGTATTAATCCAAGAAGGAACTGGTTATACACAAGAAATAGGTCCCGGAAAGAGTAAAGATATTGATTTATTTGTTAAAGCAGAAAGTTTGAGTCAATTACAACTTTTGCTAAAAAACAAAGGACTTCAAAACAACGACCAATTTATTGTTACCATATCTAGTGGTAAAAATGCCAAGGCTTTTCTATTAAATGGTTCTAATGTTGGCGATCCTTCGTGGTTAAAGATTAAGCTAAGTAATTTTGCAGTTACAGACAATCTAATTAATATTAAATTGTCTGTGGCCAGTACTAGCAAATACTCACTTTTTTGGCATGGACAAGCAGAGAAACATTTAAGCCTTCAACTATATACAACGCCAGATTATAAACAAAGATTTATCTCCTCTTTAAGAAATCTGGCAGCTTGGCTACAAACGACAGATAAAAGTTATCTAATACTATATATATCCGTTTTACTGTTTTTATGTATAATTTAAGGCTATAATTTTGGTTATGTACAGATTTTTTCCAATATTTTTGTTTTTTTTGCTTTTATCATGTCTTGCGGGAAGCCAATTTTTCAGGGCTGGTTTTTTTGACACTCAGGATAACATGCATCCCCTGCGACTATTGCAGTATGAAGAATGTCAAAAGGACGGTCAGTTCCCTTGTCGTTATGTCCAGCAATTAGGATTGAACTGTGGATATCCTTTGTTTAATTTTTATCCGCCAGCAAGTTATGAATTTGCCCTAGGGATAAAAACACTTTTTTTAGGACACATAGGTTATCTCTCAACTATCAAAGCATATTATTTCCTTACGATCTTATTAGGGTCCGCTGGAATGTTTTTTCTATCAAAGTATTTATCAAAGAACCAGTACACCGCACTCTTGGCTACTACCTTATATACTTTGGCTCCTTACAGATCAGTTAATATTTATGTTCGAGGTGCTTTTGCAGAACATTTTTTACTTAGCATAGTTCCCTGGTTAGTATTTTTCTTACTCTCCTGGTTAAAAAGTTTTATTCGCCGCCTGCTTTATATTTTAATTTTATGCTTATCAATCCTTTCTCACAGTCTATTTCCTATTCTTTTTGGACCAATTTTTATTACCATCCTAATTCATAAACTAATTGCTGACAAACAAAGCTGGTCAACAAAAGGAAAATTATTGCTAGATAGTTTTTTCAGTCTTTTACTATCCTCCTTTTTCTTACTACCAGCGCTATTAGAAAGAAAAAATACAACCAATTATTTGATGTCTACTGGATACTTTAACTTCATAAACCATTTTGTAACTTTTAAACAACTTTTTTTAAATACCTTTTGGGGTTATGGTCCCTCAACCTGGGGAAACCTAGACGGAATGTCTTTTCAGATTGGCCCCATCCATCTATTGGCGATCTTATTTTGTCTTATTAGTTTTTTTATAAACAAATCAGTTAAGAAAAATTCACTCTTTGCAATCACGGGACTTTCTTTTTTTATTTTTTTAACCCACAATCGTTCAACATTTTTGTGGCAAATTGTGCCTTTTATTTCGTATGTTCAGTTTCCCTGGCGTTTTCTGGGTCCAATAATCTTTACAGTTGCAATCCTAGTTTCAATTAACATAAAGGATAAGCATGTTATTTTTTTTCTAATTCTATCTTGTGTAATATTTTATTCTAAACTCTTTTATTCAAATAACTGGAATCTATTCGAAACTGACCAGCTCAAGTTTTCTGGCAGCTATCTTTATGACCAGCAAGCAGCAGGATTGGGGGATTATTGGCCATCATATGGTAAAACCATGCCAAACGAAGCTTGCCAGAACATGCCAACTTTTACATCAGGAAAAGGCAACATTGAATTTTTTTCCAAAAAAACAAACCGTGTATCTGGAAAAGTTCTTTCCAATGGAAATTCAACTATCACCCTACCTCTAGTTTTCTTTCCAGGTTGGCAAATATCCCAAAATGGATCAATTTTTACCAGTCCTAATTATGAACCAAAATACGGATTAATATCACTAAATTTACAACCAGGAGAGAATAACTTCACACTTACTTATGTTGGTACCAATGTTCAGCAGTTATCAAATCTCCTATCTCTTATCAGCCTCGGTTTAATGCTTTATTATTTGATAATCAGTCATGACCCAAAAAATAACTAAACTTCTAATATTACTTCTAGTAGTCACACGAATTCTATTTCTAAACAGCTTTCCAATTTCTCTAAATTGGGATGAAGTTAGTCATGGTTATAATGCCTACAGCATTTTGCACACATCTTATGATCAGTGGGGCAAGAAACTGCCAATGTTCAATTTTCGTGCTTATGGTGATTACCCAACCACTTTAAACATGTACGCCTCCATTCCTTTTATTTCGATATTTGGACTAAATTCCTTTTCAATACGAATATTTTCAGCAATTATGGGAATTTTAATTGTTCTTTCAGTTTACAAACTATCTGACTTTCTCAAACTAAGACACAGAAATCTATTCTTCCTAATTTTGTTATTTTCCAACACACTCTTTTTTACCAGTCGTGGTGTTTTTCAGTCAACAGTTGCCTCGGGTCTTTATTTCCTGGGACTTTATCTGATTTTGTCAAAAAGTAAATATAATTGGTTTGGACTTTTAAGTCTAACATTTAGCCAATATGCTTATCACAATGCTCGTATTGTTACACCATTTGTTCTGATCTTCTTGTTTATTAAAGGAAAAGAGTATATTCAAAAAATTCCAATATTTGTAATCTTAATTTCCATAATTTTCAGTATCTTTTCCATAAACAATTTACTAACAAATAAAGATGCATCTGCTCGTAACAAATGGGTTTCAATTGTCGGCATTGAGGCAACAAATCAAATAATTGTTAATCGTCAGAATTTTTCAGGACCTCCGCAGCTGAATCGAATCCTAAACAACAAGCTGACATATGCAGTAAAAGCAATTTCGAAAAATTACCTATGGTACATATCTCCGTATCCTTTATTCTTTCAAGGAACGGGGAACTATCAGTTTAATTTGCCGCACCTTGGACTTTGGCCAACCGTGGCTTTACCATTTTTCTATTTTGGACTCTTTTTTGTTCTCAAAAATAGGAAAAAGTACCAATTCTTTCTATTTTTTATAATTATAGGGTTTTTACCGGCAGCCATTACCCAAGGTGATTTTCCTGTTCTCAGATTAAGTTTAGTCTTACCACTATATGCTGTCTTGATTTCAATGGGAGTCGAACAGGTTTCTAGGCGCATCTTTTGGATCGTTCCAATATTTGTTTTTGTATATTCAATACAATTTTTGCAGTTTGCAAGAGATTATTTCACAAATTACCCCTTTGCCTATGCCGATACTTGGCAATACGGCTACAAACAAATCGTCGATATTTCTAAGGAAAATTATAGCCGATATTCAAATATCGTAGTTACAAAAAAATACGGTGAACCCCATGAGTTCTTTTTATTCTATTGGCCATGGAATCCAATACAATATCTGCTAGATCCTAAGAAAAAAACTGATATGCATTCAGATTGGTATTGGGTTGATTCTTTTGACAAATTTCACTTTGTAAATGATTGGGATTTGCAAAAATACGTCCAAAATACACCAGGTAAAAAATTAGTTTTTTCCAGTCAAAACAATCTCTCTGGATCACTAATGGGTATAATAAGATATCCAAACCAAGATCCAGTGTTCTATGTATACAACTATGAAAATTAAATTGCTCCTTGTGCTTCTTTTTATCCTAGGAACTTTTTTTCGCCTTTACAGATTGAGTTCATATCCACCACTACTATGGGATGAGGCAGCTCTTGGCTACAACAGCTATTCAATTCTAAAAACTGGGCGTGATGAATTTGGTCAAGTTTTACCTCTAATTTTTAAATCATTTGGCGACTATAAGCCTGGCTTGTATATCTACCTGACCCTTCCTTTTGTAAAGCTTTTAGGACTCTCTGTTTTATCAGTCCGTCTACCTGGCGTGATCTTTGGGCTAATATCTTGCTATCTTTTATATCTAATATTAAGAAACTTTGGGAAAAATCTGGCTATCACCACCACAGCTATAGCTCTATTTTTCCCATGGAGTATTCATTTTAGTCGCGGTGCCTGGGAAAGCAATCTTGCCACTATGCTCTTATTGCTGTCCTTTTATCTCTATTCCCAAAACAAATATGTTCTTTCTAGTTTGATCCTTGGTCTTAATCTTTACGCATATCAATCATCAAAATTTTTTTGTCTTGTATTTTTATTATTTTTTATAATTTCAAACTTTAAATCTAAAAATACTCTTGTAAAGTTAATCATTCCTGTTTTCCTATTATCTTTGCCATTATTGTTTGGTGTATTTTCAGGAAATGATGCCAATAGGTTAAAAATATTAAGTATTCTTAGCTACCCACAAACCAGCACAGAAATAGCCAAAGTTCAGAATCTAACTAGCCCTTTCTTGCAAAAAGTTTTTTTTAATAATCATTTTTATTTTTTGCGAGAAATATCTAGACGTTATTTAAATAACTTCTCACCACAGTTTCTTTTTTGGCAAGGTGATTGGCAAAACCCAAGACATTCAGCCCCATATACAGGGCTTCTTTTGTGGCCACTAATTTGGCTATTGCCATTAGGGCTTCTAAAAGCATTGACGTGGCCAAGACGAAAAATAAGCCTATTTTTTCTACTCTGGCTTCTAACTGCTCCGCTGCCTGCAGCACTAACACGTGATGAGATACAGGCAAACAGAACATTGGGCTTGTTCTTACCCATAAGCTACTTCTCAGCAATGGGCTACATAAATTTAAAAAATAATTTCTACAAATACTCTACGATCCTTATTTTTCTTTTTAGTCTTGGATATTATCTCGATTTGTATCACATACACATGGTACAGAAGTCTCCAGACCAATGGCTATCAGGATACCAAACGGCAGTAGATCTTGCTCAAAACCATAATTACAATCAGATCTATTTTACTGATTTCTATGGTCAACCATACATCTACTTTTTATTCTTTAGTCAATACAATCCGCTAATCTATCAGCAGAAAAACCATTTCACAGATAATAAAGCAGGGGATGTAGGCTCAGTATCTACTTTAGATAATATTTCATTTGGCTCATTTAATTTTAACAATTTAAAGAGCAAACCAAACTCATTGATTGTTCTCTCAAGAGACGAACTGTTAAGACAGGGACTCAATTTTAACCAATTCAAAGCCATAGCTCCAGAAAACGGAGTATCTAATTTCTATGCATATTCTACGCAGCCATAAATTATTATTTTTAATCTGTTTATTTGGCTTATTTCTCAGATCTTATCATCTCGATTCTTATCCTAGTTTAAATCCCGACGAAGCATCCCTGGGATACAATGCCTATTCGTTAATAAAAACAGGTAAAGATGAACATGGAACATCATGGCCTATTCATTTCAAATCATTTGGTGATTACAAGCCCGGTGGCTATGTTTATGTTCTATTACCCTTTATTAAATTTTTTGGACTCAATACTCTGTCAGTTAGATTGCCAAATCTTATAGCTTCGGTTTTGATTCTAGCCTTAGCTTACAAAATAGTTAACTTTCTATCAAAAAACACCTCTTTGTCGTTACTTACAACTTTTTTCTTATCTATATCTCCTTGGGCTATTCATTTTAGTCGTGGTGCTTGGGAAAGTAATTTTGCCTTTTTCTTAATTTTGGCAGCAACTTATTGTTTCCTTAAAAATCATTTAATTTTTTCAGCCCTCTTCTTCTCGGCTAGTCTTTACACCTATCATTCTGCACGATTGTTTGTGCCACTCTTAATAATATTTCTAATAACCTCAAATATTGTAAATAGAAAAAAATTTGTGTCTAAGAAACATATAATTTTTTTACTATCTATGGCTTTCTTTTCTCTACCGGTAGTTTTCTCCTTCCTAAACACAGGGGGCACATCTCGATTTGCGGGAGTGGGATTAGGAGCTGATCAAGGGCCTATATGGCGCGCAAATGAACTTATAAATGATCATCATACAACAAAACTAGCAGTTAGACTTTTGCACAACAAGCGAGTTTTATATTTACTCTCCTGGGCAGAAAAATACACCAGCCATTTCAATCTAAATTTTCTCTTCTTGAATGGCGATCAGGTACCTCGATCCAAAGTTCCAAATATGGGAGAGTCATATCTTATTTTTTTACCTTTTTTTCTTTTTGGACTTCTTTCTTTGCTTAATAAAGAAACCCCACCCAAATTTAGAAATCTACTCATTTTTTGGTTGCTTGCGTCTCCGCTTGCTTCGTCGCTCACTTATCAGGCTCCATCAAGTTTGCGCTCTTTACCTGAGGTTTTTGCAGTTGAAGCCATCAGTGCTTTTGGGTTGTATCATTTTATATATCATATAAAACAAAAAGCAAAACTATTATTATCTACATCCATAGTTTTTTGTTTACTGATTGTCTATTCAGTCGGATTTTATCTTGTAAATTACTATCTACTTTATACATCAGAATATCCACAAGCTTGGCCATGGGGAGCAAAAGAAGCAATTGCCAAAAAAGATTATGATCAAATAAATGCGGACCAACCCTATATTATGTATTTGTTTTATACCGCTTACGATCCCCAAAAACTGCAAAAGCAGATTCAGCTCACTCCACCGGATCAATACGGTTTTTCAACCGTTAATAAAATTGATAACATTACTTTTAGTAGTAAAAAATGAAACCCAATAAAAAAATATTACTTTCAGTAGCCATTGCTACTTTTAATGAACAAGAATTCATCGGCAGATGTCTCGATTCTGTCAAAAATTTGGCTGACGAAATAATTATTGTTGATGGCCAATCAACCGACAGGACAGTGTCTATTGTGGATAAATATCAAAACTCTAAAATAATTTCCACTAATAACAAGCCCATGTTTCACATTAACAAACAGCTTGCCTTGGATAATTGTTCTGGAAAATGGATATTGCAATTAGATGCCGACGAAGTCGTCTCACCTAGTCTGTCAAAAGAAATAAAATCAACAATACAACAAGATCATTCATATGATGGTTATTGGTTAAAAAGAGCTAACTACTTTCTTGGCAGGTTCTTAAAAAAGGGGGGGCAGTACCCAGATCCGACATTGCGACTATACAAAAATAAACTAGCCAGCTTTCCATGTAAAACTGTTCATGAACAAGTAAAACTAGAAGGAACAAGTGGATATCTAAACGCAGACCTTTTGCACTACGCGGATTATTCCTTTTCTCGTTACATCCTCAGACAAAATCGTTATACCACCGAGATGGCAACCCAACTTTTTGATCAAAAAAAGACTCCATCTTTTTTACTTTTCACAAAATATTTCTTTGTTTTTCCCACTTTCTGGTTTTTAAAAACATATCTAAGACATAAAGGCTTTTTAGATGGCTTCCCAGGATTTGTTTTTAGTCTTTATTCAAGTCTTCGGTATCCAGCCGCCTATGTTAAGCTTTACGAACTTTATAACCGTGAAAAAACATAAAGTAGTTATAAACATAGCCGCTCTGCATACTCAAAGTTCAAATAGAGGTATTGGATTCTACACAAAAAGGCTAATAGATTCTTTACAAAAAGTTGTCAAAACTAACCCAACTTACAAGGATTTTCAAATAGATGTTTTCGATGGCAACGACCAGAAAATAATAAGCGATTGCAATCTGATCCATTATCCTTATTTCGACATATTCCAAAAAACGCTAATTATAAATGACAAGCCAACTATTGTTACAGTGCACGATTTAATTCCACTTTCATTTCCAAATCAGTATCCAGTCGGCATTCGCGGTCGAATCAATTGGATGCTGCAAAAAAAGGAGCTTACAAAAGCATCCTATATCATTACCGATTCAATTAGTTCCCGTTTTGAAATTACCAGGCATTTAAAGTTTCCGCAGGATCGTATTTTTAGTATATATCTAGCAGCTGATGGTGACTTTAAACCAATAGAAAAGAGAAAGGCCAGACTACTAACAAAAAATCTAGGCTTGCCAGATAAATTTGTGCTATATGTTGGTGACGTAAATTGGAACAAAAATCTAGAAAGTCTGGCCAATGTTTGCATTTCTCTCAATTATCCGCTAATAGTCGTTGGCGCGGCAGCGGCAACTGCAATAGCACCCATTCACCCCTGGACCAAAAGTTTACAAAATTTTAAGCTACTGCAAGCAAAAAATGAAAATCTAGTCAAAACATTGGGCTATCTTCCAAATGATGTTTTAAATTCTCTCTACAATTTAGCAACTTTTTACTGCCAACCATCACGGGCCGAGGGTTTTGGTTTACCACTTGTTGAAGCTATGCAAGCTGGTTGCCCTGTGGTCTACTCACAGACTAGCAGTTTACCTGAAATCACAAACTATCTAGGCCTTTTTTTTGATCCTAATTCATTACAAGAAATGAAAAAGAGTTTTAAACAAATGTGGCATGATGACTCTTTACAAAAAAGGACAAGACAAGACGGTATGCAAAGAGCAAAAATGTTTACTTGGGAATCTACCGCAATTCAGACCCTAGAAGTCTATCGATTAGCATTATTGGAAAATGCTTAACTCTAAACATTTTTTATCTGTTGTTGTTCCAGTATATAAACAAGAAAAAACAATAAAACAAGATCTGTTAAACATCATAAAAACACTAAATCAAATACGGTATGCCTACGAGGTGATTGTAGTTGTAGATGGTACTTCTATCGATCATTCTTACAATAAAGCTAAAACTTTAAAAAATAAAAACTTAAAAGTTTTTGGATACTCCAAAAATAAAGGCAAAGGATATGCTGTTCGATTTGGCATGAGAAAAAGTCGTGGAGACTATGTTGCCTTTTTAGATTCAGGTATGGAAATAGATCCAAATGGAGTTTCTATGCTGATTGAGCACTTAGAATGGTACAGGGCAGACATTGTTGTTGCAAGTAAACGACATCCAGCATCACAAGTTTCTTATCCACCCACTCGTCGTTTAATAAGTTTTGGAGCTCAAATTTTTGCTAGAGTATTTTTGGGCCTAAAAGTTCGCGATACCCAAGCAGGTCTTAAGATCTTCAAAAGACAAGTACTTGAAAAGGTTTTGCCTAAACTATTGGTCAAACGCTATGCTTTTGATTTAGAAATGCTTGCAGTAGCTTCACATCTTGGATATTCCAGGATTTACGAGTCACCAATCCGTTTAAAATACAACTTCCAGGATCTCACCCATGCTTCAGATTTAATCACTATCTACAATTCTCTGATAGATGCTATGGCAGTGGTATATCGTTTAAGAATAAAAAAATTCTATGACTAAAATTCTCTTTTTTTCGGTAATCATACCTGTGAGAAAAGAAACAACGTATTTGAAACAGAATTTAGCTATTTTAAAAAAAATACCCAACCTTGAAGTCATCGTGGTTACCGATAAATTAAGCCATTCTCCAAATCCTGCATTTAAAAGAAATCTAGGAGCCAAAAAGGCAAAAGGGGATATCCTAGTATTTTTAGATGACGATTCATATCCAACAAAATCATACTTCGTCAAAGCTGCTAAGATATTCTCAAACCAAGAAATTCAAGCCGCCTGTGGTCCACAGCTGACACCGCCAGATGACAATGCAGAACAACAAGCTTCGGGACTCATTCTGGCTTCCATTTTAGGAAGTGGCGGCGCGGGAACCTATCGCAACACCGTATCATCTGCACGTTTTTTAGATGATTATCCATCTGTAAATCTGCTTGTTAGAAAAAAAACATTTTGGAAAGTTAATGGATTTGACACTTCCCATTGGCCAGGTGAAGATACTCTCTTTTGCCGACAGTTAAACCTTGTTGCAAATACAAAATTATTTTATTCACCAGAACTAGTTGTTTATCACCATCGTCGACCCATTGGAATCTCATTCTTAAAACAACATAGTCGTTATGGACAACATCGAGGTTATTTTGCAAAAAAATATCCAGAAAATAGTGCAAAGATTGGTTATTTTATACCAACACTTTTTACATTTTATCTCGTATCTTTAATATTTTTTCACCCAAGTTTTTATTTTCTTCCTGCCCTTCTCTATATTACTTTGTTAATTGCTCAGTTCTTGAACTTTATCTACTTGAAAAACTCTGTAAAAATCAGTCTGTTGGCAATTATGTTTATTCCTCTAACACATATTGTTTATGGGTTCTTTTTTGTTTTCGGACTATTGAAATCAGATCTAAAGTTTCAGCCACACCAAACAAAGCCAAATGGAAACTATTTAGGTGGCTAAGTTTGCTACACTTATCTAATGACTAAAGGTAAAAAACTATCAATTAGTATTAGCTACCCACCTCTAGAAACCAACAAAGGTACTGCATTTTTGTCACAAAACAGACAGTTCCAATGGACAAATACAGGCAATGTAATATACCCAGTTATCCCAGCTTATGCTGCTTCTCTCTTAAAAGAAAACGGATATCATGTCTTTTGGGATGACGCCATTGCAGAAAAATTAACCAAAGACCAATGGCTTCAGCGTTTATTAGACAACAAACCAGACGTTATTGCAATTGAATCTAAAACACCTACGATCAAGGGGTATTGGCGGCTTATTGATGAAATAAGACAATATCAAACAAAATCTTGGCAGCCAACAATCATATTGTATGGAGATCATTTAACTGCCCTACCAGAAGAGTCCCTAAACAATAGTTCAGTTGATATTGTCTTAACTGGTGGAGACTATGACTTTATGTTGTTAAACCTTTGCAATCATTTATCAACCGGCTCGGATTTAGAGCCTGGCTTTTACTACAAGGATGACAGCGGAAAAATAAAAAATACTGGACCATATGCCCTAAAACATCACAATTTAGATTCTTTACCTTTTATTGATAGAGATCTTACTCGCTGGGAGCTTTATGCTTATCACAATGGTAACTACAAATACACTCCTGCCACATATCTGATGACTGGACGTGATTGCTGGTGGGGTAAATGTACCTTTTGTTCTTGGACCACCATCTTTCCCGGTAAAGGATATCGTTTTTTTAGCCCCAAAAGAACCCTATCTGAGGTAAAGCATCTAGTAGAAAATTATGGGATCAGAGAGATCTTTGATGATGCTGGAACTCTTACACCAGGCGCCTGGATACACGAATTCACAGCAGGATTAATAACTTCAGGCTTGCATAAAAAAGTAAGATATGGAGCCAATATGCGCTTTAATGCTGTTGGGGAAAAAGAATATGCAGCTATGGGCCGGGCAAATTTCCGCTTCATGCTTTATGGACTAGAATCTAGTAATCAAAAAACCCTGGATATGCTCGAAAAGGGCACAAAAACAGAAGATGCCAGAAAATCCTTGTCTTTGGCCAAAAAGTACGGAATGGAACCACATTTGACAATTATGATCGGCTATCCTTGGGAAACCAGACAAGATGCCCTAAATACTTTAGAAGAAGCAAGGCGCTTGTTTCGCGATTGTCTTGCAGATTCCATGCAGGCCACTATCGTGATCCCTTATCCTGGAACACCTCTCTTCAAACAATGCCAAGAAAACGGATGGCTTTTAACAACCGACTGGGATGACTATGATATGCGTCAAGCTATCATGAAATGCCCAATGGATACTCAAGAATTGAATATCTTGGTTCAAAGCCTATTTAAAGGTGTGCTTACTCCTAACTTTTTATTTAAAAAAATTGCTTCTATTCGCAACCCAGATGATGTAAAGCACCTAGCAAGTTATGCTTACAAATTCGTAAAAAAACTTTCAGATTTCCCAGTTGGACATGTTAATCCAAGTCGCTAAAAAACTACCACTTGTATCTGTTGTTATTGCCACCAGAAATTCTGACAAAACTTTATATGATTGTTTATCTAGTCTCAAAAAACAATCATATACAAATTACGAATTACTCATACTAGACGCAAACTCTATTGATTCAACCCTGAAAATCGCTAAAAGTTTTGACGGAAAGATATATACAAACCCTCTGAAAACTGCTGAGGCTGGGAAGGCTCTTGGTCTTAAAAAAGCCAAAGGGGAATACATATTATTGCTAGATTCAGACAACATGCTGACTAGCCAAAATTATTTAGAAGACTCAATCAACTTGCTTTTAGCTAACAATAAGATTGTTGGCGTAGAACCATGGGCCTTCACTTATAGGAACAAATCTGGATACATTGAACGCTATTGCGCACTTATTGGGGCCAATGATCCCTATGCCTGGTTTACTAAACATTTAGACAAAATAAATTACCTAGACCACTCTTGGCCACATCCAGAATTGGTTATTAAAGACAAAAAAAATTTTTTATTACTAAAACTAACTCATAAAAAAACTATTCCTACTATTGGCGCCAATGGAACAATATTTAAAACTGATTTTCTTAATAAATATCAACAAGGAGACTATCTTTTTGATATTGATATTTTAAACAGGGCGATACAAAATCATTCTGTTGTTTTTGCCAAAATAAAACAGGGGATAATCCATACTTATTGCGAGTCATCATTGACTAAGTTTATTAAAAAACAGTCACGGAGAATTAGTGACTTTTATATCTATCAACCTCTAAGAAAAACCAATTGGGAGACTAGCCCTAGCTCTAGCAATAATTTACTATTTCTACTTTATAGCTTTACTCTTGCTGGACCACTTTTAACCGCTCTAAAAGGTTATTTGAATAAACCAGATTTTGCCTGGTTTTTTCACCCGATAGCCTGTATTGTAACCTCCACAATTTATATTTATTTTTCACTAAAACATGAGATTTTTAAAAGTTAGTATTTTGCTCCCAATTTACAACGGTGCCAAATATTTGCCAAAAACCATAGAAAATATATTGAGCCAAGACTTTTACGAATTAATCATTCAAGATGATTGTTCTACTGACAATAGTTTAGAAATTGTTAAATCCTACAATGATCCGCGTGTCAAAATTTTTACTAATTTTCATAATCTAGGCTACCCCAAAAATCTAGAAAAGGCCCGTCTAAATGCAAGGGGAGACTTATTATTTTTAATGGGACAAGATGATTTGCTAAAAATAGGGACAATAAAAAAAATCCAAAAAATTTTTTCTGGTAATCCAAACATTGGAGCTCTCACTCGATCATATTATTGGTTCGAAAATGATCCGAATTCTCCCAATCGGGCTAAGCCAAATTTAAAACAAGACCAAATAGTTTCTCTTTCCAGCAGTTATACCAAACTCCAAGTTGTGATCGATTCATTAGATCAACTTTCAGGCCTAACTTTTCGCACAAAAAGCTTTCCCGGCAAATTCCATGAAGATGTTTTTCCTTGCCATATTTATCCCTTCCTAAAAATTCTAACCAAGCAACCAGTTTACTTTTTAGCCGATTACTGTGTTGCCGTAAGAACTGAAAGTAGTCAAACTCGCTCTCATCCAGAAATCTACAAGAAGTCCCCCTTGCTAAGCTGGGTAGAAATGATTCAACAAACCTTTTTTAAAACCCCAAATCTTTCCGCAAAAATCATCAAAAATTTTGTCGCCAAAAATTATTTTGGTCTTTTTCAAATAAAAAATTATGGTACCTATTGGCAATTTTTAAGAGAAAGCTTTTATCTAATAAAATATAGAATAAAAAATATTTTTTCTCCAACCTTTTGGCTAATTTTTCTATTTCTCTTATTTACTCCAAAAAAAGTGAGTATATTTTCTGTCTACTTTTACAAAAACAAATTCCTAAAATCAAGATTAAGTTCTATAATACCAATCACTTATGTCACTGCTAGCTAAATTCATTTTGTTTTTAGCAAACATCCCGGCTAGAATTAAAGGCCTAAAATTTTCTAAGAATAGTTATTTAGTCCCTCCTTACGATTTCTATCAAAATAATTTATCTGATGTTTCAATAGGCCGGAATGTTTTGATAGGCAAAAATTCTTGGCTTGACTGCCTACATAATGGAAAAATTTGTATTGGCGATAATACGGCAATTGGCCGAAATGTAGTTATCTCAAGCAATAATTCAATTAAAATAGGGGCAAACTGTTTGTTTTCCTACAATGTTTCCATAATTGATCATGATCATATACTTAATTCCAGTAGCAATTCACCTATAAACAGCGGAATAACCAAAGGTTTACCCATATCTATTGGGGATAACACCTTTTTAGGTGCACACAGTTTTATCTTCAAAGGTGTTACGCTGGGAAAACATGTTGTTGTTGGTGCCAACTCAGTGGTCACAAACAACTTTCCAAGTTACAGTGTAATTGCAGGAAATCCAGCTAGATTAATCCGAAAAAACAAATGAAGTCTAAAAAACCAAATGTCTTTATATATGGTTTTTTACCAAATTACCCAAAATATGTGTTAAGTGGCAGCGACAGTCGTTTTTTAAACATATTTAGCCGCCTACATACAAAGTTGAATCTGCATTTTTTAGGAACCAAAAACTTCAAGTCCAGATTAGACAATTTCTTCAATGTCAAAAACTATACTTTTATTAAAATATCTTGCCCCTTTACTTATACGAATCAAATAGACTTCAGTTTCTATAGTTTTTTATTGTTTGTTTTTTCAATACCAAAATTGATTTTCTACAAATATCCAATTAATAGTTATCATTACGCCACTTCTGACCTGCCTTGGGATACACTTCCTTGTTTATTTGCAAAAAAATTTCATAAAAAACAGCTATGGATTCAGTGTATTCATCATTTATATCCACATTGGTCAACCAGAGAAGGCAATAAATTAATCAGTTTTTGCGGTTACCATATTCAGCAGCTTTCACTTTTTTTAGCAAAACATAATGCCGACGGTGTTATTGTTGTAAACCCAAATCTGAAAAATTCACTTGAAAAAATCGGTTTTAGATCAAATGTTATTTTTGTAAACCAAAACGGAATTTGCACACCACCAAAAACTCCGAAAAAACACAACAAAGATCAGGTGATTTATCTGGGTCGCCTCTCAAAATCAAAAGGCATAGATCAATTACTTGAGTCATGGAGCTACGTTACCAGGCAAATTCCAAGATCACTTTTATATTTAGTTGGTCACTATCTCAATTCCGACTTTGAAAAATACCAGCAAAAAATAAAAAAGCTAAACATAGACAAAAAAGTAGTTTTCACAGGTTATGTCTCAGAGTCACAAAAGCACAGACTGTTGTCCCAAAGTAGTTTGTTTGTATCTTTGTCAAACGAAGAAGGGTTTGGGATTACAATTTTAGAAGCGATATCGCATCACCTTCCGATAATTTTAAAGCCGCTAAATAACTATTATCCAATATACGGAAAATGTCCTATATATACAAAAAAAGAAGACGGCGCTCAGGAGATTGCTAACAAAATAATTGATACTCTTAAAAATCCCAAAATAAACAAGCAAGAATATCAAAATCTCTTAAACAAATACTCGTGGCAATCAATATCTGGCAATGAATTTAAAATATTAAAGAATATAAAATGAAAACAGTTCCAGCAAACATTTACAATCACAAATATTTTAAACGATACATTGACCAGAGTATTACCGACCCAAAATATATATCCAAAAAAAACCAAGAAATATTAAATTATTTGATATTAAACCCAGCTAAAAAAATTGTCGACTTTGGTTGTGGAGCCGGAGTTTTATCTATATTAATGGCTAAATCTTTTAACTCAAAAATAATCGGACTTGATTATTCTATGTCGGCTATAAAAATTTGCAAAGAAAACTTAAAGAAGGCATCCAAAGAAAAACTAAAAAACATACCCATTTTCACACTTGCAACTATTAGCCAAGTCCCCAAACAAAAAAACATTGACCTTATTATCCTAGCTGATGTAATCGAACATCTAACTGATAAAGAAATCGTCAAAATTTTTACGATTTTTAAAAGCTGGGGTAAAGAATGCAAAATACTAATACATACTGATAATAATTTTTATCTAAAAACTATTGGCAGATTATTGTACTATTTGAATTTCATAATTTATCCAGCATCTCGTAAAAAATTACTACAACAGAAACATGAAGATGAGATTATGCATATCAATCTAACCACCCCAAAAGAACTCAGACAAAAATTATACAGTCTTGGTTATGAACAAAATGAGCTATTCTTCCCAAAAGTTACCAAAAATGCCATCAAGATCCAGTTAGGGATCTTTTCTAAAGTCCCATTTCTAGTCAATTTTTGCCTCTTCCTACTTAAAAAAATGACTTTAAAGAATTTTTTTTATCCAAGTTTCTACGCAGTATATTCCCTTCCTAAGTCGTAGAACTCAATTGTATTCTTGCTTGGTTAAAGTTGGGATCAATTTGCAATGCTTTCGTAAATGCCTTCTTTGCCTCTTCACTCTTTCCTATCTGTTTATACAAAACACCAAAAATATAATGGACTAGGGGATTATTTGGTTGATATTTCAAAAGAGTATTGCCATAAGAAAAAGCCTCCTCTACTTTGTTTTCTGACATAGCAACTTGAATAAGTGCAACATAACTTTGATACAAGCCTGGATTATATTTTAAGGCAGTCAGATAACTATCTCGTGCCAAGTCCAATCTGTTTATCTTAAAAAAGATGTTGGCTCGATTATGATAAGCATCTGCATAATCATTTTTTACAACAGTAGATTGGGTAAAGCCTTTAACTGCATTTTCATACTGTTTTAATTTATCGTAATCATCTCCAATATTATTCCAGGCATTATGAGAATTCGGAGAAACCTGACAAGTATTAACCCACAGATTATGATTAGTCTGCCAATTAATATTTCGCAAAAAAATTCTGTAACCAAAAAAAGATATCAGAATAGCTGTTAGCAACCACTTAAATAAATTTAGCTTTTCAGAAAAATTTTCAAGCATCAGGGCTAAAACAATAGCGATACCCAATCCTCCTAAAAACATATATCTCTCGGCCACCATCCAGCTAACTTTTAACGGGGTCATTGATCCGGCAGAAACAATAAAAACAAAGGCCATTGCAAAAGCCAAATTTATATTACCCCTTAGATAAAAGTAAAAGGTTGTCAAAACATACAAAACTAAAACTAACCAATTTAGCCAATTCGGAATAACCTGAAGCATTGTGTGATATAAAGTCAAGTCAATAGGGAAAAGAATGAGTTGTAAATATTTTGTAACAGACGTTGGATATTGAAACCATGGTTCATAAAATTTATCCCAGACACCACCACCGCTAGCGGCAACAACACTCAATCTTGTCATAATCATCGGCAAAAATATCAATACGCCAACTGCCAACACAGAAAGAATTGTAGTAACCACCTTTATCAGTTCACTTTTACTTTTAGCACCAAAACAAAGCCAGTATAGTAGAAAAAGTAGCAGTACAACTAAACCTCTCGGACCAAAACAAAAACATGCAAAAACCACCGAAGCCACAAGAATAGTCATATTAACAAGATTTCTTTTTTTAAACCATTTTAAAAATGCCAAAAAACTAGCCAAAAAGGATATTGCCCCTAGCAAATATGGTTTACCCGAAATCCAAGTAACAGCTTCTACATTAATCGGCAAGAAAGCAAAAATTAGGGTTGCCGTAAAAGCTAGCTTTTCGTTGTAAATTTTAGTAACTACAATAAACGCCAAAAGTAAAACCAACTCAAACAAAAACAGATTAGTCAGATGGAAAGGGATAGGGTTATTTTTTCCAAAAACTGCAGCAACAAAAAAATTCACCACAGCTGAACCAGTGAAAGTAACTCCGGGATCTGAAAAATAAGCAGTCGAAAGTATTGTTTGACTGTTTATGATAGTAGCATAGTCGTCAGACACAAAATCAGCTTTAATCCCATTAAAATATACAATAAGCGACAAAGCACAAATTAATAACAGCTGCTTCCAGTTGCCAGATATCACTTTGGCTATTGAGTCATTTTTTGGAAAAGTCGAATCAATAGGCTCAAAAACAGATTTAAACTTTGCCGCACGTCTTTCTTTTTTACTCAAACCCATGTAGCTAGTATAATCAAAACAATGCTGCTTATCATCAACGAAATAAAACTTCTGTTTAAATATCACGAATTGCTCCTGCAATTGGCTGGCAGAGAAATAAAATCACGATACAAACAATCAATTCTTGGCTATTTTTGGGTAATTATCCAGCCATTATCCCAATTGTTAGTCATGACTTTTGCCTTTTCAGTAATTTTAAAAGTTCAAACATTTGCAACAGGTAGCATTCCCTACATAATATTTCTTTCTGTTGCCCTTCTTCCTTGGAATTTATTTGTAAATAGCCTCAATTCTGCTTCCGGATCACTGGTAGCAAACGCAGGTTTAATTTCCAAAACATACCTTCCAAAATCAGTTTTTATATTGGCAACTTTAATCGCCAAACTAGTTGATTTCGGATTCTCACTTTTAGTTCTTATTCTATTTTTTATTTGGTACCAGCTTCCAGTACTATCTAGCTTTTTATGGATTGTACCAATTTTTTTACTTCAAAATATTTTCACTTTAGGACTCTCATATTTCTTAGCAACAGCAAATCTAATTTACAGAGATATTCAATATCTGTTGTCGCTAATATTGATGCTTTGGATGTACTTTACCCCAATTTTTTATTCAATCGACAACATCCCGCTTAAATTTCGGTTTATTTTTCAATTAAACCCAATGTCAGTAATTGTTAATGCCTATCGTCAAGTAATTCTTGCTGGCGGAAGTCCAAACTATAGTAGTTTGTTACTATGTACCATAGTTTCTTTTTTGACTTTATATCTTGGCGTTAAATCATTTAAATCCGCAGAACCAACTCTAGCTGACCATGTCTAATCAAAACAATGTACCACCTACCGTAATAAAATTTGAACATGTAACTAAAGTTTTTAGCCTTCAAAAACAAAAAACTTTCAAAGAATTCCTCCCAGCTCTTGCTTCTGGCAAAGATACAAAGACAACTTTTACTGCCCTAAATAATATCAGTTTTGAAATTAAAAAAGGAGAATGTGTCGGTATCGTTGGGCCAAACGGTTCAGGTAAATCAACAATTCTAAAAATAATTGCTGGAGTTACCGCACCCACTTCTGGATCAGTTTTTGTCAATGGAAAAGTATCGCCTTTAATCGAATTGGGTTCAGGAATGCATCCAGAGCTTTCCGGACGGGAAAATGTTTTTTTAAATGGGGCCATTTTGGGACTTAGTCAAAAGCAAATCCATGATAGATTTAAAGAAATTGTTGATTTTGCCGAACTATGGGACTTTATTGATGAACCAATCAAGCATTATAGTAGTGGAATGTTCATGCGACTAGCATTCTCTGTTGCCATTCATGTTGACCCCGAGATATTGTTAATTGACGAGATTTTGGCTGTAGGTGATGCCGCCTTTCAGGACAAATGCTTCAAGAAAATGGAAGAGTTTAAAAAACAAGGCATAACCATGCTATTGGTATCACATAATACAAAACAAATTGCAGATTACTGCGATAGAAGTCTATCCTTCGATAGGTAGATAATATTTATGAAGATTAAAAAACAAACAATCGATAAACCAAATCCAAAAATATGGGATCTTGTTTCTAAAAAATACACATTCAAAATCACAGACAGCGATCTTGAAATAGGGAGTTTTTTGCTTGATTTTCTTGGTAAGAATAAAAAGGCAAAAAAACAAACTATTGCCGAATTTGGTTCTGGAAGTGGACACATATCGGCAGTTTTAGCTCAGAAGAAATTCAATACAACTTTAGTTGATTTTAGTACGGAAGCTCTTAAAAAATCCAAATTATTGTATTCCAAACTTAATCTTAGTGGAAATTTCATAAATGCAGATATTTTAAACTTCCACAAAAATACATCCTATGATTTGGTATGGAATAGTGGAGTTATGGAGCATTTTAACGACAAAATGCTTTTAAAAGCATTTGAAGAGATTTACAAACACACAAATTCCTATTTTATTTTTATTGTTCCAAATCCAAAATCAATCCCATATTTATTATGGAGATCGAAATTAATATGTGAGAAAGAATGGGATTTTGGATATGAATATTTAAGGGATAATTATGAAGAATTCATAGAGCATTCAGGGTTTTTATTACAAAAAAAAACCTACATTGGAAAAAACATCTCCAGTTGGCAGTTAACGCAAACAACAAATGAACAATCTCTAAAAGACTTTTATAAAGAAATGTATCAGGAGGATATAATTACACCTGAAAATTATTATTTAACAGTATACGTATGTAAAAAAAATAATAACTTCACAAGTAAAGATGCAAAATTTATTTTAGATGAGGATACAACAAGAAAAACAAATTTATTTCTTGAAATTGTAAATCACTCTAATCTCAAAGAAAAAACTAATGCAGTAGATAACTTAAAAAATGATTTAGAAGATCTAAAAATAAAAAACCAGCAAAAAGATAAGTGTTTAGAAAACCTCAAGGGAGATATTGATATGGCAAACCTAAAAATAAGTCAATTATCTGTGGCCTTGAACAAAATATATAATTCGAAAACTTGGAGATTACTTTATTTGTACAAAAAATTTGCTGAAAAAAGCAAAAATTGCCTAAAATTATTAATACCAATAAAAACAAGAAAGGCAATAGTTTCAAGTGTAGAGCTGGTCAAATTGACTAGAACCATCAAAAACAAAATACCAGAAATTGTAATTTCAGACTGGCAAGATCATTTAAAGAGTCAATATAGTAAACAGATAGTAGATTACATCATCTTTTCTGTAATTGCTTGGGATTTTAGATATCAAAGACCACAACAATTATCTAAGTTTTTGGCACAAAAAAATGAAGGTACAAGGGTTTTTTACATAAAAAACGAATTCTTAGTATCTCCATCTGCCAAGGCCAGCCCATCGATCAGAGTAGAGAAAAAAGAAAGCATGGTCTACGAAATAACTCTCTCTGCATCCAAAAATCTCTTCATATATTCTGATACTCCAACCATGAAAGATAAACAAACTATCTTTGAGTCTTTAAAAACTCTTATATATGAAGCAGGGATAATCAATCCAATTGCCGTTATCGATCACCCTTTTTGGGCAAATCTTTTAGAAAGTTATGGTATGCCTGTTATCTACGACTGTATGGACAACCATCAGGGTTTCCTTGAAAATGATAAAAGGTTGGCAGTCTTGGAGCAAGAATTATTCACAAAATCAGATATTGTGCTTACAACTTCCAAGTATTTGAGTAATATGGCCAAAAAGGCAGGTTCAAAATCAGTTAGTTTGTTACCAAATGCAGGAGATTATAAACATTTTGCAAAAGCGCTTAATCCAAAAAATTTTACAAGACCAGCAGATCTACCTAGAAACAAAAACCCAATAGTTGGCTACTACGGGGCAATCGCAGAATGGTTCGACACAGAAATACTTAGTGATGTAGCCCAAAAAAACAAAGACAAAACGATTGTCCTGATCGGTTCTGTTACCAACAAAAAGGTAGTAGACTTGACAAAAATCAATAAAAACATCTATTTATTAGGCGAAAAGCCATATTCCGAATTACCTGCATATTTGGCACATTTTGATGTTTGTATAATTCCTTTTAAGTTGACAGAATTAATAAAAGCAACACACCCTGTAAAAGTCTTTGAATATTTAGCTGCAGGCAAGCCAATAGTCGCAAGCAGAATGCCAGAAATATCTAATTTACACAAAGTTGTTACTTTTGCCAGCAAAAAAGACTTCTCAGAACAAATTAATTTTCTTCTAAAGAGTGGTAACCAAAAGAGTAAAAAAGATAGGCAAAAATTGGCTCTAAAAAACACATGGATAGAAAGGGCAGATAAACTTACAAATTTAGTAATGAAAAAATTTTTTCCAAAAGTTTCTATTGTCGTACTCTCGTATAATAAGCCAGAAATGCTTAAAAAAACTTTGGATAGTATTATCCAAAGATCATATTATTCAAATTTAGAAGTCATTGTTGTAGACAATGCATCTAACAAAGAAACAATCAGTCTTCTAGAAAATTATAAAACAAATCCGATAGTGAAAGTAATATACAATAAACAAAATTATGGGTTTGCAAAAGGCAACAACATTGGTCTAAAAGTATCAACAGGAGATTATATTGTTGTTTTGAATAATGATGTGATTATAACCCCCGGTTGGATAAGCCGTCTTATTTTTCATTTGTCCAAAAATAAAAAAACAGCAATCGTTGGTCCTGTAACCAATAACATAGGGAATGAAGCAAAGATAGATATAACATATGATGCGGAAAATGCTTCTGAACTAGAAAAAAAGTCCAGAGAGTATACTTCAAAACACTGGAACCAAAGCCTTGGTGTAAATAATCTTGCGGCTTTTTGCTGGATTTTCTCTAGAAAAACTTATAAAGAATATGGAGGGTTTGACGAAAGGTATGGGATGGGACTTTTTGAGGACGACGATTACTGCTACATGATAAAAAAAGCAGGACTAAATCTAAAAATCTCAGATGATGTATTTGTTCATCATTTTGGAAGCATGTCATTCAAACAACTTAATAAAGAAAAATACCAAAATTTATTTAACGACAATAAAAGAAAGTTTGAAACCAAATGGAAAATTAAATGGAAAAAACATGTGAATAGAAATATTAATTAACAACTATCTTTTGTATCAAAAATTCAGGATTATTTTCCGGAAACGACACTTCATTCTGCAAGCTATAACCAAACGAATTAATCAACTTCTCAAAATTTTTGCCGCAGGTTACATTTTCGTCACCACTAACAACTCTTACATATCTATATTCAGCATTAACTAGATAGGTTTGTCTTATCCATTCTTGTGTCTTTGGTTCAAGATTTTCAGTACAAAAAAAGGGCCAATAGTCATAATATTTGTTCTTTATATGATCAAAAGCAATTAGCTCATTATTTATTCCCCAATCTACTGATACAAATTTACTATCACTTTTTTTTACATGCTCGACCAAACTAAACACACTCCGAGACCAATATTTATTAAGCAATCTGCCGTTATTCAAATTGTAAATAAAAAAAACATTTATTGCAAAAAATAAAAATGGAAGAAATTCAAAAATAAATTTAGGAAATAGATCTATCATAACATAATAAGCATATGGGAAAAGCATGTAAAAATGCCAAGAAGCTCCAGCTTTATTTGTCATCAATATTTGAAAAAAGATCCCAACAAAGAACATTCCATTCAATACTTTTACATCACAAATATTCCTTCTAATTTTTAAAACATTTAGTAAAAAAACGTAAGTCAATAGGAGTAAAACAAACACAGATGAAACTATCTGGGGTACTGAGAACTGTGGTTTGTACAAATAATCATAAATGCTAAGACCTGAAAAGAAATGCAAAAAAGATTCACTCACGGTGACAAAGCGACTGACAAAAGATGTATTCGATGTCAACTCTGTGGTAAGTCTAAAATTTGAAAAAATAGTAAAAAAAAGAACATATGGGATTAAGAAACATTTAACAATGAAAAAAAGATCCGAGAGTGTTCCTCTCCTCACAAAAAATGCATACACAACACAAACAACAAAAACTACATTTATGAACCAAATAAAATTTAGCTTGTTGAAAACTCCTAAAGACAGTAAAAAAGATAATAAAAAAGGCGATACTTTTTTTATCTCAGACATATTTATAAGCAAAGCAAATATGATTGTTCTAAGAAATAAATCGATTATCACTGGACCAAAGTCAGTTATAGACAAAAAAAGGATCGTGGGATTTAACAAAAAAGTTGCAACGAGGAAAAAAGTATATTTTTTTTCTACCACACGCAAATTTAATAGTGTAAAAATCGTAACAATGAACAAACACAAAGTGGGTATTCTGATACTCAACAAACTAACGCTAAATATTTTAAAAATAAAAAAATACAAAGCAGATTTAAGAGCTCCGATGTATGGCATCAACATTATCGGAAAACCTAACAAACGTTTAAACACAAAATCGTTTGTTACTCCTCCTAATGCTGCATTTATCCAAAAAACTTCATCGTAATGTATGCCGATCGTGTTAAACCATAAAAATACTAAAACAAAAAAAGCAATTACCAATATAAAGTACCTCATAATGGCATGGAACCTTCCAACAAAACAATTCTCTGATATTTATACCCCAAAAAATTATCAATTTCTTTTTCATTTTCAATTTTGCCACCTAAGTTTATAATATTCAGCTTACAATCATTTAAGTTCACAGGTGAAACCATACTATAAAAGTATACATTTTTCATTTTTACTTTACCGCTGATTACAGCTCGTTGCATATTCATATATTTTTCAGACCCTGTCAGTTGACCATATGATCTTTTGTCTATGTTGTAAACCGGCATTGAGCTCAAATCTGAAACAACTAAATACCCAAGTGAAGGCAAAGAACAATTCAAATAAATCGTTTTATCTTTAGTCTCATCGACATTTTCTCCTGTTATCAATGTATTTTCAAATAGAAACTTTTTCTGAGAAATATAGTTACTCTGATTGTCAATATAGCTACCCCTCCAAGACCAATCATAAGTTAAGGCAGACATATATGTGTCTTTTATATTTAAAAGAAAAAAGATAAAAAAGAAGAAAGATATCAATAAATTATGACTTTTTTCACTAACCACAATCTGATACACTGCAGATGCAACAACTCCAGAAAAAAATTCCATTGCAATAAAATATCTAGAATATCCAAACAATAATGACCATGTAAAGAAACATAGTAAACAGTAGGCAGACAATATTAATAGTGTTTTGTTTATTTTCTTTGGTAAAAACAAAATGGCAACTACAGTTGTCAAAAAAAAGTATGTTAGTCTGTTATCAAAATAAAATCTTGATAGTTCAGAAAGTCTATTCTGGTGCAGTATGGAAAAAACAGGCCAAAAAATAATCTCAACGACGCTTCTTCCTCCAAAATTACCATTCTGAAAATTTTCTCTTAAGGCATAAGGTGAATTAAAAAATGCATTATAAAATGGGAAAAAGGGATTACTCGATTTTGTAAAATTCACAAATAAAAAATGAGACGAAGGCAATAAAATCAATAACACGCACATAAACAAAGATGAAATCCCTATCTTCCTGTCTAGAAAAAAATAAAATAGAAAAAAAATAAAAGGAAGTGTGTAGATAATATTTGTATTTTTCAAGAAAAAAGATAGGCCGAAGAAAAATGATGAGAAGAATAAGAATTTATTCTTGGTAAGGGTGAGGAACAAAGAAAAGAAATACAGGGCGACAAGGACAATAAAAGCTGACGGCAGATCATTGTAGTAAGTAGATATTTGAGACAAAGCCTCAAAATTAAATATTGCCAATATAAAAATAAATAAGGCGAAGAAACTGTTAAAAAAATATTTGTTTATGTTCAAAACAAGTATGATTTTTATTGAAAGAAGCACAATCATAAAATAAACTATCAAGTTAGATACGGTTCCTAATCTATACCCAAGTAGTTTTCTAAACAGATATCCAAAAACTTCAATAAATGGAGGGAAATTCTGTAGACCGGTAGGAAAAAAATCTACATTGCCGGCTATTGAAAAGAACTTCCATGGAAGAAATAGGTGATAATTAATGGTATCAAAAGATAAATCTGGGTATAAGAATTTATTTAAAAAAACCGAGAGAGGAAGAACGAAGCAAAAAACAAAAAAAACTACAAAAAGCGTGGATGATTTTAAAAAAAATCTCTTTTTGGCTAAACAAATCGATACTTTATTAGTGTCCATGCTGCATCAAAAAAATCTGAAAATTTAATTTTTTTACCTTGGTCAACATGTCTCGGATTATAGATAATTGGCACCTCGTGTATTGATTCTCCAGATCTTAAAACTTTAGATGTAACCTCAGGACAAAATTCAAATCTCTTCGATACTAAATTTAGAGAATCTAACAACTTTTTATCAAACATTTTGTAACAAGTGGGTTCATCAGTAATATTTGAACCATATAAAAAGTTTGTTAAGTGTGTAAGTAACAAGCCACCCATATAAAAACTCAGGCCGGAATACTGCTTGTTTTGTCTTTCTAATCTACGAGACCCGTATACTACTTTCACTCCCTTTCTTTTCATAACATCAAGCATTTTTATAAAATCTTTCGGATCATATTCCATATCTCCGTCTTGAACAACAACAACATCACCTTTCGAATGTTTAAATCCCGTCCTAAGCGCAGAACTTTTTCCTTTGTTAATTTCGTGGGAGATCAGAGTAAAATCGATCTTTTTACTTTTTTTGAGATCAGTCAATAATTTTAAAGAAGAATCTGTTGAACCATCGTCAATTACTATGATCTCTTTTTTCACACTGCCAAAATCTACCGCATTTACCTTGTTCAAGACATCCAATACAGTTCTTTCCTCATTAAAAACTGGTATAACTATCGAAATCGTTTTAATATTTTTCATTTTACAAAAACAATTTTACTGTTTAACCCAAACTGGAACAATTCATAGTTAGATACACTGAAGCCATTATTTTTACCCAGTAATAAAACATCACTTTCAGAATAATACTTTTTATGATCTTTAATTTCGTCTTTATTTATTATGTTTAATGAAGCCAAAAGCTCCAAAAGCGGTTTTGAAAGTTGAGTTGGTGTTGTCATAACAATCTTACCTTTCGTTTTTAAAACACGAGAAAATTCTTTAAAAAGCAAATCTACCTTGTTAGGGTCAATATGTTCCAAAACGGCTAGCATAAAAATACTATCAAAATAATCATTAGTAAATGGCAATTTATCAATAAAATTAAACTTCTTCAAAACCAAATTATTAAAACTAGTATCGTCAACATCGTAGTCTAGACCATAACCTAACCTAATACTTTGACTAATTTGTTTCAAAAAATATGCTTGAGAGCCGCAACCAAAATCTAAAACGCAACTATTTATCTTAGATTCATTCATTATTTTCGATAATCTAAGTTTTGCAATCAGCTTGTCAAAAACATTAAAATCTTTTGTCCCCATTTATTTTTTAGAGTTTTTAAATAAGATTAAGTAAATACTGCATTCTACACTAATGAAAAAAATTTTAATCACTTTAGTAATACTCTTTTTTCTCTTTCTTCGTCTTTACAGGATAAACTCATCTTTTTTTTATTTTAACGATATGGGCAGAGATTCTTTAGTCTTGTACCAATGGCAACAAACCGGCAAACCACCTCTATTAGGACCACAGAATAGCGCCCTTCCATTTAACCAAAGTCCGATCTATTTTTACCTGCTTTACCCTATTTTTTTAATAACAAATGGCAGCCCATTGTCAGCCATATACACCAATTTGCTACTTTATCTGTTTACTTTTACGATATTATTTATCAGTTTTAGAAAAAGTCCACATTTTTGGGCAACAATCTTCACCATTCTTGTTATTTCAGTCCATCCACAACAAGTAATTCAGTCACGGTTTGTTTGGAACCCGTCGTTTGTAAGTGCATTCTTGTTGCTGGGACTGTGGGCACTTGTAGAAGAAAGGATTAAGTTAGCAACCATATGTTTATCGCTTGCCATTGCCTGTAGTTTTTCAGTTCTACCTACAATTATTGCGCTTACCATAGGAATACTTTTCTGCAAAAGAAAAATCTTTGTTCGTTTTTTGTTGAATATGTTTTTATTTACCTTGATTTTTCATTTTCCCATAATCCTATTCGAACTGCGTCACCATTTTCAGCTAACAAAATCCGTATTTCTGCGAGGAACTGAGATGCAAATTGGTTTTTCATATGTACAGCAAATCAATAAAATTAATCAGTATGTTTTTTTAAACCAAAATATTTTTTGGTTTACTTCTATGCTTTTTATCACACTGCTAGTGGGTATTTTTTATTACAAGACAAAAAACAAAAATGGCTTATTCTTTTTTATTATTTTTACAATAAATCTAATATCAACCACTATTTTACCAATAAACTTCCAGAGTCATTATATATTCGGTCTTTTAGTTACTTTTATATTTCTTTTATCATTTTTGCCAAAACCAATTTTCATAATTCTCTTAACTCCGTTTTTATTAAAATCTGTAAATCCTAATCAAATACTTTCATATTTTTCCCCAGCTCCAAGGACTTATGAGCAGCTGATGGCCTGTTTCCAGAACTATTGCCAAACTAATAAAACACCCACCTTTGTATCTGTCCAGTCAGAATACCATCCCTTCCATAATGGACCAGAGCACAGGTATTTGTTACAAAAATCTGGTTGTATTGTTTACAATATTGAAGATGATTCAAACAAAACTAATCAAATGACTGTAGTTGTCGACGGAGGACAATTCTCGCCTGAAAAAACTAGTTACAACGAATTAACAACTTTTGGTCCTTATACTGTCAAAAGAACTTAGAAATTTACCAACTTTATAAAAACACAAATAACCCCGATAGAAGTGCTCCTAACAACTGAATTACTCCTATGAAGGCAGATAAGGCTAACAACGGCTCTACTGCAAATCCCATCGGAACAAAAAATAATTTATACATTGCCTCTCTTGCTCCAAAACCACCAAAACTGATAGGGAATGCCAAAAAAAGACTGATTATCGGCATGTACACATATATAGCCAGAATTGGCAATCCTGGAACAAAAAAAATGGAAGAAAAAACAATTGGTAGAATCCAAACAATTTGAGCAAATACTGAAACCATAACAGCTATAAAAATCGTTTTTCTTTGTTCCTGCCTAAATGCTTGATCAATCCTAATCAGTTTATCTAAATATTTATTTTTACCAAGAAATCGTTCAAAATCAAATGCCAGTAAAAGCAAATAAAAAATAATTATGCCCACAAAAAGCATGGTTATCATTAACTCGGCTTCAAATACGAGCTTGTATTTGAAAAATTTAGAAATTATCAAAGATATGAATCCCATTATCCCTAAAGTAGACAAGCCTATCACTCGGTCGACTAAAATAGAAGCTAAAATTTTTCCTTTTGGAATATTCGCAAAGCTTGAAGCATTTTTTACCCACTTTATACCATCGCCAGCCAGTGGCGTGGGCAAGAACATAGAATAAAAACTAGCCACATTAGCATTTTTGTACATTGTTAGAAGCTGTCTAAAACTAGGTTGTCCAAACAACACAATTCCCCAGCGAACCACAGCCAAAAAACCAACCAAAAAAGTGTAAATCAACAAAAAAATCACGAACCAAAGCGGAACTTTTGAGATTCGATTAAAAACACTAACAAAATCAACAGTTTTGTATACATAGTACAAGGCCACTGCCGATAAACCAAGCTGTACCACACGATTGT
Source organism: uncultured Gammaproteobacteria bacterium (assembly GCA_964463925.1). Lineage (GTDB taxonomy): Bacteria > Patescibacteriota > Microgenomatia > UBA12405 > UBA12405 > CAYTYZ01. The sequence continues at coordinate 74,259 of CAYXDV010000004.1, forward strand.
TTAAAAGATTTATAATTTTATGCATGCGAATATTAGCATTATCACATATTTTCCCTCCAGCTATCGATGGTGGCAGTCAGATTGTCTATCAAGCTGCTAAAAGTTTGCAGGATAGGGGACACATCCTTCATTTTTTAAGCAGTAGTCATGCTTCCACAGACACATTTATACAAAATCCACCAGGGCGAGTATTAAGAAAGCTTGGTCAACCACCAGGACCTATTTTGAACCCCCTAAAAATCATCAAAGCAATATTCTTTAGGCCGCAAATTATCATCGCTGGACCGCTACCTACTTCTATAATTTTTTATGCCAGATTTTTACAGCTTATGACTGGGTCAAAAGTCATATTTATACCTTGTTTTCACCCTGATAATCAGGATTTTTACAAAAAAGGTTCACTCGATTTGCTAAAACACTTTTCGCTTTGGACCTTTACTGATTTTGAAGCGGCAATATTAAAACCTTATTCACTGGATATTAAAACTCATTTTCCTGGTATCTTGCAATTGTTTTTTGACGCCAAAACTATTCCAAAAATAATTACAAAAAAACGTAAAATATTATTCTTAGGCAATTTTGCCGCCCACAAAGGTATCTTGCCACTAATCCAATCTGTTAAATATCTACCTAAAAGCTTTTATTTGACACTGTGTGGACAACCGACACTTTACAGTAAATCCTTGGAAAAATTTTCTTCTAACTCTAGGTTAAAAATAATACCTCAAAAGTACTCAGCCAAAGAGGCTATCGTGCTTTTAGACCAGCACGACTTATTAGTTTTGCCTTCTCACGAAGAAAGCTTTGGTTTGGTCTTTGCCGAGGCATTGTCTAGGAAAGTTCCAGTCTTAGGGTTAAAACAATCTAGTACCACCGAGGTGTTTTCAAAATTAAAAACTGGTTATCAATTAAATAATTTAGGCCCAAAAGAACTAGCAACTGCAATTAAGTTAGCCGCAGAACAAAAAGTTACCCCCGCAACCTACACACTAGTACACCAGCTTTGTTCATGGGAAAATGTTGCTATATGGCTAGAAAGGGAATTCTTATCTTAGTTTTATTTACCTTAAGTTTTTTAATCTATTTAAAATTCAGTACACAAGCTACAAAACCAGCTAAATTTTCAAAACTCATACTAAAAGATAAGATTATCCAATTAGAAGTGGCCGATACTGATAATCTAAGAGCCCTTGGTTTATCAAACAGGACCAGTTTGTGTCAAAATTGCGGCATGATTTTTACCTTTACAAACCCAGGAATTTATCCATTTTGGATGAAAGACACTCTAATTCCCTTAGATATGCTTTGGCTTGACGAAAATTTCAAAATCACAACAATCCACACGGCACTTCCAGAACCAAATCATTCTACTTGGGAGCTTACTTTGTACCAAAACGACACACCTTCCAAATACGTCCTAGAACTAAATCAGAATTTTGCTAAAAACAATGGATTAAAAATAGGAGGTCAACTTGAAATTCGCCTTTAGTATTATTATTCCAAATTACAACGGCAAAAAATTTTTAAAAGAATGTCTTAGTTCAATCAAGAAACAAAAATATCAACCAATAGAAATTATTATAGTCGACAATTGCTCTACTGATTCTAGTCTAAAACTCCTAGCAAACTTCCGAAGCCTAATAATATTAGAAAATTCTCAAAATGTTGGTTTTGGACAAGCAGTCAATCAAGCTGCACAAGTAGCCAAATATCCGCATTTAATAGTCTTGAATAATGATGTAATTTTGGAAAGTAATTGGATAGACAAAATTTCCCAAACCATAGAGAAAAACCCAAATTTTTTTGCTTACTGTGGCATTATTTTAAAACCAGACAAAACTATCGAAAATACTGGCTTTGATTTTTACCATTTTGGACGTGCAACTTTACGTCAGCAAACAAAATCAACTGCTATTTGGGGTGCGCCGGCTACCGCCACAATTTACAACAAAGAAAAATTCCAACAGTTAAATGGTTTTTCACCAAGCTATTTTGCCTATATTGAAGACGTAGATCTTCACTATAGGGCCAATAAATATAAATTCCAAACTTATTTTTCAAACAACATATATGCAACTCATTATGGTGGGGGAACCGCTGGCAAGGACACTGTTTTTAGAGCCTGGCACAGTTTCAAAGGCTGGCTAATTTTTATCAAACAAAATTATTCTTTTAAAGAAATTATTCAAAATTTTCCAGAGATTACAACTGAACGCCTCCGCAACATTAGCTATTTACTTAGATGTTTAGTAAAAGTAAAATAAAACATGTCTCATACTAGGGAAGAAATATTAAATAGACAGAGGGATCAGCTTTTGAGTGGAGTCGCTCGTTTGACAGTTGATGACGAAGGTCATGCTATTCATCGCAACATGCCGCCAAAGAATCTACCAGGTAGGCATTCACACCGAAGATGCTATCCAAGCTCCGCTAGACGGATCAGTTTTGATTTTGATCCTAATGGGATATTGTATATAGACGGAACACGCGTAGATACTTCTCTGCATAAAACATGATCATCGGCATCGATATTTCCAGTATTCCCTATGGCACCGGAGTATCCGAATATACCAGGCAGTTAGTTTTAAACCTTTTACTAATCGACTCCAAAAACCAATACAAACTCTTCTTTGGTTCATTGCGCCAAAAGCTTCCTGTTGATTTCTTAAATCAAATTAAAAAACATCCAAACTGCAAACTCTATTCTTATCCTTTACCACCAACTCTTTTAGATTTATTGTGGAACAAGCTACATATTCTCCCAATAGAATATTTCATTGGATCTTGTGATATTTTTCATACCAGTGATTGGACTCAGCCACCATCAAAAAAAGCCCATACAATTGCTACTATTCATGATTTAACCCCGCTTTTGTTTCCAGCTTGGCATCATCAAAAAACAGTCACAGCCCATCAAAACAAAATTTCCAGATTGCAGCAGGATTCTGCAAGCCTGATTTTTGTTTCTAAATCAACACGGTCTGACTTTTTTAAGTTATTTCCAAATTATGACAGTAAAAATATAGAGATTTATGAAGCCGCAGACTCTGGTTTTGTTCCCATATCTAAACCAAACTCAGATTATTTCTTGACCGTTGGTACCAGAGAACCCAGAAAAAATTTGATCAATGTATTTAAAGCTTTTACGTCGTTAAAACAGAAATACCCGAAAATGGTCATAAAGGTCGCTGGTAAATATGGTTGGGGTGAGGATGTGGCTCCCGTTGATGGGATTGAAGTATTGGGTTATGTCTCTAAAAAAGAACTAATAAGGCTACATCAAAATGCTTTTGCTCTAATATATCCATCTCTTTACGAAGGTTTCGGGCTACCAGTTCTAAGCAGTTTAAGTTGTGGAGTTCCGGTAATCACCAGCAATCTGAGTTCTATGCCAGAAATCGCCGGCAAAGGCGCTCTTCTTGTTGATCCCACTAATTCAGAAAGCATAAAAAAGGCTATGTATCAGTTACTAACCAACAAAAATTTGTATCAAAAACTAAAAAAACAAACATTATTACAGGCGAGAAAATTCTCTTGGGAAAAAACTGCTAAGTCTACATTAGAATTTTATAAAAAGCTGTCATGATCATTGGCATAGACGGCAATGAGGCAAATCAGTCTGAAAAAGTTGGTGTTGGTTACTTTGCCTATAATCTACTATCCGCTTTGTATAATGCTGATTTAAAGAATAATTACTGGATTTATTTAAAATCGACACCCAGAGCAGATCTTCCTCCAACAAGAGATAATTGGCATTACGTAGTTTGCGGTCCAAAAAAATTCTGGACACGTTTTGCTTTGCCACTAAAACTCTATACCCAAAGTATTAAACTCGATCTTTTTTTTAGCCCAAGTCACTACACTCCACTATTTTGCCCTGTTCCTAAAATCGTAAGCATAATGGACTTGGGTTATTTAGATAGCCCCAAGCAATTTACGCCAAAGGATCTAAATCAACTAAAATCGTGGACTGAGCAATCATTAAAAACCAGTAAACACATAGTTACTATCTCCAAATTCTGCAAAAATGACTTGATTGCCAAGTATAAAATTAGTCAAAGCAAAATAACTGTTGTTTATCCAGTATTACCAAAATTAGCTAAATCAAAAACGACCATTTTAAAAAAGTGGAAATTAGCAAAAAAAGGATATTTTTTATCAATAGGCACCCTAAAACCTAGTAAAAACATCCCTTTTTTACTAAAAGCCTACAAAGATTATCTTGACAATGCTGGCACAATAAAAAGGTTGGTAATAGCTGGTAAAAAGGGTTGGCTATATGATGAAATTTTTGCCGAAGTAAAAAAACTAGATTTAGTTGATCGAATTTTATTTACTGGCTATATAAGCCCAGATGAGAAAAGTCAATTACTCTCAAACGCCGCATCACTAATTATCCCAAGCCTTTTTGAAGGTTTTGGCATCCCAGCAATCGAAGCTATGCAGCTCAACTGCCCAGTTATTGCAAGCAACGCAGGATCCCTGCCAGAAATTGTTGGTAAGCAAGGCCTGAAAATTGATCCTTATAATTCAAACACGCTAACACAGGCTCTAGAACTGATTTCGCTTTCAAAAAACCAAAAAAAATACATAATTCGGGGTAATAAACAACTAAAAAAATTCCAAACATCCTTGTCCATAAAACAGCTTTTACTGGCTTTTGCCAAGGCCAATTCGGTATAATAACCATGTATGGTTTTATTTCATGATCGAAACGGCCACGCTCTAAGTGCTAGGACCTCCTTTTACAAGGGTATTGTTCGCATAAAAACCATTTTTCTCGAAATACAACTTTTGCTTCTTCGCTATGTTGGTCATATACCCATACATTTTTTACGAAAACTAATTTATCGTTTTTTTGGACTTAATATTCCACTAGATAGCACAATTTATATGGGTGCTCGTTTTTTTAAACCGTCAGGCATAATCCTGGGCCACGATACTTTGATTGGTCAAGATTGCTTTTTAGATGGACGTGCGCCTCTTATAATTGGAGACCATGTGGATATTGCCAGTCAAGTATTAATCTACAACGATGAACACAACATACATGACCAAGATTTTGCCAACAGTTTTGGATCAGTAAATATCTCCGATTATGTTTTTATTGGCCCCAGAGCTATTATCTTGCCGGGTGTTAATATTGGCAGCGGGGCTGTTGTTGCCGCTGGAGCCGTAGTTACCAAAGATATTCCAAGTTTTGAAATCTGGGGGGGTGTTCCCGCTAAAAAAATAGGGGATAGGACCCATAAAAAGTTAAATTATCGACTGGGACGACCCATGCTTTTCCACTAAATCATGACAAAATTTATCTTCTTATTATTGCTCTTGTTAAATATCCCTTTGGTTTACTATCTTTTGCAACCCTTTCCTGTAATACCAAATTTAGGACAAGAATTGCAATCGAATCTACCGGGGGATACAGTTCAAGTTCCAAATATCAAAGCATTTTTTACCAATTGGAATCGTTCCCAGGTTATTGCTTATTACAAAAGTAATCTGCCAAAACCATATATACTTCTAAACCACCCACCAGAGCGAGCAAAAGAAGTCATTAGAGATGAAATCCAAAGTTACTATTTACAAGAATTTGTTTTTCCGCTAAAAGGATCGGTTTATATAAACGGTTTTGAATGGAAGAATGATGTTTTCACGCCAGAATCCAGCCGCCTTAAAAACAAAATTCTAGTTGGACAGATGGCCTATGATTCCAAAGTAACAGCCAGATGGTACTCTTCAAGTATATTTGGACGACTTGGAAATTTATTATGCATCGATTTTTGTGTCATATTTTTTATCTACGCTCTTAAAAAAACTTTTCTTAAATGACAACAAATCCAACCCTATCGATTATCATAATCAACTATAATACGGCAAAAATAACTTTATCTTGTATAAAATCAGTTTATCAAGACTCTGAGTTAAAAAACGGTAATATCCCGTTTGAAATTATACTAATTGATAATGCTTCTACAGATTCTTCACTACTAGATTTTTCCAAATTAAAATACAACAATTTAAAAATCATCAAAAATAGTAAAAATTTAGGTTTTGCAAAAGCAAATAATCAGGGACTAAAACAAGCTTTGGGACAATATATATTATTTTTAAACTCCGATACTATTATCAATAATTCAGCCATTTCCCAATGCCTTAATTGGCTGTCATCCCATCCGGAAGCAGCCTCTTGTACTGGTCAATTATTAAATTCAGATGGAACCATCCAAGCTACTGGTGGCTATTTCCCAAATGCTTTAAATACACTATCATGGCTTGTTCATTTGGATGATCTTCCTTTTTTTAACAAATTTATTAAACCCATTCATCCTCATACTCCAACTTTCTATACCAAAGATGCTTTCTATCTCAAAGATCAACAATTAGATTGGTTAACTGGGGCATTTATTATGACCAGAAAAAACTTGCTCGATTCTATTACCGGGTTCGATCCATTTTATTTTATGTATGCCGAAGAATTAGAAATGTTCTATAGACTAAAATTGAAATTCCCAAACCTCATCAACAAGTATCTTGCCGGGCCACGGATTACCCATCTGGGTGGTGCTTCTGGTAATCAATCCAAATATAGTTTAGAAAAAAAAGGTATTTCTGTATTTTTCAAAAAACACAAACTGCCATTATCCTCATTAGTTAGCCCAATCTTAAATTTATGCTAAAAAACTTTAATCTTCTTCGAATATCACTGGCAGTTTTAATTTTAGCAATCCCTTTATATCCAAAATTTCCCATATCAGAAGTATCTGGAACTTATGTTAACTTGCGGCTAGATGACATTATTGTCTTTATCTCAATTTTATTTCTTGTAATTCATCAACTAAAGTCCAGATTTCCAATCTTTAAGAACAAGTTATTTTTGCTTTTTTTGTCATATTGGTTCGCACTTTTAAGTGCAGTAATTGGAAGCATAGTTCTACACCAAATCGAAAGACCAGCAATTTTATTGCTAAATGCCTTCAGACGAATTGAGTATATGTCCTTGTTTTTCTTGTCTAGTGCAGCAGTTAGTAAAAAAGAACATCTCAAAATACCATTTTTATTACTCATAACTGCTTTGCTAGGAGCTGGAACCGTAGGTTTGGGACAAAAATATTTTTCATGGCCCATTATCTCTACGATGAACCAAGAGTTCTCAAAAGGACAACTACTCTATATGAGTACTTGGACTAGAATTAGCTCTACTTTTGCCGGCCACTATGATTTGGCGGTCTACACTTCAGTGGCCCTGGTAATTTTAGGTGGTAGTCTTTTTCTCTGTAAAAACCTTTTTTCAAAAATAATTATATTTTTATCTTGGATATCAACTTTTTATATTCTAACTCTAACAGCTTCAAGAATTTCTCTATTTGCCTTTTATGCCGGGATGTCATTGTCCTTAGTTTTGATACGAAAGTATTTTTGGATCCTGCCATTAACCATTTTAATAATCGCTACCATAGCAACTACTAGCGAGTTAAACCAACGTCTACTTGCAACAGTTCCCGGACTACGAACTAAAATTGCCATGCTTCTGCCAAAATATACAAGCCCTACTACGCCCGCACCTAACCCAACTCAAATACCAACCCTAGTAACACAAACCCCAATTGCCGTCGTGACTGGCTTAATTCCAACAGCATATCCAACCCCAATCCGTATTCGACCAGTTTATGAATATCCACCAGTAGATGCAGATGCCGGAGTTGCCAGATCAGGTCAAATTCGCTTCCAGGTTGAATGGCCAAGGGCAATAAATGCCCTAAAGAAAAACCCAGTTCAGGGAACTGGACCAGGATCGATTACCTTGGCAACTGACAATGATTACCTTCGTATATTAGGCGAAACTGGCATCTTTGGTCTAATAACTTTTATTTCGATTTTTGTTTGGTTTTTCTTACAAACTAAGCCGTTTTTATTCTACAAACAAACCAACGATCGAAATTATTTAAATTATATTTTTCTTGCTTCAATCTTTACAATGTTTGCCAATGCAGTTTTTATCGATGTTTTTGCAGCAAGCAAAATTGCATATTCATTTTGGATCCTAATGGGAATTTACTATCAGAATCTACAATTTTGTAAACATGAATAAGTATCAAAAAATTGTTTTAGTATTTATTTTAATTATCGGAGGTTTACTTCGTCTTTATCATGTCAACTACCCAATTGCCGACTGGCACTCACACAGACAAGCAGACACTGCCAGCGTTACTACAAATATCTTAAATGGAACTGGCACTTTTTGGTTGCCAACTTATCATGACTTATCAAATGTTCAGTCTGGACAGGAAAACCCAAATGGATATCGGATGGTAGAACTTCCAATTTACAACCAAATATCTGCCCAGTTTTCAAAACTCTTTTCGCTTCCCCTGGAAATATCATCACGACTAGTAAATATTATAATTAGCCTTGCAACTGGTTATGTTCTGTATCGCACTGTCAAAAATCTATATGTAGTTGTAGTATTTTTGTTCCTACCCTTTAGTATATTTTATAGCAGAGCTATTTTGCCAGAAATCGTGGCTATTTTTTTTATCAGCTTATCTCTGTATTTTCTACAAAAAAAGTTACCATTTTTGTTTTCTCTTTCGCTTGGATTCGGATTATTGATAAAACCGTTCGTCGGATTATTGCTTTTTCCAATTTTTGTAGCCCATTTTCTAAGAGTTGAGAATCGAAAAAAAATATTTTATGTTATTTTTTGCTGCATTTTTGCTGCTGCTCCATTTTTAATGTGGCGTCTACATATCCAAAACTACCCCGCAGGCATTCCTGCTTTTAAATGGCTTTTCCAGCAGGGATTTTCTGGCGAATCATTTGTAGTCGGAAGACCCTATTGGTTTCGTTGGCTATTCTGGGAAAGGCTCGTCTTACTAATATTAGGACTCCCATTGATTCTTCCTCTTATAATTTCTATCTTTAAACAAAGAAATTGGCCGTATTTTGCAGGTATTCTATTATATTTTTCAATCATAGCTCGAGGCAACGTACAACACGATTATTATCAAGTTTTAACTCTACCTTTTTTAGCAATTCTTGTATCCTACGGCTTACAAAAGCTTCCTAAAATAATATCTATTTCCCTATTAGTCACAAGCATTGTCCTTACACAAAAAAATATCTTACCGTACTACAGAATTAATCATCCGCAAATAATCTATGCCGGCTGGAAAACTGACATTCTCACTCCAAAAAACTCTCTGATAATTGCACCATATACCGGAGATACTGCCTTTTTGTATCAAACCAATCGTTCTGGTTGGCCAACTGAAATGTACAACATTCCCGATTTGTTAAAACAGTTCTCAAATCCGATCTATTTAGTCTCAGTAAACAATGATACTTACACCAATATGCAAAAAGCAAAATATATCACCACATACGAAGACCAAAATATGATTCTACTAGATTTACGAAAGCCAAAACTATGACTAGAAAAAAAATTTTAATGATTACTCCATATCTACCGGCACCATCACAATCAGGCGGCCAAACCAGGTCTTACTACCTTTTAAAAAATCTACACAAAAATGTAGACATATCTATTATTTGTTTTACACGCAATCAAGTTGGACTTTCACAGCTAAAAAAATTTTGTAAAAAAGTAATTTTAGTTGAACGAGGAAAGACATGGGATCCTGCAAAAATCCTTAAAACCGGTTTTGGGCCATATCCTTTTTTGGTAAGTAATTACATTTCAAAAAATTTAAAATCCGCCATAGAAATTGAACTACAAAATGAAAACTATGATCTAATCCACACTGAGTGTTTTTATCTAATGCCAAATATACCAAAAACAGAAATTCCAACTATTTTAGTCGATCAAACAATTGAATACGCGGTATACCAACACTACACTGAAAGCCTACCATTCCCAAAGTCAGCTTTTAAACCACTGCTTTATCTTGATGTAGCCAAAATAAAATATTGGGAGCAATATTATTGGCAAAAAGCGGATTCGCTAGTTGTTGTTTCCAATGATGATAAAAATGTTGTGAATAAGGACATCAAAAGAACTAGAGTTGAGATCATCCCCAATGGAGTTGACGAGAAGTATTTGTTAGAAGGCGACAAAATTAGCAAAACTGAGTACCCTTCCATCCTTTTTGGTGTTTCAAATATGAAATGGATGCAAAACAGTGAATGCGCCAAACTTTTACTTGACCACATATGGCCAAAAATAAAATCAGAAATACCTAAGGCAAAATTATTTATTATTGGTAGGCACGCTCCAACAACCTTTTCAAAATACCAAACAGAAGATGTTATTGTTGCAGAAGCCGGAAAAGATGGAACCAAAAATGATCCGATTTCTTATTATAAAAGGTGTTGGCTTTTAGTTGCTCCAATTCTTAGCGGTAATGGAACCAGAACTAAATTTTTTGAAGCCATGGCTTGTGGATTACCAATTGTCACTACGCCACAAGGAATGGAAGGAATTGAAATTACCAACAAACAACATGCCCTAGTGGTCAACCCAGAAGAGATAGCCCAAACCACCATAAAGCTGCTAAAAGACCCATTGCAAAGAAAATTCTTGGGTGATAGAGCAAAATTGCTTGTAGCCAAAAAATACACTTGGGCCCAAAGTGCAAAAAAATTATATAAACTTTATCAGTCTATTCAAAATCATGAATAATCCAATTTTGAGTTTGATTATTCTCAACTACAACTCGGGCAACTATCTTAAAAAATGTCTAAAAAGTATTGCCAAATCTTCTCTTCCGGCCTCCCATTACGAGGTAATTGTTGTAGATAATGCTTCAACCGATAGTTCAGCAAACAGCTTGCCTAAACTACCAAATCTAAAAGTAAAAAAGTTAACAAATAATTTGGGATTTTCCAAAGGAAATAACTTCGGACTTACTGAAATAGCCTCAACAGTTAAATATATATTTTTTCTTAACCCGGATACAGAAATTGATTCAGACGCACTAAAAACTTTGATATCAACTTTTTCCAAAAACAAAAAGGTTTCTGCAATTTCACCATATATCACTTTGTATGCCACAAGATCTCTTCAACCGGAATCCCATCGCAATTTTCCAAACCCCATAAGTTCTCTATTTTATTTTCTAAACCTATCCCACGACAATTATTTATCAACCGCCGATATCAGCACAGCTCATCAAATTCCAGCAGGGGTTGGGGCTGCTATTGCAATAAGAAGATCTGCTGGAGAAAAAATAAAATGGTGGGACGAAAGCTACTTTATGTATGGAGAGGATTTGCAACTATGTTGGAACCTAAAAGAAAACCACCTACAACTTTGGTTTATACCAAATGTAAAAGTTACTCACTACCAGGGAGTTTCTTCAGGCATTAAAAGCCACACAAATTCTCTTGCAAACAATCTCGACAAAAAACGCTCTATTCAAGCTAGCACTCAAGCAATGAGGACTTTTTATCAAAAAAATTTATCTTCAAAATACCCAAGATTAACAAATTTTATTGTCTATTTTGGGATAAAAATCTTAGAAAAATATCGACTCTGGAAAAAAAGTACATGAAAATAATTATCGATGCCAGATTATATGGACCAAAGCATACTGGAATTGGCCGATATGTTGCCAATCTAGTCGACTCAATTTCAAAAACAGATCTATCAAAAAAATATTCAATTACCTTATTAATTCATCCAGAAAATTTAGAATATCTACAAAAAAAATATGGCCCAAAGTTTTGCTATCTGACAAGTGATGTTAAGCATTATTCATGGCAAGAACAAATCTCCCTACCTATACTTCTATATAAACAAAATGCCGATTTGGTCCATTTCACACACTTTAATAAGCCACTCTTTTATTTTAGATCTTCAGTTATAACCATCCATGATCTGATCAAAAATTTTTACTATGGTAAAGAGACTACGACAAAGTGGAGTTTTTTATATTGGCCAAAATATTTTATGTATAGAATCTTTACTTATCTAAACATTAAATTAAATTATATAGTTGTTCCAAGTAACTTTTGGAAAAATTATATAGTTAGCCACTACAATCATCCTGGAAACAAAATCGTTACCACTTACGAGGCAGTCGACCCTATCTTTCAAACCCAAAAACCTAAAAATCTGGCTGCAAAAAATTATTTAGTCTACACAGGAAATTTGTATCCTCATAAAAATCTTCAAATTGTTCTAGTTGCAATAAAAAGCTTTCCAAATCTGTCTTTATATGTAATAACAAAACCAGGTATTTTTTTAGACCGCTTCAAAAGACAGATTATAGAAAATAAGCTTTCGATGCAAATAAAGTTTGTAGATTTTCCAACAGATACGGTAGTCAAAAAGATTTATTCATCGGCACTTGCCTTGGTTCATCCATCTCTTATGGAAGGTTTTGGCCTAACAGGTTTAGAGGCCATGGCCTCAGGCTGTCCAGTTATATCAAGTAACAGTAGTTGTCTTCCAGAGATTTATCAAGACAAAGTTCTATACTTTGAACCAAACGATGCAAACATGTTAATAAAACACATAGAGCTACTGCAAAAAAACAAAAAGATTAGATCAAAGCTTATAACAGATGGATACGTGTACCAGAAACATTTTTCTTGGGAAAAAACAGCCAAACAAACACTAGATTTTTATGACCAAATACTTACAAAGAAATAACCTAAAGATAGCTATTTTTTATGACTGGCTGACAACTTGGGGCGGAGCTGAGAGATTGCTACTTTTACTTCTAAGATACTATCCACAGGCAGACTTGTATACCTCAACTTATGCCCCAGAACACACCAAATGGCTCCCTAAAAATATAAATATAAAATACATATGTCAGCTACCAAAGTTTTTGCAAAACAAAGAATCAATTTTGGCTCCATTCATGCCAATATTTTTAGAAAGATATAACTTTGATAATTATGATGTATTACTATCCATGGGAAGTATTTATCCTCATTGTTTACTAACAAAACCTGACACAAGCTATTTGTGTTATCTTCTAACTCCTAATCGCTATTTATACAAACCAAAATCAAAAATTCCAGCTTTTTTTCGCAAGTTAGATTCTATCTATATAAAACGTCCTGATCAAATACTCACAATATCTCAGACCACAGCGGCACGTATCAAAGATAATTACCATATTAATCCAAGAATAATTTCACCAGGTGTCGACACTGATTTCTTTGTTCCAGATGTAAAACATTATTCTTCGAATTATTATCTTTGTGTCAGTCGCTTAGTTCCCTACAAAAAGATAGATCTTGCCATCAAAGCTTGCGGTGAGCTTAATTTACAGTTAAAAATTGTTGGCAAAGGACGTAGTTTTAAAAAATTAAAATTACTTGCCAAACAATACTCAAATATATCTTTTGAGGGAGAAGTACCAAATTCCGTCTTGCGACAACTTTACCAAAATTGCAAAGGATTAATATCGCCACAATTAGAAGATTTTGGTTTGGCAAATCTAGAAGTTCAAGCCTGTGGTAAACCAGTTATTGCTTTTAATAAGGGTGGCAATGCAGAAACTATTGTTAATGAAAAAACTGGGGTTTTTTTTAACCAACAAAATATTGCCAGTTTAAAACAAGCAATATTAGATTTTGAACAAAAAACATTCTCGGTTGCTGATTGCCGCCAGCAAGCATTAAAGTTTAGTGAGAAAAGCTTCATGTTAAACTTATCAAACACAATTCATGACTCCATCCAAAAGCCTAAAACCACCGGTTAAAAGGATTTTCTACCAACAACGCACTTTTCTATTTCCCATAATAAAACGAATTTTGGATATCTTTGGATCTTTATTATTATTTCTTATTTTCTCTCCTCTAATTCTTATAACTGCTCTATGTATAAAAATTTATACCCGTTCTGATGTTTTTTTTAAACAGAAAAGGGTAGGGCAAGGGAGTGTCCCTTTCCTTATGTATAAATTTTGCACAATGTACCCAGGAGACAACGATGCCAGATTAAAGAAATATCCCAATTTATACGAAAAATATAAGAATAATGGTTGGAAACTATCGCTAGATGAAGACCCTAGAATCACACCAATTGGAAAAGTTCTCCGACGTTTATCAATTGATGAACTACCACAACTAATAAATGTTTTTAAAGATGAAATGAGCTTGGTTGGACCACGGGCCTACCGAGAAGAAGAATTGCAGGAATATAGCCGACGATATCCTCATACTCAAAAATATATAGATATAATACGTACAGCAAAGCCGGGAATCACTGGTCTTTGGCAAACATCTGGACGAAATCAATTAAATTTTGAAGACAGAGCCAAGCTCGATGCTTATTACATAGTCAATCGCTCACTTAGACAAGAAATAATAATTTTGCTTAAAACACCTTTTGCTATGTTTTCTATATGGTAAATTGGCCATTTCTTCTATAAACTAAATTTATGCAAAACCCATTTGACAAGAATTCGTCACCAGAAGATATTATTTCCACTCCTAAACTAAGCTCAATTTTTGACAAATCAACAAACAAGCCAACTATCCCCGTCAAAAAAACATCAAAGCTCAAAACTTTCTTTAAAATCGCATCTTTATCTCTTTTGGTTTTACTACTGTTAACGAGCGTGGCTGGTTTTTACCTCTATCAAGAGGCATATAAACCATATCAAGAATTCTCACAAAAATTACAGCAAACCTTGGCACTTCAACCAAAGGTAAAAGAAGCTATTGCCAGTAAGGATTTAAACAAGATTAAACTCCAGTTAGAAGAATTAAAACAAGCCAAAGAATCTCTTCAAACTTCTTATCAAAAGTTTTCCAAATTCAGCAAGCTTCCAAAAATTAAAGACTATTATCAAGACGGAGAAGAAGCCTTTAATATTGCCGACCAATCTTTTGATGCATCCAACATAATCTTAACTGCGATTGCTCCTTACCAAGACTTTCTTGGATTAACCGGAGGTCTGGCTAGTAAAAAAACAGAAACTGCAGAAGACAGAATTGCTTTTTTGACTCAATCAGTCGAAGGTATTGTTCCTTATTTTGATCAACTGGAAACCAAATTATCCAATATTGAAACATCTTTAAATAAAATAGATGCGACTCGTTATCCCGAAGAATTTAAAGGCCTAAAAATACAATCTAATTTATTACAAGTAAAACAAGAAGTAGCCCAGATTCATCAGTTTTTACAGGAGGGAAAGCCAATTCTAACCAAAACATCATGGTTACTTGGAAAAGACAAGCCTAGAACTTATCTGCTTCTTTTCCAAAACGATGCTGAGCTGAGACCGACAGGTGGTTTCTGGACTGCTTATGGTACTCTAAAAGTTGATAAGGGCAAAATCACTCCAATTTCTTCCAGCAATATTTACGATCTAGACACAAAGTTCAACAGCACCATACCAGCTCCAAGACCTATTAAAAGCTATCACATTAATGTGCCATATTGGTATGTCCGTGATATGAATCTATCACCTGACTTTCCAACTAGTGTGAAAAACTTTATAGATGCCTACAATAAAGTCTACAAGAACGACCCCTTTGATGCTGTTGTTGCAATCACCACAAAACCTGTAGTTGATTTAATCAAAGTTATTGGGAGAGTTGGAGTTCCAGGTTGGGGTAACTTTACTCCAGATCCAGACAAACGCTGTGACGGCTGTCCAAATGTTTTATACCAAATGCTATGGCTAGCTGGTAAACCCAGAAACTATGTTGATAATGATAGAAAAGGATTCTTGGGCCCTCTAATGCACTCAATCCTGGCTAATGCCATGGGATCGCCTAAAGAAAAAATGGGGCCTCTAATGTCAGCCATGCTTGAAAATGTGAATCAGAAAAACATTTTGATGTATTTTAAGGATCCAGAAATGCAAAAGGCTGCAGAGCTTGCCAATATCGCTGGCACGGTTACTCAAACAACAAACAATACTGATTACATAATGTTGGTTGATGCAAATATGAGTAGTGCTAAGACTAATTTATTCCTAACTCAAAAAATTAGACATGAAATTATTAGTCAGAATGGTCAAGTTCAACACAAAATAACAATAACTTATACTAATCCATCAAAAGCTAGTAATTGCAATTTGGAAAAAGGGGATATTTGTCTGAATGCTCCAAAGTATCGTGATTGGTTCAGATTTTATGTACCCACCAACTCCAAATTAGATAAAATGACTGGTTCCGAAGTTGATCCACTAACATACGAGGAAAGCGGAAAAACTGTTTTTGAAGGTTTTTATGGCAATAAGTATCCGCTTTACGCCCAAAGTAGCACTAAAACTAGCATACAATATACTAGTACAGTTCCAGCCTCCAAAGACTATACTTTGTTGATTCAAAAGCAGCCAGGTGCCAAAGCTGCCGAATATCAATTGGTGGTCAACGGCGAAGACTATGATACTTTTATGCTTACGGCCGATAAAACCATCAAACTGGCCTTGTGATAGTAAATGACAAAGCCATAGTTTTAAGCTTAAAAAAGACGGCTGAATTGGATTTAAATATTTCGTTATATTGCCTTAAATTAGGAAAAATCTACGCAAAAGCAAAAGGAGCATCAAAAATTACTAGTAGTAGATTAAGTACTTTACAGGCAGGAAATACTATCCAAGTTTATATTTATGAAAAAAATTCGATTCATTGGATCTCTCAAACAAAATCAATATCTAGCTTTTTAACAAAAAGCAAAAGCTTGACTCAGGTGAATTTATTATTCTATTTATTGGAATTCTGTCATCGAATTATTCCAGCATCCCAAGCGAATAATTTAGTGTTTTCTCAGATCGAAGAAGCCATTCAGGCAATCGATAACAACCAGATTGGTAAATTTATCCAAAAGGAAATCAATATTGTTAATCTACTTGGCTACGGTACCCCAAGTTCAGTTAGTCAGGCAGTTACAAATCGTGATGCAAAGCAGGCTCATCATCTACTTAAAAATTATATTGAGTCAATATTGGAACGTCCTCTTGAAAGCCAAAAGTTATTTAGTTAATTATCAAAAATTAACTATTGTCCAACATTGGCTGCTTAGTTTATAATTCTATGCTACGGCTATGACAGAGTTGGCATCCTCGAGCTGTAAAAACAAGTGGTTTATTGCTTAAGCAGTAAACAATTAGGGTGGAACCATCCGATATTCGGATCCCTTTATTAATAATTATTAATAAAAATTATGGTTCAAAATCAAGAAGACAAAGTTTCCAAAATAGTTTCGCTGTGCAAACGCAGAGGTATCATTTTTCAAAATTCTGAAATATATGGGGGAGTTCAAGGATTTTACGATTATGGTCCCATAGGCTCTCTGATGAAATACAACTGGAAGAATTTATGGTGGAAGGATAATGTTATAAAGCGCAGAGATGTTGTTGGAATCGACGGGACAATTATTACTCACCCAAAAGTTTGGGAAGCCTCAGGACATGTAAAGAACTTTGGCGATGAGCTAGTAGAATGCAAATCCTGTCATCAACGTTTCCGACCTGATTTAATAAATTTTGCCAAAGAATGCCCAGAATGTGGAGGCGAATTCACAAATCCAAAGAAATTCAATATTTTATTTCACACCGAAATAGGTGTAATTGAGGGTGAAAAAATTCCTGCCTATCTTCGCGGAGAAGCTTGCCAAACTATATATCTAGATTTCAAAAATATCATTGATTCTTGCCGTGTCAAAATACCTTTTGGCATTGCCCAGATCGGCAAAGCCTTTCGTAATGAAATTACACCAAAAAACTTTCTTTATCGTACTCGCGAATTTGAACAATGGGACGTGCAATATTTTGTTCACCCGTCAGAAATGGATAAGTGGTACGAATATTGGAAAGAAAATCGAATGTCTTGGTACCAAAATTTATTTAACGATAAAAATAGTCTACGTTTTAGACAGCATGCTCAAGATGAACTTGCATTTTATGCCCAAAAGGCGTTTGATATTGAATATAATGCCCCTTGGGGTTGGGCAGAAATGGAGGGTATTCATTGGCGCTCGGACTACGATTTATCCCAGCATTCAAAATTTAGTGGTCAGGATCTAGCTTACAAAGACCCATTAACTCAAGAAAAATACCTACCATGGATTGTGGAAACTTCAGGCGGAGTTGATAGGGGGTTCTTTTTTCTATTGCTAGATGCATATCGGGAAGATAAATTGGAAAACGGAGAAATTCGTACTTGGTTGCAAATAAATCCAAAGCTTTCCGCCTACAAATTAGCAATCTTCCCACTAGCCAGCAATAAGCCAGAGCTAATAAGCAAATCAGAAGAAATTTATAGTCAGCTAGCTGATAAATATTCAGTAGATTATGATGATAGCAGTAGTATAGGGAAAAAATATCGACGACAAGACGAAATAGGGACGCCCTGGTGTTTGGTAGTTGATTATCAAACTCTTGAAGACAACACTGTTTCCATCCGTGATCGCGACACCATGGAACAAATCCGTATAAAAGCTGGAGAGGTTGACGGTTGGTTATCCAATAAGCTAAAGTAAGCAATGAAAAAAATATATTTGATTCTACTGGCTTCTGGCTTATTTCTCACTGCATGTTCTGCAACTGGTTCAAAATCAAGTCCAACTGTAACTCCAACACCAATTCAAAAAAAGAATAAGCTAACTGAAATCATCTTTGACAACCCACCGCAAATTTCCTTAACTCCCAGGACTGATGGTCATGAGTTAAAATTGAAAATTGCCCAAATTCCAGCATCTATTACAAAGCTTGAATATGAACTTTTGTACAAAGCCATAGACGGCAAAACTGAAATAGAAAAAGGCCTAGGAGATACTGTCAACAATCCTGGCCTCTCCATGGAGCGTGATCTGCTTTTGGGAACATCAAGCTGTACAAATGGCTGTAAGTACAAATATGATGACGGCGTAAGTAGTGGAAGTATAAAAATTACCTATCTTACAAATAATAATGAAGTAAATGTTTATGAATCTTCGTGGACTCTAAGTAAAGTGGGGGGCAAATTCTCGGTCAAGCTTGAAAAATAAACATGCCCACAGCCCACTATCCCGTTTTAAAAGAAGAAGTAGTTAGTTTACTAAGTTCTCGCTTACCCGCTGGAACAACGATAATTGACGGAACACTGGGAAATGCTGGTCACAGTATCGCCCTAGCACAGGAAAAATACCACATCATCGGTCTTGACCGAAACCTACAAAGCCTAAATCAGGCAAAATTAAATATTGCAAATTACAAAGATTACATCTCTGTTTATCAAGACAACTTCACAAATTTTCCAAACTATTTTCCACACAATCCAAAAGCAATTCTTTTAGACTTAGGACTATCTATTTCTCAATTAAAAGACTATGATCTTGGCTTATCTTTTAGTGACGACAGTCTAGACATGCGCCTTGATACAAAAACAAAAACCACAGCAAAAGACCTTGTAAACGATTTGCCTGTATTGGAGCTTTCAAATATTATAGGGAAGTTGTCTCAGGAAAAGCTTAGCCAACCAATTGCCAAAAATATTGTAAAATTCAGAACAAACCAGCCGATAATAAGCGCCAAGCAGCTTGCACAAATAGTCAGTGACACATACGAGGAATATCACCAAATCAGCAAATTGCATCCTGCCACAAAAACTTTTTTAGCCTTAAAAATAATCGTAAATCAAGAAATAGAAAATCTAAAATTATTTCTCCAGAATACATTGTCAGCACCTAATGGCTTTTTAGTAGCCATTATTACATTTCATTCAACCGAAGACCGCATAGTAAAAAACTTTTTAAGAGAAAACAAAAGTCAACTTCAGATAGAAAAAGCAATTTTTCCAAACAAAAATGAAATTGCACAAAATCCTCCAAGTAGATCAGCAATTCTTAGAAGTTATATAATCAAATCATGTCTTTAAAACAAAAAATTCCAATCCTACAAAAATTAACCAACATTTTTATACACCTACCAAGAAGTATTTTTTGGAATATTAAATATGGTTTTCCAAGCCGTGACATGACCTTAATAGGAATTACCGGAACCGACGGAAAAACAACTACCACCATACTTACACACCAACTGCTTAAGAATTATGGACTAAAAGTTGGACTGATAAGTACTTTAGGGGCCAAGATTGAAGATGAATTCATTACAACAGGACTACACACTACTTCTCCCAATCCTGCGACAATTCAACGCCTGCTGTACCAAATGAAAAAAGCAGGCCTAACACATGTCGTTCTAGAAGTAACTTCACACGCACTAGATCAATATCGTTATTGGGGCTGCAAATTTCAAGTTGGAGTCTTTACCAATCTTGCCCAAGAACATTTAGACTATCACAAAAATATGGACAAGTATTTGCTTGCAAAATCAAAACTATTGAAACAATGCACCTTTCCTATTGCCAATTTTGATAGTCCATTTTTTTCTAAGTTAAAAAAGATAGTGGGCAGAAAAATCTTGACATTTGGATTCAATCAGGGAGCAGATATTTTAGCAAGTGATTTAGTCTTGAATTCCAACAAATTAACTTTCAATGTAAAGAACCAAACTTTTTATACTAATAGTCCTTTTGCCTATCAGGCATACAACATACTCGCAGCACTAGCAATTTCAAATTATTTGAACATACCAGAACCAATTTTGCAGCAAACAATTGAGCATTTTCCAGAAACCAAGGGAAGGCGTGAAGAGATCTCAAATGATTTAGGCATACATTGTATTGTCGATTTTGCCCACACTCCACAAGCTCTCGAGAATACGCTCAATAGCCTTAGGATAACTAATCCAGATAACAAAATTATCACAGTGTTTGGGGCCACCGGAGGTCGTGATCCGGGAAAACGTCCCAAAATGGGTCAAATAGTTTCAGAGTTGTCTAACATCACCATAATTACTTCAGATGATACTCGAAACGAAAAAATAGAAAACATAGCATCACAAATTGAGTCAGGTATCGGAAAGGAAGTTCAGAAAATATCTTTTAGTCAAAAAATACCAAATAAAAAAGAGTTGCAAAATGCTAAAAATTACCTAAAAAACGGACATATATACACTTTTATACCAAATAGACAAGATGCAATTACTACGGCAATTTTGTTGGCACAAAAAGGAGATGTGGTAATTGCCTGTGGCAAAGGACACGAACAAACAATACTCTTGGGTGAAACAGAATACCCCTGGTCGGAATCAGAAGCAATTCGCACTGGTTTGAATATCCGTCAAAATAGTCTAAAATAGGTCTATGATCCATTTGTATCTCGGACTTCTTTTGGTGTCATTTTTGCTAACTAGTATTTTTGTGATCCCATTCATTAACTTACTTTATAAACTAAAATTCCAGCGCCAAGCACAAACCACGCTTGATTTTCAAAATAAACGTACACCCATTTTTGATAAATTTCATGCCAAAAAGGCAGGAACCCCAGTTGGCGGTGGATTACTAATAATCATCTCTGTATGCGTCCTATTTTTGCTTATTTTTCCGCTTCTAGGCGTAGGTAAAATTTTTGTTAGCTCCAACTACAAAATAGGCCAAGAACTTTTAGTAATTTTCTACACTTTTCTTAGTTTTGGCTTGATTGGTTTATATGATGATGTTTTAAAGTTCTTCGGTTTTCAGAAAACTGGGTTTTTTGGTCTTAGAATGCGCCATAAATTAGTACTGCAGTTAGCAGCTGCTTTCGTTACATCCCTTGGGTTGTATCGAATTTTAGGAATTGATTTTGTATATATACCTTTTTTGGGTCCCCTGAATTTAGGCCCAATATATTTACCTTTTGCCACACTCCTAATTGTTACTTTTGCTAACTTCTTCAATATTACTGATGGGCTCGACGGTTTATCATGTGGTCTTCTAACTATTTCACTTTTTGCTTTTTGGGTTTTGGCGGGCAATTCCCTAGACACGCCAATCTCGATTTTCTTATCTCTTTGGATTGGAGCTATTGTTGCTTTTTTATATTTTAATGTATCGCCAGCTCGTATCTGGTTGGGAGATGTAGGCGCCCTATCTTTTGGAAGTACTTTTGCAGTTATTGCCCTTCTTCTTGGCAAGGTTGTTCCGCTTCTTATTGTTGGAATACCATTTATCGTAGAAGGTGGTAGTAGTTTTATTCAAATTCTAAGTAAAAAGTACCTAAAACGGAAGTTATTCCCAGCCGCACCAATTCATTTAACAATGCAGCATCTTGGTTGGGAAGAATCAAAAATTGTGTTCAGGGCCTGGTTGGTAGCGATAATATTATCAATTTTTGCTCTATGGTTGGGCCTAAATTAAGTAGTTATCTTGACTTCTATTTAGGTATACCATACTGGCGCAATCAAGTTGATCAAGATGGAACAATCAAAAAAGAAGGTCCTTTTGCTGGAAAGGGTAGTCCCCTTGAAATAGAATATGCCAACAAATGTTCTGCCTTCCAAGAGAAGATCCAGTTGTCAGAATTAAACACAGAAGAGATACACAATTTGCAGAAAAAATACCAAATCGGTGTCGACTGCGGCGGCTTAGTATATAACTTGCTAGAGGCACATGCCCAAGACAATGGTTTTCCTGGAATCTATTATTACATAACAGGTATGTGGCGGGGAGTAAAAAGAAATGGAGTTAGATCAGTATACGCCACCAATTTTGCAGACTCTAAAAATAGCAAAAAAATCTTAGAAATTGAAAATGCTCAAACCGGGGATTTAATATGCCTTTTGGGTAAAGATGGTACTGGACATGTAATTTTCATTCTCGATAATCAAAAGGATATCTTAAACTGTATTCAGTCTTCTTCAGAAACTAGTTCAAAACAGGTTCACAAGTTTCAGATTTATATCACTAATCCAGAAAGTAATATAGCCAAGCAAGACTGGAGAATAGTCGATTCAAATGGTAACAATTTCTTAGATCTTTTTGACCTAGAAAATGAAATAACTGGAATTTACCGGCCCCTTTTTCTATGTCATTAAAATTATATACCCAACAGCAGGTTGCAGAAATTTGTAAGCCAGTTTTTGAAGAATTTTCCATAGATTCAAATTTTATGGCAAACCGTATGTGTGGGCTAACCACATGTGCAAATTTGATTAATAATCTCTATCAGACAACTTTATTACCATTAGAAAAACTACCTACCATATTAAACATTCTGCTAAAGTACAACAACCAAGCCCACCTCTCTAAAGGAAAACTTACTGATCCGGGAACTTTTAAAAGTTTTGATAGTGAAGGTAATATGTTCCACAATGCTGCTATTTGTATTTTTGAAGCCGCCAATTTAGCTTGGTTGCCAATTTTTAACCCAGATAATCCACAAAATGTCTATTCTTTATTAGACGAAAAAACAAATTTATTCTTATCCATAAATAATCAACGATTCAATGGTTCCAGACATCTAGTTTGCTTAACCAGGGATTATCTAATTGATCCAGAATCATCTCAACCACAATCAGGCTACCAAGAATTTCTAAACAAATACTGGGTAAATTGGAGCAGTGTTTTAGTATCCACTAGCAAAATAAATATAGACAAAATTCCAAGCGATATTAAAATAAAACCAGTTTTTGAAACAGAAAAAGATATATTAAACAATCCTCCCGGAACCATTCCCTGGCCAGCTTTCATACCAAGTATTATTGTAAAAGAAATATCTAATGTCCTCCGTTAACCCCAAAACTATGATTATTACCGGAACCCATCAAAGTCCAGTAGTTGAACTCATTAGATTGCTTAAACAGGACATTGAATACGATTGGAATGTCATTTTTGTTGGTCGAAAATATAACTCCGTCAAAAGCACTATTGTTTCCACAGAATATGATTTGATGAAGCAGTTAAATGTTAAATTTATAGCTATAAATTCAATAAAATACGATCGACACAGTATCCTGAATACACTATATGGGCTGCCACATTTTTTTACATCCCTATTTGTTAGCTATCAAATTTTATCTCAATTCAAACCTTCTTTAATAGTTTCAACTGGGGGATATATATCTATTCCAATTCTTTTTGTAGGAAAATTAATGGGTATCCCGTCTATAATTCATGAACAAACACTAACAGAAAGTTTGTCTACAAGACTAGCTAAATATTTTGTTACTAAAATTGCCCTTTCTTTTGACACACCAAAACAAAAACAAAGTCTGCCTTCAGAAAAAACTGTAGTTACTGGCAATTTAATAAGGCAAGAGATTCTGCAAAAACCTTCTAATAATCCAACAAAACAATGGTTTGACAAACCAAAACCAATAATATTTATTGTCGGTGGCAACCAAGGCAGTTTGTTTATTAACAAAATAGTCTTGAAATTGGCTCCAGTCTTGGGAAAAAAATATAATATCGTTCACCAAACTGGAAAACTCGACTTTCCAAATGTTTCTACGGCCACTGCTGACTATCGATCTTTTTACCGCTGTTTTGAATACATCCCGCTAGACCAAATGACATATTTGCTTCATGCTGCCAAAACTATCATTAGTCGTTCTGGAGCCAATATTTGTCAGGAATTGGTGGCTCTAAATAAGAAGGCAGTTTTAATTCCCCTACCAAAATCACAGCAAAACGAACAGGAGCTAAACGCTCAATGGGCCCAGCATCAGTTACCGAGCCAAATCATCATTTTGGATGAAAAAACTACAAATTCACAAACTCTGTTAAATGCTATTAATCGTCTGTTTAATGTAACACCCTCTTTTCAAAAAACCACCAATGTCCAAGGTAGTACTAAATTTTTAAAATTAATTCACGAAGTAATTCGCTAATTTGAATAGGATTTTGTAGAATATAACCATGCAATCAAGGTTAATAAAAGGTCTCGATATTGGGTCAAGCAAAATTACTCTAATTGTAGGGCAGTATTATCCAGAGGAAGACAAGCTAAATATAGTCGGTGTAGCTTCTACCTCTAGTCTCGGCTTCAAAAAAGGGCAGTTGACTAACCCAGAACAAGCTACTCAAAACCTGAAACAACTCAAAAACTCTGTCGAAAGGATGGTTGGAACTAAGATTGATTCGGTTCATTTGGCAATAACTAACCCTTCAATTGAAACTATGGTTACTACATCTAGCCTACTTCTTGGAAATGTCAGTAGAGAAGTAACCATTACCGATAAACAAAAGATAATCGAATCTAGTACACCCTATGATCTCTCCTCAGAAAAAAGTATTATCCACTTACTACCACAACAGTTTTCGCTCGACAATCAAACAGAAATTCTAGATCCGATTGGTATGCTTGGCCAAAGGCTCGGTGTTGCCAGCACCATCGTCTTGGCTAATTCCAACCAAATTACTAATCTAAAAAAAATTCTGAATCTTAGTGGCTTGAATGTCGACACCATATCCTATGCCGGTTATTCTGCCAGTTTTGCCGCTCTAAATACTACAGACAAAGAACTTGGAGTAGCTCTTGTCGATATCGGCGGGCATGAAACCAGCGTAACTGTGTTTCAAAACCAAGCTCTGACTCAAGCTTTTGTTGTTCCAGTCGGCGGAAGTCATATAACCAACGATTTGGCCATTGGACTAAGGCTAACTTTAGAAGAAGCAGAGCAACTAAAACAGCAACTATCTACATATTTACCAGAACAAGAAGAAATAGATCTAAATGGCCGTAAAGTTAATCTTTCTACCGCCGTAAACGGCATTATCAAACCTAGACTAGAAGATTTGTTTTTATTAATCCAACAAAAATTAAATACTAATCTAAACTCTAATAACTTAAACTCTGGATTGATATTTTCCGGAGGCGGTAGTCAAAGCCCAAACTGTCTACCAATTGCCAATAAAATATTACAGCTTCCAGTACGACTGGGAACAATAGATAATGTTGGTGGTTTGGTCGAAGATATTCAATCTCCTGGCTTTTTATCCTCGCTTGGACTAATACGTCAACATATTCATAGTTCTGCGCCAAACACTAAATCTGGAAGCAAAGATAGCCTTTTTACAACAATAAAAAAATTAGCAATTTCTCTTTTACCTTAATATGGGATTAATCAAAACTTTATCTGGTCAGTTTGCAAAAATAAAAGTAATAGGAGTTGGTGGCGGAGGAAATAATGCCATAAATTCCATGATTGTCGATGGACAAATCCAAGGCGTTGATTTTGTAGCTATAAATACAGATTCTCAAGATTTGCTGCATAGCCAAGCCCCAATAAAAGTTCAAATTGGAGAAAAATTAACTCGTGGTCTTGGCTCCGGAGGCAAGCCACAGATTGGTCAAAAGGCGGCCGAAGAATCACGTGAACGAATTAAAGAACTGCTAGCAGGAACTGATATGGTTTTTATCGCTGGTGGCATGGGTGGGGGAACCTGTACTGGAGCAGCACCAGTTGTTGCACAAATTGCCAAAAAAGAGTTGGGAATTTTAACAATTGCTGTTGTCACTAAGCCATTCTTCTTTGAAGGCACTCATCGCATGACTAATGCTGAAGAAGGTCTACTAAACTTAAAACAAAATGTCGATGCCCTAATTGTAATCCCTAATCAAAAAGTCATGGATATTGTCAGTAATGATCAAGATATGCCAATAGAACAGGCTTTTAAGTTAGCAGATTCAGTTTTAACAAAAGGTACCAAAGCCATAGCCGATATTATAACTTTACCAGGGCACATTAACCTTGATTTTGCAGACATCCGTTCAGTCATGAGCGATGCCGGTAGCGCTCTTATGGGTGTGGGTGAAGCAGAAGGCGAAAACAGAGCCACCAAAGCAATCCAGGATGCCATCCATTCGCCATTGGTTGAAGTAGATATAAATGGTGCTCGTGGGGTTTTAATAAATGTAGCTGGTGGACACGATCTTGGTATGAAAGAGGTCGCCCAAGCCTCAGAAATAATCAGGGAACAAGCTTCTGCTGATGCCAATATTATTTTTGGTACAACCATAGATGATTCTCTAAATGGAAAAATTAAAGTTACCGTCATTGCTACTGGATTTGACGACTCCAAAATAAAGCGCCCGCAAACAACACAAATGACTACTCAAAATCAAACAAGTACTAAGTATAATTTAAACAATCTACCAGATGGATTAGAAATAGAAACAGAATATGACATACCATCGTTTCTCAAACGACAACAATAACCTGATATAATCACACATAAGCTTATGTATTTCCCAGATCTTCCATCACAACCAGATTTTTCTAAATTAGAAAACCGAATTTTAGAGTGGTGGTACAAACAAGGAATAGATAAACAGTATTTAAAAAGAAACATCAATTCAGAAAAGACTTTTTCATTTATTGATGGACCAATTACAGCCAATGGGTCAATGGGTGTTCACCACGCTCGAGGTAGAACATTAAAAGATGTTTTTCAACGTTTCAAAAATTCAAGTGGCTACTCTCAAAGATTTCAAAATGGGTTTGATTGCCAAGGTTTATGGGTTGAAGTTGAAGTCGAAAAAGAACAAGGATTTAACTCAAAAAAAGATATCCAAAATTTTGGACTTGAAAATTTTACAAAATCTTGCCTGGCACGCGTAGAAAAGTTTAGTCATATACAAACTGAACAGTCTAAACGACTGGGAATGTTTATGGACTGGGACAATTCATACTATACCAACTCTCAAAGCAATAATCTTTACATTTGGCATTTTTTGAAACTAGTCTGGCAAAAAGGGTGGTTGGTTAAACGCAAATCTGCCACGACCTGGTGTCCTCGTTGTGAAACTGGGCTTTCACAACATGAAGAAGCTGATGGCTATAAAGAAATTCAGGACCAGTCAGTATATTTAAAATTCAGGCTTAGTTCCAAATCAAACGAATATTTACTTGCCTGGACAACCACTCCGTGGACTTTACCAGCAAATGTCTTGCTGGCAATCAATACCAAACATCAATACGTCAAAGTAAGGCACAATAATGAAATTTTATATCTTGCCGAAGAATCAGCAAAAAGACTCGGTTTCAGTGAATACGAGTTGATTGATGCAAATATGTTTTTAGACCAACCATACGATTCCTTATACAATATTCCAGCGCAACATCAAATAAAACATTATATTACCCAATGGGACGAAGTTGATCCAAGTGAGGGGACTGGAATTGTACATATTGCACCTGGATGTGGCCAAGAAGACTATATCTTAGGCAAAAAATTAAAATCTGATATGCCTTCTCCACTTGACGAAAGTGGACATTTCATAGAAGGTTATGCAAATTTAACTGGATCTTATGCCCATAACGTAGCTCCAGAAATTTTCAAATATCTAGAATCGATAAATTCGTTATTTAAAATTGAACCAATTACACACCGCTACCCACATTGTTGGCGTTGTAAGACTAAATGCTTATTTCGTCTAGAAGACAGTTGGTACATCAGCTCAGACAAGATTAGGCCCCACATGAAGGCTGCTGCTCAAAGAGTAAATTGGCATCCAAAGTATGTAGGGCGTCGCATGCAAAATTGGCTGGATTCTATGGAAGATTGGATGATAAGTCGAAAAAGATTTTATGGACTTGCCCTTCCATTTTATGAATGTGAGTGTAATGAATTAACGGTGATTGGTAGCAAAGAAGAATTAAAGTCCCAAGCAATTAACCCAGAACTAGTAGATACCCTACCATCACTTCACCGACCTTGGATTGATCAAATAGTTATCAAATGTCCCCATTGTGGCAAAAAAGTTTCTCGAGTGTCTGATGTTGGAGATTGCTGGCTAGATGCAGGTGTTGTGCCATTCTCAACTTTAAAGTATTTAGAAGACAGAGCTTATTGGGAAAAATGGTTTCCAGCAGATCTTGTACTTGAGATGATTGAGCAAGTCAGGCTCTGGTTTTACTCAATGCTTTTTTTCAGTGTTACTTTCGAAAACACTTATCCTTATAAAAACGTAGTAGCCCACGCTGAAGTCAGAGATGAAAAAGGCGAAAAAATGAGTAAAACCAAAAAAAATGGCATAGCTTTCGACGATGCTATAAACCAAATGGGCGCCGATGCTATGCGCTGGCTATATTGCCAACAAAAACCACACACAAATGTCAATTTTGGCTACAACATTGCCAATCAGGTTAAACGTGGATTTTTCTTAACTTTATGGAATTCCTATCGCTTTTTCACTCAGCATGCCAATCTTGAGTCTTGGAGTCCAAAGGATGGTGATACTTTGGACACAAAAAATATATTAGATAGTTGGATATTGTCTCGATTAACTTCTACTATTGTGCAAACAGAACATTATCTTAATAAGTTCAACACTTCTAAGACTACTGAAACTATAGAATTATTTATCAATGATTTATCTACTTGGTACATACGTCGAAGTCGAGATCGCAACGATAATATGGCTATTTTGTACTATATATTTCACACATTATCCAAATTGTTAGCACCCTTTGTCCCATTTTTGTCCGAAGAAATATATCAAAATCTACAAGGGCTTGATATAGAAAAAAGCACCACATCAGTCCACACTCAATCTTGGCCAGTTGCAGACAAAAAATTCATCAATTCTGATTTAGAAACACAAATGGAAATAGCCAGAAAAATTTGTCAGGCCATTCACTTTCAAAGGCAACAGTCAAATATGCCAATTAGACAGCCACTTGCTAAAGCAACTATCAATTGCCCCGCCACACTTTCCAATGAAATCATAAATATAATCCAAGAGGAAACTAACATAAAAAATATCAAACTCATTAAACAAGGTTCCGAAGTAGAGGCAATTTTGGATACTAAATTAACGGAAGAGTTGCTTGCAGAAGGGGAGTACAGAACTTTATTGCGCAGTATTCAAAGTCTACGTAGAGATCGAGGTCTTCTACTCACTGACCGAATTAAAATAACTGCTCCATCATGGCCAAAGACCTTTGAAGATCAGCTTCTAAAAAAAACCTTAGCAAATAGTATCACTCAGGGAAATATCTTGTCCATTCAGGTCGAATAGCAAATGGTTGAAACCATTGTTGCCCTACTTCTGTTGTTCATATTAAATGTTTTAATGATGTTTTCAACTGCTCCATCTTCGGTTGTAAAACAAATCATTTCTTGGATTATAGGAATTGCATGTTTTTGGTGGGGCAAACAAATATCTCATCGTCTAAACTCACGCTTAAAAATAATAATATTCGCATCTTCTTGTTTTTTATTGTTGTTACCAATCCTTAGCGGATTATCTATTCGTGGGTCTAGTCGTTGGCTCTCTTTTGGCCCAGCTAGTTTGCAGCCAACAGAAATAGTAAGACCTTGGCTTTTGCTTTTGGTTGCCAATACTACACACCCAGAAATTATATTATTACCAACTCTAATAACTGCAGCTCAACCAGATTTAAGCAGTGCTCTTTCAATACTGCTGTTAGCCCTGCCATGTATCTTTTACTACAAACATTTACAGAGAATAGCTATCGTATCAGGAATATTGTTACTATTAATATCGCCTTTGGTTTGGAAATTTGGTATTAAACAATACCAAAAGGATCGTATCCTCACCTTTATATATCCTTCTTCAGATCCTAAAGGAAAAGGATACAATGTAATCCAGTCGCAAATTGCCGTTGGTTCTGGTGGTTTATTTGGTAAAGGTTTTAGGCAGGGGACTCAGATACAGTTAAAATTCCTACCAGAAAAACATACCGATTTTATCTTCGCCTCATTGTCTGAAGAACTAGGTTTAGTTGGAGTAGGAATATTATTTTTTGCCTACTATTTACTTTTAAATTCAATCTTAAAAAAAATATCTTCTTTTGCTACTCAAGAACAGCAAATTTTCGGCTGGGGACTGTTTATATATCTATGGTCACAAATCATTGCCAATGTGGGTATGAATTTAGGTATCCTACCAGTCAGTGGACTACCCCTTCCATTTATTTCTCTGGGCGGTTCTTCCATTATGGCCTTACTTCTTTCACTTGGCATCCTGCATTCTAGCTGATATGATATAATCATTCCTATGAAATATGCGGTAATTTCCTTATCTGGCAGTCAATACAAAGTTGTTGAAGACCAAGTTTTGACCGTTTCCCACATTGAAAATGAAGTTGATTCAAAAATAGTAAATAACGAAGTTTTGATGTTTGCAGATGATAAGGATGTGCAAGTGGGAACACCTTTTTTGACCAATGCTTCCGTTGAATTAAAGGTTATAAAACATTTCCAAGGTCCAAAACTTGATGTATTCAAGTACAAAGCTAAATCTCGCTATCGTAAAAGCCACGGTCATCGTGACCAGCTGACACAACTACAAGTTACAAAATTAATCTCAAAGTAATCTTCCATGGCACATACAAAGTCACAAGGTAAAACAAATCAGAAAGCTAACCGACCAGGGCAAAGACGAGGTCTTAAAATTTCTGGAGGACAAAAAGTAAACATTGGACAGATTATTTTGCGCCAGGTAGGATCAAAAACTCATGCTGGTTTAGGAGCAGCCTTTGGCAAAGATTGGACTATCTATGCTTTAAAACCAGGGATTGTCAGATTTTTTCGCAGATACGGAAAACAATTTGTTGGAGTCTTTAAAGCCTAGTTTTCACAGGCGTTTTCATGCTAGGATTAATGCATGAAACAAATACTGCAACTGCCAACTAATCAGCTGGAACCAAACCCACTACAACCACGGGGACAGATAAATCTTGATTCTTTACTAGATCTAATAAACTCCATAAAAGAGCATGGGATCTTGGAGCCACTAATAGTAGCTAAAACACCTGCAGGCTATCAAATAATAGCTGGCGAACGACGTTGGCGTGCAGCAAGAGCCCTTAAGCTGGAATTTGTTCCTGCTATCGTAAAAGAAACAAATCCTCAGCAAATGCTTGAAATGGCAATAGTTGAGAATCTGCAACGAAAGGATCTGAATCCAATTGAACGGGCCAAAGCATTCTCACGCCTTCGCTCTGAATTTGGTTATGAAAACCCAGAAATAGCCAAAAGAATGGGAAAGAGTCTACCTTATGTTATCAATGTTTTGAAACTACTAACCTTACCAGATGCCATTAAAGATGGTCTTTTGTCGGGATTGATTACAGAAGGACATGCGCGTGCACTCTCTGGAGTTGCCGATACCAGACTCATAATTGAAGCATATAAAATTGTTTTGAAAGAAAAGGCATCGGTGCGCAGAACTGAGGAAATTGCCAGAAGAATGCGTAAAAAAATTGAACAAGGGGAAGTGCCTATTACAAAAGAAAATCTACCGCTTTTTCTAAAATCAAAGTTAGATGATATTTCCAATGATATGCAGAATCTGTTTACAAGTTCAAATACCAAAGTCAAAGTCGCTCAAACCAATGTAATTACAAAAGTAACTTTTCAATTTAGAGGCACTCAAGATGACCGATTCAATCAACTAAAAACACTATATTCTGGTTTAACAGGCAAAGAAATACTTAAAGATGAGTTTGAGGAGTTAGCCCCAAAACATTGACCGGCCAATATCGGAAAAACGCCTTTCCAATTATCAAATCTTTTTTGATAGGACCAAATTCACGACCATCACGAGAATGAGAACGGTTATCCCCCATAGGTAGATACATCCCATCAGGAATTGTCATTTCGATACCTTCCTTTAGATAAGTTCCCGGTTCAGTTACATAGTCTTTTGGTAAAAATGAATTATCAATCATATTCCCATTTACGTATACTTGGTTTTCCCTAACCATCACCTTATCGCCAGGCAAGCCAATGATTCGCTTAATATATTCGCACCCGTCAACTGCACAAGGCTCACTCGGCGGAGCTTTAAAAACTATTACATCCCCACGTTTTGGTAGGCCCATTTGATAAGACAATTTATCAGTCAGTAAATACTCCTTGTCTTTAAAAGTGGGAAACATTGAACTACCTTTTACTTCATTTGGTTGTACTAAAAACAAATACACCAAGACAAACAAGGATAGGGCCAAAACAATAGATTGCACGAATTCCAAAATTAAATTACCGATAAATCCACTTTGCTTAATTAAGTTCATGTAATCAGTATATATGCAACTGTTATAATTAGCTACCGGCAATCAGGTTGTTTAGCTCAGTTGGTAGAGCATTCCGTTCACATCGGAAAGGTCGCAGGTCCGAGTCCTGCAACAACCACTTCCAACATTTTTACTCTTTTCCACAAAGATGCAAAATCCCCACTTTTGTATAAGTTATCAATCTCTCTACCCCAATTGCTTGCCAATTCAATTTCTTGTTTTTCATACATATCTAATTTGTGGTGCAACAACCAGGTATATATCTTTTTAACATGTGCTTTTCCAACAACTAAATATGCTTTGGCAGCCGATTGACTAATCGGTAAAACATCTGGAGTTAAATGATATAGATCTTCCAAAATTGACCAGGATACTGCTTTCTCTTTCGATTTATTACTAAATTCATAAGTCCATCTTAAAGTTTGCAACCAATTTTTCTTTTCGGCAGCTTTGTAGGCTTGATCGAGATTGTTATCCCCTAAATATGTTTTATGAAGATTTTTTAACTTTAGTTTAATGATTTCCCATAGTTGATTATTACTTTCCTGATCCAAAACTAAACTATTTCCAATAACCCGATAACTCAAATTTATAACTTGCCCCTTTGATATTGTTCCCTCATATTTTTCCCACACATTTGGCGAATCATGATAGCTTGCAAAGACATGAAAAGCACCATTTCCAGTTCCGACTACCTTAAGTTTACATTTATCATCATTTTTCAAAATAGGGAAACTAACAAAGCCAAATTTGTCCGATGTCTTTGTCAAATATCCAGTACAGTCAACTTCCAAATACGCGGGTGAACCAATAAAAAATACTGCTCCATTTTCTGTAGGATCTTCATTTTGTTTCAAAATAGCAAGTGGTCTCAATTGCAATTCATTCATAATGTTATTGACAGACAAATCTACCATTTTTCGATGTGTAGCTTGAAGTTGGATAAAACTATCACCACTTATTTTTGCACTTGTAGTTAGAATTGTTCCATCACCGTCAGCATATTCATATCCATCAAAGCTTCCATCTCCCCACTTGTTCAAAACCTTATCAACCAAATCTTGTTCTGATAGTAAAACCCTTGATTTTGTCTCAGCTCCAGAAGCAACCCTTGCAGACAAAAATGGAAATATATTGCTAACTTCTAAATTTCTGCCAATTATGTAATCATTCTTGTAAGTCAAAGATGCAAGCGGAAGCTGTTGGCCATTTTTCTTCACAAAATCAAACGTTGGCGATATATCCTTTAAAACTGGCATAACCGTTCTGACTGTTTCTATGTCGCTACTATACTTAATTCTCCAGGTTTGAAACAGCAAATTTGTCATCAAACTTTGTAAACTAAATTTATCGTAGTCAATTACTTTACCACCTGCCCACGCTTCATAAGCACTGACAACTCCAGAATGTGGACTGCCAAGGGTGATTAATTTGAGCAGTCGTGGATCCATATGGTATTGAACCCAATCTCTAGCAACCAAACCTCCAAGAGAATGGCCAATCAAAACAAATTTATCCTCAGGTCCCGTTTTCTGTACAATAAAATTATTCAAATTATTCTGAATCTCTAAAATGTTCTTGCGCCAATCATAATTCCAAACAAATAAGTCAACCCCTTCTCTGTAACCATTATTAACAAAAGCCTCAACTAAGTTATCATAATCATGAACAAAAGGTGTCATTTCCCAATCTTTAGGCAAAACGTTTAGATTATATATCATAGCCTCGCTATTCCAACTTCCACCAAAACCTTGGAACTAGTTACAACAAAATTGTGAAGTATACTATTACCCTAAAATCAGGTAATAATAAATTTTTAATCAATAAAAAAACTAGTTGTTTTAATTTGCAAGACAAACAAAAATTTTCAATTTACAATGAGATTGCAAAAAAAACCTACCAAACATTATGAAGAGATAAACCCGTAAGTTAGATAAAATCTAATATTAAAACCAAATTCAAAATATATTGCAAAATAAATTAATTTTAGGCAACAATTTATCCTATAACACTTGCCAAACAGCATTTAAGTCTGTTAAACTAAAAATAGATAAGGATATTATTCCAAAGATTGAGATTTAGATCGGGCAAAGATATTTACCCAACTACGAGGAGTTTATGAGTAGTATAAAGCCGTGCAAAACGGCATAGCTGAAAGGATTATCAAATTTAATCTCAATCGACTAGGAATAAGTTAAACTGGGCTGTGCTTTCCATTAAGCCATCAAATAGTGGACTATATCTCAAGGAAAGACCCGATGAAATTTAAGGAATATCTGAAGTAGAAGCAATATTCTGTCATCCAAAGAGGCTAAAAAAGCTTAGAGAATGACCCTTAGTGTTGTAGGAAGGGACTCTCTCCGCCACTGGCGTGATGTAACAACACCGTTAAGAAACCCAATGGGGGCAGGGGGGCCGTATCTAATCTTAGGAAAGTTGTAATTGGTTGGATGTTGAGCGAATGAAATGAGCGAGACGGCATAAGAGTAGTTTGAGATTGGTAGAGATTAGCGCCCATTTCCTGGCTAGGAAAGAGGGTTGGGGTGACAGATCGAATAAATCCCCTCAGGGATTTAATTACTATATCTATTATTTCTTGCTTTCTTTTGTTTCTTTTCTTTACCGCATTTTTACCAGGCTCTGTCATTTGAGAACTCTGTCGAAGTCAGCTACAGTGAGGATTATTGATATCCGTAGGTCGGACAATGTGACTCCCCATAAAAGTTAATGTCGCCATTAAAATTGAAAAAATTTTAAGGGGGTCAAAAAATCTTTCAAAAGATTAAAAATTAATTAAAAAATGGTTAAAAATATTCACAAAATATCAGATTTATTAATAATAATTGCCTTGTTTCTCATGATATTCAGACTTTTAAGCTGCTAATTTGTGCAACCTTGAAACTGAATATTTGTTGGAAAGTTAGATTTTAACTGCGCCGTTAAAATTAGGTGGTGAGTGTATCTTTGCTCGGAAAATAGTTATTGGTAGACGCGTTTCTGAAATTAGAGGGGGTATTAATAGTTTTTGTATTCCTTTTCAATTTCAACTCGAATCTCTTCAATCATTTTCTTGTCAGAATCACTGGTAATAAAGTTTGAAGGTATAGTTTCAGAACTGGTATTAATGATGAATTTGGCATAGCCTTCATCATTTTTGCCTATTTCTTGATAATCCCAAAAATCTTCAATGGCCAAGGAAATTATTTCTTCAAGTGTGGTGTCTTTATCTTTTAGGATTTTTCTGCGATAAGTATCTCGTTCTGAGATGTTTTTCAGATAATAAGATGAAGATGATAATCCATCTCTCTGATATTTTCCTTCCTTCCAAGTAAGGATGATGGTATGGCCTGGAGCATTGGCATGACAAAACCATCCTCTTCCACTTTCCCATGAGTCATCTGTCACCATAATGTTATCTGTTCCTCCATTGGTTGATTCGGATACCCAGACATTGGCATATTTATACCCTTCCACTTTTGGCAGATCGGGAAACATATCTTTCACTTCGCCGTTAACAATTTGAAAAACTGATTGTCCATGACAGTTCCAGCAGTTGCCGTAATTGGCATGTTGGATAATTAATTCAGGGATTCCATCCTTATTGATGTCTTTAATTTTTACACTGTCAAACATTTCATCTTCCATGGAAAAGATTATTTTCTCCTGATCTTTGTCGTCGACTTTTGTTAAGAGAAAAACTCTTGGCAAATTATCATCATCACTGGGACACTCAAAAGTCATCCAGTTATATTTTTCATTTTTCCAAACTAATCGTCCTCCGTCATCTTGTTTGACAGAAATTCGTCGATCATTTTGTTGGCAAAGCTTAATTGTCTCAGCAGTGCAGTCAAACGCTGATTGTGAAGGCTCTGGTGAAGCCGCAGGAATATTATTATCGGTCTGTTGTCTGTTAAGTTTGAAGAAAATCAGGAATACAGAAACAACCAAGATTGAAAGAATTATAAGATTGTTTTTGTTTAGCTTTTTCATTGGAATTTTGGACTGCCCAAAATATTTGATGTTGGTCTATTTTTATTATCCCCCTCAAAATAGTTTTTGCCAAAGTAGATAACAAACATGTAGAGAATGTAAAATCCGATTGATCTGGCAATGTAGGAAGAAGGGTTTGGAATTTTAATGTCACATGTTTGGGTGCAGGGATCAGAATAGCAAAATTTATCGGACTGGCAAGTTCTGAAACTGACAAGACTAGACACTAAAGAAATAATGATGATAAAAATGAAAGCTCCTGATTGCTTGTTCATTTTTTGATGATTCCTATCTTCTCCCAAATGTTTTTGTAACTGACTGGTTTTCCATATTTATTGCCTTCATCAACACTTATTGAAAAGGCAAGGTAAAGAAAATAAATGAAACTCATTAATCCGCCAATACCTTTATCGATTGATGACAAGACAAACAAAACAAAAGCGATAATAATTGGGACTGCCCAAGACTGATTAAGGTCGTGGTGTCTTCGAATTAAAATTGAAATTGATAAAAATCCTGAGACAACAAACGGAGCAACAATAAAAAACAAAGAAAGTATCCCTGAAGTGGAAAGCATAAGACCAAAAATAGTATCAATCAACGATACAATCGCCCATAAAACAAAAATCGGTATCCAAATAATAATCGGAGTGAGAATAATGGCAATAACAAAGTCTTTTCTTGAAAGCCTATCTTTGAAGTTTATTTTCATAGTTTTGACCATCTTGAGTTTGGTTTTAATTTGCCTCTCATGTGGTTATTTTTAACTAAATTATACACTATCGTGTAGTGTAGGAAGCCAAATAAAATCATAAGATTGGGTTAATGTTATCGAAAGAAAGCTTATCTAAAAAATTTGGGAACAGATTGAGAGAGGAAATGGGATCCATGAGTCAAGAAGCTTTGGCGGTGAAGTCGGGTTTACATGTCAACTATATCGGCAGACTTGAGCGCGGCGAAGCTTGTCCTTCGATTTATGCCGTCTACAAAATTGCCTTGGCTTTGAAAATTAAACCGAGTGAATTATTGGAATTATAATTTTTGTTCCTTACAGATACGCCAGATTCCAACATTTGTTTAATGCCTCAAAAATCTTTTGCATTTCTTTTTCAAATTCATCTTTAGATATTGATTGTGCAACTTCACGGGCATAAATTATTTTTCCATTCTGAATTTTATCCAGCTCTTTGACTTCGTCTGCTGTTTTCTTCCATCCTTTTGGGTAATATTCCTCAATTGAGTCAGTTGGTAATTCAAAAAATTGCCCTTGAGAAGTAAGATGACTATAATCGGTCAAAAATTTTTGTTTATCTTTCTCCTTTTCTGGAGATGGCCTATCAATCAGTATTATTAATCTATCCTTATATATTGGCGACATCTTTCCTATTGGACAATAAACTTTATTTATCGCATCCATTGATTTGCTTTGTTTTTTAATATCTCCCTCTGCAAAAATAACCTGAATTTGCGGTTTATCAGAATAAAACCTTTTTATGATATTCACAATAAATTGTTCATCACTTTTACCTTCAACTATCAAAAAATTTCTTGGCAACAGCAAATCTGAAGGACTTCCTCCTAACAGATCATATATAACCGACATTTTATCTATTCCAGAAACATCATCAATATTTGTTATTCCACCAATCTTTTCTACTTTGAATATTTTTTGGCAATCATTGTCGTCCGTTACCAAGACTGAAGAATGAGTGTTGACAAAGACCTGATCTGTTTCACAAATATCCAAAAGCGCTTTTTTAAGTGCTCTTTGGGCTGATGGATGCAGATGCAGTTCTGCTTCGTCAATTAAGAATAAAAATGAACCTCCGCCACTCTGCTCTTTTCGGTAATCAGCAAAAGCCTGAATAATCGACAACATTATTGCCCTTTGCATTCCATCGCCTTTTTCTTCAGCTTTTGTTTCTATTCCATCGTTAACTGTAGTGTCAAAACTCTTAAGCAAATCGCCGAACTCTGGTGGGTTAACCCCAAACTTAACACTAGTTCCATCTGGAAACTGTTTTTGGAGATAGATTTCTACTTTTGATCCAAGTTTATTCAGCTCCTTTCTTACCTCAGAATTTTCATCATCAAATAGTTTTGAAAATTTATCTCTGAAATCTGAATATTCTGATGAGTTTTCAATAATTGTAGTCAAAACTCCTGATAGCATTATCCCAATTGGATTTCTGTCTTTATATTTTGAAACATCGTCCAGTCTTATTTTAGTATTGATATATTCAAGCTTAGGTAAAAATTCATTAATTGCAGTGTCTAGTCCTGATGGATTTCCTTTATCCACCTCACCAACAAAATATTTTCTCTTGTGATCGTTAGCACTACTCTTGATGACTGAAAACGAAGTTGACTCTCCTAGTAAAGTTTTTATTTTTGTTTTATTGGCATCAGTCGTTAATTTCTCGATGTCTGATTCTAAAACCTCATCGAAAAACAATTCAACTTCAATTATGTTTGAAGCTATTTTGTTAAAATGCTCATCGGCAGATGATGATTTGGCGTTATAAAACCATTCAATTGCTTCAAAAAAATTTGTTTTACCATGGTTATTTTGCCCAACAAAAACATTAAATCTGGCGGTTTCTATTGTCTTGTTTTGAATTGATCGATAATTTTGAACCCTTACTTTTGATATTTTCATTGTTAAAAATAAGAAAATATATCTCAATTATATCCGTAAAATCAACTGAAATAAGGCATCAAAATTATTCCGTTTCTTCTGTTTCTTCCGCAAATGAGTCAAATGATCCAATTCTTGCAAAATCTACACTGTATTTTCCTTCACTGTGCTTGTAAATAACAACACTATCTATGCCTAAGTTTTCAAGCTTTTCATAAGTTAGCAACTCACCATCTTTAAGGCTCATCACATTTCTCAATATCCATTCACCAAGTCGAGAGTTTGGGTCTGACATTAAAGCTTTTCGGTTATCCTGACAAAGTTTTGCGCTCATTGTTGATCCGTCAGGCAGTTCCAAATCAAATTTGGTTTCTCTGCCTGGAAAGAAATCGGGGTATGATTTATGAACCCATGAGGGAATTTTAAGATAGACTTCGCTCATATTCCTTGGCCTCCCTCCGGCATTCCACTGATTTAATCCGCTTTTTTCAGGAACGAATCTTTCACCTGTTTTTTTATCAATAGAGAACAGTGGTAAAAAGACATGAGGAGCCTCTCTAATTGGGGCAAAGACTATATCTCTTACGGACTCGTTAAACATTTTGTCTAGCGCTTCAAAAGGATCCGTTATTATTTTCACAGGAAAGTCCATTAAAAAACCGTCTGCAACAAACTGCTCAAAAAGGGTACTTTTAGATATGTTGAATCCGTAATTATTGATGCCATCATCAAATCTGATGGTATTTCTTGCGCATATCACATTTTTGATTTGTTCAATCCTGACCAAATCCATTTTTGTTTCAAACACATGAATTTTGCCTTTTGATCTTGTGACACAGTGATAAATCATATCTTCAAGTCCATAGGCACGGCGAGCAAACTCAATTCTCTGATTTCTGAGTTCGGCTACTTTTATAATCTTTTGATCTGAATCAAGGCCCTTAAAAGCATCAAGTTCCCGATTAAATTCGGCGACCTTCTCAAAACTTTTTCCATTTTTATGAAGAAATGTTTTTATTCCGACACCGACTTTGTCTTTTGAGGCATCAATGGATGTATCATGGCGGGATAAATTTTCTGCCTTAAATGATTTACAGAACAGATTTTCAACAAGCCTATACCCTAAATATGGCTCTGGGCTATCAGAAAACAGGTTCGACAAAGACCCAGCGGCTTTGAGCATGCGCTCATAATATTCTTTCTTTTTTTCTTCCTGTTTATTAATAAACATAGTTAATCCATCGCCTTTTTAATATTTTCGGCAATTCTCTTGATTACCGGAACAACTACCGAGTTTCCCATTTGAGTATAAAGCTTTGATAAAGCTATGCCACTTGGCAGTTTAATGTCATCAAACCCCATAATTCTGGCACATTCAAGAGGTGTGAGTTTTCTTATTCCATGATTATCTTTTATAATCGGCACATTATGCCCCCCTTGACCCATATTTGCCGTTAAAGTAGGACAAACGCCTTTT
Organism: uncultured Gammaproteobacteria bacterium; assembly: GCA_964463925.1. Lineage (GTDB taxonomy): Bacteria > Patescibacteriota > Microgenomatia > UBA12405 > UBA12405 > CAYTYZ01. The sequence goes on from CAYXDV010000004.1 coordinate 115,144, forward strand.
TTATTCTCGCGCAAATAAACTCTTCTCCATTGATATACAGATCCTTTTTCAATATCCTGGCTTTTCAGCTTTTCAAAAAGCGGTTTGTTGTTGTAATAAAATTTTTCATCAACTTTGTTTTCAAGAAGGTCAGTGACATTTTTTGTCAAATTTATCGGCTTTGGAAATTCAAACCTATCTGCAATTTTTTTGTCCTTAAAACCCACAATATAAATTCTCTCCCTATTTTGGGGAATATTGCCATATTCCATGCTGTTAAGGACTTTGTACTTGATATGATAGCCAAGGTTTTCAAGAGTCTTTTTGATTACATTAAAGGTTTTGCCGTCATCATGATTTTCCAGATTTTTTACATTTTCAAGCAAAAATCCTTTTGGACTAGTTTCTCTTAATATTCTTTCTATCTCAAAAAAAAGGTTTCCTCTTCCTTTGGGATCATTGAATCCATGTCTGTACCCTGCAATCGAAAAAGCCTGGCAGGGAAATCCTGAAAGTAAAAAATCATATTCGGGAATTTCACTGGATTTTACTTCCCTGATATCTTTGACTGTAAGCTTCACACCTTTAGAATTCAGATCGTATGTATACTTGCATGCAGGCTCAAAATCGTTGGCAAAAACAGCCTCAAAAGCTCCAGTTGATTCAAATCCTTTTCTTATTCCGCCAATTCCGGCGAAAAGATCAATTGTTCTTATTTTCTTTTTTTGCATATTTCTCTTTGTAGGCTTGAAACGCATGTCTCAAGATTGTTTCTGATGTCATGTTCCCAGAAACGAAGAACCTTAATATTATTATTACACAGCTTTTGGTTTATTTCGGCATCTCTTTTAACATTTCCCTTTATCTTTTTATTCCAATAATCATTTCCGGATTTTGGCTTTTTGAAACATTTTGGGCATTTATGCCAAAAACATCCATCAATAAATACAGCTATTCTGGCTTTAGGGAAGAAAACATCAGGTTTTCCAATAATTTTAGAAGTTAAACGGTATCCTCTTATGCAATTTTTCCAAATAGCTTTTCTAAAAGCGATTTCCGGCTTGGTATTTTTGGATTTTATCTGGGACATGCAATGGCTTCTCTGGCCCTTAGTCATATTGTCCATAATTAATTATGGCTCATTTTTTTTGTTTTGGAAGGTATCATTTCGTGTTTTATTCGGTTGCAATAAATTATTTTTGCTTTCGCTCGGTCTGGTTATTAAATCAAAAAGCTTCAAAAAACTCTCTGCCTCGATTCTAGCTTTTTCAAAACTAATTTCTCCACATTTTTCCCTGTAGATTTCTTGAAACTCTTTAACTGCTTCATCTGGTAGAAATGACATACCTTATTATAAGGTAGGATTAATTATGGATGTTAAGAAAGCTCGAGAAATACTTGGAAAGGAAAGCAATAAATACGATGACGGCCAAATTCTTGAATTCATCAATACGGCAAAACTACTCTCAAATATTGCAATTGAAGAAATTCAAAAGATTATAAAGGAGGAATCAAAATGGCTTCTGAAGAAAAAATAACAGTTTTGAACTAGCTTGGAATAAATAACTCATTTATTAAAACATTATAACTCAAGGATAGTAACCAAGCGTTATAATAATCTATGGCTACAACAAAACAAGCAGCTGCTTATCTCCGCGTTAGTACAGACGGACAAGATACTCGGTCACAAAGAAGCAAAATTGAAGAATATGCACAAGCCAATAACTACATTGTAGAAAAATGGTTTGTTGACGAGGCACTTTCTGGAACACTAGACGATAGGCCAGCTTTACTAGAACTTAAGGAATGGGTCCCAAATAATACAGGCAAGTCAATCCTTATGGTCGGTATCGATAGATTGGCTCGAGACTTTACTATTTATGCCGATTTTTCAAAATTATTTCTCGATCATCAAGTTGATGCCGTATATCTTAATTGTCCAAAAATAGGGGAGCCGAGCATTGATACTTTACTTCAAAACATCCTTGCAGCCTTCGCCGCATATGAAAAAGATGTTATAAGAGACCGACTAAACCGGGGAAAACTATTCAAAATTAAAAACGGAATAATATCTGCAGGAGGTCCATCATTATTTGGCTACAAATTCCGAACTATTATCCATTCCACAGGTAAAAAAGACAAATTTTACGAAATAAATGAACCAGAAGCAGAAATAGTCAGAATAATTTTTAACATGTTATTGTCAGGCAGATACAAAACACAAACCATCGGAAGAGAGTTGACGCGCATTAAAACACTAAATAGGTCAGGAACCTGTAGGTGGCCATCAACTAGTATAAGGAGCCTGTTAACTAATACCACTTATATGGGGGAATATCGATATGGAAAGACAAAAATGTCAGGAACAGGAAAAAACAGAAAAGAAATACCAAGAGCAATAGAAGAACAAATTAAGGTTAAGGTTCCGGCTATTATCAACCCCAAAGATTTTGAAAAAGCACAAGTCATTCTTGCTAAACTAGCCAGAGGTGATGGTGGTAGAACTAGTAAAAAACACTCCTATCTGCTTTCTGGATTGATAAAATGTGGCAAATGTACTCATTGTTATTCGGGTTACAAAAGAGATTCAAAGAAAATAAAAGATAAATGGTTTTATTATCGATGCAACTCAATAAATAAGTACAACGCCGAAGGAAAACATGTATCTTGTGGCAATCATTCAATTGGTGGAAATATGGCTGAATCAGCAATTTGGAATGTACTAGTTGAGATATTAACCGACCCTAAAAAAATCCATGAAAAACCAGAAAAAAAGAAGAATGAAGAGAGACGCATGGAATTAGCTGGAGAATATGTGGCTGTCAACAAACAGTTAAATGGTTTTGATGAGGAAGAAAACAGGATAATGAAAGCCTTTGGTAAAGGCCTTTTTACAGAGGAACAAGTGATTAGATATAAAAAGGAACTAAATGATGAAATGATTCTGCTTAACCAGAAAAGAAAAGAACTAATAGATCAGATGTACATTTACTCAATGGAATTTGCACAGTTAGAACTTGATCCTGTTCCAACAAAAGAAGAACTGCAAAACTATTCATACGAAAACAAAGGTTATATGATTCAAAAATACATTTCAGAAATACGAGTCCTTCCCACCAATCCTCAGCAATTAGAGATCACTTTTAACCTGCCAGTTAAACCAAAGACTGTTATTGTAACAAGTTCCAACTCGCCCCTAAACCAGGAAGAATAACTATTTTGGGTTTAATCGGTACTGCGGTAGGAGATG
>CAYXDV010000005.1:0-36937 GCA_964463925.1 uncultured Gammaproteobacteria bacterium
CGCCTCCCCGCCAATTCGTTTGAGTTTCGGCCTTGCGGCTATACTCCCCAGGCGGCCTGTTTAACGCGTTAGCTTACACCCCGAAAAATTCTCGGAGCTAACAGGCAACGTTTAGGGCTAGGACTACTCAGGTCTCTAATCTGATTTGCTACCCTAGCTTTAGTCTCTCAGTGTCAATGTATCACTTGCTACCTGCTTTCGCCATTGGTGTTCTTTGTAGTATCCACGGATTTTACCCCTACACTACAAATTCCAGTAGCACCTTGATAATTCTAGTCTTTCAGTATTCTGCCCCTTTCTCCGATTGAGTCGGAGTATTTAAAACAGAACTTGAAAAACCACCTACAGACGCTTTACGCCCAGTAAATCCGGGTAACGCTTGCAGCCTACGTATTACCGCGACTGCTGGCACGTAGTTAGTAGCTGCTTATTCTATCTGCCTTCATGGCAAATCAAAAGGAGTTTACAACCCGAAGGCCTTCATCCTCCACGCGGTGTCGCTGCGTCAGACTTTCGTCCATTGCGCAAAATTCCTAACTGCTGCCACCCGTAGGTGTATGGGCCGTATCTCAGTCCCATTGTGCCGGACCCTCCGCTAAGAGCCGGTAACCGTCATAGCCTTGGTGAGCCATTACCTCACCAACTAGCTGGTAGTAAGCACGCTGCTTCCTAACTGTCTTGCGACTTTCACCCGGAGGCATATGGGGTATTACTCCGCCTTTCGGCGGGCTATCCCCCTGTTAGGAGTACATTCGTACTCATTACTCACCCGTTCGCCACTATCTCTTACCTTCACTCATGAAACATAAATTCCATCAGTGAAGGCAAGAAACCGTTCGACTTGCATGTCTTAGGCACACCGCCAGCGTTCACCCTGAGCCACGATCAAACTCTTAGTACAAATTCTGTATAAGAATTTTAGTAGCGTTGATTTTTTTGAGAAAAAAATCAACCGAAAAAAACACAGAACAAACAACTGTTGTTCTGGTACTAATTCTAGAGACTCACGAATTTTAAAAAAGAAGCTTGCACGAATCTATTGTTAAGGAACTTTCTCCGAGACCATCGGAGCAGTGCTAGATTATATTACAAGGCAAGATGCTTGGCAACAGGCAGGAGTGGGGATAAACTTGGTTCAGCACTGGTAATAAATGACTGATGTTGTTTACAAACTTCAACTACTAAATGGCGATGATCCTGATCCAGTTCAGAAAAAATGTCATCGAGAAGTAAAATTGGTTTTTGCAAAAGGTTACTTTGTATATAGTTTATTTCACCTAATTTTAGGGCTAAAATTGCTAATCTCTGCTGTCCCCTACTGGCCCAGCTGGTTAGAAGCGGCGATTCATTTTTAAAAAACTCATTTTTGAAAAACCAATCATCACGATGTGGGCCGGTTTGGGTGGAACCACGACGAAGATCTATAGAATAGTTTTTTGCAAGACTCTCTGTAGTAATTTGTGTGGAGTTATAGTTCAGATTTAATAAATTGATTTCTGGAAATGGATGTTTTGAAAAAAAGGTGTTTTGTGAGGAAAAAAATGAATGACGATATTGATTTATAGTTTTGCTGTGTTTTATAAGTTCCTGATTCCAAAATTGAAGTTCGTCTGACTGAGCTAGGTTCTGATAAACTAGATCTAGTAGTTCGTTACGATTAGATAAAGCCTTAGAATAGGCAGTTTTTGCCTGATGGTATTGCCAGTGAAGGCTTGATAAAACGTCATCTAGATAAGCACGGCGCCTGGTGGGAGAGCCAGTGATTAAATGTAAATCATCTGGCTGAAAAATAACCACTCGCAACTGGCCCAAATATTTGGCTCTAGTTTTTGGGCTATTATTTATCTTAAAAACTCGGCTCACAAGTCCTGATTCTGGCTTGATTTGAAATTGAACTTCAAGTGGCAGTTCTCCAACCTGACCTTGAATTAAGCTGTAGTTTTGCTTCCAAGTGATAAGCTCTGACAGGCTATGTGGTAAAAAAGTGTGTCCAGTTGAAAGAACGTGTATAGCTTCGAGCAGATTAGTTTTTCCAGTTCCGTTTTGACCGGAAATTAAATTGATTCCGTGATCGAAAGTAAATTTTGATTGCCCATGATTGCGAAAATTGGTCAAAAAAAGTGAATCTAAGAACATGCAATAGTCTAGCAATAAAACCATTGACTTATTTTTGCAAAAACACTGGAAAGTTATTTATTCTTATGTCAAGATATAGATATGCAATGTATATTTTGTGGCAGTGAACAACTGTTTACGGTTAATTCCAGAACCAATGGACAGAATCAGGTTTGGCGACGGAGGAAATGTGAAAACTGCCAAAAGGTGTTTACTACCAAAGAGTTAGTGGATCTGTCTCACTTGACCGTATTGAAAAGAGATGGAAAGAAAAGAAGATTTAACAGAAATAAGATTTTTTGCGGGATATATAACGCAATTAGAGAAGTAAAAGGCAGCGACAGGGGCAGAGCCACTCAAATTGCCCAAGATTTAACTGAAAAAGTAGAAAAACAGCTTTGGTTGATTGAAAAAGAGATTTCAAGTAGAGAAATTTCTAGGCTTGTTCTAGAAACTTTGCTTGCAAACTCATCGAAAGGTTTTTTTGCTTATTTGGGCTATGTAAACAATATAAAACTTGGCCGCGAAAAATCAGTATTTGACAACGCTTATTGGAAAACACTGATTAAAAAAACAGTGAATTAGCTATTGGATCGACCTGGTAGGAAGGTTAGGGCAAAACCTTTGCGACCAGCACGCCCCACCCTGCCAATGCGATGAATATAATCTTGATAAGAGTGCGGCTCGTCATAGTTTATGACATGAGAAATATCGCTAATGTCAATGCCGCGAGCAACTACGTCTGTGGCCAACAAAATATTGGTAACACTTTGCTTAAAGCTGCGTAAACAGGCTTCGCGTTTGCGTTGCGGTTTGTCGCCATGAATACTACTGACTTTAAAACCCAGAGCTTGAAGCTCGCGTTCTAACTTGTCAACACCACGCTTGGTCTCTAAAAAGATTAGGGATTTGGAAAGTTCTGGTTTGTTTAATAGATCTGCCAAAGTACTAATCTTGTTATTGGGAGCATAATGAACCACATTCTGTTCTACATTTTGAGCGGTAGAAGTACCAGTGCTTGTTTTTACAACTATTGGACTTTGAACAAAAGCCTTAAGGATGTTGTCAACTTGCGGAGTAATGGTAGCAGAAAAGAATAATGACTGCCTATCTTTGGGTAATAAATTTATGAGAAATCGAATATCGTCAATAAATCCCATATCAACCATTCGATCTACCTCATCTAAAACAACTGTAGTAAAAGTAGACATTGGCAGAGCGCGACGTTGGATTAAATCTTTGAGTCGTCCCGGCGTACCAACAACTAGACGTGGCTGGCGACGAAGATTACTTAATTGCTGGAACATAGAAGCCCCACCTACGCAAACTGCGCAGCTGGCTCGTTGATATTTAGTAAATTTAAAGAATTCGTCAGCTATTTGCTGAGCAAGTTCTCGAGTTGGAACAATAACCAGTGTTCTTTGAGTAGATGCCTGATACATGTGTTCAATTAGAGGAATTAGAAAAGCACCAGTTTTACCAGTGCCAGTTTGAGCAATGCCTAAAACATCTTTTTTGGCCTGTATATGGGGAATTGCCTGGGCCTGGATTGGAGTTGCGTGCAAATAATCACGCTCAGACAAAGTTTTTAGCATGGGTGCTGAAAGTCCTAGACTAGAAAAACTTATTTTTTCTTCTTGATTTGGAAGCTGTTCCGAGACGATGGCTTTTTTCACATACCAAGAACGTGGAGCAGAGCTAACTGAAAAACGACGTTTGAAACCGCCACGTCGACGAGCAGATGAATTGTAGTACATACAAAAAATTGGAAAGCAAAATTCAAAAGCTAAAAGCTGTGGTCAAACAGGCGGAACTTCGCTAAACAATTGGCGATTATAACAGATTTGTTTAAAAAATCCTATTGGCTGCCAAAAAGCTTTTTTAGGGCCATGCTGGCAAGGTCATCGACAATGGAACCATCATGGTTTTGATCTAGCAAGCTGGTGGCCAAAGAATTTAGATCAAAGCCGCTAGCCTGCTGTTGGACAGTAGTAGCCAAATCGTCTGGGGTTTGATTTTGTGATTCAACTTGGCTACCTAAATTTCCCAAAATCATGGGTGCCAGAACTGACAAAATGTTAGTTGCCTGGGTTGAATCAACACCTGCCTTTTGGGCTACTTTTTGGGTGACTTGTTCCTGTTGGGAGCCAAAAATATGACCTAAGATCTTGGCTCCATCCTGCATATCGACATTCTGCAAGATAGTAGACAAATCACCATTAGCAGTTGTTTTTGTGTGTTTAGTTTTTACGGCTTGGTGTAGGGCTTGTTTTCCTTGATCTGTTTTGGTGTTGTTGGCCAGAGCCCCAATCAAGAGTGGACCTGCCAGTTTTATGATTTGTTCGGTAGCATCAGGGGGCGTATTGGTTTTGTCGGAAATATTTTGTAAATTATCGGATTGAGTAGCCTGGGTTAGGAGTTGTTGAATATTCATATTTCTGATTATACTCTGGAATCAAATATCTTTTTTGAGTTCGTACAGGATAATTTGATTAGTAAGAATCTTAAATCATAGAAGCGAGTGTCTCCGCTTAGAGCGGAGGCAATATTATAATTTTTGGGACAGCCGGATTTTAAAACTAGATCCAACGGTCTGAAGTTGCAAAAAGGTGAAGCCCTTGATCCAAATGATAAGTCATTTTAGAAGGGAAATTTGGTAGACGTAGAAAAAAGTAGAGAAAAGTAAAAACTACGATAAGAGAAAAAAGTCTTCAACATGAATTTACTTTTACCGGGGAATAACAAATTCTAAATCGAGATTACTTAAATTACTTCTGTCTATACATGGTATTCCACAGTTGTTCCAACCGACGCCGTAAATATTTTGTCGCTGAGTGATTGCGTTTTCAAATTTTGTAATTCCAGGGCCGTCATTTCTTTGTCTTGCAACGTGTAACATCTCTCGGAACTCTGGCTCTAGATTTGTATTGTTTCTAGCCCGAAACAATACCGCCTTTCGTTTCTGGCCACTCGGAATTTTTTTGTTAAAGTCCAATAATTGCTCGGTAGCGATATTCCCCAAAGCTCCAATATACCACTGTTCATATCCTTCTAACCCAACCAACTCTTCAGCTTGTGTAAAAGAGCTGTGATCACCCTTATAAGTATCATCCTCAAATATGTAGGTAACATAGTCTTGCCCATTATTATTTTGTAGATTTCTGTTTTGTCTATCTGGGTAATACCAACTTCTTTTCTGGGCGACGAAAAAAGTGACCCCCTGTTGGTTATTACCGAATCGATCTAGTAATCTACCTGTAATAAAACCAACGTCTGGCTTTAGTGGATTGTCTTGGTCTCCATCGTAAAAAATTGCAACTGGCTGTGTGACCAGGCATTTAGAAATTCTAGGAATTAATTCATCATTAAGTAATCTAGTGGCCTCTGGCAGGTCAATACCATTAATTGATCCAGCCCCACGAACCGTTATTATCTTACTATCACTAACCTCTTTGGTTAATGTGGACCAAGGTATTGTGCCTGTATCGAAAAATGCTTCTCTGGTTGCAAGCGATTTACATATTAAACTACGCTCCCGATAAAGAGTTCTAGCATGAGTCATGCGAAGGAGTATATCAAAAGCTGAGTGTAACAAATCAGTATAAAGTCTACTTCGATTAAATTAAGTTCTGTCCGGAGGATCGGCGTAGCACGGAACCAAATCTATTCTAATTTATTGTCCATCTACGAGGTCCTGTCCCCGATTATACCAAGCACAGAACTTGAGGGAAGTTATTCGCGTATCTAATTACCAGAGTAAGAAGAGTAGAACTATTTTCCAATGGTGAGAAAATAAAAAATGTGTTCTTGGGCCTGTTCCAAATTTTGATAGGTTTTAAGTTGAAATGTTGGTGATTCTTGCGGAACAACGCCTCTAATCATATAACTCAGACTTGGTAATACATTTTCCTGAACCAAACATAGTATCGGGGTTTCGTTCATTCCAAGTTTTGGTTTATCTAGGGCTCTCTGAATTTCCATACCAACACCTAGGCTAGGGGCATTAACCAAAGCAACAACATGTGTAGCCTCGTTGACCCATTCCAAATCTTGATGACGAATACCAATCCAGGGTTCTGGATTATTTTTTAATTGTTCTATCGTCACACCAATTCTTCGGGCTCTAATTTTATCCATTTCTTGTTGACTACGACCGGCGACATGCTCGCTTAAAACATCAGCCCCGTTTTGAGCCATATATTGTACTAATTTCCAAGCAAATTCTGGGTCAGGTTCTGGAGTACCTTTGATTGAGCCGGAATAATAGACTTTTAATCGTTCAAATGGTTTTGACATGAGCGCTTTATTTTAACACCAAAATTTATCTGTAAATAATGACGTAAGTAAGGCTGTATTTATGTTTGTCCAGCGGGTAGGAGTCGAACCTACTCAAAACGGTTTTACAGACCGCTGCCTGACCGTTCGGCCACCGCTGGTTTGGGTTTATTGTAGCAAACTATTCAATAGCCCAGAGGATATTGAGTGTGCTAGTGATGTCAATTTGACCACTAGGGAGGGCGGTGGCAGGAGCATTTTCAGCTGCAGCAGACTTAAAAGCAGCGACGTTTGAATAAACCTGAGGAGTCGGAAGATCATAACTAGCTTCACTAATAGATACTGGTTTCTTTAGAGAGACTCCAGATAAAGCAGCTAATTCAGTTGCTTTTTGCTTTGCTTTGGCAAAGGCCAATTCTCTAGCTTGAGCGAAATATTTGGTTTTGTCGTTAATATCAAAACTAATACTAGAAATTTGAATATTTTCAATTGTAGAAAGTTCATCAATTAAAGCTGTGGCTTTTTCAGCTTTGGAGCCAATATTTTTTATTTTTAAATTGAGACTTTGGCTGGCACGCTGACCAATAAGCCGACTTCGACCGGCAGACCAATCATATTCGGGATAGATACTCAAGTTAGTGGTACTAATATCTTCATCTTTAAGACCAGCATTTTTAGCCATACTTAAAGCCTGAGAAATTTTTTTATTGACTTTGTCCAGAGCCAGGGCACTAGTTGAATCCAGCTCAGAAACAGACAAAGCTAAATTAACCATATCTGGTTCTACATATACTTTGCCATCACCAATTGTGGAAATGGTGTTACTAATTTTTCCAGAAGAATCCAAAGTACCTCCAACTTGACGAATGGAAAAACCGGTTTTGGATAAGAAAAAAACGGACAGAAAAATGGTGGCACAAAGCAAAAACAAATTTTTAGTAGTCATAATTAGTTATACTATGGAAATGAAGGTCAGTAAAATAATAGTTGGCTAATTAGAATTTTAGGTCGGGATGTGAAAATTTTAGCCAGTCACTAATCCCCTGCCGGGTCCAATAACCAGTTAGAACTGTTTTTTCCACAGCTGATTTTTGATCTTCAGGAACAGATGCCATGATTTGCTCAACCTGCTGGAAGGCATAAATTATTTCACGGATATAACTTAGTTTTAAATTTCCAGTATAAGCATCAAAGGCATTATTCCGATGGTAATAATCTATAGTATAACCAGCACTTTTTGGGTTAATACAGTATTTTGAGAGCATTTGATGTTGGTTGTTTTTATCTTCACGTCCTGTTTTCCCGACAACATAGATTCCAAACCAGTCCTTGTAATTTATATACTTGAGCATTAAGCTGGTGTCTTCGTGCTCTTTGATCACTTCATCAAGAGGTATAGAATAATTGAATTTGGAATAAAGGTGTGGTTGATTTTGAAAATACTGAAAGACCTGATTCTCAAAATAACCAGCAATAGATTCTGTGTTGGGTCGCAGAGACATAAAACGAGAACTTACTTGACTCATGTATTTTGGCAAAGAACTTGCGTTACGAGTTGCAGCAAAATTACGGGCGTGCCCTAAAATCTCGTGAGCCAGGGTAGCCAAAGTTTTTTCAGGAATGGGATAAACTTGCCCTTGATAGATTCTTGTAATGTATTTAACACCTATAGATACAAGCAACATATTGAAGCTATGATAATCGCGATCTTCTAGGCTGTTGGCAGAATAAATGTAGTTCATGTCTTTTAGCTCGGTAATTCCGGGCAAATAGGATAGATCTTGATTCATTACAGATAAGAAAGTTTGGATAGAGTGGTTGACTAAACCTTCCGCCTGTTCCCGAAGACTATTAATCCCTAAGGGCACGTAAATTAGGTTTTGTTTGGAGAACTGATTGATTAGACGGGCGTTGGCTTCTTTGACTTTGGAAAGATTTTCCGAAAGCCATTCTTCGATAAAACCTAGCTCTGATTCTTGGATACCTAGAATAGAGAGGGCAGTTGCAAAGTCTGGTTGCTTCTGTTGCTGGCTGTCAGCAAGTTCTTGCTGGCAGTTGGCCAAAACCCGACCGGCTTCTTTTTCGAGTAAATTAGTCAAGGGATCTGCAGATGGAGTTATGGATATCTTGGAAATCAAATCCTGGGCTTGGTTGAAATACTGTTGGGCCAGAGTAGTATCGGGATAGGTTTTGGGCTGATTGGAAGATTCCCAATAGCGATCAATGGCAATTAGGAGGTCGTCGGCTTGGGAGAGCAAGGGTTTTTGAGACATAGGCAAGTTTAACATTGAATGACTATAATGGAAGAATGGGTCATGATGGAAAAGAACTTTTACCAACAAGTTTTGAAAAGCATAGGGAAATTTCTGATAAATTTAGTGATGGGCTAGCCAAAGAGTATGAGAAACAAGGTGTGGGCAAAGAGAAACAATTGCAGATTTCGGTTTTTGCAGACAAGAAAACAGCACTTATGCCGACAGAGATACATGACCTAAATCAATTAATGCAATGGGCGGTAGAAAATGGTAAAAAAGTTAGTTTTTATCACGGTGGAATATCTTGGAATGGCGATATTGCAGGAAACAAGACAGAAAGAAGTAATAATCAAGGATTTACAAATGGTTTATTCAGTTTGTCGAGCGAGCTATCACCTGAAGAGAAACATGAGGGGCAAAACAAACTATCTGCCTTGGAATTTTTAAAAAAAGATGGTGCTGATATAGTGATAACTTTGGAACCTAAGGAGAAAAAACATATATCAAGCTTGAGGGCAGACATGGTAGCTAGACGATTTTTGTATCAACAAATACCCGAGGAAGCCAGACCGGGGGTGGAGGCAATTTCCTGGAGTAATGGAGGGTTTAAAGACTATCAGTTGGTCAAACAGGCGTTTGAGAAGATATTCTATAAGAATGATAAAGAACCAGACGAGCTGGGTAAGGATGAAGCTTTTGCTACCCAGAAGGAAGCTTGGGAATATATGTGCTGTCTAAAGGATATGCACTTGTATTGGGGTGGTGCCCCTGCTCAAGCTTCAGAATTAGCAGTCCCATTTAAGTTGACTACTGATCGTCCAGGCATAAGGGAGTTGAACGATAAACTAAGATTTGTAACAAACCGCCTTGTGGCTAAATTTGGAGAAAGTAATTTAATGAGAAAAATAATCAAACAAGCAGTAGTATCCAGACTATTGGAAATGGGTGGCAGTAGGTCATTGGATAGGCAAAAAATGGCTCAATTTTCGAATAGATTGGAAGCGGTCCAAAATGAATTTAGAAAAGCTTTGGGGGATGGCCAAATTGTAAACTTACTTGATTTATCTGGTAGTGTAGTAGAACCAACCATCCAAGCTTTAGTGTCGAATGATATGCATTTTATTTTTGGAGATGAAAAAATGGCAACTGTGGCCGTAAACGAAGAATCTGACCAAAAAAAACGATCATTGCACAGGGAAATCGGAGAAATTGGAGTATTGGAAAAAATCAGAAGCGTTATTAGAGGTGAAAGCGATAGTCGCTACTATTTGGCGGATGTAGCTAAAGTATCAGAAGTATTACCACGACTACTTACAGTGTATGGAAGAGTGAAGACGACGAGTTGATAAAATAGATGATGACTAAAATAATCTCCTGGAATGTAAATGGCATAAGGGCTGTGGTGAAGAAAGGTAATTTGCAAGAGCTGATGGAAAAATACGATCCGGATATTTTGTGTTTACAGGAAACTAAGGCGGAGCAAGGGCAGGCAGAAATTGATTTTCTCAAGTACAAAGAGTATTGGAATTCCGCGCAAAAAAAGGGCTATTCCGGAACGGCTATATTTTCTAAAATTGAACCCATTTCGGTAGAATATGACATGAATTGTAATTTAAATTTGGCCGATAAATACGGTGACCCAATAAAAGAAGGAAGGGTGATTGCAGCCGAATTTGAAAAATTTTTTGTAGTTTGCGTATATACACCAAATGCCAAGGATGACTTATCTCGTATTCCCCTGCGGGAAAAATGGGACAAGGAGTTTTGTAAATATTGCAAAAAATTGGAAGAAAAAAAACCAGTCATTTTTTGTGGCGATTTAAATGTAGCCCACACAGAAATGGATTTGGCCAGACCAAAAGAAAATACTGGCAAAAAAGGGTTTACCCCTGAAGAGAGAAATGGCTTTGAAAACTTTATAAAAGCCGAATTTATAGATACTTTGAGATTGTTTAAACAAGGAAATGGATACTATACTTGGTGGACACATTGGGGCGGAGCCAGAGCTAGAAATGTGGGTTGGAGAATTGATTATGTATTGGTATCTAAAATGCTTAAGGAGAAGATCTCTTCGGCCGAGATTTATGCCGAGATAATGGGATCGGATCACTGTCCTGTGGGGATTGAGATTGCTTTGTAGATAGAATTAGATAACAGATTAGAATTAGAATAGTATTGAGAAAAGGAAATGATAAATGGATGCCTGCAGAGACAAGAAATAGGAAAAATAAATTTAGTAAGCAAAAAATAGACAGGGAGAAGGCGTAATTATGACCAAAATTTAGACTGGGGTGGAGATGGAAAAATTTTTGGGAAATGGACAGAATAGTAGCGTAAAAAAGAGAACTAACTAAAAATAAAAATATTACTGGTAATAACATGAAGATGGGAACAATGTAATAAAGAGTAGTAAGTATAGGTAAGGCAAGTGGGATGGAATTTTGAACAAATTGCTGCATCTCACCGGCAGTTATAGAAAAGTTTAAATTACGGGGAATATCATAGATTCGAGTAGAATGATCTTTGTCCTTGATCATTAAAAAAGTAGAGCCAAGGATAAGCCCAGGAGCACATGCTGTACCTGGATAAATAGGTAGTCTGAGTAGGGAAGAATCTGGTTTGGCTTTGGCATCGTAAATTAGACCTTCAAAAAAACAAGTAGGACTTGCTTGATTTAGTTGAACCTGGCCGTTATTGGCTTGGATTTGTAAATCAGATGGCAAAGTGGCCAGAATTTTGGTGTTTAGAATTTTTGGGATTTGGATAGCCAACTCGGAGGCTTTGAAAGGCGATAGAACAAGTACAAACCAGAGGAAAGAAGTAAACACTAAACTGGAAATGATAAGAATTAAAAAGGCTGTAGAAAATTTGGTTAGTTTAATCATAAATAATTATATGCCATATTCTAAAATCTGATGTATGATTGGGTAGTTATAAATTAAGATTACAATGAAAATAAAAGTAATTGCTAAAAAAGATGGTAAGTATCATGTTAAAGTAGTTGCTGCTAATGGCGAGCCTTTGGTGTGGAGCGAGGTATATGCCTCTAAGGAAAGCGCCATGCACTGTGTAGAACTGCTCAAGACTGAGATTGCTATGGCAGAGCTGGTGGAAGTGCAGGAAGAGTAATTAGTTAGTTGGTAGATAAAAACACCTGGCTCCATTTTTTTTGAGCCAGGTGTTGTTTTTTTTAGTATTGGGATCACAAATTGTTAATTCGGACCAAAAATATGGACTATGGTTTTTTATTTTGGTGTGGACTAATTCATGAAGTAGTAAATGGCGAAAGATCATGTGGGGTAAAAAAATAATCTGCCAGTTGAAGTTTAAATTGTTTCGACCGGAACAGCTGCCAAAGCGAGAACGTTGATTGCCAAGGCGTAGTTGATTATAAGAAAAATTGTAGATTTGACATAGCTTTTCAAGCTCGCTGCTGATCAATATTCTGGCTTGAGATTTGTAGTGTTTTGCAAAACTGTTTGGATCAAAGTATTTGTTATCATAGATCTCTCCTAAAATTGAGACTTTTTTTAGAGAACTGATTTCAGAAATGGTTGGAAGGTTAGCACTTTTTGCAAGGATCCAGTCTTGATGATCTCTTAAAAAAGATTGAATTCTACTATCGGTTGCCCATTTGGGTACTGACAAGTGAAAAAAGTTTGCGGAAATTAATTTTAGGCGAAAAGAAAGGATTGTTTTGCGATAAATTTGATATTGAAAGGGCTGTTGGTTTAGAATGATAGTATGAGTGTGATTTATATGGGAGCTGACCATAGAGGATATTTGTTTCGAGAACCGATTAATAGTTGGCTAAAGAGTAAGGATGTAGAAGTTCATGACTATAGCAGTTTAACCCATGATCCAGAAGATGATTATATTGATATTGCAATTAGAGTAAGTGAAGGGGTCGCGTCAAGTAACGGCTTTGGTATTTTATTGTGCGCTTCTGGCGTTGGCATGAGTATTGCTGCCAATAAAGTTGCTGGTATCAGGGCTGGGCTATGCGGAAGCGTTAAACAAACAATGGCTGCAAGACGAGATGATAACATCAATGTTTTGTGTTTGGCTGCCGAGCTACACAGTCTAGATGAGCTAAAAGAAATGATTGCCACTTTTTTGGAAACTCCATTTTGCACAGAAGAGCGATATGTTAGAAGACTGAGAAAAATACAAAAATATGAGACAACTGCGTTCCGTTGAATTGGTGCCTTTGGATAGTAAAGTGATGTTATCAATGGATCTGGACCTGTCAATGGAGGATGGAGTGGTTGCTGATAACAGTCGACTTGTAAAAAGCCTGCCGACAATAAGAAAACTTTTAGAGAAAAAATGTAAAATAATTGTAGTTGGAAAATTAGGACGACCGGATCATTGGGATGAAAAATATAGTCTAAAGCCAGTATATGCTGAGTTAATGTCTTTAATTAACGAACAGACTGAAATGGAAGTTTCTGGGAGATTCGTTGAAGAAGTGCTAAATTTGGAAACAGTTGATTTGGCAATAGATGCTGCTGATGTTGTGTGTTTGGAAAATATGAAATTCTTTGAAAACAAATTAGAAGAGACATTCGATTTGGCAAATTATTTGGCGACTTTGGCGGAAGTTTATGTACAAGATGCTTTTGCAATGGCACATAGAAGTGGTGGTTATATGAATGTTGCCAGATTATTGCCTACTTATTTTGGTTTTGATTTTATTAGAGAATACGAGACTATGGGAGCTGTTATCGAAAACCCAAAAAAGCCGATGGTAGTTATCCTTGGTGGTGCAAAAATAGATAAGCTAGATTATTTAGAAGATTTACAAAAGATTGCAGATTGCATAATACTAGTTGGAGTTTTGCCAAAAGAAGTAAATTTGGGAATTTTGACTCCAAAAGTAATAGTGGGAAGCTTGACCGCAAATGGCCTGGACATTGACGAGTCTACATTGAATAAAATATCTCCGATTTTGCAAACTGCAGAAACTATTATTTGGGCTGGAAGTGCTGGTAAATGGGAGGAAGAAGAAAATAGCATGGGGACCAGAGCCTTAATTCAACTAGTGGAGCAAAGTGGAGCACAAAAAATTGTGGCTGGTGGCGATACAACAGCTGCCATAAGACGATTTGGGGCCATGGATAAAATCGACATGATATGTAGCGGCGGCGGAGCAATGTTGGAATTTTTAAGTAAAAAGGCTTTGCCAGCTGTAGAAATAGCGACTATTTAGAGGATTTAATTTTTAGTTTTACTTTGTTGGTTAAGTATTGATATCCCATATAAACTCCTGGAAGAGTAATAATTAGGCCAAACAAAACCAGTGGATATTTAATTACTGCAAATGTAGGATCGTTTTGGGTGGGAGCAGATAAAGTCATAAAACAGAAGATAAAACCAAAAGTCAGAAAAATTCCCATTAAAACTAAACCCATTATTTTATTTTGTGATTTGGAACCGAAAGATACAGAATAAGTGTTTTTCATAGATTAATAATAACATGGTGCAAAAAAAAGAAAAAAACATTATGATGGAAGTATGAATAAAATCAGGATTGGAATCAATGGATTTGGGAGGATTGGAATGGGGGTAGTTAGAGCAATTTGGAGAGAGGGGTACGATGTAGAAGTGGTTGCCGTAAATACTACCGGTTCGGTGCCTGTTTTGGATATTGCTTATTTTTTAAAGCACGATTCTGTTCATGAGAAAATACAAGCAAAGGTTGAAGCTATTGAAGCAAAAAAAAGCAAGGAGATTGGTCGATTAAAACTAGGCCTTAGTGAGATACCAGTACTTGGCGAAAGAGATGTTAATAGAATTCCTTGGACTCAATATGGAGTTGATGTAGTTTTAGAATGTACGGGAGTTTTTACTGACAGAAAAGCAGAAGGTCATTTGAAAAATGGCGTTAAAAAGGTAGTAATTTCGGCACCAGCCAAGGATCCTAGCATTCCAGTATTTATACTGGGTGTAAATGACGATAGGTACAAAGGACAGCAATTGGTTTCAAATGGTTCTTGCACGACTAATTGCGTAGCGCCGATTGTTAAGCTAATCGATGAAAAAATAGGTTTTGAAAAAGGAGTACTTACTACTGTGCACGCCTATACGGTCAACCAATCTATTGTTGATGGTGCCGTGGCTGGTGATGTGCGAAGAGGCAGGGCCGGAGCACAAAACATAGTACCAACCAGCACAGGAGCAGCCGAAGCGGTAATTGCCGCTTATCCAGAGGCCAAAGGCAGATTTGGAGGCAGTGCGATTAGAGTTCCCGTTAGTTGTGGTTCTTATTCTGACCTTACTTTTAAGATGGTTAAAAAAGTAACAATTGAAGAAATTAATTCTATTTTAGAGGAGGCAGCAGTATCCCCCAGTTTAGTTGGAAAGCTAAAGATAACTTATGATCCAATTGTGTCTTCTGACATTATCGGAAACAATGCTTCATGCGTGATTGATACGAGAATGACAAAGGTACTGGATGAAGATATGGTGTCCATTGGTGCCTGGTATGACAATGAATATGGTTATAGTTGCAGATTGGTTGAAATGGGGATGTTGGTTGTTGGGAAATAAATATGCAAATAATTGCTACTGTAATGGAAAAGGACACTGTGGCTGCAAAAAATCGTTTGGATAGCTTGCGCGGTAAATCAGCTACTGTGCAAATTGACGTAACTGATGGGCAATTTTGTGAAGGTAAGAGTTTTCCTTTGGAAGATCTTGTTGGTTATGAGTATGCTAGTGAATTTGTCTGGGAAGTGCATCTGTTGGTCAAAGAACCGATAAAATGGTTGGCTAAATGTCAGGAGATTGGGGCACTTAGAGTGATTGGGCAAATTGAAATAATGTCTGATCCGGTTGCATTTCTCGAGGCAGCTCATGAAATGGGATTTGAAGCAGGCTTAGCTTTTGATACAAAAACGCCGCTTGTAGACATCCCAATCGATTGTGATGATGTTCTTTTGATGTCTAGGAAAGCTGGATTTATGGATGCAGAATTTGACGAAATTGTCTTTGACAAAATCAAATTAGCAAAACAATTACAAGAAGAAATGGGAATTCCTTTTAGAATTGGGGTTGATGGAGGAATAAGCCCAGATAAATTAGTAAAGCTAGAAGAAGCTGGTATTGACGCCGCATATATGGGGAGGGGCTATGAGCTTGGCAAAAACTAATAGAGCTGTAAAAAAGGTAGTGTTTTTTGGAGATGCAGAAGCAAAATCAACTGATACTCATTATAAACTTGCCTTTGAGACAGCAAAAATATTGGCAAAGGCAGGCTATGTGATTGTTAATGGAGGCGGTCCTGGAGTAATGTATGCGGCTACTGCCGGTGCCCAAGAAGTTGGTGGCCGTGTGGGAGCAGTGGTAATTGATGGACGAATTAATATGGGAGAAAATTTCGAAGGTCAATACAAAAAGAATATTGATAAAACAAATTTTAAGATAGTGAGAAGTACATACTTAGATCGGCTGCGGGCTTTGATGGAAGAAGGAGATGCATATGTAATATTTAATGGAGGAACTGGGACAATCTCAGAAATTGGTGAAGTTTGGGCTGAAGCAAAATTTAATTTTGGCAATCATAAACCAATTATTTTTGTGGGTGAATTTTGGAGAGATATTTTGGAGCCAATTGCAAATTATATGAAAATTGATAATCAAGAAACTTCGGTATATGAGATAGTAGATACTCCAGAAGAGGTGTACGAGGTATTAAGGAAAATTGATTTAGAGCAGTAACAAAAAAGATCTAAATTGATTTTTGCAAAATATAGCCTTCAGCTTGTAAACGAAAAGAAGAAGCATAACGACCACTGAGGGACAACAGCTCTTCGTGACTTCCTTGTTCTATAACTTTGCCTTTATCAAGAACAATGATTCTGTCAGCATGCCGTACTGTAGAAAAACGGTGAGAAATAATAATTACAGTTTTGTTTTTAAAAAAACGATAAATACGTCCAAAAATTTTGGCTTCAGCCACTGCATCAATACTAGCAGTTGGTTCATCAAAAATAACTAGAGGTGAATCACGATAAAAAAATCTTGCAAGAGCAATTTTTTGCCATTGTCCGGTAGACAATCTAATTCCATTTTTGAAACTTTCAGATAACATTTGATTGTACTTGTTGGGCAAAGCTTCGATAAATTTAGTAGCAGAGGCATATCGAGCGGCTTTTTTTACACGAGATAAATTGATTTTACGATCCGGTAGCCCCAAGGCAATGTTTTGAGCAACAGTTAGCTGCGGATAAGTATTATATTCTTGAAAAAGAACACCGAAGTTTTTATAGAGAGAGTTAATTTTAAGCTTATCGAGTTGGTATTGATTGATATAGATACATCCTTGACTTACTTGATAAATTCGGCAAATTAGTTTTACTAAAGTTGTTTTTCCTGCCCCATTTTCTCCAACAATAGCAATCTTTTCTCCAGGCTTTATTTGTAGATTTAAACCTTCAAAAACATTAAATTCGGCGTCGGGATATTTGAAAGAAATATTCTGGAAATTGATTGAAGGACCTTTGGTTTGTTTAGGTAAAATGGTTTTGCCGTCTTTAAAAGCGGGTTTTAATTGGAATAGATCATAGATATCTAAAATTTTTGCTTGAAGTTCTTGTAGCTCGTTGACGTTTTGAATGGTGTCAAAAACTCCACTATCGACTACTTCAGTCATCCGATACAGGGTTATTGCCAGGCTTGAGTTTATTTTGCGGGTAGCTATGTCTAAAATTAATTTAGCATAAATTAAAAACAAACCTAGATCAGAGAAAATATTCAACGTATATAGCCGGGAAAACCAAGTTCTACGTAGAGAAATTTGTTGACGGTTGTAAGAATAAAAAAAATCATAGAATTCATGACTGAAAAAAGAAAAAGCTCTGGTTAGAGTTATTTCATGGAGACTTTTTGTATTAAATAAATAACCGCCATTTTGACTAGCCTTACGCCTTTTTTCTGTATTTTGTTTAATAATTTGCCAGTTTTTGTTGCGAAAATATTTGTCGTTAAAATACATAGGTAGGCGAAGCAGTATAGTTAGCAAAAAAAAGAGGGGGAAATGAAGACAAAGTTGAATTGAAGCTACGGTTAAGCGAAAGATTGAGGCAGCTAAGCCTAGAAGTGAGGACGTAAAGCTATAAAAATTAATTACTCCTTCATTTGCTCTGGTAATGCTGTTTTGAGTGTCTGGTCTTTCTAAGGTTTGTATTTCTAGACTATAAATTTTTTGATAAAAATGTTGAGTAAGCTTTGGCTGCAAATCATAATTAAGAGCAAAAGAAAAATATCGAAGAAAAAAACGGCTTACTCTTTGAAGAATGGATAGCAATATTTTTATACCTAAATAATAATAGAGGGAGGAAAAATTTGGAGAAGACTGGCCAGCAATTTGGATTAATTGTCCAAAAATATTAGCAAAGACATAGATATTTAAAACATTTATTGTCTCGTCTATTAGAGTGAATAGAGCTGTACCGGTTAAATAAAAAGGGCTGAGATTGTAGACTAAACTAGTTGTCCAACGACTAAGCTGAAAAATATTGACTTTAGAAGACATGTAATATTTTAGCGTATTTTTCTTTGCTAAACTGAGATATGAAAATACGTATTGGCGTATTATTGTTGCTGGTTTTCTTTTTGAATGGTTGCTCAGCGCCGGATAGGGCTGGAGTAGAGATTTTGGCAACTCCTGTGGCTAAAGTCTATATAAATGGTAAAGAGGCTGGCAGTACTCCTTATAAAAACAAAAGCCTGACTGCTGGAATGGTCACGGTAAAATTAGTATGGGGCAGCGAAGGTCAGACCACTTGGCAGCAGGATTTAAGACTGTCCCCTTTTACAGATACAGTGGTGGACCTAAATATGAAAAAAGGGCTCGTGTCTGGATACATGTTATCACTTGAGGCAAACAAAAAGCCAGATAAATCTGGCTTGATTTTGGCAACCTACCCCGATGGAGCACTGGCAGGAATTGACGGGACTACCTATGGAACTTCTCCCTTGCGGATAGATAGTTTGGAAGATGGGGACAAGCACATTAGGTTGACCAGCCCAGGCTATAAAGATTTAGATATTTACGCTAAGTTAATCAAAGGTTATGTTTTGTCGGTTTTTGGGTTTTTAGCCAGAGAAGATACGGTAAATGAACCAACAATAGTACAACCAGAAAAGACCACGACGATGGAAAAGGCTTTGGTTTTAAAGAATCAAGCGGGTTTTTTGCGGGTACGTAGGGAAGCAAATACTAATTCGGAAGAGATAAAAAAAGTAAAACCAGGAGAAAGCTACGAAGTAGTTTTAAATCAAGGAGATTGGGTTCAAATTAAACTCACTGAGAGTGAGAGCGGTTGGGTGAAGAGTGAGTTCGTGCAAATAAATACAGAAGAGAGCCAATAAATAATAAAATTAAACCTAAGAAAGTATATAATTTTTGCTGACTATTTAGTGAGAGCGCCAACAAACCAGCTACTAAGCTACAGATCCAATAGATAATGGCTATTTTTCTTCTGGAATAGCCAAGCTGTAGCAAGCGATGATGAAAGTGTTGACCATCGCCAATGTAAAATGGCTGATGACTTTTTATCCTTCTGAAAACTACAAAAACCGCATCGAGCATTGGCAAAAACAGAACAAGAATTAGAGTAGCTACTTTGGCTCCGGCGAGGATTGCTAAAATGGAAAGTAGTAATCCAGCAAGACTCTTGGCTGAATAACCTGGCATAATTTTTTGAGGATAGTAATTATATGGAAGAAAACCAATAAAAGCGCCAGAAAGAGCACTTGCCAAGACTATTACTGGTAGCTGGGATGGATCAGAAGCAAAGCGTAGGGCCAAAATACCAATAAAAAATGATGAGATGCCAACAAAACCAGGTAGCTGTCCTTCAATCCCGGCAGCCATACCAACAATATTGGTGCACCAGACAATCCAAAAAAGCGCAAGTAAATCCGATATAAACCAAATGGTTCTTGTTTGTCCGAGTAGATAAAAAGAAATTTGGGGATGAGCCAGATCAATTACTTGACCCAAATGGAAAGGGTTACTGATGTAGGCAATCCCAACACCTGAAGCAACAATGATTAGAGCAGAAAGTAAATTGGTAAATAAACGCAGTCGTGGACTAAGGTCGAACAAGTCATCTATGAGTCCAACAAGAAGTGTGAAAAAGGCTGAAAAAAGAACGGCCAAAGTACGGCTATTGGGAGTTAAGAATAAAAGCATGGAAAGTAAGATGGCAAAGAAAATTGGAATTCCTCCACCTCGGGGAACTGGATAAAGTGCAGTGGCATTACCACTTTTTTGTTGTTTGCGGATGGGGTCCTCAACCCAACAAAAATGGCGAAAGACAGCAATTGTTATGGGGGTAATTAATACGGAAATCAAAAAACTAAAAGACCAAACAACGAAAAAAATTGGCATTTTACAGAGTGATTCTTAGAATATTTAATAAAGCAATTAATGCAAGGATACTAAGAATCGTGCTCGATTGAAGAAGAATTTTGGAGAGGATTTTTTGATTACCAGCCATGATTGCTGCCAAAATAGTATTTAGTGTAAATACAAATAAGCAAAAGCCTGGTAACAAAAAAAGGGTGCCAGTAGCACCTAGCCTATCTTCTCCCCAGATAAGGCTGTAATACAATGGAATTTGTGGAGGCAGACGAGTGAAAAAATATGTGATTAAACCAATTTGAGCTAAGAGTAATAACATATTAAGTCGTAAATTGTTGGCATAGTTACGGTCTAACCAAAACAGAACAAATGATTTAAACATTAGCGTGGTAGATATAAACTGTAAGGCCCATATTCGTAGTCAAGTCGATAATAATGATTGATTAGATTTTGTAATTCAGTAAAAGGCGGATAGGCGGCACTAATAACCACGGCTGCAGAACGATTTTGAATCGCTTTTACAAGAGGTAATCTTTGTTGGCGGTCATCTACGTGATAGCGTAAAATATAAGGAAAGGCTGGCATTCTTTCTGATAAATAGTAAAAATAAGGTTCATCACTCCAAGTAAAGAGATAAGAAGATGGTTGAGTGTTTTGTCTTATACGACTGGAAATCATTTGAATACTAGAGACTCTTGAGTCATAATTGTTGCTGTAGTTTCCATGCAAAAAATTTAGATAATAGCCTTTGGTTTTTGAAAAAACATAAATGAAAAAACTGAATAGCAAAATTGTTTGGATTGTCTTGGGGAATTTTTGCAAAAATTGAAATGATAAAAGACTTAGTGGAGCTGCTAATTGAATTAGGTAGTGAGTATAAGGGCGACCTGATAAATTTGAGCCCAAATAAGCTAAAACAAGCCAAATTATTGGGTAAAAAGAAATCACTTTTTTAGGGTGTTTTTTTAGGAAATAAAGACCAAGCATCAGAATGAAAATAGCAAATAATCCTTTGATGATAAGCCCTGAGGAAAGATACAAACTTGTGTGGTTTCCAGTGTACCAAGAACCAATATAACCAAAGTTGTTAGTGATGACTGCTGACTCAAAATTCAAGAAAGTGTGGTTTAGAAAAAAGAGAAACGAGATC
Organism: uncultured Gammaproteobacteria bacterium; assembly: GCA_964463925.1. Taxonomy (GTDB): domain Bacteria; phylum Patescibacteriota; class Microgenomatia; order UBA12405; family UBA12405; genus CAYTYZ01. Next base: position 21,170 of record CAYXDV010000005.1, read on the forward strand.
CAGATAAATGGAATTACTGAGCCGACCAAAAAATAAAATCCAGAAAGTTTTGGCTTGATAAATTTTAAGCTAATGAGTAGAAACAGGGCGATAACGTCAAAGGCAGAAGTAAGTTTGGCTAAAAGGGCAAAACCAGAGATGAGACCAATAATAAATATTTTTTGAGAAGAAACTATTTTTTCTCGATAAAGTAGATATGTTGATAATAAGATTGGCAAAAGCATTAAATTTTCTCCATTGGGTATATTGCCTTCTAGGAGTGGGGTCTGTGTTAGTAGAATAAAGATAATAGTGGCTTGGAAACTTTTGGAAATTTTGGCAAACAAGTAGATGCTGGCTATGCCAATAAAGAAAAAAAGTAGACGAAAGGAAAATTGGCTAGAGAAAACTGAAGCAAGATAATAAATGAGAGGCGGCTTGTTGTCTACAATATCTTTATAGAGAGTTAAATTGTGATTAATATTTTGACCTATTGTCATATAAATCCCCTCATCTCCATACCAAGGAGGCTCAAACAGGCTAGGAATTTTTAGGATGAAAGTTGTGACCAAAAGAAAAAATAGCAGCTTGGGTTTCATTTCTTTAAGGTGTTCTTGTAACTAATATGCTTTCCTAATAACAAACGTGTATGCGACTCTAGGCCAGGTAGCGTCGACATTGCCAAGGTTGCCAGGGGCATTAATGGCCACTGCAGGATATTCTGTAAAATTATTTTTACACCTTTTTTGGTATTGACTGGACGTAGCTTCCAATCCATTAATATTAGTAAGAAAAGAGGAAAGAGGCAGATTGTCAGTATAAGATTAGCGAGTCGTGGCAAATTGTATCCGATGCTGGTTTGAAAAAAGGAAGGATTGAGAAGAATAGGGATGCTAGTACCTAAGGTTAAAATAAACCAGTTGCTTGACCAGATGGCATGGGTCTGGACTAGCTTAAAAATTCTACCCAGGCGTAGATGCAGTGGAATTTCTGGATGTAATCTTGATTGTTCAATGGTGTAGGGAATGTCTATTGCCCCCCAGGCATGGCGCACACATTGATTGTAGCGGCTTTTTAGGGCAGAAAAATAAGAGTTTCCAGTTGGTGCATCTACGATAGTTGGCAGAAAAATAGGTTCAACCTTGGTTTGGCCACCAGTGGCAAAAAAACATTGCAAAAAAATGTGCCAATCTTCAGGAATTGTATCCACATCCCAATAGCCTGCCTGGTCAATTTGTGTGTATGAACTAGAATAGCAGGAATAGTTAAAGAACAATCCATCTGGCTCTTGAATATTGGCAATATGCAATACATTACCTATTGTGCCTATTATGCGTATGAAAGCAGGAACATTATTTATATTATTGTGCCAGAAGATTGGTGCCTGCCAAAAACGCTTATATCTGTTTGGGTCGGTTGAAAAATGATAGTTTAGGGCCGAAAAATATTTTGGATGAAAAATAGTATCAACATCAGCCGAAGTCAGTGTGCAATGATCCAATTTTAGCTTTTTTGGAATTAGGAAGTCTTGCTTAAAGGCCTTGGCAGCCCAGGCTTCATTACTATGTTTTCCTCTTGTCTCCCCTTCTAAATTATCTGGATGCTCGTAAGAAACTAAAGCTCCAAACAAATGTCCGTATTTTTTTTGGAAAAATTTTATGGTTTTTTGGTTTGAGTCTTTGCCTGCTCGTTCTTCTTGAGCCAAAACTACATACAACTGCTTTAGATTAATATCCTGTTGCTTACTAAGAGAAGAAATGGCCATGTTGATAACTTCGACGGGCTCTTTGTAAGAGACGATTAAAATTACATGTGAAATTGAATCCCAACCTAGGCTGAGACTAGGTGCATTTTTGTAAGCGTCTGGCCAAGAAATTTGCTTTGTTTGTTGTATTTTGTAAAAACCTAGACTAGCCAGAAGGATGTTTTTGAGGGACAAATAAAGCCAATAAATTAGAAAGCCAATGACAAAGTATGCCAAAAATTGAGGCACTAAAAAAGCACCCCAAACAGGAAAGGTAATAGTAAGCCAAGCGACAACACCTGGTATGGTTTCTAAGAGACGATAGCGTTTAGTGGTTTTGTCGATAGTTCTGACCATGGAAGTATAATGAGTATTATATATGAATACTTGGGAATATTTACAGAAATTTAAGAAACCAATAACTTTAAATCAGCTACAGAATCGTTTGATTGGGAGAAGGGCTAGAAAGGTTGATGATGCTTTGATAAAAAAGGTAGGTTCTAATTTGATCGAACAGAATGAATATGACAAAAACTTCAAGGGTGTTTATCTGGCTAAACTAAAAAAAGCAAAGAAGGCAGGTGGAATTTGGTCAAAAATACCTGGAATTTTGATGATTGGTATAACAGGTTCAGTGGCCAGCGAATATCCGGAAAAAGATGATGATATTGATATCTTTTTCATCTGCGAGAATGATAGTTTGTGGCTGTCTCGAATTATGGTTTATCTATTTTCTAGGTTTAATGGCATACAAATACGTCGACCTGGCGGGGTGGAAAAAGATAAGCTATGTTTGAATTTATGGCTTGAAGTTGGAAAGTTGCAAATTCCAGAAAGCAAGAAGGTGCTTAAAAATGCCATGGATTCGATTCTAATAAAAGTAGTTTATGGACAAATGTTTTATAAATTATTTCTAGAAGAGAACGCGTGGATTGGGGAATTTGTGGCAACTGGGTACCAGAATAAGATGTTAATTCTGGGGAAAGAAAATGGAAAAAGTGTTAGTAAAGATTCTAATTTTGCCTATAAGATGATTAACAATCTGTGTTTTGTTTTAAGTTGCTGGTATATGAAAAGGCGTGGAAAAGAGCTGGTTGGCAAGAAACAAGCATTTTTCCATCCCTAAAATGGATTTGTTATACTAAATTAATGTTTCAATTGAACAAAATAGGATGGGTGGTTTTGACGGCTTTGGCGATGGTTCTGGCTTTGGTGATATTGTTTGTTTCAATGGCAAGGGCAAGTTTGCCAGATGTTTTTAAGCGTTTATCTAGCCATGAATATCATAATGTTCTATTAACATTAAGACCGGTATATGCTGATCAATTAGAAGACACCGGCGTTCTTAGTTATCATCTACCTGAAGTTGGGATTTTGCCTGGAAATCCTTTCTATGTCTTTAGGGTGATGCGGGATTTTATTTGGCTACGCCTAACAACTGATCCCGTAGCAAAAACAAAGCTGTTGGGGCATATGGCTGACAAGAAAATGGCCGAAGCAGTAGCTTTGATGGGAGACTCTAAATTTAAACTAACTTATGAATCTATATCTGAAGCAGCAAATTATTTGGAAGAAATGAGGCTTAGTTTGAACAATATAAAGGGACAAAAAGATATGGTAAAAGATTTGGGATTGCAAATGCTAAAAAGTGGACGAGCATACGCTATGATTATTTCTAACTTCCCAAATTCAACAATTAACCCTGAAGACGATCAAAAATCAGTGTGGTTAGATAATTTCAATAAGTGGAATGAAACATTTGCGACGGTTGAGGAATAAGAAATGGCTTGTTTGGGTTCTAATTGTCTTTTTAATGTTTGCCATAGTCATAAGTAGCCTGGCTTACAAATGGGTAGGCAATGCAATTGGAAACACATCTAACTTTATCTCAGATGACTATGCTGAATCAAACTTAATTTATGATAGGAATGGCAAACAATTATATGAACTCTTTGCAGAAAAAAGCAGAATCAGTGTTGGGATTAGCGATATCCCAGGTAATTTGAAAAATGCCACTTTGGCAATTGAAGATGCTAATTTCTACCAACATGTTGGTTTTGACATCAAAGGGCTGTTAAGAGGAATGTTTAGGACTATTTTTCTTGGGAGAAGACAAGGTGGATCTACAATTACACAACAACTGATCAAAAATACTAGATTAACCCCAGAAAGAACCCTGCAGAGAAAAATAAAAGAGGCGGTGTTAACAATTGCTGCTGAAATGATTTATTCTAAAGACCAAATTTTGGAGATGTATTTTAATCGGATTCCGTATGGTGGTACAGTTTGGGGTGTGGCGGCGGCGGCTCAAAACTTTTTTGGTAAAAATCTAAACCAGTTAAGCTTGGCTGAAGCAGCACTTTTGGCTGGACTGCCAGCATCACCTACTAAATATTCTCCTTTTTTATATCCTGAGAAAGCTAAGGCTAGACAAGAGATGGTGTTGGAGCGAATGAAAGAGCTTAAGATGATATCACCAGAGGAAGAGGCCAAAGCAAAGGCAGAGGTACTAACCTACGCAACTAAGGCAAAAAATATACATGCTCCCCATTTTGTGTTTTATGTCAGAAATGAGCTGGTTAAGGAGTTTGGAGAAGAAAGGGTCAGAAAAGGTGGTCTGAAAGTAACAACCAGCTTAGATCTTGATTTATACAATTTTGCTCAGGAGGCCGTTGCTGGCGAGATAAATGGTTTGCAGGCACGAAATGCGAGTGTTGGCAATGGGGCAGTACTGGTCACTTCAGCAAAAACCGGTGAGATAATGGCAATGGTTGGATCAAAAGATTATTTTGATACCAACATTGACGGGCAGGTTAATATAACTACAAGCCTAAGACAACCAGGATCATCTATAAAACCTCTTAACTATGCTGTGGCTATCGATATGGGTAAAATAACAGCTGCTACTGTTTTTGAGGATGAACCTTATTGTTTTGGTCAAGTTAACCAAAAAAGTTACTGTCCTACTAACTATGGGAATGCATATCACGGAATACAATCAGTCAGAAATTCACTTGGTAACTCTCTAAATATACCTGCCGTTAAAGTGTTGAAACTAAATGGTTTGGAAACATTTATTGCTTCAGCATCAGCTTTTGGAATCAGTACTTTTACCGACCCAAAGAATTATGGACTAAGTCTTACATTGGGCGGGGGTGAAGTGAAAATGCTTGATATGAATGTGGCATATGGGGTTCTGGCAAATGGCGGAGTAAGACAGGATTTGAATTCAATACTGAAGGTTGTAGACAAGCAAAATACAGTTTTGAGTGAAATGTCTATTTTAGAGGGAGAACGAGTATTATCCAGAGAAGCAGCGTTTATTATCACCAATATACTGTCCGATGACGGAGCCAGGGGAATGGTTTTTGGCAGAGGCTCGCTTTTGAATATTAAAGGTCATCCAGAAGTTGCCGTAAAGACTGGAACTACGAACGACTTGCGCGATAACTGGACAATTGGCTATACCCCTGACTGGGTAGTGACTAGCTGGGTTGGCAATAGTGATAATACAAAAATGAGCAAGATTGTTTCGGGGACTACTGGGGCAGCACCTATTTGGAATAAAGTCATGACTTATTGGTTGGGTGACAAACCTGCAAAGAAGACTATACAACCAACAGAAATAATACAAAAGACTGTGTGCAACATTACAGGAGGCTTGGTTCCCGAGGAGGGTTGTGACTCAAAAAATGAATATTTTAAAAAGGGAACGATTCCACCTGTTTTGAAAATTACTACTCAAAAAATACTTATCGATAAAACTAACAATAAAGTAATAAAAGAGGGAGAAAATAATCCAAATGCTGAATGGCAAGATAAGCAAGTTATAATAGATCCGGTTTCTGGCCCTGCTTGTCTGGATTGCGCACGCTAACATCCTAGTACCAATATAATCAAAAGTAAGGTATATTTGCGCATGTTGCCGTTTTTTGCAAAAATTCTTATTGCCATTGGCTATCCATTTTATTGGATTGGAAATTGGATGATAACTATAATTTTGAAATATTTGAGATCCGTTAGAATCGGTTGTTTCGGACTGATTGGTCTTATTACTATAACTATTGTTTTTTTTGCTCTATCTTTGTCTTTTTGGCTACTTTATAAATCCTGCTTAAGGGATTTGCCAAGTCTAGAAAAGATTTATAACCTACCTGCCCTATCGTCGAGAATAAAAGATAAAGATGGGAGAATATTATACGTATTTTACCAAAACGAACACCGGACCTGGGTTCCGCTTGCAAAGATACCGCCAATTTTGATCCAAGCAACTTTGGCGATTGAAGATAAAGAATTTTTTAATCACCATGGTTTTTCGATCAAAGGAATTGTGCGGGCATTGTGGGTTAACTTTAGAGATAAAGGAAATGATGAAGTACAAGGAGGGTCCACCATAACCCAGCAATTGGTTAAAAATGTTTTACTTGGCAAAGAAAAAACATGGAGACGAAAAATTAGAGAGATAGTTTTAGCAGTAATTTTGGAACAGAAACTTACAAAAGAACAAATACTTGAGAGATATTTTAATCAGGTTCCATATGGTGGAGAAATATACGGCGTGCAGGAGGCAAGCCAGAAATATTTTGCAAAAGATGTGTGGGATATTAATATAGCTCAAGCCACATTTTTGGCTGGATTACCTGCTGCCCCTAGTGCTTACTCTCCTACTGGAGCTAATTGGGAAGCAGCAAAAAAGAGACAATTACGTGTACTGGAAGAAATGATTAAAAATCACAATTTGACTATGGATGAGGCACAGCAAGTTGCCAATACAGAATTGGTGATTGAAAATTCAAAGATTGATATTGAAGCCCCTCATTTTGTTTTTTATGTAAAGGATTTTCTGGAGAAAAAATTTGGCTACGGACGCCTTGACTTCGCAGGATTAAATATTACAACTTCTCTAGACAGCGAATTGCAAAAGTTTAGCGATTTGGCAGTTGCTTCGGAGGTAGCAAGAGTTAACAGTTTGAGAATAAAAAATGGGGCAGCTTTAATATTAGATGTAACCAATGGCAATGTCTTGGCAATGAGTGGTTCAAAAAGTTATTATGCCAAAGACATCGATGGAAAATTTAATGTTACAACTGCCCTAAGACAACCAGGCTCCTCAATCAAACCAATTAATTATGTTTTAGCCCTAATGAATGGTCAAACCTTGGCAAGTAGCATAGATGACTCCCCGATTACTTATAAAATTCCTGGACAAAAACCATACACCCCCCAAAATTATAATAAGAAATTTTTGGGCAGGGTTAGTTTAAAAACTGCACTGGCATCTTCTCTAAACATTCCTTCAGTGAAATTGTTGGAGCAAAATGGTGTGGATAATATGATAAATTTAGCTGAAAAAATGGGTATAAATAGTTGGCAAGATAGAAGCAGATTTGGACTGTCTTTGGCTTTGGGTGCCGGAGAAGTACAAATGACTGAACTGGCACAGGCATACTCGATATTTGCCAATTTAGGGAAAAAGGTAGAGGTAAACCCAGTTGTTGAAATAAAAAATTATTTAGGAGAAACAATTTATCAAAAGCAAGTTGAATCACGACAAGTTTTTGAGGATAAATACGCATTTTTGATTAATATGGCTTTAAGTGATGATTCAGCCAGAGCACCAATCTTTGGTTATGGTTCCAAATTAAAAATTCCCGGAAAGACAGTGGCTGTTAAAACAGGAACAACAAATAGCTTGCGTGATAACTGGGCAATTGGCTGGACACCTAAATATTTGGTTGCGTCTTGGGTTGGAAATAACGACAACACACCAATGAGTTGGGTGGCTTCTGGAGTCAGTGGTGCTACTCCAATCTGGAACCAAATTGTTCATAAGCTGGTAGATAATAGACCTGACGAAACCTGGATTTCACCCAATGGGGTGATCAAAGCTAAAATTTGCGGAAAGGAAGAATGGTTTGTAGCTGGTAGCGAAAAGAATGTGAAGTGCCCACCACCGCCAAGCCCAACACCAAGTCCGGGGGTATAATAATAAATGAACAAGTTAGATTTGGTAGTGGTCGCAAAGATTTGGGAAAAAATACAGACTGCAGAAAAAATATTATTGCATTGTCATAGAAATGCAGATCCTGATAGTATTGGTGGAGCCTTAGCCATGGCTAAGGGATTGGAATCTATAGGGAAACTGGTAACCATAATTAGGGGTGAGAATGTTTTTGATTATGGACTTTGTTTGTTGCCTGGCTCGAAATCAATTAAACCTATTGGTTTGGAAAAGATAAACATAGAAGATTTTGATTTGTTTTTAATTCAAGACAGTGCTGCTTGGAATATGGTGTCCTCGATTGTGGCGGAAGATTCAATCCCTTCAAATAAGAAGGTGGTAATTGATCATCACTATAATCAAATAAGAGCTGATTTGAAACTGGTATCTGAAGAATATGGATCAAACTGCGAACAAATTTTTGAGATATTAAAACTATGGAATATAAAAATTACACCAGAAATAGCTACAAATTTATATGTTGGCATGTATACGGATAGTGGCGGATTTTGCTTTCCAAAAACTGATGAAAGAACACTTAAAATTGCGTCTGATTTATGGAGTGTCAATCCAAAAATGTCGGATTTTATGTTGAAGTTTAGCTCTTCAATAGAAAAGAAAATATTTTTGCTGCAATTGGAAATTCTGAAACACCTGGTAGAACTGTGTAATGGCAAAGTAGTAGTAGCTACAATCAGCTTCGAAGAAATGCAAAATCTGGGAATAGATGTAAAAAAAGCTAGAGCAAATGTAAAATCTATGGTTTCTGGAAAATTGAAAGAGGTTGTTGGCTGGGAGATTGCAGCCTGCGGAATGGAAGTAGAACCTGGCAAAGTTGAATATAGTCTTAGATCTAAAGATGGCGAAAAATATAATGTGTCACAATTTGCCAGAAAGTTTGCAATAGGTGGTGGACACCCGGCAGCTGCTGGGTTAACCATGAGTCAAACAAATATTCCTGATTCTATTTTGAATTTAGAGGAAAAGATGAAAGAAATGTGGCCGGAATTAAGTAAACCTAATCAGTTACCGGCAAACGACCAATAGATAGCTGAGACTAAAATTGGAAGTAGATTTTTGGTTTTGTCTAAATCAATTTGGTTTTTGGCAACGGTATAAACCAAAACGTCTTTGTTGGGTACGGAAACAAGCCCATACAGAGTGACTGTCTGCCCGGATTCCTGGTAATTCTGTCGAAGAATGGTTCCGTCTGGCAAGGAGGCGGCCAAAAAACTATTATTGGTTGGATCTAGTTTTTGTAAATCTTGTCTAATTTGAGCAGATTGAAATAAGCCAAGACCATCTGGTTGAAAAGACCAAAAACGGTTTAATCCTGGACTTTGAGTATCAAAAACTTCGGCATATAGGGACCAAGAACGACTGTCAGAACGAAGGATAGATTGTATTTGTGAATCTAGCTGAGAATTGTCAAAGTTGGCTTGATGAAAAAGATGTTGGAACAAATGACCGGGACTGAATGATGACAAATTTGAAGGCAAATGTGGATATTTTATAAAAGATCCATTGGAATTTAGCATTGGTTCAAGTCGACGATAGACCCAAAATGATAGACAAAAAAGTATGGTGGAGAACAATAGAAAGTAAACAGCAAATGGATTAGCTTTTGTTTTTTTTGAAAGTTTTGGTGCTTCTACTATTGAATCATCTTCGAGGATGTCGGGGTCATTGGCATATTTGGGTAGTGATTTAGGATTGATCATTGTGTAATTGAGTTAACATTTGAGCTTTGGTTAAAAGTCCAGTTTTAGCTCCAACAAAACCAACAACCGAACCTGATTGATGCATGGCCCAAGAAAGGCTAGTTCTTGTGCTCTGTTTGAATAACAAACTAGAAACGAAGGCAGAACCAAAGGCATCCCCTGCCCCGGTTTCGTCAGCTGGAGAAAGATTGATTATTGGGGAAAAATAATTTTCAGATTGAGTAACAACATGGGCTCCGTGTCGACCATTGGTAACGGCAATAATTTTGCTACCATAGCTTTGAATGACTGACCAAAAGTGCTGGTTTTCAAAAACACTGCCAGTTAACATTTCGGCTTCTAATTTGTTGACTTGCAAAAAATCTACAAATTGAAGTAATGGGCGCAACTGGTTTGGTTTTTGTAATTCACGAGAACCGGGATTTAGGGCGACTTTTATCTGGTGTTCCTGGCAATAACCTATTAACTTTTCAAGCAAAGAAAGATTACCTTCTAGTGAAGTGATGTATAGCCAGTTTGTTTTAAGTTGTTCCCAATTTATATGTTTTTCTTGGAGGCAACTGTTACCACGATTGGCAAGAATAGTTCGACCGCCCAGACTATCTTGAAGAATAATAGAAAAATCAGTAGGTTCTGAGCTTTCTGTGATGATAAGATTTGTAGAAACATTGTCTTTTTGCAGATCCTGCAAGATTTGATTTGCAAAGTTATCTTTACCAAGGAGGGCAATGCAAGCAGTTTTATGACCAAAACGAGCAAAAGAAACGGCGGTATTAGTTGCTCCACCACCAGAGCTAAAAAGGTGTTTATTTATTTCTGCTTTGTAGCTGGCTGGTATAACTAAATACTCTCCAGTTGGAGAAGAGGTGTTATCTTGGAGCGTAAGGCTAGAAGATTGGACAAACAAATCAATGGTTGCTGCGCCGATTGTTACAACATCAAACATAGCAAGGATTAATTGTTTTGAAATTCTTTTAATTTATTTACGGCAATATTGGCAATATCATCGATAACTGGTTTGTAATAATCATACATTTTTTCCGTGTCTAAATTTGACAAAGAAGCCTTGAGGCTGCTGCGATATGCAAGGCGCAAATCAGTATTGACATTGACCTTAACTACTCCAAGAGAGATGGTTAAACCTAGTTGTGTGGAATCAATTCCGGAACCACCATGCATTGTATACAAAGTTGATGGTGGCAAGGCGGAAGTTATTTGTGAAAACAATTCGGTTTGAATATTTTCAATTCCTGACTGGGGTACGCCATGAAGATTGCCGACAGATACTGCAAGTAAATCAGCCTTGGAAAAATTCATAAATTTTTGAGCTTGATCTGGGGTAGTAAAACTGGATTCGTCAGGAAGATTGCTAACTAAATTGATCTTGTTGAATTCGACTTCCAATAGTGGTCGCGTAGATTGATCTGGAAAAATCGAAGCGATAAATTTTTGAAGCTGTGATGCTTCGATTATATTTTGGTCAAATGGCAAACTTGATCCATCAAAATGGACCATGTCAAAACCAAGTTGGATCATTTTTTTTAACCTTTGAATATCTTTGCCATGATCCATGTTGCAATAAATGGGTAGACCATCAGATTGCGCCTTTTGGACCAATAACCAAAGATTTTCGGCTCCGAAAAAATCATCTTCACCAGCTGATAACTGGACAATACAAGGTAGTTGGGTTTTGACCACGGCTTTATGTACCGCCTGATAAACAATATGAGTGTCTATATTAAAGGAGGGTAGAGCTTTTTTTTGTTGACGGTAAGTTTGAAGAAGTTGACGTAGTTTTAGCATAATCCATTGTAGCAAGGATATAATAGAGGATGAAGTTTTCTGGCTATAGAAGTAAAAATGGCAGCTGGGGTGTTGTTGCTAAAAAGTATGATGGAATTGTCGGTACTGGAGGTTCGGTATATCACAGAGAAAGTTTGATACCTAAATTAATTAAGTTGCTTGGAGCCATAAAAGGAAAGAAAGTGATTGATGTTGGCTGCGGACAAGGATTTTTAAGCAAGGAAATTAGTCAATTGGGTGCTGACTATTTAGGGGTAGATATCAGCAGAGAAATGATTCAGATAGCTCAAAAAAGATTTGGAAAAATTGGTAAATTTTACTGTACTGATGCTGCTTATTTAGAAAATGCAATAAACTCGAATGAAAAGCAAAGAGATTGGGCAATCTTTTTGCTGAGTATTTCTGATATGCCAAACCTTGATAAAGTGATTAGATCGGTATCCCCGGTTCTTAAAGAAGATGGTCAAATAGCTGTTTTTATGCTTCATCCTTGCTTTCGAATCCCAAGACAAAGTGGCTGGGGAGTTGACGAAAAGCGTAGGCTTCGTTTTCGAAGAATCGATAGCTATTTATTGGAAAAGAATATACCAATGGGCCACGGAGAGACTACGGTTTTTTTTCGTCCACTATCTTATTACATTAATACTTTTGCAAAAAACGGCTGGCAGGTTTTGGAGATGCAAGAAATTGCCACAGATCAGATTTCTATGGAAAAAAACAAAAACAGAATGGAAAAGATTTCCGATGCAGAAATTCCTATGTTTTTAGGCCTAAGATTGACCAGATCAATGCAAAAGTGATAGTACGGCAGATTCTAGTTGAGATAGGCCTATGCCGTAGTGCTGCCAAAGTTGCTGATAGTCGTGACCAGACTGGCCAAAAGAGCCATCTACAGCTAAATGAACAAAATTTGGTTTTAATCCGTTTTCTAGTAAAAATGCACTAATGATTTGTCCTAGGCCTCCAATTTTTTGATGATCTTCGAGTACAATTAGGTTGTTGGTTTTAGTGATTGATTTGAGAATAGTATTTTGATCGAGAGGTTTAATACTGGATATATTTATAATTTCTAAAAGACCATCCCAAAGCGGACGCTTTTGGAAGAGCTCTTGATATTGACTTAAGATTGGTCCATAGCCAAGAAGAGTAATTTTTGAACCACTGCTAAGAATATGGGAGTGGCCAGGAGAGAAACTTTTTTTGACTGGAAAAAACTGTGGAGACTCTCCCCTAGTAAGCCGTACATATGAAGGATGAGGATTTGATATCAGGGCTGTAATAATTTTACTGGTCTCAATTGCATCTGATGGCGCGTATACAGATAAATTTGGCAGGACAGTAGTAAGGGCGATATCTTCAAGCATCTGGTGGGTTGCCCCTTGATCAGTTGACATTAAGCCGGAATGAGAGCCGACTAAAATAACATTGGACTGGTTGTAGCAAATCGATTGTTTAATGGTATTGAAGTTGATAGCTGGCGAAAAGCAGGAGTAAGTTGCTAAAACAACAGTTTTCCCAGCCTTAGCAAGTCCAGCGGCAACAGCTGCAGCATTGGTCTCACTAAGACCAACTTCGATAAAACGTTTTGGGAATTTTTCCTTAAAGTCCAATAGTTTTAGTGAACCAGCCAAGTCCATACTAACTATATATAAATCATGATTAACTTTGGCTTCGGAAACAAGTGTTTGTCCCAGAGCTAATGTTTGAGAAGCTAGTGTGGTCATAATTGTTGTAATTCAGTTTTGGCCCGCAGATAATCTGGTTCGCTTAGATTAGAAACGTTGTGATAATGATAATCATAGTGCATAAAAGAAATACCTTTGCCAAAAACAGTATGGGCAATAAGACAAACGGGTCCTAAAGAATGATTTTTGGCTTTGGAAAGAAATTTTAGAAGTTCTTGGGGGTTGTGACCATCTAGTTCGTAGACTGACCAACCAAAACGAAGATACTTAGCACCTAGATCTTCAAGAGGCATGACATCTTCAGTAGAGCCATCTATTTGATATTGATTGTAATCGACGATATTGATTAGATTGGATAGACCAAATTTATTGGCAGTAGCTACTGCTTCCCAAACCTGCCCTTCTTGGTGTTCTCCGTCAGTGGTCAAACATATAACATGCTGTTTTGGTTTGGCAAGGGCTAACCCAACAGAGAAGGACAAGCCCTGACCCAAGGATCCACTGGAATACAAAACCCCAGGAGTTTCGGTAGAGGTGTGTCCTTGAAGAGGAGAGCCGAACTGAGAATAGGTGGACAACAATTTTTTATCAAATGCCTGGTAATTTGCAAGAACAGTGTATAAGGCTGGTGCCAAATGTCCTGCTGAAAGAATAAAACAATCTGAGCTAAAATCATAAGTTTTTGGTAGGCTAAAAAGCCTGCTGAAATACAAAGAAACTAGAATATCGAGACTGGACAGAGAACCGCCAATATGTCCGCCATTTTTATAAACTAGGTCCAACATATCCAACCTCAGTTGACGCGAAATTTGATCAAGCTTCCCAGGAGCAGATGAGAACATGAGTAAGTATAGCGTATAATTTAGCTCCTATGAGTGCGCCTGAAGTTTGGAGACGAGTAAAAAATAGAACTGCCTGGGAAATTCCTGGCTTTAGATGTTGTTTTTGCCATGAAGTAATTGTTGGCTTAAGTCCGGTTTGCCCAAGCTGTAACAAAGTGAACAAGCTGGTAAGAAAACACTCGGATGAAAGAGGTCCCCAAGTAGATCAAAAAAATTGACAGAGAAGTAAATATCCTATACCCTAGGGTATAGGTATGAAAGATACAAAACTCGTAAAACAAAGTGTGGGTACTTTGAATAAAGTGATTGAGATGATGGATGAAGATGTTTATTGTATTGATGTAATTCAACAAATTGACTCTGTAATCGGCATGCTCAAAAAGACTAAAATGAATTTGTTATCTGGCCATTTGGATCATTGCTTAGCTCGGCAAATGAAAACTAATCCGAAAAAAGCTATTGAAGAGTTAAAAGTAATTTATAAAATATCTAAATGAAAAATTGGCTTTGGTTTTTATTACTGACCGGCTTAGTGGCTGGGGTATATTTTTTGGGATCTGGAAAGATGGCTGCCGGGGGTACATTGAAAAAATCACAGGATCAAGCCAGAGAGAATGCACTAAAAATAGAAATATTGGCAAAAAATGGGTATTCACCTTTGGAGAATATGGTTGAAGCCAATAGGCCGATTGATCTAAAAGTTAAAACACAAAATACTTTTGATTGCAGTGCAGATTTTCGAATTCGTAGACTAGGGATTGCCACTGTTTTAAAACCCAACAACGAAGAAATATTTCAGTTACCCCCTTTGGCTCCTGGGGAAGAAATACAAGGAAGTTGTGGAATGGGGATGTATGGTTTTGTAATTAAAGCCAAAGGATAAGATGGCAGAATATAAAGTTGAGGGAATGCATTGTGCCAGTTGTGCAATTGTGGTTAAGAAGGAGCTTGAGAAAATATGGAAAAGTACGGTTTTAGTTAATCTGGTTGGTGAGATTGCCCAAACTAAAGAACAAAAAACTGATGAAGATATAAGACTAGCTAATAACACCTTGGCCAAATTGGGCTATAAATTGGTAGATAAAGCAATGAGGACTGAAGGAGAAAGTGGTGAGAATAAAATGTCTTGGGAGCTAAAAATCTCTTTGACAATGACTTTGGCTAGTATTGGAATAATGCTTTTGGAAATGTTTTTTAAATTCAGTGAGCAACGGATTCCGTTCCTTATTGAAAGCAGTATCCACCATTTGATGCCAGTGATGGCTACTTTTGTATTGGCAAGTTTAGGTAGGAACTTTGTTCTGGGGGTATGGAGATTTATCAGATATGGAGGGGCAAATATGGACACTCTAATAGGAATTGGAACCGGGGTTGCTTTTGTTTTTAGTTTTGTCATGGCAATTTTAGAGAGAAAAGAGAGCTATTATGAAGTAGTAATTGTAGTAGTTAGTTTAGTTACTTTGGGTAAATATCTAGAAAAAAAGGCCAAAGAAAAAACTAGCCAAGCCCTGAAAAAATTAGCGCAACTTCAGGTTAAAGAAGCAAGATTAGAAAAAAATGGCAAAGAAAAAATGGTTCTGCTGGAACAAGTCATGATTGGAGATGTTTTAATTGTAAAACCTGGGGAAAAAATTCCGTTAGATGGAAAGGTTATTTTTGGCGAAGGAGAAGTGGATGAAAGTATGGTAAGTGGTGAAAGCTTGCCTGTTAGTAAAAGAATGGGAGGATTAGTAATTGGTTCGAGTTTGAATCTGAATGGTCTATTAAAAATTAAAGTAGAAAAGAAAGGATCTGAGGGGATGCTTGGGCAGATGATGGATCTGGTGGCCAAAGCCCAGCTATCAAAAGCACCGATTGAGGATTTAGTAGATAAAGTAGCTGGAGTTTTTGTGCCAGTAGTCTTGGTTTTGGCATTTGTTACTGGATTGGTTTGGATCATGCTTGGCAATTGGCAGATGGCCTTGTCTGGGGTTGTGGGTATTTTAGTAATTGC
>CAYXDV010000005.1:37037-41074 GCA_964463925.1 uncultured Gammaproteobacteria bacterium
GCGATTTATCAAAAGGCAAAAGAGTCAGGATTAGACCTGGAAGCAGTTTCTGAATTTAAGGAAAAGCCAGGCTGGGGCGTAGAAGCCAGGATCAATGGGATCAATCATGCTGTGGCTAAAATCGAAAAAACAGAGCAAAAAGAACTAGAAAATGTAGTAATTGATAATGGAGTTATGGTGGGATTGTATATAAAGAGTAAGTTGTGTGGAGTTGTTGTATTGACTGACGAAATTAGACCTATGGCAAAATCGACGATAGCTGATTTGACCAAAATGGGGGTGGGGGTAATTATGCTAACAGGTGATCGTTTAACAACCGCTATGACGGTAGCTAAAGAATTGGGAATTGAGAAAGTTTTGGCGGAAACGAGACCGGAGAATAAGGCAGAAATTATAAAAAAGTTGATGATAGATGAAGGAAAAGTGGTTATGGTAGGTGATGGGATCAATGATGCCCCAGCTTTGGCCCTGGCACATGTCGGAGTGGCAATGGCAACGGGCACAGAGATTGCCAAAGAGGCAGGTGAAATAATATTGTTAGGAGGAAGAATTGAAAAATTAGTTGAAGCTATAAAATTAACTAGATTTATCAATCGAATAATTAAAGAAAATCTTTTTTGGGCAATGATTTATAACATTATTGGAATACCAATTGCCGGTGGTTGGCTGTATCCTCTGCTTGGCTGGCAGTTAAGTCCAATTTTGGCTGGAGCCACCATGGCCTTTTCTTCAGTGTGTGTAGTTAGTAATTCCTTACGTTTAACATGGAAAAAATAATAAAAAAATATGTTCCTAAAATGCACTGTGCCAGCTGTGAAATATTAGTGCGAGAAGCAATGGAAAAGGCCGGGGCTGAAAAAATTAAGGTGGATGGTGCGAAAAAGTGTGTGACTTTTTGTGGTGGTGATGAAAAAAAAATGAAAGAGCATTTGGCAGAACATGGTTATGAATTGAGAGACGATAAACAACAGAGAATTTTAAATATGGAGACAATAATTGCCTTAGTAATGGCGATGGCCACGATTGCCGGGTTAATACTTTTGGAAAAGACTGGTGCGGTAAAACTAGGAGATTTTGAGCACGTGAATTGGATGATGGTTTTTATGATAGGAGTTATAGCTTCTTTGTCATCTTGTATGGCTGTAACTGGTGGTTTGCTATTGTCTTTGAATAGTATTTTTCCAGAAAACAGAAAAAGGGTACAAGTTCAGTTTTTAGGAGCCCGAACGATCGGATTTGCTCTACTGGGGGCTGTGATAGGTTTTTTAGGTAGTAGACTAGGAATAAGTCCTGCGATTCAATCTGTTTTGCAAATGGGCTTGGGAGCGGTAATGGTAATTTTGGGGTTAAACAATTTGGGATTAGTCAAAAGTCTTAGTTTGCCAGTAATATTTGGAGAAAAAATATTAGACTGGAAGAATAATACCCGTGCCTGGTGGCTACCGATGGCCTTAGGAGTATCAACTTTCATTTTGCCTTGTGGGTTTACGCAAAGTATGCAGCTGTACGCCCTCAGCTTGGGCAATCCCCTACGCTCGGCCCTAACTATGTTAATGTTTTCTTTGGGGACTTTGCCAGTTTTAAGTATAATGTCGGCTATTTCGGTTAAATTTAATAAAGGTAGAGGCGGAGAAATATTTTTTAAAACAGTTGGATTTCTGCTGATTGCTTTTGGCGTATGGCAAATGTGGGTTGGAGGAAGAGGATAAAGGGATATAATCTTATTTGTGAAGAATTTGAAAGAAGAACATTTTTGCTCTGATCCAGATAAATTTCCAATTGATAAATATTTTCAGAAAGGAAAAGGAGGAGGCAGAAGAATATTGATTGTTGGCGAATCCCCTGCTGAAAATGGATGGAGAAAATCAGGCAGGGCTTTTTACTCACCAGAGGGAAAATTGCTAGCTAGTGGAAAAAGGTTGAATGAATTATTTGCTGAATTCAATTTAGATGTTGCTAGTTGCGGTTTTACAGAACTATCCAAATGTTTTGTCGGATCAAATAGAAAAATGTTAATGGATTGTTGCCGAAAGTGTTGGACAATATTTGAGCGCCAAATAAAAAACTGCGATTGCAGGTTGATTGTTACACTTGGTGTTATACCAGCAAAAGTTGTTAGTGAAATAAATAATGAAAACGTCCGAATGGGGGAACTAAAAGATATTAGGATTAATAATAATCTTTACAAATTGTTACCGATTTATCATCCATCTCCAGTAAATCCACACGGCAGGGAAAGGAATAAAATGATTTTTAGCAAATACAAAAATCAAATATTCGACCTAATTTCCCACTAATTTGAGTCGCGGATGGGAGTTGAACCCATCTAAACAGTTTTGCAGACTGCTGCCTAACCGCTTGGCTACCGCGACGTGAGATTATTTTACTACAAATATCGACTTTGACTCAGTCTAATTTGAACTCCATTTGTGCTAGAGTTAAATAATGAAAAGGCGTTTTTTGCTGGTTTTTGGTGGACTGATTTTGGCTGCTCTGATTTGGAGAATAATAAGCTTGGTGGCCCAAGAGGCTGGAGGAGGTGGTCAAGAAAAAATTAGAGTAGAGGTAATAGATTCCTGGCCAGTTTTAGAAAATCAACCGGTTTTTCCAATGGACGTGACCCTGGCCAAAGGTCAAAAATATGATTTTCAAATTTTTGATTCGGAGGGTAAAAGGGTAGTTTTTAAGAGACTAGACTCTAATAGTTTTGCAGATAGAAATACTATTTATCTGCAGGTAGTCTCAGCGGCAAAACCAGGTAAATTTAAAATTCAGGCGCTTAGCGAAGGAGCTGTACTACGAGAAGCAGAATTTTTGTGGGGAGTGATTGGAATAAATTTTACAAGCTGGCCACTAGAGGTTGGAGTTAGTAATCAAATTTTTATAAGTGGTTGTGGAGATATAAAAGTGAAAGTTGAAGGAAATGAACAAGAGACAAAGCTAATAGATAAATGTTGGCATTTATTGGAGTATCAGGTGGAAAAAAACCAAACTGCCAGCTTAGTGGTGGAAAATAACTGGAAAGATATACATCTAGAAAAAAGAGTAGAGATGGTCTTTGAAAAAATTTCTGAGACTAGGATTAAAAGAAATTTAGGAGAAAGTAAAATGGAGCTGCAGTATGCGGGGTTGAATGAACAAAGAGAACTAAACGAGGAATTGGGCCCAGAGGCAGTAGTGAGCGAATTAGGAGGAGCTGCTGTTAGCGAG
The DNA here is from genome assembly GCA_964463925.1 of uncultured Gammaproteobacteria bacterium. Taxonomy (GTDB): domain Bacteria; phylum Patescibacteriota; class Microgenomatia; order UBA12405; family UBA12405; genus CAYTYZ01. Next base: position 40,248 of record CAYXDV010000005.1, read on the forward strand.
GAGGATGGATTAACTAAGATCCGCTGGGCACCAAAGGCAGAGACGGCAAGCAACAGTGCTAGCTACAAACTGGCTGTATGGGATCCAGAGGATATGGTGGTAGTAGGACCGGCAAAAATATGGGAGAAAAAAGAGAAAAAGTTTTACGAACAAACAATTCAAGAAAAGAGAGTGTTGTGGCAAGAACCGTATTATTGGCTGATTCCTGGTTATTTGCTTGACAACAATATCAACCCACCAAAAGTCGGAGAACAAAATCAAAGCGGATGGATATTAACTGGCAGGGTGGGATTTAAGTTATCAGGGTCGGAACCGAATTGGATTGTGGAATACAAAGATGTTGGCAATGGATCAGATGCCTCTAGTTACACTTATGATCCTGAAACAAGTATAGAAGATGCTCCCCTACTATTTGAACATTATAAAGTAATGGTTAACAAGGCAGCGATGTATGTATACGAAGTTAATAAAAGAGTAGAAGAGGAAAAAGAAAAAGTTGATTATCAGCAGATTTATCCATGATATGAAAAAATTTATTTTTGTTTTTTGTATGGCTCTTTTAATTTGGACTATGGGAGTCTATAAGATCAGAGCAAATGCTAACTATGTACCAACTGGTGGTAATCTACTTGTTGGTTCAACAGTGGCAGTGAATGTGGGGGCAACTGCACTTTTGGAAGGACAAAATTTAGGTTCTTGGAGAGCGACCCTTGCCGATGATAATATGCACTGGTCAATTGCCAGTGCTGGAGCTGCCGGTGTGGATTTTAATCTTACCTTTGATAACACTCAATTAAATGGAGCTAATGCCATGATAGTACAAACTG
>CAYXDV010000006.1:0-36852 GCA_964463925.1 uncultured Gammaproteobacteria bacterium
ATAGGCCGCCAAGGAGAAACTCTTAATCTTCCCCTTTGCAATCCATTTTATTTCCTGTAGAATACACAAGTCTTTTTTCTATGAAAGTAAAATCCAGCATAAAAGCTCGCTGCAAAAATTGTAAAGTAGTTATTCGCCGGGGTCTCCGGAGAATTGTGTGTTCTAATCGAAAACACAATCAAAAACAAGGTTGATATGCGTATAGCCGGAGTAGAAATTCCTGATCACGACCGCGCAATCCACGGACTGCAAAAATTTTATGGTATTGGCGATACAAATGTTGAACTTTTGCTAAAAAAAGCCAAAATTGATGCCAATAAGCGAATCAAAGATTTTAGTCGTGACGAGATTTCTGCTATCATGAAAGCTCTGGAAGAATTTCAAGTAGAAGGTGATTTACGTAAGGAAATCCGCGAAAATATTGATCGTTTGCGTGCTATTCATTCCTATCGAGGTCTGCGTCATATTCATAGCCTTCCAGTTCGTGGTCAGCGCACCAAAAGCAATGCCCGTACTCGTAAAGGTAAAAAGAAAACTGTCGGATCGCTTACCAAAGAGGCTTGGGCAAAATTGGAGGCCAATGCTCAAGGCAAATCAGCTGCTTCTACACCAGCTCCAGCTAAAAAATAATCTTTATGGCTACTAACACCACCAAACAAAACCAAACCACTACTGCCAAAAAACAGTATAAACAGCTGTCATCTGCCAATCTATATATAAAAACCAGCTTCAATAATACAATAGTTTCTATCACTGATGCCCAAGGCGGTGTTTTAGCTTGGTCAAGTTCTGGTCATGCCGGTTTTAAAGGCTCCCGTAAATCTACTCCATTTGCCGCTACTTCTGCTATTGAAAAAGCTCTTGCCGAAGCTCAAAAACACGGCGTAAAAAAATTATCAGTCTATATTAAGGGGCCGGGTACTGGTCGTGATGCTGCACTTCGCTATTTGCGTGCCAAACGTGATTTCGAAGTTGAATTGCTCGCCGACATTACTCCAATTCCTCACAATGGTCCGCGTCCTCCAAAAATGCGTCACCAATAAACAACTATGGCAAGAATTACCTATAAATCCAAATATCGCATTTACCGTACCGAGTCAACAGACTTGGGTTATAAGGGTAAGCGTAGCTTATCTCCCAAAGCACCATCGCCAGAGAAATTAGCAACTGGACCAGGCGCCAATGGCAGTCGGCGTGCCAGAAAAGCTTCTGATTATGGTATCCAGCTACGTGCTAAGCAAAGGGCCAAACGTCTATATATAGTTTCTGAAAAGCAATTCAAGAATTATTTCCTCAAGGCAAAATCTCAGAAAGGCCAAGTAGGTGACAATCTTCTGAATTTTCTAGAACATAGATTAGATAATATTGTCTACAAAAGTGGACTTTGTCTATCCAAAGATCATGCCAGGCAATTAGTTAGCCATGGTCATGTACTAGTAAACGGCAAACGCCTAAATATTCCGTCTTATCAAGTTAAATCCACAGATGAAGTAAGTATTTTGCCAAAGATTGCTCAAAAAGAGTCAACTGTGCTTCGCTACAAAGAAGATGGCAATTTTGAAGCACCTCAGTGGTTGAAGCTTGATAAAGCCAATTCTTCTGTTAAAATTGTAGGTCAACCTGATTTGGATCAGTTAAAAAACCAAATCGACGTCAATTTAATCGTTGAATATTATTCTCGTTAAAATTAAAAATTCCTATGCTAGACACCAGCAAATTCAAAATAACAGTAGTTAAAAAAACCGATACATACGGAAAATTTGAATTATCGCCACTTGTTGGTGGATTTGGTCACACTGTCGGAGAAGGCTTGCGTAGAACTTTGTTAGTAACTATTCCAGGAGCAGCAATCACTCGTATCCAAGTAGATGGTGCTAACCACATGTTTACTTCTCTTCCAGGCGTCAAAGAAGACTTGGTAGAGATTTGTTTGAACTTGAAAAAAATCAAATTTGCTTATGAAGGCACTGCTCCCGTAAAACTGGTTTTGTCTAAGAAAGGGGAAGGAGTGGTCACAGCTGCAGATATTGCTGATTCCACTTCTTGTAAGGTTGCCAATCCAGAATGTCATATCGCCACATTAACTGATTCCAAATCAAAACTCCACATCGAGTTAACTGTCGAAAGGGGAGTTGGTTATACTACTGCTCGTGAACAAACCACTGATGTTGTTGGAGAAATTATTTTAGATGCTACTTTTACCCCAGTTTTGCGCGCTACCTATGCTGTTGAGCCAACCCGCGTAGGCAAGAAAAGTAATTATGATAAATTAACTTTAGAACTTTGGACAGATGGTTCCATTGACGCTCACACAGCCTTAAAACGAGCTGCATCTGATCTGATTCATTGCTACAGCCAAATTGTTGATCCAAAAGAATTCGAAGAAGAAGTTATTACTTACAATATAAGCAGTAATGCAAGTGTTGGAGAAGAAGTCTCTGTTGAAGAAATAGAATTGCCTCTACGTGTTACTAATGCCCTTAAAAAAGCAGGGTTTAGCAATATTTCTCAGCTAACCAAAGCTGGCCGAGGTGTTGTTGGCAAATCAAAAAATGTTGGTGAAAAATCTCTTAAAGTTATTGATGCCTGGCTCAAGGACCGAAGTTTTACTTGGTCCGACCAATAATATACCATGCGCCATCGCGTTTCAGGACGTGCCCTAGGCCGTCAGCATAATCAAAAGAAAGCTCTGTTTTTGGGCTTAATCCGATCGTTTTTTGAACACGGAAAATTAACTTCTACTCAAGCAAAAGTAAGTGCAATTCGAGGGAAAATAGAAAAACTTTGTGCTCTTTCAGTTACCAACACTATTCCAGCTAAACGTGAATTATTCCGTTTTCTGCAAAGTCAATCTTGGGTAAACAATGTAACTTCTACCCTGTCTGCAGAATTTAGTGGTAAAACCGACAATTTTACGACTATTAAGAATATAAAAATTCGCCAAGGTGATTCTGCCGTCATTGTCCGTTTAAGTTTAATCAAAGATCTGAAATTCTCGAAAACAAAGATCAAACCAGAAGTGGTTAAAGAAGTAAAACCAGAACCCAAAAAGGACAGCAAAAAGCCAACTGTGAAGATAACCACTCGTGTTAAAAAAACAGCCAAAAAAGCATGAACCAAAAAACTACCGTAATCAACCCAAAAGATATTAAACGCTCCTGGCATTTAATCGATGCCTCTTCTGACAATCTCGGCAGAGTTTGTACTCAAATTGCTGCTCTGCTTATGGGCAAGGGAAAAGTCGATTTTTCCTATCATCAAGATCCGGGTGATTATGTAGTAGTAATCAATGCCAGCAAAATTCAAGTATCTGGGCGCAAATTAAAGCAAAAAGTATACAACAGTTATTCTGGCCATCCAGGAGGTTTAAAGAGTTTTACTCTACAGGAACTTCTAAGCCGCGATTCACGTCGAGTGATCATTCACGGAGTTTATGGCATGCTTCCGAAAAATAAATTACGCGATGCCCGCATGACTCGCTTAAAAGTTTTTGCCACATCAGAGCACACCCATTCTGATAAATTTACCAAATAATCTATGGCTACTGAAATCAAAAAAAAGTATATTACTGCTCTTGGACGAAGAAAATCAGCCCAAGCCAATTTAAGACTTTACACAGGTAAATCAAAATCACAAATAAACGGTCAAGATATAGACAAATATTTTCCAACTCCTGCTGAAAAAATTCTTTACGAAAAGCCACAACTACTAACAGAAACTAGCCAAAAGTATTATTTTGAAGCCAAAGCACTTGGTGGTGGCAAAGCTGGCCAACTAGAAGCTTTAGTTTTAGCTATCTCTAGAGCTTTGCTCAAAGCAAACGCAGAATTCAAATCAGTTTTGCGTGCAAATGAACTACTTACTGTTGATGCTCGTGTCCGTCAGCGTCGCCATGTTGGCACTGGTGGTAAAGCTCGACGCACCAAACAGTCTCCGCGACGCTAATTCTCAGCAAGCACTCTGTTTTCCGTTTAGCAAATTTGACACCATTTTATGAGCAATATTTTTTGCTCGTACAAGGTTTTTATATTTTTTCCATTCAAGTTCCATCATCTTCCACATCTTAGAGTTTGGAACTTGTGGTATATCGTTTGGATCAATGGTTATCATAAATAAATTCCTTTTAAATACTGTCGGTAGATATCATACAGAAGTGCTGTTGAATAAGCATCTCGGGCTACGTAATCAGCAATAGTTTGGTAATTTTGCTCATAAAACAATTCTTGAACATGCAATCCACTGACCCCTTCTTCTTTAGGATTTTCCACGCCAAAAGCCCGACAAATCATTTCTAATTTAAAAGCTCCATTCTGTTTGTATATTTTTTGAAGATCAACCCACTTTTCACCATCATGCTGCCTTATTGGCATACTGACTCTAACTTTATTTATACCCGATCTTAGGACCAAATAAGGCCAATCAAAACCATCGTTATTATAACCAGCATAACGGGTATAGGCCTCTACTTCCTTCCAAAAAGCAGCAAGCAAGCTAGCCTCATCGGGATAAGAAAAGTATTCATATTCAGATTTTTCTGGAACTAGCTCTTTATCTGACCAAGCCAAAACTTTTCCTGTTTTTGTTTCTGGACAATATATTCCAATCGAACACACTTGTCCAAACAAATAGTACAGACCAGTTTTTTGCTTGGCTACCTCTTCGTCAGGTTCATTCCTTTCTAATTTTGTCAGCATATATTCCTGTTCTTCTGGCTTTAAACTGTCAAACTTTTTCCCTACACATTCAATATCAAACACCATAGTTCTTTCTTGTGGCAAAATATTTGTAGGCATCTCGTTGGTATTTCTACTAGATTCCACCACTAAATTAACCGAACTTCTATATTCTTGTACCAAACCATCAACCGCTATTACAGTACCTATTTTCAAAGGCTCACACATTGCTAGTTTGTCGGACCAGACCATGCCATTTATATGCCCATCTTTCCCAATCAAGTCCAAAATATAATAGTCCTCGTTCTTTTTTGTTTTTTTACTTTGCACATCTCGTAAAACAAACTTTTCCGATACTAATCTTTGTTTAGGTGAATACATCCCTAAATTCTAACATTAAAAGCAATTTGAGAAAATATTTCCTTGCTATCTACTTTTTTGTCTGGCCCCTTTTCTCACAAGGGGTTATTTGGTTTTATCCTTCTAGACTGGGGCTTTATAGGCCTTGCTTCACCAATCACGGTGTTTCCCTCTAGAGCATCAGTTCAGATAAAAATCTGCTGACACAGGTTAGATTTCTCTAGCCTATTTCTTGACATCTCATGCCTGCTTCATCACGAATTAAATCCAATTCGCTCTAGCTCGGTCATGATGACAGTTTAAAAAACTGCCGCGCCAGGTAAAACCAGGATCAGAATTTAGAATCTAGTACCGCAATTGGTACAGAAGTTAAATTCTTCTCCGCACAGATGACCACATTTTTTGCACATCTTGTATGTCTGTGGGTTGGACACCGTAATGGTGCTTCCCCCTCCTGTTTGAGGTGGAGGCAACCCCATCTCTTTTCTCCTCGCTTCGTCTTCTCGACGAATTGCTTTCATTCTTGCCAACATACTAATCCCCAGATCTCCTCCTCTCAAATCGTCTTCATGCTCACGTGTTGCCACGCAAGCACCACACTGGCAGATCCGGGTGTCATGCTCGAGCGGAGCAGACTGACCACAATGGGAGCACTTGGGCTCTGTTTTCATGGACCCACACGAGGGGCATTTTCCTGGTTTGAAAAAAATCATTTGTCTCCTTTGTTTTTATCCTCCAGACGAATTCTGGAAGACTTATAAGACACAAGAAATGCCCTATAAGTCTCCCAGAATATGTAGATAGCAAGGAGGAAAGTTTGGATACAACATCTAATTTAGCGCATAGCTATATAGAAAGTATACCCAAGTCGCTCCTCCTTACTAAATTGTATTTTTAAAGAACAATATATTATAAGATAAATAAGTCCAAAAGTCAAGTATATTGTATAATTAGAGTCAGCATGACTATTAACCTGCAATCCATTCTCCACACTTTGCCAACAGGCGATGAAAAATTAAATCATCTGAACATGTTGGTAGAAATCCCCAGAGGGAGTATCAATAAATTTGAATACAAAGTAGATACTGGCTTAATTCATCTGGACCGCGTTTTGTACCAACAAACACCTTATCCCGTCGAATACGGTCTAATCCCACAAACTTGGGATGAAGATGAAGATATGCTCGATATCATGTGCCTAACTAGCTATCCAACTTTTCCAGGCTGTGTTCTGTCAGCCAGACCTATTGGAGTGATGTATTTTGTCGATGCTGGTCAAGTAGATGACAAAATTATTTCTGTTCCTGCTGGAGATGTTCGGTATAAGCATATTATGGATATTCGCGATTTATCTGACCATACCAAAGAAGAAATAGATTTTTTCTTTACTCACTACAAAAAAATTCAACTAAAGTATAAACACGGTAAGAAAATACCCAAAAACGCAGAGCCTATAATTAAGCACTGGGGAAATCGTGACCACGCTCTTCGTGTCATCCAAAAAGCTATGACCCGCTACAAACAAAAATTTGCTAAATAAATTATTTAGCGATAATAGACATAAATAAGGGTATTTCCTTTCTAGCTACATCTTCGGCTTCGGCCCTGCCACCTTCACTCTTTTTGGGCGATATCCACTCTTCAATTTTCTCAATACTCATTTTATTTTGAAAAAATATCTTACTTATATCCTGCAAACTGGTATGAAATGACCAGGTAGCCACAGACTCTTTTGCCCCAGGATGGGCAATAATTCTTTTTTTAAACCGAGATAAATATCCATCAATTCTCCTATACTGAGTTTTCCCTTCAGGATCCCAGCCCCATTCACTTTTTCCCATAACTCTAAAACACGGATGGTTTAGAACAACATATATCTTTCCAGCAGGGGATAAATACTTTTTTGCGATTCTTATTAATTCTTCTGTTTTATCTATATTTTGCCAAGCCAAAATTACACAAATGTGAGAAAACTTTTCTCCATCTTTTAGAGGAAACGGTTTTGTCACATCTGCCAAAATAAACTTTTGTTTAGATTTGGCCCCATTTTTGGCTAAATCAAGCAAATTTGGGGACAAATCCAATCCAGTATAAGCAATATCCTCAGGAATATATTTGGCTAAAATTCCCGATCCACAGGCCAAGTCTAGAACAGAATCTGTTGGTTTCAAGTCCATAAGTCTCAGCAAGTTCGGCAGGATCACAGTTTGGTGATAAAAATGCCCCTCAGAGCCCACTTTATCACCATACCACTTGCTAACCTTTTGCCACGATGTGTCCATTTTCATATGGATTGAGCATTCTAGCTCTAGCTATTGATTTTGGTAAACAATTTATAACACCAGCAGCATTTATGGCAGTTGCTGCATCTATGCAAAGTTGCTCTATGTATGGAGGTGATATACAAACTCTTACGGGAACCCCTTTTTCAGCTAATATTTTTGCCGTTTTTTCTGGTGAACCTGGTGATCCAACTAGGGTCTTGTCTGGATATCTTTGCATATTTTATATTAAAATTTTAACCATCAATTCTACCATTTGTTAAAATCGACTATGCAAACAACTTGGAATCTAAAACAATTACTCCCAAAAAATCTGGACCAACATAAATCAAGATTAATGGTAAATGGGGAAAAAGAGGCCAAAGATTTCGCAAAAGAATACAAAAACCAAAAAAAGTATCTAAATAGCCCGGAAAGCTTATTAAAAGCACTAGATGAATACAACCGCATAATTTCTAATTACTATAACTGTGGATCTATAGGCTATTATTATTCACTGTCTAGTCAACTTAATGAATTTGATTCAGACATAAAGGCTGGCAAAAACCAAACCCAAAACTGGTGGCTCAAAACATACAATAATATTCAATTTTTTGAAATAGACTTATCCAAAATTCCAGAGGTGCAACAAAAGAAATTTTTATCATCTCCTCTTTTGACAAATTATCGCCATTATTTAGAAAAACTATTTCGCACAGGCAAACACACTCTGTCCGATGCTGAAGAAAAAATAGTTAATTTAACCAGTTCTAGCGGACAATCTGATTGGGCTAAGCTAACATCTTCGTTGATATCAAAAGAAGAAATCAAAGGTAAAAATTTCAGTCAATTATTATCTGAAGTAAATGACCAAAACAAATCAACAAGAGATAAAGCTTTTCAAAATATCTCAAAAATTCTAGAAAAATACTCAGATATAGCAGAAGTGGAAATAAACGCTCTCCTGGGAAGAAAAGGAGCATTGGATCCTCTCAGAGGCTATACTCGTCCAGATGCTGGCAGATTTTTGGCAGATGATATGGAAGCCAAAACGGTTGATTGTCTAATCGATATAGTTTCAAGCAAGAATTATGTTGCCAATGAATACTATCGTCTAAAAGCACTTTTATTGGGTAAAAGGAAGCTTGATTACCAAGAAAGAAATGTGCCTATCCAAAATCTAGAAAACAAATATACATATCCCAAAGCCTTAGCAATCACCAAAAAAGTTTTTAAAAATTTAGATGCAGAATTCGAAAAAATACTAGACAGACTTAGTGAAAATGGGCAAATTGATGTTTATCCCAAAAAAGGTAAGCGCATGGGTGCTTTTTGTAGTTACAACACGCTAAAAACACCAACTTATATCATGCTAAATCATACAGATAAATTGACTGATGTTCTTACGCTAGCTCATGAAAGTGGACATGCAATTAACGACGAATTGATGCGTGCAAAGCAACCTGAACATTATTTTCAAACTTCATTAGCTACAGCAGAAGTAGCCAGTACTTTTTTTGAGGACTTTGTTTTGGAGGATATAAAAAACCACTTACCAGATGATCTCAGATTAACTCTAATAATGGAAAAGTTAAACAATGACATCTCCACCATTTTTAGACAAGTAGCTTGTTTTAGGTTTGAACAGGAACTTCACCAGGCCCATATTAAACTTGGATATTTGTCCAAACAACAGATTTCTGATCTGTTTGTAAAACATATGCAACTTTATATGGGTAAACACGTAAAGCACCCGCAAGCTGCAAGATATTTTTGGATTCACTGGCATCATATTCGAACCCCATTCTATGTTTACTCGTACGCCAGTGGACTACTTATTAGCAAATCATTGCAAGCAATGGTCCGAAAAGATAAAAACACAATAAACTTAGTAAAAGAATTCTTATCAGCTGGAAGTAGCCAATCTCCAAAAGAAATTTTTGCCAATCTTGGCCTAGATATAGCTCAACCAACTTTTTGGCAACAAGGACTAAAAGAAGTTGAGGATTTATTGGCCGAGGCTACTAACCTTGCCAAGTCACTTGGCAAAATATAACCCGAATAAAACACGAAACTAGTGTATACTGTTTATATGTATGCTGAGCCATTGGCTGCTATTCTGAGGCCCAAAATCTTAGCCGATTTTGTAGGTCAAAAACATTTGGTAGGGGACGGTATGCCCATTTCAACCGCTATTGCCAATAGTCAGATCTTCTCTTCTATTTTTTGGGGTCCACCGGGAGTAGGCAAAACTACTTTAGCCAAAATCTGGTCCAAATCAGTAGGTGCCAATTTTGTTGAACTTTCAGCAGTTTCTGCTGGCAAAGATGATATTAAACAGGTTTTAAAAACTACTAATGCTATCGAAAAAACAGTTTTATTTTTAGACGAAATCCATCGTTTTAATAAAGCTCAGCAAGACTTTTTACTACCTCATGTGGAGTCTGGTCAGATTATCTTAATTGGAGCAACTACAGAAAACCCTTCATTTGAAGTAATTGCTCCTCTTTTATCCCGCTGTAGAGTGTTTGTTCTAAAAGAACTATCAGATGGCGAAATAGAAGAGATTACAAATCGTGCGGTATCAGTCTTATTGGTAAATGATAAAAAAATTAAGATCACAGCCGATGCCAAATCCTGGTTGGTTAATTTGGCCAATGGCGATGCCAGACAAGCTATAACCATAATCGACAATTGTTATTCCTTGTATAAAAATCTAAGTCTGGAATCTCTAAAAAATACTCTTCAAAACAAATTTCTGCGTTTTGATAAGCAGGGAGAAGAACACTACAACACCATCTCTGCGCTAATCAAATCTATGCGCGCTTCAAATGCAGATGCAGCTATATATTATTTGGCCAGATTAATATCTGCTGGCGAGGATCCAAAATTTATAGCTCGTAGGCTTATAATTTTTGCCAGTGAAGATATAGGCAATGCAAATCCAAATGCTCTACTTTTAGCCAACCAAGTTTTCAATGCAGTTACAACTATTGGTTATCCAGAATGCCGTATCAACTTATCTCAAGCAGTAATTTATATGGCAACTTCGGCCAAAAATCGAACTGCCTATGACGCAATTGAGATGGCTTTATCAGATGTGGAATCAACAGGAAATCTTCCTATCCCCCTTTCTCTCCGCAATCCTGTAACCAAACTCATGAAAAAAATTGGCTATGGCAAAGGGTACGAGATGTATGATAAAGGAGATTTGTTGCCAGAAAAGCTAAAAGGAAAGAAATATGTTATTTTAGACAACAAATAATATATTTCGTTTATCCCCACCGCCATTTTGGTCGCTTGCCTTTTTTAAAATAGAGAGGAGGAATACCAGAGTCATCCAACAAGCAATTGACTTTATATAGTCCTATAGTAAAATACATAATGTCAATATTAGAATCAATAAGAGTAGGAATACAGATTAATAATAGGGTCTCAGAACATAAAAGAGACCCATTAGAAAACATCTCATGCTCTGATTATGAAAGAAGATTTGGTTTTTTAGAAGTAAAGAATAATGAAACAGGTGTTTATGTGAAGTTACTTGCCACTGCAGCTTTACAGGCAGAAATTGTTGCTTTCAAAAGAGAATATAAACGAGAGCCTACAGCTGAGGAACTTATACAATTGTCAAAAAAAAATCCCAGAAATTCGCTAACTGGAGATTTTTCAACAAATGAATTTGCTGGTTACAATGATCTGGCATATTCTTACCCAGAACTATTTAAAACACCCTATAAGCCAGCACCGTATTTTTCCCAAAATGCAGAAATTAACAGAACATTGGGACTTATATTTGGGATTTCTGCAAACAATGCGGGAGTTCGAAAAGTGCGAGTAAAGGAATTAGCTGCAGGATCTGATCCTGGAAGGTGGAATCATATGATAAAAGATATTTACGGGTTTGACATATTGGCCGACTTGAGCGATTTTGTACCACGAAAAGACTATATAATGACTCCCCAAATTCCAAATTTAACACTTAGGCGATCCGTAGAAGATATGACCAAGAAACCAAAACATTTGCACGAAAAAGATAGGTATCACGCTATTTTTTGTACGTATGCATTTGATACTGTCCGGACTAATGCAGACTCATTTATTGAGAATGACCAAGGAAAGTGGTTTCAATATTGGTATCGCCTTTCGCATGTAGATGCTCCCAACATGGAGCAGAAAATTCACAGGTTGAAAAATAGAAAAGTAGATACACTATATGAATTATTTGATTTTGGTCTGGAAATTATCAGATTACCAATAGATGTAGAAATGCACCCATATGGCGACATAATAAAATGGTATAGTAAACATTATAAACACAATAAAATTCATACCGCGTTCGGAGAGGCAGACATAATAGCAGATTACATTGATCATCAACTCCACAAGAAAGGAACTTTTTTTACAGGAGATGTTGGCGTAGAGTCTGGCAATCCGGCAGGAGAAGATCATTATTTTGTGTCAAATCTTGGCAGGTTTGTGTCAGTAGATGCCAAACTTGCATATCAAATTTTACTAAGAAAGGGGTATAACGCCCAAGTATATAATGGCTATGAATTAACACAAAGACTTAGAGTAGGTTTTGCAGGTCAAACAAGAGAAGAAGTGGATTATAAATATCCGAAATACAGTTTTCCAAATACAGAATACTTAGTTGTAAACAATGATTTTTGAAAGAAATCTGTGAGGTAAGTATCTTATATTTATCCCCACCGCCATTTTGGTCGTTCGCCTTTTTTAAAACAAAGCACAAGAAATATCGCAGTTACCAAAAAAGTTAAACACATGAACTGTAATTCTGTTAATCTTCTGGCCATCCAAATAACAAATACATAAATTGCCAGAGCCGTCCAACCTTGCCAGGTTGCAGGAGTCCAACCCCAGCCATACTTTTTCTGAACAAACCACAATCTATTTTCTTTTTCCTTCATATTTTATTGTATGCTTTAAAATAAATTATGCCATCAAACCCAGGAGAATTTTCCAAAAAGGTAGTCAAGCTAGCCTTGACTATTCCGCCAGGCAGAGTTACCACCTACGGTTTGCTGGCCACAGCCGCTGGCGGCCACCCGCTTTTAGCCCAGATGATAACTCATATTTTAGGAAAATCTGACAAATCCGACCAAATCCCATTTCATAGAATTGTTTATGCAAGTGGTAAGGTTTGGCTGTCTCCAAAGTATGAGTCTATACGCAAAAAACTCTACAAAAAAGAAGAAATAAAGCTAGACAAAAACGGTAAAATCATCGATTTTGAAAAAAAGATTTATTACTTTTAGTGCTGTAGTATTAAATCATATGAAAATTATTGTGATTGGTGCATCTACTTCGGGAAAGACAACTTTAGTAAATTATTTAAGAACAACACATCCACAATTAGATATATCTGAAATAGACGAGGAACTAACAAAAGCCAATGATAACATTTTCCCAAATGACGAACACCTGAAGAAAGACATACTGGCTCCGCGAATATATCAAGAGATCTTGAAAAAGAAGGAGACAATATTTTTTATTAATACAGACTTTTTGTATAAAAGGGAAATTGAAGAAGCTAAAAATCAAGGATTTAAAATTGTTCAATTGGATTTGGATTTGAATAAATTAAAACAAAGAAATGCACGAAGAGTTGAAGAGCAAAAGTACCAAGACATGGGAAAATGGTTGGAAGATATGGTTGAATATCAAGAGATGATAAGGCGTTCTGGCCTAATCGATCTTGTAATTGATGCGGATCAATCTGTCGAAAAAATAGCAAACTTACTCCTTACTATTCAAAACTAATGTCGACCCTTTTTATCATGTGTGGCCTACCTTTTTCTGGCAAAACTACTTTATCTAAAAAAATATCAGAATTACTGAACATAACGAGAGTAAGTTTTGATGAAGTCTGGCTGATGACTGAAAAACAGTTAGGTCATGTCCCCGGTATCAATGGTACAGAGCAATGGAAATTTGTATGTCACAAATGCGAGGAAATCATAAAAAATGAACTGCATACTGGGCAGTCAGTAGTTTATGACAACCTTGGGGATAATATATACAATCGAAGACAAATGAAAAATTTAGCCTCAAAATCAAATTCTCTTTTCAAAATTATTTATATAAATGTCGATAAAGAAACAGCAATAGAAAGAAGAAATAAAAACTTCATAACAAAACAAAGGTCACTGGTTACTGATGAAAATTTTAATAAAGCTCTAAATACCTTCCAGCCTCCAAAAAAGACTGAAAACTTCTGTGTATATAGGCCAGACCAAAATGAGAAGCAGTGGATAATAGACAATTTGATGGAGCATGTCAGCTAATTTTCCCCACCTCTGCCACGTAATTACAATAATCACAGTCAATATTTGGCTTTGGAATTTCAATTGAATTCAGACAGCTATGTATGTCAAATATGGTTTGTTCAATCCAGCTAGTATTTCCCACATAGGGGATTAGTTTTACCTCAAATTCCAATTTGGCATCAAAAGCTTTTTTGTCTGTTCTTCCATTACAGTACACAAAATATCCAGTATTTGATACCTTAAAATTATTCTGCCTAAACAGCCACTGATATACTTCTATCTGGCGTTTATATCCATCTTGCCAAGGAGCATCTAGACTGATCTCTCCTTCTTTGGAGGTCGATTTGTAATCCACAATAATTAGTTCATCCTGATTATTAATCCAGACATCATCTACTCCACCAGTAATCAAAAGGTTAGTTACTTGATGTAGATATGTAATTCCACTTCGGAGGGAATCTCTCCATTCCTCTATCTTCTCGTGCCTATACGGCACAGCCTGTAGTCCATAAGCAGCCACAAGCGGATGGAGTGACTGCTGACTCCGATGCCAATCAAACTCTTTTTTTAGTAATTTATCTACCGCCGAATTTAGGGAAAATGGAAAACCTGGTGGCCTGGAAATGCCCACTACTCGATCCAAATAAAAACATCTGGGACATTGTAAGAATAAATCTATTTTACTTCTGGAAATTCTAAAAGGTTTGCCATTATCCGAACGATACAAACCAAATTTTCTTCTGGGATTGTAGTACTCTGACATAATCGATTTTAACCCCTTTTGCTGCTTTCAGAAAACTTCTCCATATCATGCAGGAACTGAGATTTAGTTTTTACTTGACTACGATATGACATAAACCTCAAAAATAGGGAAATATGTGTGTTCCACAATTGCTTTATCACTATTTGTGATATTTCGGCACTAGTCAATTCCGTTTTGTGCAATTTCAAAATTTCTCGTTCAATTTTTTGACTAATTTCTTCTATCTGTTTCTCTCTACTTTTTAGCTTTACGCCAATACTAGCCCACAGTATACCTGAAAATAGTTTTATTTTTGAAAACCTTTCTCGGCGTCCATCTCGTTTTACCACAATAAAATTGGACATATCAATCGATTCGTGCGTAGTAAAAGAAGATCCACATCTTAGGCATTTTCTACGTCTCCAAATATTAAAACTACGGTTAGTTGGGCGACTATTTGCCACAACATTTTGGTCGCTATTACAATGTGGACAAAACATATCCATATTTTGACATATATATTGCACATATCTAGACTCAGCTGTAAGTACAAATATTATTTAAATAATATTTGTGTATCCATATTTTGTTATATCAATATTTTGATGCCTGATTGAAAATAGGCAATGAAGAAAACAAACTACTACAAAAACTTGGCTAGCTTTTCCTTTGAAGTTGGTACTTTGAGGAAAATAATTCGTGCCCACAGACAAACTCTATTAAGCGATGATCTGTCTGACAATATCGCTAGTCACAGTTTTCGGGTAGTAATAATAGCTTGGTTTTTAGCAAAAATATCACAAGCAGACCCCTACAAAACTATTCTTATGGCTCTTTTTCATGACCTACCAGAAAGCCGCAGCGGTGATCAGAATTGGGTAAACAAAAAATATATAAAAGTTTTTGAGGAAGAAATAATTGCCGATCAGTTGCAAAATCTTCCCGGAGAAGAAGAGTTGTTGCAATCTGCCAAGGATTATAAAACTCGCCAATCACAAGAAGCCAAACTAGCAAAAGATGCTGATTTGATCGATCAGATATTGTTACTCAAAGAGTATTCCCACCAAGGTAATCTTGAAGCTGCAGACTGGCTTGGCAAAACGATTAAAGACAATGCTCAATACCAAAAATTATACTCCCCAACATCAAAGAGATTAGCCAAAGAAATATATTCACAAAGGCCAGGGGATTGGTGGCTGGACCTGTGGACAAGCGAAAGACGCTAAATAACGTGGTAAACTATTATTCATGCGCCACAAGTCTCCTCTTTTAGCAATAATTTTTACGGTCTTTATTGATCTTTTGGGAGTTGGTATTGTAATCCCAGTAGTTGCACCGCTCTTGTTAAACCCTGCACATGGAATTTTGGGTTCTGGAGTAAGTTTTAGTCAGAGGACTATGACAATTGGTCTTTTAACAGCTACTTTTGCACTCGCACAATTTTTCTCTGCACCCATTCTTGGTGCTCTTTCAGACCGCCACGGCCGCAGAAAACTCTTGATGGTTTGTATCCTGGGAACTGCTGGTGGCTACTTAATGTTTGCGGCAGGTGTTCTAAAAGCCAGCCTTGTTTTGTTATTCATTGGTCGCATAATTGACGGACTTACTGGTGGAAATATTTCCATAGCCATGTCGGCAATTGCCGACATTTCAGATGAGAAAACCAAACCTAAAAACTTTGGTTTGGTGGGCATGGCCTTTGGCTTGGGTTTTATAATTGGTCCTTTTTTAGGTGGCAAGCTTTCTGACCCCAATATTCTTCCTTGGTTTGGTTTCCACACTCCGTTCTTAGCTGCCGCAATTCTTTGTTTTCTGAATATATTTCTAGTTTACTTCAATTTTCCAGAGACCTTAAAAAAAAGTGTAGCTCGTGAAGTCAGCTTGTTTACCGGACTTAGAAATTTAAGACGAGCTTTTAGCTCTCCCAATTTCCGAGCCATGTTTACAGTAGTCTTTTTATTCACTTTTGGCTTTACTCTTTACACTCAGTTTTTACAGGTCTTTTTTTACGAAAAATTTTTATGGACCCAAAGTCAAATTGGAGATTATTTTGCCTATGTTGGTATTTGGATCGCCATAACTCAAGGCGTAATTAATCGACAAATTTCTCGAAAATATTCACCAGGACAAGTTCTGGGTTTTTCTCTTTTTGGCCTAGCTTTCTCAATGCTTGCAACTTTTTTGCCCAGCCAAGCCTGGATGCTCTTTTTGTTTAGCCCATTTTTAGCCATTTTCAACGGACTTGCATATCCAAATAGTACTACTATAGTCAGCAATTTAGCAGACGAGCACTCTCAGGGCGAAATTTTGGGCTTAAACCAATCAGTGCAATCTTTTGCCCAGGCAATTCCTCCATTGATTGGTGGAGTTTTGGCAGGACACAATGCAGGCTATCCAATCCTGGCTTCGTTTTTTGTAACACTCCTCGCTTGGGCTGTTTTTATGGCTCGTGCCAAACACACCACTAAGTTTTAACTATTTTGCTCTATAATAAGGAGTGAATTTAGTTAAAACACCAGAGCAACTTGCAGGAATACGCGCTTCTAGTCAGTTGGCTGCCCAAACATTACTTTATTTGTCAAAACTATTACAACCTGGCATTTCAACCTTATTTCTTGATCAGAAGGCTGCTGAATTTATCGGTGATCATCATGCTATTGCCGCACCCCTGAATTACAAAGGTTTTCCAAAAAGTATTTGCACTTCTATCAATAATGTTGTTTGTCATGGCATTCCCAAATCAACCGATATTTTAAAGGAAGGAGACATAATTAACCTTGATGTTACTACCATACTAGACAAATATTACGGTGACACATCTGCCAGTTATGGTATAGGTGGTATCAGTCCGCTGGCCCAAAAATTACTGACTGTTACCAGACAAGCAATGTATGCTTCTATTGCCTGTCTAAGGCCAAATAAATATTTAAATGATTGTGTGGGCAAAATTATCCAACCTTTTATTGAAAAAAACGGTTTTTCAGTAGTAAGAGAGCTAGGCGGTCATGGGGTAGGGCTGTCATTTCATGAAGATATGTTCATTTATCACTATGATATGCCACACCATGATGTTCTCCTGCAACCCGGAATGACTTTTACAATTGAACCAATGGTTAATGCATCTCGCAATCACAATATCGTTTTGGACCGCAATGATGGTTGGACTATTTATACTGCAGACAGATCATTGTCTGCTCAATTTGAGCATACAGTAGCAATAACTAAAGAAGGTGTTGAGATATTAACTAAATTAAATTAAAAACTCTTCTTCATGTCCCGGCAGAACTAAAGTTTCTTTTGGTAGATTTTGTAGCAAACGTAAACTTTTTTTTAGTAGCTCTGAATTGCTGTAGCTTCTATTTGTTAACCCGTAGCTATGTGCCATCCATGTGTCGCCGGTAAACAATAATTTGTCCTCTGGCTGCCAGAAACAAACACTCCCAGGAGTATGTCCTGGGGTTTTTATTACATTTATATAAATATTGCCAAGTTTTATTTGCCCAATTTCATCTAAGTCTACCTGAATCTTTAAATTTTCCTTCAAATCCATATTTCTTTTACTAAAAAATCTGGCACTATGGTTTATCCTGTTTATCAAAAAATTATCCTGATTATTGGCATAAAATGGAACTTGATACATTAACTGCAAATCGTAGGCTCCTAGCAGATGATCATAGTGGCCATGGGTGGCCACAAGACCTTTTATCTCAAGCCCAAGTTCTGAGCAAATTTCAGAAATATAATTTGCTTCATCAGCCGGATCAACAATTAATGCTTTTTTAGTTGCCTCATCCCAAACTATGTAGCAATTTGTTTCTAATTCACCTAAAACTAATTTTTTATACTTCAACATCAGCTATTTTAGCTTCTTTGGTATAATTTGACATATGCAAACTATCAAAATTCTCCCAATTTTACTGATTCCCTTATTTTTCCTTAGTGCTTGCTCTCCGTTTGCCAAGCAAAAAAAACCAGTACAGTTTAGCAATGATGATTCACAACCATTTCCTACGCTTGTTGATTCGGCAGCCAAAGAAGAAATTAATACCACCAAAGAGTTTAAAATGAATCAAACTGTAATTGTTACTTACAAAACTATCAACCCAGACGGAGTTGGAATAGTAGAGTACAAAGCCAAAAAGCTTACTGAGACA
The DNA here is from genome assembly GCA_964463925.1 of uncultured Gammaproteobacteria bacterium. Lineage (GTDB taxonomy): Bacteria > Patescibacteriota > Microgenomatia > UBA12405 > UBA12405 > CAYTYZ01. The sequence goes on from CAYXDV010000006.1 coordinate 18,481, forward strand.
ACTAAAGTTGGTGATTTGGTGCCCGAAGATGGCAAAAAGTTGTTGGTTCTAGATTTCACTTACAAGGGGTCTAGTAAAAACAAGGGTCAGCCGACAATAATCAATCAAATTGGACAAACCCCTGCCCCACAATTCGTTTTACTCGATCGGCAAAACAAAACCTCTATTGTCGAAACTACCGAGTTTAGTGATGCCAATGCCGCTTCTAAAAAATTATTTGAGCTTTATAAACTAACTTTAGACAATGACAAACAAGTAGACACCGCCCTAGTTTTCGAAGTCGACAAAAATATATCTCCGGAGTTGGCTATACGATTTACTAATTCTGAAGGTAAAACAGAGTTTTATCTAATCAAACAATGAACTCAAAACGCTTATTTATAGGCAGTTTGCCATTTACCACCACCGAAGGAGAATTATTAAGACTTTTTGTACAGGAAGGCAAGATAATTGATGTAACACTAATGTTGGATGATCGTCGGCGTAGTAAAGGTATGGGTTTTGTTGAGTTTGAAAATCAAGAAGATGCCTTGCGTGCCCAGCAGAGATTTCATAATTACAGAATGGGCAATATGAAAATAATTGTTGATTTTGCCAAACAAGATCCACTAAAAACCAGTGAAGGTCAAGCTAATTTTTCCGAAGCTCTTGCTCGTCGTGGTCCGCGTTTTGCTAGATTCGATAAAAAACTAGAACGCAAGCAATCAAAAAGATACAGGAATTAAACTCTCATGCTAAAATGTAAATATGCCAGACGAAAGATTGTCATTGTTTAGTCTCTTTGTAAGACATTTTACTGGACCATCTGACAGTGGTAGAGAAATTTTCCCGCCCACAGGGTCTCCGGATAAACCTGTAATAGAAAGTGTCAAATATAGTGATATGACTGGTACCCCCAACACTCATGTTTCTTGTGCAGCAGTTGACCCTAAAACTGGTTTTTTTTCCTTAACTATAGCAGGTGGCCCAATTAAAGATCCAATAAAATTAGAAGAAAGTCTAACAGGACTGAGTAGAGGCGATCATATGGTGAGAATCGGTACTACTAATAGGGGCACGGGAGATGAATTTGTTGTCATAGGTGTAAGAAAACTACCTGTGCAAAGTTAAGATTTTATCTATTGTAAATAATGTTTGTTTCTCTAGCTCCCATGGATGGAGTGACTAGCGAACCGTTTAGGCTATCCCAATGTCAAATTTCAAAACCAGACTTAGTTTTTACTGAATTTATTAGTGCCGAGGGGATTACCCGTGGAGGAGTAAAATTATTCGATGAACTTTTATATTCACCCATAGAACGCCCAATTGTCGGTCAGATATTTGGCAAAGACCCTGAAGCTTTTTACAAAGCTGCCATAATTTTGTCTCACCTTGGTTTTGATCAAATTGATATCAATATGGGTTGTCCTGCTAAAACGGTTACTAATCATGGCAGTGGAGCAGCGCTAATTGCCAATCCAAAACTAGCAATTGAGTTAATAAATGCTACTAAATCAGGAATCAACGATTATTGGCAAAAAACAAGAAATGCCTACGATGTATCTTTCAATCAAAAAACCAAAGAAGCTATCGCTCGTAATCTCAGTTACAGTAGTTTCTCTCCAGAGAAAGACCACCGATTGGGCATACCCCTATCTGTAAAAACAAGGATAGGTATAGACAAACCCAGCCTACAACAATGGTTAGAACATTTACTAAAACAAAATCTAGACATAATTACTATTCATGGTAGAACTTTGAAACAACTATATTCAGGTACTTCTGACTGGGAGCAAATTAAAATGGCTGTTAACATGGCAAAAAACACCAACACAAAAATTTGGGGCAGCGGTGATGTTAAAAGCCGCAAGCAGGCTTATGAATATGCAAAACTTTACGATGTGGATGGTGTCTTAATTGGACGTGCTGCCATGGACAATCCTTGGTGTTTTGAAAACAGAGAAGGGGATCCAAAAGAACGCTTCAATGCCATGTTGATTCAATCTAAAAATTTCACCTCAATTTTTCCAGATCGCCGTTTTGATCCACTCAAAAAGATCTTTCTGGCTTATACCTCAGGCCTGCCAAATGCCAAAGATTTGAGGTCAAAATTGATCTTTGTGCGTAACCTAGAAGATTTATTAGCACTCGACAAACTATTTTGCTAACGCTATAATCAAGTAATATGTCACACACAGTAGTAAACAAACAAAACTTTCAGTCAGAAGTTATCGATTACCAAGGAAAAGTCCTGGTTGATTTTTGGGCTTCCTGGTGTGGTCCATGTCAAATGTTGGGACCAGTACTAGACCAGCTTGAACAGCAACACCAAGGTAAATTCAAACTAGTCAAAGTTGATGTTGATCAAGAACAGGAATTGGCAATGCAGTACCAAATTAGTTCCATTCCTTGTGTTTACGTGTTCGAAAATGGTCAGCAAAAGGATGTTATCGTTGGCTTTAATCCTGCAAGCCGCTATCTTCAAGCGTTAGGACTATAGAGTATGCTTGTGGACGATGTTACTATTCGCATAAAAGCAGGTGATGGTGGTAACGGTTTTGTCCACTTTTTTCGAAATCGCTCCACCCCAAAAGGTGGGCCAGACGGTGGCAACGGTGGTCGTGGCGGGGATGTTTATTTTAAATCAGTCTCCGATATTACCAGACTAAAACAATTTCGTTATGAAAAAAAATGGCAGGCAGATAATGGCGGAATTGGCGGTCCAAATAGGTGTCAAGGTAAGAATGGAGAAGATCTAGTTTTATCTGTTCCTGTGGGCACTGTAGTTTCTTATGACAATGGTACTGGTTTTGAACTAACCGAGTTGAATCAAAAAGTTTTGGCTGCAAGCGGGGGGGCTGGTGGTTTTGGCAATGATCATTTTAAAAGTTCCACCAATACTACTCCGCAAAATTTTACTCCGGGTATCAAAACTTTATATAAAGACATCCATCTACAACTAAAATTAATTGCCCAAATCGGCTTAATTGGCCAGCCTAATGCTGGGAAAAGCTCTCTCTTAAATGCTCTGACCAAGGCCAAAGCTCAGGTAGCTAACTATCCATTTACCACCTTAGAACCAAATTTAGGTGTTTTACCAAATGGAAAAATAATGGCTGACATCCCTGGATTAATTGAAGGTGCAAGTGATGGCAAAGGATTGGGCGCTAAATTTTTACGACATGTAGAACGCACAGAGCTATTAGTTCATTGTATTGCCAGTGACCAGACTGACCCATTCAAAAACTACCAAATAATTCGCCAAGAGCTTGCAAATTACAGTTCAGCTCTAGCCGACAAACCAGAAATTGTTGTTCTAACAAAAACCGACCTAATAGACCCAGAGCGTCTGAATACTCTAAAAAAGTCCTTCAAAAACCCCTACGCCATTTCTATTCTAGACGATCAATCTCTTATTTCTTTGCAATCAGCTTTCTTTTAGTCTTTCTGGCCAACTTCTTTACAACTTTTTTCTCTTCAGATCCAAGGACGCTACTAACTTTTTTCCAATCATCTTTCAGATAGGTTGTTAATTTATCAATTCCTGTTTTAGTTAGTTTAAGGTCACTCTGTACACCTTTTACCACCTCTTCAACCACCAAGCCATATTTATCAACACCAATTTTTTCACCCGCTTTTTTCAAACCCGCCAATTTAGTAGCAATCTCGCTCTTAACTGTTTTATACTGCAGAGTAGCTCTATCGCTTGCCTGACCAAAAATCTCAGCAACTCTTTTTTTGGTAACTTTTTCATCTTTTAACTCTTTTGCGATTTTCTGGGCCAAATCTTTTAATTCTTGTCTAGTCTCTTCACCTTTTTGTGGAGCTAAAAGCAATCCTCCCAACACACCAGCAACAGTACCCAACAGACCTGCAACTAAGAAATTTTTTGATTTTGTCATATAACCTATTTAAATTCACTTTAAAACACTTGTCAACACTTCAAAATCAGTTTTACTAATTTCATAGTAAAATTTTCCGTACTTTACCCAATAATCACCAACTACTACTTCATGAACATCATCGGCTGTATGTACTTTGAAGTTAAATTCAAAATTACTTTTTGGTTTATCAGTTCCCAAATATTTACCATTTTTTAAATATGCCAATGTTTCAATCCACTTTTGATTATCCCAATTACCATTTTTTGGTAAAAAATTTTTGTTTTGGACTTCTACCTTTGAAATTTGGAATAACGAATAGTTTGTTGCATATTTATTTATCCAATACTCAGGCTTGAAGATCTCTCTATTTCCCCATATGGTGTTTATTTCATAGACTTTTGTTCCACCAAGTGGCCTAATATAGGTAGTATCAAAACTAGTTCCTAATTTTCCAAGCCAATAGCTATTCTCACCAAATGAAATCTGATTTTCAGCCAATATACCCAAATCTTTAAAACTCCCTTCTTCTGTAGCAACAATCTTGTTCAGTCTGACATTTTTTGCTGACTCCAAAAACTGATTTACAGTTTCTGTGCTAGCTGGTTGCTTACTTTCCCCAGAAACACTAAAGAACCAGTCCTCTCCTTCTTTATTGAAATCAAGTGTTCCTAATTTAAACTTTTCAACAGTCGAACTAACTAGTGTTAAATCTTTATTTTTCTTAAAATATTTAGGCAAAATATTTAGTGCAAAAACAAAGACCAGAGCCAGTAAACTGAGCCATGGCCAATAATTCTGATTATTGTTTGACATACTCACGATACAAGAACCAATTGTCTCTTTTCCTAATTATATAGACTGCTCCAGCAAGCAACAGTATAACCACCAAGCTAAGGCCTATCCCAAAAACCCTAACCAACAGCTTTTGTTGATCAGTGAGTGTGTGCAATGGAGCGACATATATTTGCTTACTCCTAATCTGTATCAATGAATTATTTGCATTTAGCCAGTCCACCAGATTAAGGGCCAAAGACAAATTTTGCTGGTTATTCATCACAAACTGATCACGCACAAAGTCTGAATCAGCAATAACATTAATGCGATACCCATTTTCAACACTAGCACCAATTATCTGAGAGGAAGTCATGATCTCTGCTGGTTTTTTTATTTGCCCAGTTGCTGGATTTAAATTCTCAAGATTTGTCGAAACATAAGAAGTTGAATTGCTGGAAAGCAAACTTTTTGCTTGTTGGTTCAGCTCCAGGCTACTTGTCCACGGAAACACCACGGAAGTAAGGGCTGAGACGCTGGGATTATTTTTATCCACACCATCGGCATTAACTTTTGGCCAATAAGGATAGCTAAGTACATAAGTTCCTGATTTTCCGCTAAAACTAGCAACTCCCGATTCATCATCCAGAACCAGCCCTGGTTTTACTTTGATACCGTAACTCGAAAGTAAATCGTCTAATCCAGTATTCAGTTCTGCACTTTGCAAATTATCATTTACTGCGTATTTATCCAACCAAATAGCAATAGATTTTTTTGATTCAATCCATGAGCGAATTAATTTTAAAGCAGTTTCGCTGTATTTTGCCTTCGGACCAATAATCAACAATAATTTCGCACTCGAATCAAGTTCTTTGGATTGATTCAAATTTACAGGAACAGTAGTATATTCGGAACTTAAAAACTTTTGAAACAAAGATATTTGGTCTTGACCCCATTCGCCATTGCCACTAGCAACCAGAACCTTTGGCCTATCTGGGTTAACCATTTTATCAATAGTCGATAAAATGTAGTACTCCAAGTTGCCAACATCTCCGGCTACCGGTATTACTTCTTTTTTATCCTTGTACTTCAAAACCATTCCGAAATATCCTTTTTGAACTTCCACTTTATCATTTTTCACAGATGAAAATTGCAAAGGACGAATACCATTTTTGTCAGCTTCCGACATTGAATTAGCATCAGTATTTGGGTCAAATTTACTTATTATTACTTTTTTTGGATTTATTGCAGAAAAATTTGCCAAAATCGCACTCAAGCTTTGGGTCAGCGGTTTAATCTCTGCCGGTAATTGACTGGAAACATAAGTATCAATATTAACTACATCGGGCAATTTCTTAATATATTCTTTAGTGCTACTTGAAACCGAATGAATTTTGTTTCCTGTTAAATCAATTTGCCACCTTGGTAGATTGCTAGCTAATGCAATTAACCCAAAGCAAATCAAAATCACATTTAGAGAAGTGAGTATGTGGCTTATTTTACGCATTTCTTGATTTTAAATTGGCAATGGCAAGGGTTAAAAAGATTATTACCGAGGAAATCAAAACAACAGCTGACGACAATCTGACAAGACCAGCATTTAGCTCCGGCATATAACTATTCCAAGAAAGCAAACTAATAATTTTGGCTATTGAATTTGGGAATCGAGATAAAATTCCCTCTTGGCCAACAATAGAATCCACTATCAAAATAACACTTGCGATCAAAAAGGCAACAATTGAAGAATTCGTTAAGCTAGAAGCAAAAATTCCAACAGCACAATAAACAGCAGACAATAAAAATAAACCAAGATAACCAGAAAACATCACACCAGCATCTGGCTTACCAAGTAAAAAAGTCAGAACAACTACCGGAAAAGTAGACAATATAAATATCCAAACAGATACTGTTGCCGCAAAAAATTTAGCCAAAACCAATTTAAATTCACTGACTGGATTTGTCAGCAAAACTTCCAAAGTTCCATTTTTTTTCTCATCGGCCAAACTGCCCATACAGAAAGCTGGTACAAATAAGGCCAGCATAAAGCCTAATGTTGATAAAAGTGGCTCTACCTCAGCCTGATCTATAACAAAAAAGTCATTAAAAAATAACCAAGTACAAATCCCAACCAGCAGAAAAGCAAAAACATAGCTTGCAGGGGAGTATAGATAAAATTTGAGTTCTTTTTTAAATAAATTCCAAAACATAATTAATTTTGGGTGAATTCTATAAATTTTTTCTCCAAATTTTTAATTTTAGAAGTTGGGGAAGAAAAAACTATCTTACCTTTATTTATAATATAAATATCATCACAAATCTCTGCAGCCTCCGGCAAAATATGTGTGGATAATAAAACACATACCTTTTTGCCTATTTTTTCAATTAACTTTCTAACCTCTATCGCCTGATTTGGATCTAGCCCAGATGTTGGTTCATCTAGAACTAAAAATTCAGGCCTTCCAAGGATACTCGAAGCCAAGCCAACTCTTTGCTTAAAACCCTTTGACAAATTTTCAATTTTCTTGGTCAACACCTCTTGCAAACTACAGTCAAACACTGCCTCTTCAATTTGTTCTTTTATCTCAGTCTTGTCAATAGTTTTTAAATTTCCAATGAATTGTAAATATTCAGCTACTGTCATGTAGCTATATAAGGGATTGTTTTCAGGTAGATATCCAATTTTGGCTCGATAATTTAAATGTTTTGTAAAGACTTGTTGTCTTTCATAAAGGATTTTTCCCGAATTTGCTTCCAAGAAACCAGTAATAATACGCATCAAAGTAGTTTTTCCAGCACCATTTGGCCCCAATAAACCAATAATCTTGCCTGTCTGCAAATTCAAACTTACATCAGAAATGGCCGCTACATTACCAAACCTTTTGCTTATTCCTATCAAATCCAAACTAATAGACTTTTTGTGCATGACCAATTTTTATCATGTTTAAGCTTATAGCTCAACTCTCTCCATCCAATGCCTATCTATCTCTACCAACAACTCCAAATACACCTTTCTTTGGCTAAAAAGTTCTAATTCTTTTCTGGCCATTTGTCCAATTTGTTTGATCTTCTTACCTCCAGAACCAATAATCATTTTCTTGTATCTTTCGGCATTTGTAAAGATTTTTGCCCTTACCAAGAGTACATCATTTTTGTCTTCAATCGATCCAACCTCTACATTGACACTGTATGGTACTTCGCGACGCAAACAAAGATATGCCTTTTCCCGGATTAACTCAGATACAAACTCTGAGGAAGACATGCTAATCTTGGGACCAGAATCCAAGCCAAGCATTGTAATGGTTTCCTCGCATTCAGAAGTTTCTACTTCTGGAAGATAACTAAAAATGTAATCCAATAAACTCTTTATATGTTTCCCAGTACCACTACTCAATTCCAAATTTGAATCAAATTCATCCTCTAAATACAAATATTCTGGTTTGTGGCTCAATCCATATTCAACCTTGTCGATTTTATTAAAAACCAATATTTTTTTGGCATCACTTTTTCTAATCAGACCCAAAGTTTTGCTTTCCTCTTCGTTCTTTGGCCTGGAAACATCAACCACAAAAACTATAACGTCGGCCTTTTTTAGAGCAATTCCTGCTTGCGGGTTTACCTTTCTACCTATCTCGTCAGATACTTTATTAAATACTCCAGGTGTATCAGTCAGTATAAATTTGCCACGTTCATCAGTATAAAGTACCTGGCTGATTTTTCTAGTAGTTTGAGGGAGGGGGGAGGTAATTGCCACCTTCTGGTTCATAATGGCATTAATCAAGGTTGACTTACCTGTATTTGGCCGCCCGACGACCACCACTGTCCCGAATTTGATTTTTTGGCTATTTTCCATATTTTCACATTCTATCATATCTTCATACTTGACTATTAGCAGAACAGATAGTAGACTGCTAAACATATGTCAGAAAACACACTCTATCCAAAGGTTTTGCCCCTAGTACCACTACGAAACATCATAATGTTTCCTTCAGTAGATACATCATTATATGTCGGTCGCAAAGAATCGAGTCGGGCCATTTTGCATGCCTATGATCAAAACGATAAGCTTGTATTGGTCACTGCACAGAAAAATTCAAACACCCAAAAGCCTGACATAGATGACATTTATCAAGTTGGAGTACTTGCCAAAATTGAACATATTTTACAAACAGACGGCAGCATTAACGCCATTATTCACGGAATATCACGCGTGAAAATTGTCAAACTAACTCAAACTGAGCCGTTTTGGATTGCCGAATATGAAGATTTATCGTCAGTGCCCGAAACAGTCGAGGTAATTCAAAAAGCTGCCGAATCGATTTTGTCTCAACTAAAAAAAGCTTTTTCTATGGGTAGACAAATGGATTTGCCTGCTATGTTGCAGTTACAAAGCGGTGTTAGTAGTAGTGACCTTGCTGATCAAGTAATTTTTTCCGTAGAAGGAAAAATGACTGAAAAACAGGCACTTTTGGAAGAATTACATGTTAGCAAACGTCTTGAAGGCGCTACGGAACTTCTGATTAGAGAAATGCGCATCGCTGATTTAGAAAAGGATATTGAGTCAAAAGCTAATGAAAAATTTAATACAAATATGAAACGTAACGTTCTTGAAGAACGCAAACGTCAAATAGAAAAAGAGCTAAAAAAAATAAATCAATCGGATGATGGAGAGCTAGGAGATCTCGAAAAGCAGATATCAAAAGCCAAATTTCCCAAAGAAATTAGAAAAAAAGTGGAAAAAGAATTAAAGCGTTTACAAGAAATGGGCTCGATGGCTCCAGAGGCCAGTTATGTTCGTACATGGCTAGAAACTATAGTTGAACTACCATGGGGTAAATACACCAAAGACAATTTAGATTTAAAAAAAGCTGAAAAAATATTGGATGACGACCACTATGGACTCAAAGAAGTCAAAGAGCGCATTTTAGAACACTTAGCAGTTTTGAATTTACGCGAGACCCAAAAGAAAAAAGATGCCAAACATTCAATAAATATTTTATGTTTCATTGGTCCTCCGGGTGTTGGAAAAACTTCTCTAGGCAAATCAATTGCTAAAGCTCTTGGGCGAGAATTTGTTAGAATTTCGCTTGGTGGAGTTCGTGATGAATCTGAAATTAGAGGACATCGACGTACATACGTAGGTGCCATGCCTGGAAGAATAATCAAAGGCTTAAAAGATGCCAAGTCACTAAATCCTGTTTTTATGTTGGATGAAATTGATAAGTTAACTGCAGATTTTCGAGGTGATCCGGCTGCCGCACTACTAGAAACCTTAGACCCAGAACAAAATGTAGATTTTACAGACCACTACATTGATGCTCCTGTAGATTTGTCAAAAGTATTTTTTATTCTAACTGGTAATGATATATCTGGAATCCCGGGACCCTTGCGCGACCGTATCGAAGTCATAGAGTTCTCAGGCTATACACAAGAAGAGAAATTTCATATTGCCAAAAATTATCTAATCAAACGCGAACTGGAATCCAATGGACTAACTGCAAAACATCTGGGTCAGCTAAAAGATTCAACTTTAAATTTTCTAATTGACAAATATACCCGGGAGGCAGGAGTTCGCAATCTGGACAGGCTTTTTGCCAAGCTTTTTCGCAAAGTAGCCAAACAGATAGTTTTGAAAAAAGAAAAACCAAATTTAAACGACAACAAAGCTCTAACTTCCCTGCTGGGACCAGAGCGTTATTCTTCCCAAATAAAAAATAAACAAGATGAAGTTGGTATTGCAACTGGTATGTTTTGGTCTTCAGTTGGTGGTGATATTTTATTTGTAGAAGTTAATCTAATGAAAGGTAAAGGACAAATGATTCTTACTGGAAAACTTGGATCAGTAATGAAAGAATCTTGCCAGGCAGCTTTAAGTTTTATTCGTAGTCAGGCAGAAAAATTTGGAATTACGCAAGATTTCCATAAAATAGATATCCACATTCATTTCCCAGAAGGAGCCACACCAAAAGACGGTCCAAGTGCTGGCATTGCCATTACTACTGCCCTTATTTCTGCTCTAAAAAATATCCCAGTTCCCAGAGATATTGCCATGACCGGAGAAATTACTATTCGTGGTAATGTCTTAGAAATTGGTGGCATAAAGGAAAAGGCTACTGGTGCCCATAGGGCCGGCATAAAAACTATTTTGGCACCAAAAGACAACCAAAAGAATTTAGTCGATATTCCGGATACTGTCAAATCAGATATAAAATTCATTTTTGTGTCCCATTACCAAGAAGTTTACGATCTGATTTTTGTCAAATCTTAGCTAAATCTTTTCAATTGCCACTATACCAAGTAGTTCTAAACAAACTTTTAGAACAGTTTTAGTCTGACCAGTTAGAAAAAGTCTATTGGGACTTTCCTTTTGATTTAATATTGGTACCGTGCCATAAAATTCGTTAAACAATCGGGCAATTTGAATGGTATATGTACAAATTACACTTGGAGAAAATCTCTCGGCAGACTCTAAAATTTTCTCTTCAAAAGCCAAAAGTAAGTGCCACAATTTTTTTTCTACAGGTAGCCAGGATATAGCTGTTTCAATTGCTGCTACGTCACCTTTGTTCAATACACTTATACATCTGGCGTAGGTATATTGTAAATACGGACCCGAGTCTCCTTCCAGGCTCATCACCCTATCCCAATCAAAAATAATATCTTTTTTTGGATCAGAGGAGAGATCAGCAAATTTTATAGCACCAATAGCAATATTCTTTATCATTTCATGATTATTTTCTACTGCTTTTTGTATATGAGCAGATTCACTCATTTTTTTTGATTCTTCCATTGCCTTGTCAATCACTTCAGAAAGGTGGATTGTATCGCCTTTTCGTGTAGAAAATTTTCCTCCCTGCCAACGAATCAGTCCATGTGCCACGTGAACCATCCCATCAACTGGCCACCATTTAAGCATTTTTGCCGCCGCAAACAACTGCTTAAAATGTAGACTTTGGTCTGCGCCTACTTCGTAAACTATCAAATCAGGCTTCCAACTATCTTTTCTAAACAATATAGTAGCTAAATCACGAGTAAAGTATGTTGTAGTTCCATTACTTTTAACAAGCATTGCAGGTGGCAAGTCGGGAAATTCTACAATAGTAGCCCCTTGGCTCTGTGTGGCTAGTCCTAAATTTTTGCAATCATCAATTACCTTATCCATCAAATCTTGGTAAAAAGATTCACCGTGTACATAGTCAATTTTTACCCCAAGTAAGCTATATACCTCTTCGTATTCTTTTAATGATAAATTGACTACTGTTTGCCAAATTTTTTTGGCTTGCAAATCATTTGCTTCTAATTTGGCAAACCATTTTCGTCCTTCTTCTACCAACGTCGGGTCGGTCTCTGCCTTGCTATGAAAATCCACATATAATTTTTCTAATTCAGCAATAGACAGTTGTTCTATTGGTTTGTCAGAAAAATTCAAGACCGCATAGATTAATTTTCCAAATTGAGTACCCCAGTCACCTATGTGATTGTCCCCAATAGTCTTCCAGCCCAATGTTTTGTATACATTGTATATAGCTTGGCCAATATTTGTGGAGCGTAGATGTCCTATCCCAAACGGTTTGGCAATATTTGGAGCCGAATAATCTATAACTATTGTTTTTCCATTTCCATAAGCAGCCAGTTTTTTCCAAAAGATATCACCACCAGTATTTTTTACCCAGTCCATTACTAGCTCATCCTTTAAATATAAATTTATAAAACCAGCTCCAGCTACTTCTACCTTTTCAAATAAGCCACTCTCTAGATTAGAAATTATTTTCCTTGCTATTTCAGCTGGATTTAATCCAAGCTTTTTTGCCAACAATATGGCTATGTTTGATTTATAATCTCCAAACCTGAAATCATCATTTCTCTCCACTGAGGCTGCCCCTTCAAACTCAGAGGCAACAGTTGCTTTATTTAATAATTCTTCCAATGTTTTAACCAAAGTTGCTTTGTTCATTAGAATACTTTAGCACCCAAAGGCATTTCTTTATCAAGCAACAAAATACTCATTTGTGACATGTCTTCTGGACTTGCTCCAAAAATCATAGCTTCTGATAATTCACCCATCACCTTCTTTGGTTTTATATTTACCACAAACACAGTCTTTTTATTTAACAAATATTCTGGGGAGTAATATTTTGCAATTCCAGAAAAAACCACTTTTTTACCTAATTCTAGTCCAAAATCAACCAAAAACTTTAATAATTTCTCCGATCCTTCCACCCTTTTGGCTTCTACTATTTCTCCAACCCTAAACTCTACTTTGGCAAAATCTACATAATCAATCATAGTTAAGTCATTCATTTGGAGTATTCAACAAATAGTTTTTCTCTATCTTGCATTACTTTGGCCAGTTGCTTCTCATTATTTCTTTTAGCTTCTTCAAGATGAGGCTTTTGACTGTAGTCCAAAACATTGTTGATTGCAGCCCATTGGACTAAAAGTTGTCTTCTTCGATTGTCGACGGCCTTTTGAATTAGCTGAAACTGCATATGTCTAGATAATTGGTGCCATTCTGGAAAAGTCGCCAAGTATTCTGGGTCATACTCACCCATTTCAACTGCGGCCTGTAAGGTCAGCAGGGGAGATTTAATCGTTTTTTTTGAACTAGTTCTCGATTCTAATCGCTCAGCATCATTCATCTCGATATTATACAATGAATTATGACCACTATAAACCAACGCCAAGTCGAGGCCAAATTTTATACTACCAAACAGTTAGAATCTGAACTAAAAATCCCCATACCTGGCCAAATTGAACAAATAAAAGTTTTCCAAGATCTCAAAAAAGAATTAGCCGAGGCAGGACTTTTTAATCGTCGTTACGTGTACTATTTCTTCAAAACATTTTTTACTCTTCTGGCTCAAATATTGGTTTTTGCAGCCATCTATTTTCTGCGCCACCAGCCTATTTTACAATTACTTTTAGTAATTCCTTATGCTTTCGTAGCCGTCCAACTAGTGGGTTTGGTGCACGATGCTGGCCATCGAGCAATTTTCAAGTCTGCTAAATTTAATGATTATCTGGGATTAGCCATTTTCGGTCCCTTTGGCGGAGTTAGCTATAGCTGGTGGTACGATAAGCACAATTTGCACCACGCTTCTCCAAATGAAGAGGGGATTGACCCGGATATAAATTTCCCAGTTGTTGCTTTTACCAAAGAACAGGCCAAATCCAAAAAGGGATTTTTCCGTTGGGTGGTCAAATACCAAACCATCTTCTATCTCTTTTTAGTCAGTTTAGTTCCTTACAATATGCGTATCCACAGTCTAATTAAAATTTTTAGAGGTAAGTCCAAATATCCGATTGTTGAGTTTTTGGGTATGCTTTCTTATTTTCTAATTTTTTTTGCGGTTCTCTTAAATTCCATGTCAGTTGCTCATAGTATTTTATTCTTCATCCTTTCTCAGGCTTTTGCAGGTTGGTATTTGGCTAGTATTTTTGCTCCTAACCACAAGGGTATGCCAGCATTAGAGAAAAATACTTCATTAAGTTTTATGTGGCAACAAGTAATTACTAGCCGAAATGTGCGCTCAAATCCGCTTACCGATTTTGTGTATTTAGGATTAAATTATCAAATTGAACATCATTTGTTTCCTAATTTACCTCAATGCAATATGCATGCTGCTAGTCTAATCACCGCCAAAATTTGTCACCAGCAAAAATTACCATATCACCAAACTTCCGTTTTAGAATCTTATAAAGAAATTTACCAGATTCTAAAAGACGCCAGTTCGGTACTCTTGCACTAATCAAGTCTTTAGTCTAATACGATAATTAGCTAAACCATAGTCTTTACCGTCACTGAGTTTCTTAAAGCTATCAACAGACATAATCTTTCCCTCTTTTTTAAGTCCTTTCAATACTTTCTTGTAAAACTTATCCGAGTTTAAAGTAGCCGATAGAATCAAAAATGTGGCGTAACCATCTCTCGTAGCTTCATTAATCAATGCGTACATTAGTTCAGTACCAACTTTTCTTCTTCTAAAGAAGGGATTTACACTAATACCAAAAGCGCTACCATTTAAAAACAATCTAGCTGTTCGTGGTTGTCCACAAATTAGATAATCAGCAGACCAGTCTACGTATCCAGCGGTGCCAAAATCAGTAGAGAGCTTTTTGCCAACTCTCGCTACATTTTTAGGATCACTCCAAGTCTGTATATCAACAACAACATCTTTTGAATATTGCATAACTTAACTCTTTGTTGAGTACATATTTAAAAGTAAGCAGGGAAAACGCAGAGATAAGTAAAGATAATAATTGTAGTGACAAAAACAATTTGGGATCAACCCCAATAATACCCAAAAACCCAATAATCGATAGATAGCTACTCTTCATATTTTTTATGGCATAAGTATAACTGTATCTAGTGACGCTACGGGGAATCGAACCCCGATTAGCAGGATGAGAACCTGCTGTCCTAACCGTTAGACGATAGCGCCAAAATATCCTATTGTACCAAACCTTTTTTATGTTATAAAACCTCGTGGCAAAACATTTACATAAAACTAGGCTTCTAGAGTTAGGAATTTGTCTGCATGAAGTTGATGCAGAACTACGAACATTATCTCCAAGGCGATTAGAACAAATTACAGTAGCAAACTTTAGAAAGTGTCTAGTTTCTTTTCCTGAAGCATATCTATGCAACCTTGTACTTCCAAATACAACAGAAGACGAGTTAGGAATAGACGCAATCATCCACATAAGAGGACAACCAAAAAGTGCGACTGTTCAGCTTAAAACAAGTGCTTCAGGCTGTGCAACACATTTACATAAAATGGCACATCAATACAACTTACCAATAGGTCATCCCTTAATAGAAGAATTAACAAGGCGCAGACATATTCTGGTTCGTGCAGATACTGAAGAACATGCTCAGGAGAGTTTTGGGGTTCAATTTGCTAGAATAATGAGACAGTAATTATGAAAAAACATCTTTTAATTTTACTTGTCCTAACTATTGGGCTTAACTTATTTTTTTGGTCGATTTTTAAGTTTAATTTACCCCAATTTTTTGGCTATTCGCCAACTTCTATTTTTACTGTTTTTGCTAATTACGATGGTCCAAACTATCTAGTAATTTCCAAATGTGGCTATAATGCCAACTGTATTCGTAGTAATTTTTCCTTACCTCAGTTTTTAGAATACTATCCAGCTCATTTACCTGGTTATCCCGCCCTAATCCATTTGGCTAATTTATTAGCGAGCGGACCTTGGGCCATGCTTTTGGTAACTCTAGTTGGAAATATTTTACTAACTATCTACTTTTATAAATTTTTACTTTTATATCAAAATCCTAAACGGGCATTTTGTTTAAGCTTATTGTTTTTAATTTTTCCTGGTCGTTTTTTTGTAGCCAAAATGGTTGGCGCTCCGGAATCTTGGTTTGTAGCTAGTATTTTAGCTTCTATTTTTTATTACAAAAAAGATAAAACTTTAGTCTCCGCCTTATTTCTCGGTTTGGCTCAGTCGTTAAAAACTCCGGCCATAATCCTACTTTTTGCTTTTGTGCTTCACGCCCTAATAAACAAAAAGCTTTCTCGTATTGCTCCTCATGTATTAGCAAGTATTTTGGTAATCTCGATCATATTTGGTATATACAAATCACAAACTGGTGACTTTTTTGCTTATTTCCATAGTGGAGATAATCGTCATTTAAGCTTTATGCCTTTTCAGGTTTTTCTAGCTAATCAAACCTGGATCCAGTCTATCTGGCTAGAAGAAATACTTTATATTTTCTTGTTGTCTTTTGTAGCCATTTACCGTCTGCAAAAAAAATATAAAACTGATATCTCTGTTATTTTTACTTGGTTGTTTGTTTTAGCTCTGGTCTTTGTAGGTCACCGTGATCTCAGCCGTTACGCCGCACCAGTTTACCCTTTTATCTATTTGACCTTTGCTCCGATTTTAGTCAACAAGCAAACCAAACTGCTATTTTTGCTTTTGTTACCTGCCGTATTGCTCTATGCTGTTAATTTTGTTCTGGGCAATGCTGCCCCCGTAGCCAACTGGGCGCCTTATTTATAAAACTCTAAAAACCCCACTAACTTCTTCAATCACACCCTTCATGCACAAAACTGTTAAAAGCCCTGCAATCTGTGGTGAAGGTTTTTTTAGTTCTGCGGCAATTTGATCAATACTACTAGTTTCTCTACCTAAAATTTCTACAACCAGCCTTTCCTCTGTTGACAAATCTTCAAACATTTTTAGTTGATTTTCTTCACTATATTGGTGGGGCAAGTGTAGAATGTCTTCGTAACTGGTGACCAAATTTGCTTTTAAATCAGCAATTAGCTCGTGGCATCCCATACTGGTTTTGCTAAACACACTTCCTGGCACAGCATACACATCTCGACCCATCTCGTTAGCCAGACGAGCCGTAATCAAGCTGCCAGATTTTATTCCTGCCTCTACCACCAATACCCCCAGAGAAGATAACGCAGCCACAATCCGATTTCTCTGTGGAAAACTCCATAATGTTGGTTGAAAATTATCTGCATACTCTGATAACACTAATCCGCCGCTAGAAAGAATTTGTGAATATAAGCCATCATTTTCATTCGGACTGCAGACATTTAAGCCACCACCTAGAACAGCCACGGTTTTACCATTATTTTCTAAAGTTTTCTTGTGGGCCAAGGCATCGATTCCGTACATAAAACCAGACACAATTGTTATTTTTGCAGCTACTAATCCCGGAATAAACTTATCCAACACTTCAGCTCCATACCTGGTGCAATGCCGACTACCTACCACCGCCATGCTTTTTGTAAACATTTCACTCTGCCATTCTCCCTGAAACCTAAGTTTCTTCACCGGTCGTTTTAGACCGAGTAAAAACTGCGGAAACTCGCTACTTTTACTATCAATTTCCAGTATTGGATAATCTCTCCAATGCTTCAAAATTGTGTGTAATGACTAATTCTTTTTAGACTTTCATCAGGATTTAAAACAATACAAATCGCCTCTATTTTTCTATTCCAACTAGCATATTCTTTTCTGTGAATCGTTAAAAAGGCCTCGGCCACCATTTGTACTCTGGCAATTTTAGTAGCCGACAACATCTCTTCTGGGCGACCAAAGTCCTCGCCTACTTTTAGTTTTACTTCCACAAAAACTATACTTTTGCCCTTTTTTTTCATAATTAAATCTATTTCACCCAAATAGTTCTTATAGTTAGCTTCTATTAGTTCATAGCCAAGATCTTCTAAATAACTCTTTGCAATACCTTCACCCAGTCTACCTTTTTCAAAATTGTATTTTTTCATCCCTGATTTCTAACTCTGTATTGCAATGCTTCGGCAACATGGATTTGTTCAATATCTGCGCTAGATGCCAAATCAGCAATTGTTCGACTAACTTTGATCAACCGAAAATAAGTTCTGGCTGATAAATTATATTTCACAACTGCTTGCTGAAGAAGAGAATTTGCCTCTGGGCTTAATTTGCAAAAAACTTTGATATGTTTATTTTTCATATCACTATTAGTATGTATTGCTAATTTTGTAAATCTCTTCGACTGGATTAGTCTTGCCTGCTTTACTTTTTCTCGAACCATCGAAGAACTACATGCTTTGCTATCTGGAGCTTGTTGCATTAATTTTTGTACATCTACTGCCGGAACCTGCAAGTGTAAATCAATTCGATCTAATATTGGTCCGGACAATTTTTTTTGATAGCGGGCAATTTGGAACGGAGTGCAGGTGCAATTTTTAGTTGGATCACCCAAAAAGCCGCAAGG
>CAYXDV010000007.1:0-33591 GCA_964463925.1 uncultured Gammaproteobacteria bacterium
AGTCGTAACAAGGTATCCGTACTGGAAGGTGCGGATGGATCACCTCCTTTGAGATGTATCAAACACTTAGTTCTGGTACTAATCCCAGAGATTACGAACAAAAGCAAACACGAATCTATTGTTAGGGAATTTTAATTTTCCTATTCAACATAACCCAGAAGTGGGTCAAGTTGCATTTCTTTCTTTTCACACAGACTTGCATTTGTATTTTCAGACTTTTTCTTGCTATCAATTATTCCAAAGCGCCCAAATTGTGCATTCAGCTCTCCACCGCTAGTTGATCCTGGAATCACAATATCAAAGTTTGCTACTCCAGTTGCTGGCTTAACAACTTTTATACCCTTCCACCAAAACAAATATCTAAATCCTACTCCGTCACCGAATCTAGCTATATAGTTAATCGATATACAAGGGTATTGCCTCTCTGTAACTAGATTTTTTATATACTCCACTACTTCCAATCTATAAAACAAAGCTTCGTTATTATCCAAATTCTTTGCATAAGCACTTATATTTAAGATACAGTACAGGCCCAATGCGACATAGACCAATTTTGGATTTAATATCCTATCTAACAATATAGCCATCACCATAATTACCACAGCAATAATGTTAATAAAATAGTATTCACTTACTGGCCTTTTTGACCAGAATTGCATCACCAAAACAGCCACCATCCAAATCCCTAGCCATGCCATTTCTTTTCGTTTTTCTCCCTTTGTTAAAATTAATCCTAATCCCCAAACAAATAGCATTCCGTAAAAAATTGTTTTCCCCAGTATCATATCATCAAATAACCACAGTATTTTTCGTATCCCAATTCCGCAAGCTGCGACTACTTTATCGAATTTTGCCAGCCCCATGGGCACACCTGCAACAGCTACTTTTGAAGCAACCAACATTGATTTAGTCTGAGAAAAGTTAGTTTTCAGCTCAAAAATTATACCTGGGGCCACCAAGACTAAAGCCAAAATTAGCCCAATTCCCATCCATTTTCTATCCTCCTGGTTCCATTTTTTGGCACCTCCACCCAACATATAAGCTAGTCCAGGCAAAGGGATCAGGGGGAGTAGGGCAATATGCACATGCCATATTAATCCAACCAATAAGCCATACAGCCACCAACATTTTTTCCACCCTCTGCTCAGGCCAATTAAGACATACAAAAACCAAACACTCCACAATATTGTAGGTTGGGTGGGTACTGACCAGCGGTCAAAAAAAACTGCCCCCGCAGCTGTAGCATAAATAACAGCAGTTATCAGTCCAATTCTGTATCCGTACAACTTTTTACCTATCCAATAAAAACTATATACTGTCAAAGTACCTAAAATTGCCACCACAAGGGCCATAGATGCCGGATTCCCGCCACAAATCATATACACTGCCGCAACCAAATAATAATATAAACCCCCAATAAATACTCCATCTACACTAGTAATTTGCCCCACTGATCTAAGGTGATGGTTTACCAAAATATCCCTAGCAATCCAGGAGTACAAATCTTGGTCATGATTAAACAGAAAAGTGTATTGATAGCGATACAAACGCAAACCTAAGGCCAAACACAAAATTCCAACAAGCAACATCTTTTCTTTCATTGCTCTCAATATAACATCTTATAAGGACCAGTAGTATAATAAAAGGATTATCTGTATGGCACAAAAAACAAAATCTCCCTATCTTACCAAATTAAAGATTGACCCATCTAAAATGCCACAACATGTGGCCATTATTATGGATGGCAATCGTCGCTGGGCCGCCAAACACAATCTGCCAAGTTCCGATGGCCACAAGGCTGGTGCTCAAAATCTAGAAAAAATTGTCGAACATGCCGCCAAAATTGGCATCAAGCATGTTACTGTATATGCTCTCTCAACTGAAAATTGGCGAAAAAGGACGATTGATGAAGTTCGCGGGATTTTTCATTTATTGGTTAGCTATGCTAAGAAAAAGAGGGCAGTTTTTCAAAAAACTGGCATCCGCTTTGTAATTCTCGGAGATTTTCATGCCTTTCCTATTTATGTTAAACATGCTCTAAAGTCTATGCTCAACCTGGTTTTAGACAAAGAAACCATAAAATTTAATGTCGCTCTAAATTATGGTGGTCGGGATGAAATCGTTAATGCTATTAAAAGAATAATCAAAGATCATCATAAGCCCGAAGATGTCAACGAAGAACTGGTTTCAAAATACTTATACACCCACGATCAACCAGATCCTGAACTTATAATTCGCCCCGGAGGAGAGTATCGTATCTCTAATTTTCTTCTCTGGCAAAACTCTTATGCTGAATTATATTTCAGTGATATTTTGTGGCCAGAATTTGGACCCGAGCAATTAGAAAAAGCCGTCTATTGGTATCAGCAGCGCGATCGTCGTCTAGGAAAGTAATTCCATTAAAACACCTGCACTCCCAATAGTGCTTGGACTAAAACCACAGCAAAATAAGCACCAAATACAATCAAAAACCCCATTATTCCAAATTGTACCGAACCATATCCCTTTTTAATTGCATTCTGATCTCCTGCCGCTGTCATTAAAGTAAAACCACCAAGAATAATTTGAACTAACATATACATTCCAGCAATAGCTATCACAACCGGTAAAGCCTTTGATACAATTAAACCGATAGTCAGATTTTTATCCATTGGATCAATTATTCCCCCATTCCTAACAATGTTTGGATTAGGTAAGGAAACTTGAGCTAAATAATTCCTCATTTTGTTAATCCTGGAATTTGTAATATATCTACCGCTACTAATCTTAGAATAAACAGCCCAAAAACACAAACTAAAAGTCCGGTAACAGCCGAAGTTACCGTTTCTTGCGCTCCTGCTACTTTTTTAGCATCGCCTTCCGAAGTTGCCCATAAAATAAACCCATAAACCATCAACAAAAAAGAAACTCCACCAGCAATTCCAAGCAAATACGGTAAAAACCACTCAACAAATCGTCCCATTTCCACAGGTACGCAGCCAAAAGCAGTATTCACTCTTGGATTACTAATATCTGGAGCATTAGCTGGGTTACCTGCCGAATCGCAAAATTCACCGGCTGCCTGGGCAATTTTTGGCCACAACCAAGTCAAATAATTCATGCCCTAAGTATAACATAATGTTAAACTGTATAAATGCGTTTTTTCTTGATTTTTCTATCTCTATTTCTTCTATTTATCAGGCCAATTAGAGCAGATGACTACGATACGAAAATCAGCGAGCTATCTAGACAAATCCAGGAACTTGAAAAAGCAATTGCGCCTCTACAAAAAGAAACTACAAATTTAAGGCAAAAAATTCAGTCAGCTCAATCACAAATCTTATCTTTGGAAAAAAGCTTACAGCAATTTAGTCAAAATTTACAACAATCTAAACAAGAACTTAGCCAAGAACAAAGTCGTTTTGATGCCAGAGTCTCAAGCTATTACAAAAGCTCTAAAATCTATACCCCTTTTTTGCTTCTAGCCAATTCCTCGCGAGGCAACGACAGTTTGCGACTATACAACCTGTATCAAACTATTCTCAAAAGGGACCAAGATAGTATTACTGGATATGTAGGCAAAATTACCACCTTAAATCAAAATTTGGAAAAATTAAATAACGACAAAACCAAACTGATTGCCGTTAGAAAAAGTTTAGAATCTCGTTTTGGCTTCTTATCTGAAGAGATTAAAAAGGCAGAAACCTACAAATCACAATTGTCCCAAAAACAAAAAGAGCTAATTGCCCAAAAGGAGTCTCTTCTGGCCACTTCTGTCGGGGATGTTTCGACGAGTGATGACCCAGCTAGTCGTAGTGATTATAATCCTGGGTTTTCTCCAGCTTTTGCCGTTTTTAGCTTTGGTGCTCCACATCGCAAGGGAATGAGTCAATACGGGGCTTATGCCCGGGCCAAATCTGGACAAAATTATGAAACAATTTTGAAATCTTATTATGGCGATATAAAAGTCGAAAAAATAGAAACTTCTGGATCTATAAAAACCACTTCAGGAACCATTCCGTTTGAAGACAGATATTTATTTGGTATTGCTGAAATGCCTATAAAATGGGGCGAAAATGGTGGAATGGAGGCTCTAAAGGCACAGGCAATTGCCGCCCGCACTTATGCTCTTTTTTATACAAAAAATTTATCAGAAAGTATTTGTACAACAGAAGCTTGCCAGGTTTACAAATCTTCTCGAGCTGATTCACCAGGAGTCTGGAAACGTGCCGTTGAAGAAACTCGTGGTTTAGTCGTAAAGAGCAATCAGACAAACCAGATTTTTTCAACACTTTATGCTTCCACTGCTGGTGGTTATATTAATGGCTATACCAGCTCTGGTCATTCTACTCCTGGCTTTTGGGATACCACCTGTGGCAATGGCAGCTGTTGGCCAGATTCAGCTTACGAAAAACAAATTCCCTCTCCTTGGTATTACAAGGCCTGGTACAAGACTAGATCCAATCAATCTGCCGGCCGTTCTCACCCTTGGTTAACTAGCCAGGAAATGGCAGATATTGCTAATGCTCTTCTTTATTTTTCAAAAACCCAAGACTCCAGCCACCTATCACAAGTCCAAAATTGTCTTTCCAGTTGCGATTCTAATGCCTGGTCGACAGAGGAATTAAAACGTCAAGTTGAGGACAAAGGTGGGTCAATTTCACAAGTAACCAAAATAAGTGTTGATTTTGCCAACAATGGCAATACTCAAACTGTTCATCTAAGTACTAATCGTGGCAATTTTGATTTTTCTGGATCCGATTTCAAAACAATTTTTTCCCTACGTGCTCCAGGCGCTATTCATGTAAAATCAAACTTATTTAACATTGAACAAAAATGAAATCAAAATATTTTCTTTATCTAGCTTGGATCCAATCTTTATTTGCTCTATTTGGTAGTCTTTATTTTAGTGAAATTCTCCACTATCCTCCTTGTACTTTATGTTGGTATCAAAGAATTTGTCTTTATCCGCTTGCCCTTCTTTTACCCATTGGTCTTCTTTACAAAGACCGTAACATTTATCGTTATGTCCTGCCACTTGCTATTGTTGGATTTCTAATTTCTTGCTACCAGAATCTTCTATACTATCGTGTCCTTCCTGAAAATCTAGCACCTTGTTCCTTCGGAGTTTCTTGTACTACAAAATATGTTGAGTATTTTGGTTTCATCTCCATCCCACTTTTGGCGCTCTTAGCTACAACTGTTATAATTATTTCACTTATTGCTTACAAAAAATATGCAGGAAGATCTTAAAATTATTGGTTCAATTTTAGGCATCATCGCCGTTGTCTTTGGTTTGATAATCATTCTAAGCAAACCAGCTGGCAAAAATATAGACCCAAATTTACTAAATACAAAGTTAATAACTGATAGTAGCTACAAACAAGGAAGTTCTTCTGCCGAGCTAACTATAGTTGAATTTGCCGATATGCAATGCCCGGGCTGTGCCAGTATTAATCCAGTTATAAACAAATTGTTAACAGATTTCCCAAACAAAATCTATTATGTTTTTCGCCATTTCCCTCTACCACAACATAACAATGCTCTAAAAGGATCACAGGCAGTTGAGGCAGCCGGCAAACAGGGAAAATTCAAACAAATGCAAGATCTGCTTTTTGGTAAACAAACACAATGGGAAAATTTGGCCAACCCTGATGATTATTTTTATTCTCAGGCTAAGGACTTAAAACTCGATTTGAAATCTTTTCAATCTGATTATCAATCAGCTTCTACAATAGCCAAGATCAATCAGGATGTGTCTGATGGCAATTCTCTTCAGGTTGACTCTACTCCAAGTTTTTTCCTAAACGGCAAACTCTATACTGGTCAATTATCAAACCTTGAGGTCGAAGTCACAAATTTGCTAAAATAGATTATGCCACGGGCAACCATCCTTGATAATTCTTCACTTACCTCTGCTCCCGCGACACCTCCACCTAGCTCTGAAACTACTGAAAAATCCACAGAATATCGGCAGAGTGTTTATAACCTAATCAGAGGCAAAACCAGCTCTCCTTTATCTGCCATTATTGTCCAGCCTAATGTTTTCAAATTTGCCGATCAAATTGATCAGGAAGAGATTATTATGGTTGTTCGTCAGCATTGGTTTGTAAATCTAAAGTGGATTAGCCTAGCTATTTTGATGTGTTTTGCACCAATTATCTTAAAGTTCTTACCAATTTTTGATTTCATTCCTCTCCGTTTCTATTTTCCAAGCATTCTTTTTTGGTATTTACTTACTTTTGCTCTAGCTTTCGAGGGTTTTTTAAATTGGTGGTTTAATGTTTTTATTGTTACCGAAGAACGCGTGGTTGATATAGATTTTTACAATTTGTTAAATACGAAAGTCTCCGATGCTGAGCTGGACAAAATTCAAGATGTAAGTTACGAAGTCTCTGGAATGGCGGGAACCTTTTTGAATTTTGCCGATATCACAATTCAAACTGCTGCCGAAAAATTGGAAATAGAAGTTCCCAATGTTCCCAACCCCGAGTTAGTGGCCAAAGTCCTGCAAAATCTTAGATTAGAAGAAAAACAAGAAGAACTTGAAGGGAGAATAAAATGATTTTAGGAGATTTTACAAATATTTTTTATTGGCTAATTAAAGGCATGTTTGTAATATCTTCCCTGTTGTATCTGATATTTGCCACTATTGTAGTCCGTCAAACCTACCAGATGACTTCTAAAATATACGATATGTTCAATACTATTCTAATTATCATCGCCTGGGTTCACTTTGTCATTTCAATTTTGCTTGTGCTCCTCGTTCTGCTCGTTTAAAATGAGGTATGTCCTTCCTCTGTCGGGATTTATCCACTAAATTTCATCATCAAACAGCTACTCACTTTTGGCAAACAAAACAGTATTTTGGCTTAGTTTCCCTAAATCATTCTGCCGCTTCAACCCCGACTCTTATTCTAAACCAATGTATTTCAGCCCTAAATCAAGCCATTTCTAATTCAAGTGCCTCTCTACAAGAGGCACTTTCACAAGCCCCAAACTATGCACTTAGTCCTGATTACCAAGTAAAAACACTTATTCTTGGAGCCATTCAGGACTCCGAAATATTTCTGGCCAGTCAAGGTGATGCTCGTGTAATTTTGTCTAGATTCTCGCAAGTTTCCCAGATATTGCGTTCTCAGAATCAAGAAATCCAAACTACTACTGGCGTACTTCAGGCGGACGACCTTTTGCTTTTGTCTGATCAAAGCTATGTTGCCACCCCAGAAGTTTGGAATCAAACCAAACAAGCATTAGCCACAAGCAACCTCGATCAGGCCCAATCCCTACTTTCAAACTTTCAACACCAACCCCAGGTTGCTGCACTTATTCAAATTCAAAGCATAACAAATCAAGTTTCTAAAAATAGCAATCCTCCTCTAAAAAACTTTTTACTCCTACTAATTCCACTTTTTTTAATCCTTGCTTCTCTTTTGTTCAAACAAGCCACTAACAACTTGTCTTACAATCAATTACATAAACAATTAGACGAAGAATTAATTACAGCCGAAGGGCTGTTGCCCCTAAATCCTGATAGTGCTAGGCAAGCAGCTTCCAAAGCAAAGACTACTTTTGACAAAATAACTAGTATAAAACAGGAAGACTGGCAGCTTGATTATGCTCGTAGATTATCACGGTTTATCAACTCTACCCCGACTCCAACTAAGACTGATGTTTTAGCAGATCCTACTCAAGCCCCTATAACCACCTCTATCGGCTCTGCGCAGCCTTGGCTAGATTTAAAAGCAGTTAACCCGCAAGCAAATTACAGCAACATGATAATCATTCAGGACCAGCTAATATTGCTAGACAACACAAACAAGCGATTGGACAAAATCTCTCTTTCTAACAAAGATACCAGCCTTTATTTAAAAGGCACAACTCTGGAAAATACAAATTTACTTGTCGCAAGTCCTGCCGGCACCTTTGTTTCTAGTACTAGCAATCTATACAAAGCCGACACTCAGGGATTAACTAATCTTTTAAAATTCTCAAACGCTAGTCTTACTGTTGCCCCAAGGCAGTTGTTCTTTTGGAACAATATACTTTATGTTCTAGATTCTGAGGCTAGAAATATATTCAAATATACTTCCAACCAAAAGGGTTTCGATCCCGCAGTTCCTTGGCTAAAATCTCCTGTCAAACTACCCATTGATACTATTAGCTTTACCATAGATACCAACATATATACCATTAATAAACAGGGCGAAATTAGTCTTTATCAAAAAGGAGAGAAGCAGCCATTTACCATCCAAAATGGGCCACTACCCACAAATCCCCGTCTTATCCTAAGTTCAGCTGATAGCAATAATCTTATTGTTCTTTACCAAAATCAGGTGGCTACTATTAGCAAAACTGGCTCAGTTCTCAAATTATATGACCTGGGTGATAGTACAGCCTTGCAATCTGCTTATTTCAACTCCACGCTTTACATCCTTACCGAAGATCAAAAGGTCATCAAATTGGCCATATAGTGTGGCATAATACTGCATGCGTCATTTTAATCTGGATTCCAGAGACTATGCATTTGTTGAGAAGTTTGTTGCGGGACTAGTCCTGACTGGTTCTGATGTAAAGTCTCTGCGTACCCAAACCACGCCTTTACAGGGGAGTAGAGTAGAGGTACTTGGTGGTTTTCCAAAAATTTTAAATCTAAACATTCCTCGTTACAAATTCAGCCAACAAGTCGATACCACTTCTGAGAGAAATCTATTACTTTCTAATAAAGAAATAAAAAAAATATTAACCTATAAAAAACAAAAATATATGCTGGTTCCCATTTCCATTTTTTCCCAGGGACGTTGGTTTAAGTTAGAATTTGGGGTCGGTCGCAAGCTGAAAAAGTACGACAAGCGCGCCAAAATAAAGAACCAAGAGTTCAAAAATTTGACAAATTAACTTAAACCTCTATCCTAGAGTATATGAGAGATACAATTTCAAATCTGCACGGTGAGCTTGTGTTAGGTAAAAATATCGGTGGAATCAGGCCGGATCATACAACTCTTGATGCGAAAATCGACACCTTAGCAATAGATGGAACCAGTGGTAAAGTACTCAATCGTGTTTCAATCGCACCTCTAGATGTCAATAAAATCGGTACATCTGATTATTTAATTAAAAAAGGAGTTTTAGTTGTCCAAAATGGCGATCTTAGGGTGATTGCCATTCCTGACGGAAACAAAGATCAAAAGGGTTATGTATTTTTACCAGTAGAGGAAAAGATTGGTGATAAGGTAAAGTTACTTCCTCCAGAATTGTGGGCAACTG
Organism: uncultured Gammaproteobacteria bacterium; assembly: GCA_964463925.1. Lineage (GTDB taxonomy): Bacteria > Patescibacteriota > Microgenomatia > UBA12405 > UBA12405 > CAYTYZ01. The sequence continues at coordinate 9,247 of CAYXDV010000007.1, forward strand.
CATTTTTACATAATTTGGATTCATTGACCACATCCGAGCAACAGCAGCAAGCTGCAAAATTCCTAGCAGATCTAACCGCTAAAACATCTAAGAGAAAAGATGAAGGAAGTAGTCCCGCAAAAACCACTCCAGAAGAACCAGTAGCTCAATGGGCTAAAGTCTATAATAGATCTAAGAATGGTCCATTTGTTCCATCATCAGCTTCCATAGAACCACAAGCCCAAAAGGCAAGAGTAATACATTTACCTAAAAATTGGCCTCCTACCGAAGATGTGCAACCTCACGCAGAACCACCAATACATAAAGCATCCCTACCATTGAATACTCCATTAAAAGCAGTAGTCGAACCATCTAGTCAGGTGGTCGCACCACCAACCATCATAGAAGAAAACGCCGTAGGTACATGGCCTGCAATAAACATTGATAGCTTACCACCCGCTAGATTGAATAGTATCCCTTTTGTAAGAGAAGACAGAAAGACACTAGTTTCTGGACCTGATGGGAGATCTGCTGTAGATGGCAGTCTAAATGCTAAATATATCCTACAAGGACCGGCTGGCCAGTTCACAATTGGCCCAGAAAATAGTGGCTTTGACGTTGCCATAAAATTAAAAGGGTTAGGCGAAACAATCAAAATTGGTGTTGCAGCTGACCAAGAAGGTAATCCACATTGTGTTGTCAAGAATCTTGGCAACGGTATGGTACAAAGATTAAACTTTTTAGCTCCTGGCCAACAAGTTAATCTATCAAAAGGGGTACAAGATCACATTGGTATTGTTTTCCTGCCAACATCCTACAGATTGCCAAACGGCAACATAATTAGTATTCGTCAGGAACTGGATAACGATATGAAACCACAAATAATTGTCGAAGTCTACGAAGAAATAAAAAGAAGATAGCTTATTTTTATTTGTCTGGCGGAGATGTTCCGGAATGACCGGAAGTCCAAACAAGATTTTTACAAACATACTACAAGCTTAGATCTATTTTTGCTCTTCTTATTTTGCAAAATAGGCAAAACCAAAATAAGAGTCCGTATTAGTCTTTTATTGATAAACTACGAAAAATTTATCAACAGCATCCCAATTTAGTTGACACTATTCTGTACGTCTTGGGCTAACCTACAAAACAATGGCTACGCTTTTTAGCAAGTTGCAATAAAAGCAGTATTAGATGAAAATCCAAAAGCACTCGAAAAAGCGCCATTGAATTTATCTAATTGAGCACCAAAATTAGTTTTGGCATTATATTTTAATTCCTGTTTTACGACAGCTAATCAATGTCGGCTTGCAGTTTGTCAAAGATCGAGCCTGTCAATTCATGACATCTCCATTGAAGAATTATACCATTATTTACCGGCCTTTTCTAATCTTAGTCTATTTAGTCCAGTGTAAAGTATTAAACTGAACAGCAAGCCAAAAACAGCACTAAACTGTTCAAAATAAAATCTAAAAACCGAGGTTAGTCCAATGTGGATCATCAAACCACGACAAAAAAGCATCAAGCCTCGACGGCTTCTCTTAAATATCACCATAATAATTCCCAGTATAAAAAACACTCCAGTTACTCCATCAGATATTATCTTCAGTGCAAGCAAAAAAAGCTCTATTTGGCCATTTGGTCCGTACTCTCCATATATTACTCTTAAAAGATTAGGGTTTGCTCTATTTTGAATCAACAAAACTGTATCAACAGCCGCCAAGACCGAATATCCTATTGCAAGTATAGACAGTAGGGTCAACACGCTCTTCCTTTTAAATAAAGTTTTATAAATAGTTCTGCGCCCGTTTCTCCACCAGGCAAGCCACTTGTTTGTTTGATACTTTTTTGTTTTCCAACCAAGGACTCCACTTCTAAACCCATCAGCCAGATTGGCAAATCTAGATCCATCACTTTCTTTTAATCTATCAATTAGTAATAATAAAGATTTTTGTTCACGTTCATCTAAGTCATCCTCTGCCAATTCACCAATTCTGTCCAATATGCTGTATAGCGTATATACAGGACCTTTTGTTTGTTTTTTCTGCAACATTCTATAAAGAGCAAATAAACTCAAAAATAGAATATAAATTATCATTCCGGTTGGTTTGAAAAAATAGTTATAGTCTCTGGTAACCAGCTTTCCAATCTCGTCAAAAAACATACCCATTCCCAATCCAAAAATTACAGCACTGATTTGTTTTGTTCTCCGGCCATAAAATCCTAAAGCCATAAACATCCCAATACACATTGCAATACCACCCCAAATAGCATGTGATAAGTGCCAAACTCCTCGGCCAATAGTTGGATATCCTGAAATTCTTAAAAACAACCTTGTACACAGTACAGAAATAATTCCAGAAAGCCATACGGTAGCCAAATATTGACCATTCTGCTCTTGTCTATACAATTTCATCCCTAAATTGTAACATTATCTGTGTCTTATCTCTTAGATTTACTCTATCCAAAGGTAAAACTCGAGCATGATTTATTTAAACTTTCTTCGCCGCGGGCACTTGATTGCTTTGATTCCGTTTTGCCAGTATTTCATTATCACAAACCGCTGTCTGAATATTTACATCTATTAAAATATGCCCGCCAGTTTACGTTAGCAGATGATTTAGCAAAAATTACCAGCAAAGCTTTGTCTACTTATTTTCCAAACATACTTGCATATTGGCGGCTTAACAATTTTATTTTAGTTCCAGTACCGCTACATTGGAGTAGACGCAATTGGCGTGGTTTTAATCAGGCAGAATTGTTAGCCAAAAATCTATCAAGATGTTTATCCCTAAATTATCAGCAAAATTGGTTATTGCGCACTCACTACGGATTACCGCAAGTAAAATTAAACAAGATTGCTCGTTTGCAAAATCCCAAATCAGCTTTTACAATCAAACTCTCGTCACTTGAAAATATAACGAATTCTTCTGGTAATTTTTTACTTGTAGATGATGTTGTTACTACTGGTTCTACTTTGATTTCAGCAGTTGGGCCCCTACTTCCCTTTACTAAGAATCTCCCTTGGGGATTAACTATTGCTGGATAGAAAAATAGTTAACTTTGTTTCAATATGTGATTATTTCTGGTTTCTCCAGCCAAAAACTTTTCATCTTTTTCCACGGTTCTTTCAACTTTTTCCATTCCTTCGGGTACTGCAATTGGAGTTAGTGAGCTTAGATAAAAATTATCAACCATCAGCCCATGTGGCGACAAAGATTCTTTTAACTCTCTTTTAATTTCTTCCTCTATCTCATTTCTACTACTTGAAAGCGCTGTTTCCAAGTTATAGTTGGTAATAACTTTTCTAATTCTTGACCTGGTTACTGGCCTCACTACTTTTGATACAAAATTTTCACCAATATTCTGCCATATTTCCGGAAGTTTCTCTGTATCTAGTTTAATCAGAACAGTAGCTTCTACTGCTACAAATTTATTATCCGCAGTTACCGAATTAATTACTTCATCACCCATTATTTCTTTGTTATCAGCCAGTATTACATCCTTTGATACCGTATATTCAATTAGTTGGGCGTTAAATATTTTTACTCTATGTATAATTGGAACTTTAAAATGCATACCAGGGTGCCATACATTTTTCATCACTCCGCCAAAAATACTGTAAATACAACCAACATGGCCCGGAGGGACGTTAACCAAAAAACCACCAACAATTTCGTCTACAAATAATGTAACCAGAAGATTATCTATTGATGCCATCCGCGTATTATACCTTAAATCCAGCCGCTAATCCCAATAAGGCATCTTCAAAATTAGAATTTTCTACGACTGATGAGCTCACAAGTACCCCTGCAGCTCCTGAACGTACTACTATCTGAATATCTGCCATGGTTTTTACACCTGCCCCTGCCAAAACCCCCACCTGTTTTTCTTTTGCTAGGCCAATTATGGCCATAAGAGCATCTATCCTTTCACTTGCCACCGATGCAGTTTTGCTACCAATCAAATATTTTGGCTCATATGCCAAAAAATCAGGCTTCATCCTCTTGAGTACTCGTTCTGCCTGACCAATGCTTTTGACGCAAACAACAGTTTTTAAACCAGCCTTTTTTGCAGCCGATACAGTCTGGGCAATCTTTTGCAAAGGTATTGGATGTTCACTATGATTTATTAGAGAACCAGCAACGCCAGCAGCAACGGCTTGGTTAACTGAAACATATCCAGTAAAAGCCCCCACACTAACCGGGTCGACATGTCCCAGCCAAGCCCCTTTTTGTATCCACAAGGGGGACATTATTGGTAGTATCAAAACTCCGCAGGATTTACTCAGTTCTTCGCACTTCTTTGCCATTTCCACACCCTTTTGGCCCAAACTATTACCATACTCTTTGAAATTAACAAAAATCATGGATTGACAGTCAATTTATATCTATTTTGTAACTGCAACAGACCATTTTGTAATGTAGGCAAGATGTCTGCAGATTGATTATTCTTTATAGTTATCGAATTAATCGCATCTTCAAAATATTTACTCATTTCATCATTCAATCCAGTATCATAAGTAAAAGACGATAAATACCATGATTTTGCACTATCAGCTACTTGTAAAAAAGGTAAAATCCTCTTATCACTGGCAAGGCTATCCTTCATACTTTTTCTTGGATATATTTCTCCAAAACTTCTCAAAGATGCAGCCGCTCCATACATTTTTTGTAGATTTTCTTTTTGACTCAAAAACGCTAACAATTCCCAAGCCAATTTTTGATTTTTACTTTGGTTGTTTACCCCTTCAACCCAATAAGTTGCCCACTGCTCAGTAGACAGACCACCACTAATCTGTCCATTTTCTATGCTTTCTGCTTTATCACTATATTCTAATGTCGGCAGCTGCGGTACGTTGGTGACTTCAAAAGCTAAATCAGGATTGATAGCTTGAATATCAAATACTCTCCAAGAGGGTCCAAAATACAAACCAAGCCTTCCGTTTGCAAAGGTTTGAGTGGAATTTGCCAATGTCTCGTCCCAAACGGCATCTTTTGTTCTGAACAAACTATAATATTGCAGCACGTCGTTTAGCTTGTCTCCATTTGTTTTGTCAGCTTTAAATGGTTCGACTTGTTTTTGTTGCAACAATAAACCAATGATGTCACTCCAATGATCAACATTCCCAGTCAACCCCATAGCCGCTCCTGCAGTTGTTATATTCCCATTAGCGTCCTTTACAGTTAATTTTCTGGCAAGCTTTTCAAACCCCCACCAAGTTTTTGGTAGGCTAGCTTGAGCAGATTCAATTATACTTTTGTTGTAAAACAGAGACAAATTATCGTACATTAATGGAACTGCCAAATAGCTCCCATTGCTTTTTAATTCCTCAAAAACTTTATAATAGTCAGTTCCAAGGCCAATTTTGGTTGCAGTTTCTCCGGGCATCTTTGCCAAGTTATTTTTCATCATTGGTAGCCAGCTGCTGTGTATTCTAAACACATCTGGTACTTCACCTGAATTTGCTTCGCCACTTTTTCCAAGTCTTGCCTGTAGGCGGTTGCGATAATCCCGCTTCTCTTGCTTTTCATAAACTACATTGACTCCAGGATGGGCCGCCGCAAATTCATCTAGCACCGAATTCATAACTTGTGACGGCTCCCACATACCCCAGTAGATTAATTTTGTTGGAGTAGTTGGAGTAGTTCCTTTTAAGTTTGGAATCAAAACCCTAAAAATTACTAGAAAAATTATGAGTAACAACAATAGAGCCAATCCAATCCATAGAAAAATAGGGATGTTAAAACCGGCTCTCTTTTTCTCATCGGGCTTTTGATTTGTATCAAATACGCTTTCTCCAATTACTGCCACAACCGGCGCTACAGCTTCCTCACTTTTTTCTACTTTTTCATCCGAGTCCAAGATAGGTCTTCTTGCTGGTAATGGTGATTGCACATCAAATGAAGTCACAGTATCATTCTACTATGGATTTACAGATTTTTTCTGATGGTGGTGCCCGTGGTAACCCTGGACCTGCCGGTTTTGGGGTAGTGGTCCAAAACAACGATTCGGCAAAAGCGATTTATATGTGTGGTCAATATCTTGGAGTTAAGACTAATAACGAGGCGGAATATCTCGGCCTGATTCATGCACTCACCTGGTTGCGGGACAATCAAGAAAATTTAGAATCCAAAAACATCACCTTTATTTCTGATTCTCAACTTTTATTAAGACAAATCCTTGGTAGGTACAAGGTAAAAGCACCACATCTTAAACTTTTGCATCAGCAGGCCCTTGCACTCAAAGAACAAATTAATTTACCCATACATTTCCAAGAAGTTCTGCGCAATAAAAATACTCAAGCAGATGCACTTGCAAATCGTGCTATGGATTTAAAAACTACTGTCTATGGTTTGGAATAAATTACTAAAGTTTCTACCGATTTTTCTTATTCTTTTTTCAAGTTACGTACTCTTTGACCTACTTTCTACCCGCAACCATCTTCCGCCTGGTACCCAAATCCTTGGTGATCAACTAGAGGATCTAAGTTACACCCAGGCACAGTCCTACCTCCAAAATAAATATCAATTTAACCAAACAATTACTTTACTTGACGATAGCCATAAATTTTATCTTGATTTATCGCAATTGAATACCAAAATTGACTTCGAAAACCTTTTCGATCAAATACGTAGTGATTATACAAAACGACATTTGCTAGGCCCGCTCTCAAAATTATTACCACCGCTAAGAATAACTCACAATTATTCTCTACCAGTTATTTATGACCAAGATTCATTAAACAATCAACTCAAATCAATTCAAGATCAAACTAATGCCGACTTTTATCCACCGAGTCTCCAATTACAAAAAGATCAAATTATCTATTTACCAGGTAAGTTGGGTAGAAACCTCAATCCTCAGTCTTTTTACATAGATTTTCAGTCCAATTTAGAAAATTATGACTTTAGTCAACCAATTTCTCTAAAATATACCCCATTAGGTCAGATGCCTACAGATGAGCAAATACAGCAAGCCAAAAATAAGGCCAAAATGCTGCTTGGAAAAAATCTGGTTCTAACTTTAGATGATCGCAATCAGGCAATTTCGGATTCTGAACTAGTTGGATTATTAGCTTTTGATCAAATGTTGAATGATCAAAAAATTTCTAATTTGGTTTCTACCCTTGCCAAAACTTTTGGCCATGAGCCTGTCAACGCCAGTTTTAAAACAAATGGTCTCAAAGTAGTTGAATTTATACCAGGCAGAGATGGTGTCACTTTAAATACTGATCAAACTGAATCCCAAATAAAGCAAGATATTGCACAATTGCTTATCACAAAAGATACGAAAATTACCCAAATAATAAGTTTTGTGTCAAAACCACCGCAAATAAGAAATGAAGATGTAAATAATCTCGGTATCAAAGAACTACTTGGTCGCGGGAAATCAACTTTTAGCCATTCTAGTACTATTCGCAACATCAATGTAAGCCGAGGTGCTCAAATAGTAAATAACATTTTAGTGGCCCCAGGAGAGACATTCTCTTTTAATACTAATCTGGGAGCAGTTGATGAAGCCCACGGCTTTAAACAAGCCTATGTTATCAAACAGGGGCGTACTGAGATGGATGTTGGCGGTGGGATTTGTCAAGTTTCCACTACTCTTTTTAGGGCCATATTAAATTCCGGATTAAATATCATTGCTCGCCAGAATCATGCCTATAGGGTTCGTTATTACGAAGAAGACATGCCACCAGGTTACGATGCTACCGTTTTTTTACCTTCACCTGATCTAAAATTCATAAACGACACCAACCACCATCTTTTGATTCAAAGCACCTACAACGGGCAGGCAAAATCACTTGTCTACGAAATTTGGGGCACCAAAGATGGTCGTCAAGTAGAAATTTCTAATTACAAACAATGGGGTGCCGCACCCCCACCCCCAACACGCTATGAAGATGATCCAACCTTACCAGTAGGTAAACTGGTACAAGTAGAAACAGCCATACCTGGTCTAAAAACAAGCTTTGATTGGAAAGTAGAGCGTAATGGTGAAATTTTGCAACAAAGAACTTTTACTAGCAACTATGTACCCTGGGCTGCTGTCTATAAGCGAGGTGTAGCTCAAACTAATTAAGTTTCATTCTGGGTTCTCGTTCAAATTCTTCCATCTTTACCACTATCTCTCCACGATTATATTTAAAATAAGCAGCCGCAGCAATCATCGCCGCGTTATCAGTGTTTAATTTCTTGCCAATAGGGAAGTATATTGGCAATCCAACTTCTCTACCAAGCATCCTAAACATTTTGCGCATTGTATTGTTACTCATGACACCACCAACAGCAATCAAAGATCTCGGCCTTTTTTGTTCAATAGCTATAAGGGTTTGGCGTCTCAAGCTAAGCATCACAGCATTTTGAAAACTTGCAGCTAAATTTGTTAAGTTATCAAGCACAAATTGAGGATCAAAATCCTTTAACTGATAAAAAAAACTGGTTTTAAGTCCAGAAAAAGAAAAATTACAACCACTCTTTCCAACAAGTGGTATGGGTAGACTTAAAAAGTCCTTTTTTCCTCCTTTTGCCAATTTCTCAATAACCGGTCCACCAGGATAGCCTAAACCAAGCATCTTTGCCGCCTTATCAAGTGATTCACCTGCCGCATCGTCAAGAGTCTCTCCAAGAACCAAATATTCACCTATTTTTTCTATCCATATCAATTTGGTATGTCCACCGGAAACTGTCAATGCCAACGCAGGCCAAATTATCTCTTTCTTTTTTTGTCTCCCCGCTGTTAATAAAACTGACAATATGTGTCCTTCAATATGGTTGACAACCACCGCTTTCTTTTTGTATTTTTCAGACAATGCTTTGGCCATGTCCAAACCAACTTGTAAACATGGGGCTAAGCCAGGTCCTTTGGTCACCGCAATTAAATCAATATCCTCCAGTCTTTCTCTGGCCTTTTTTAGAGCAATCTTACAAATTGTCTCTATTCGTTCTTCATGTGCTCTTTTAGCCAAATTAGGAACTACGCCACCCCAACTTTTGTGCAACTCAATTTGTGAGGAAACTACATTACTTAATATTTGCAAATCTTTTGTAACAGCTACGCAAGTATCATCACAACTCGTATCAATAGCCAAAATTTTCATATCGCAATTATACCTCAAACATCTTGCGTTCTTGAAAAAGTTTTTATAAACTCAATCATGAACAAAACACTTCTTGCACTTGTAAGTTTTGCGGTTTTTAGTGGAATCTATTTGATAGGCGTCCAAAACAATTTAGTCACTTTATCACAAAATGTTGATCAGCAGTGGGCTCAAGTAGAAACTCAATATCAACGTCGTTTTGACTTGATTCCAAATTTAGTTTCTTCATCTCAAGCAGTTTTAACTCAAGAAAAAAGTGTTTTTCAAGCAATCGCTGATGCCAGAACTCAATATGGCAATGCCAAAACCACCGATGATAGGGTCCAAGCTGCTGGCAGCTTAGATAGTTCTCTCTCGCGTCTTTTAGTCATTATGGAAAATTATCCACAGTTAAAATCAGATCAAACTATCGCCAGATTAATGGATGAGCTAGCCGGAACTGAAAATAGAATTGCCATTGAGCGCTCACGCTACAACGAAATAGTTACCAGCTACAATACCAAGGTCAAAATTTTCCCCACAAGTATTGCTGCAAATCTCTTGGGATACAAAGAGCGTAGTTTGTTTAAATCCCAAGAGGGTGCTTCAGTTGTACCAAAAGTAGAATTTAACAAATAAACATTGTGTTTTTTGCTATCTGCACTTTTTTTGCCATATTTAGGTCTTTATTTGCCGAAACTCCAACACTTACAGTTAGTGGATATGTAAATGACTATGCCAATCTCCTGTCGCCAGAGTTAAAACAATCTATCGAGCAAAAATTACAACAGTTTCAGCCAACTGCCGAGATTGCCGTAGTCACCATACCATCTCTTGGCAACGATACCATTGAGAATTATTCAGAAAAACTTTTTTCTTCCTGGGGCATTGGAGATAAATCTAAAAAAAATGGACTATTATTTTTAATAAGCGCAAATGATAGAAAAGTTCGTCTCGAAGTTGGTTATGGTCTGGAACCATATCTTACAGACGGGCTTGCAGGCCAAACAATTCGCGACTTTGCCATTCCTGCATTAAAAAGTGGTAATTATGATGAAGCTGTCTTGGCAACTATCAATCAACTTATGCTCATTTTATCTTCAAAAATTCCATCACCTCAAAAACAACCCAGTATACTTCCAAATATTCCATTCGAACTGTTTCTGTTTTTAATACCTTTTGTTTCATATTTATTTTCCTTTTTGGCTCGTAGTAAATCAATCTGGGCTGGTGGAATCTTCGGCTTATTGCTTGGATTTTATCTGTTCCACTTTTGGGGTGCTATTTTATTTTGTCTATTTGGTTTTTTACTCGATTACATTTTGTCAAACAATTATCAATATTTTCGTTCTACCAAACAATCAACTAGCTGGACTCCAACCCATGGTGGCTTTTGGAGTTCTTCTCCCAACTCAGGATTTTGGAAAAGTTCCGGCAGTGGTTTTGGAGGCTTTAGCGGCGGTTCTTCTGGGGGTGGGGGAGCTAGTAGTAGCTGGTAATCTTTTAAACACAAACTCTCTTGTATTCTGATCAATATATTTTATTTCAATCAAAAACGTATCTACATTCTTTACTATCTTCTCCATCAACCAGGGAGGAATTCGTTCAGCCCATTCAATTGCCAACAAATTATCTTTTGTCACATATCTTTCTAGCTCTATTTCTTCTACATCTTTTACAGTTTCCAATCGATATAAATCCATGTGAATCAATTTTTTGTATTTTTGATTTTTCAAATCATATTCGTTAACCAAATTAAAAGTAGGGGAGTTGACTACCTCAACAAGGCCCATCTCATACGCCATCTTTTTTACCAAAGTAGTTTTTCCACCGCCTAAATCTCCTACTAAAAAAATTACCATCAATTTTCCTGCAGTTTTTATTTTTGTCCATATTTTTTGGGCAACAAGCCCGGTTTCTTCTTCTGAAGTACTTTTGTACTGTCCAATTCTTTTTTCAAATCTTTTTAAAAAATCCTCTCTCCTTGAAATATTTATCTCTTCCCCGACCAGGTTAACTACTGTTGACAAACTACGTGCAGGCAGTTTACCTACATCCCACACCAAATCTATTAAATCCATCTTCTTTTTACTCAATTTTTTTAAAAATCCCAAAGAATATGGAATTTTATTACCATAAACTTGGGCGCTCGTCGCTGTAATGGGGGCGCCAAGCTGTCTTACAATCTCCTGTAATTTTTTATCTGTAGTAATTCTAAAACCCAGCGTGTTTTCAGAAGACATTACGCCTTCAGCTAGCTTTTTTTTTGCTTTGGCCACTACTGTATAACTTCCTGGCAATAGTTTTTTTGCCAGCGACAATTTACCCTTATCTATTTGCACATATTCCAAAGCCATTTTCCAATCTGTCATCACCACTGAAATTGGTCTGCCGCTCAGGGCTGGTTTTAATTCCAAAACCTTATTTATAGCTGCTTTGTTAGTTGCCAAAGCTGCTAGCATATAGCACGTATCCGATGGCAAAATTACAACCCCTCCACTTGATAAAACTTTTACTGCTTCTTCTATTTTCATAAGCTCAGATTGTATTTTACCTCATGCTACAATTGACCATGGATTCTCGCTACAATCATCAAGAATTTGAGCAAAAAATGTACCAGAAATGGGAATCTGCTGGCTGTTTTAATCCAGACAAACAAGTAAATATTGACCCTCATAAAAAGCCTTACTCTATCATTTTGCCTCCCCCTAACGCCAACGATCCACTCCATTCCGGACATGCCCTATATGTGGTGGAAGATATTTTAATCCGTTACCACCGGCTCCTGGGCCATCCGACTCTTTGGCTCCCAGGTACCGATCATGCTGGCATTGAAACCCAATTTGTTTTCGAAAAAAAACTAAAAGAAAAGGGACAATCGCGCTTTGACTTCGATCGCAATACTTTATATCAAATGATATTTAATTATGTTGAGGAAAACAGCAATTTGGCCGTTAGCCAACTAAAACGCCTTGGTTTTGCTCTAGATTGGTCTCGCTTGCGCTTTACTTTAGATCCAGACCATATCCGAAGAGTTTACACTGTCTTCAAAAAGCTTCACCAGGACGGATTAGTTTATCGTGATGAAAAAATAATTAATTACTGCACTCATTGTGGAACTGGTTTTTCTAATCTGGAAATAGATTACAAAACTGTATCTGGGAAACTATATTATCTTAACTATGGCCCTCTAAATGTAGCCACCACACGACCAGAAACTATGCTAGGTGATACGGCGGTAGTTGTTAATCCTTCCGATTCTAGATATCAAAAGCTAATTGGTACAAAAATAAAATTACCCTTAGCTAATAGAGAAATTCCTATCATTGCCGATTCCGAAATTGACCCTAATTTTGGCACTGGTGCGGTCAAAGTAACCCCAAGCCATTCATTAGTTGATTATGAGCTTGCCAAAAGACATTCACTTCAATTCATAAGAATCTTTGATTATGATGGTCTTTCAAATCAAAACGTACCAGAAAAATACCAAAAACTTTACCCACAACAATTAAGGCAGCTTGTTCTTGAAGAACTCCAATCTAATTCCATCCTAATAAAAGAGGAAGAATATACACATGAAGTTGGACATTGTTATAAATGTGGACGTGTTATTGAACCGATTACTTCACCTCAATGGTTTGTTAAAACTCAACCTTTGGCAGATGCTGCAAAAAAGGCAATATCCGATAAACAAGTCGCTTTTTTCCCAGACAGATTCAAAACAACTATTCTTGAATGGTTGGATAACATTAAAGATTGGCCTATCTCTAGGCAAATTATTTGGGGACATCGCATTCCTATTTGGTACAATCTAGACCAAAATCCCAGTATTCGAATTACCTTTGTAGACGCCCATAAACAAACCATTACTGGTACTTGGCAGGATATACAAAAAAACTATTCTATTGATGAAGTTGGCTCCGGACTCCAATCCATGTTTACCCCTGTAAATGTTACTTACTATTTGTCTTTTGCCGAAGCTGCTAAATCCAGCCACAACGTTTTACAAGAAACCGATACTTTCGACACTTGGTTTTCTTCTGGCCAATGGCCCTATTCCACTCTGGGTTGGGAAGACAATACCAATCCAAGTCCTGACTTTTTGCGTTTTTATCCAACTTCAGTTTTAGATACTATGTGGGATATTTTATTCTTCTGGGTAGCTCGGATGCTTATGCTGGGGATCTATACTACTAAACAAGTTCCTTTTAAAACAGTCCATCTACACTCGCGGGTAGTAGACGAGCATGGTAGGAAAATGAGCAAAAGTAAGGGTAATGTAATTGAGCCAATTACAGTTGCTGATAAATATGGAGCAGATTCTCTCCGATTTGCCCTAGTGCATGCCGTTTCGCCAGCATCAGACATTTCACTTTCGGATGACAAGATAAAATCTTCCAGAAATTTTGTCAATAAAATATGGAATGCTGCTAGATTTATTTTACTTCTTGCCGATAAATACCCAGATTCAATTAGTGAGTCATATAATTCCAATGAAGAAATAGTCACCAAGCTTGAATCGATTATTCAGTCGGTTACTCAGAATTTAGAAACTTTCCACTTTGGGCAGGCAACTATTAATTTATATGATTTCTTTTGGCATGACTTTTGTGATACGTATTTGGAAAAAGCAAAACTATCTCCTCGGGAATCATTGCCAGTTCTTTCTTATATTCTTTATGCATCTCTACGTCTACTACATCCATTTTTGCCCTTTGTCACAGAGGCTATTTATCAAGAACTAAATCCCAAACTACATTTTTCCAGCCAAGCTCTTTTGGCCGATACACCATGGCCAACCGTTTAATTATTTCAGTAGCTTTGGCTGGTCTATTTATTTTTTTAGCCTGTGCCAACTTTTCCCAAGGAGATGCCTATTTTACTAAGTTACTGGATTTTAATCGGGCAACTAGTATGGGGGATTGGTCAAAAGCCAGAGCCATCGAGCGGCAATTAAACCCCAAAGATACACAATATATTAAGGAAAAATTCTTCCCAGAATATCTGGAGATAAATATTTCCAAATTATCTTCCAGACTATATCCAACACTTGATACTTACCTCCAAATTGCCGAATTATATTTACAGTTAAATGACAAAAACAACGCTCTTTTGAATTTGAAACAAGCACAGAAGATTGACCCTATTCGACAGGATATCGCAAAACTTATTCGGTCTTTGCAGTAGTTTTTTCTCCATTTGCTTTTGCATCAGTCTCATCAGCAGATTTTTGGGCTGTAGCTTCCACTTCAGATGGGGCAACCGCAGTCTCTTCGACTACTTCGGCTTGTTGTGCTTCCTCTACTTTCACAATCACAGTTTCCGCAGGAGTCAGAATTTCAATTTTAGTGGTATCAACCTTGAGTTGTCCAACAGTTACCATATCGTCAACTTTTTCCAAAGTATCTACTCCAACTTCCACTTTCTCTGGCAAATCATTTGGTAAACATTCTACTTCAATTTCATTAATTATTTCCATAATTAAAAAGCCTTGTTTTACAGCAGGAGCTTCGCCAACTAAAACCAACGGAACCATAGTGGAAATCTTTTCTTTCATGTTTACTTTATACATTTCAATATGCTGTAAACTGCCAAGCAACGGATCATAAGTTGGGTTTTTAAATAGAACCGGAAAGGAGTCTTTTTCCCCTTCAAAATTCACATTAACCAAAGCTGACTCTCCAACCTCATGTAAAGTTTTTTCCAAATCTTTACCTTTAATTTGAACAGCAACCGATTCTAGGCCCTTACCATAAATATTTCCAGGAACCAATCCCTGAGCCCTAAGCTGGCCTACTTTAGACCCCAAAACCTCTCTCTTTTGTACAGTTAGTTGATGTGTGGCATGACTCATAGAGGCCAATTATAACAGGAAAACCACCTTTGTGCATCACTCTAATGATTCTATTTTTCAGCAAATCAATTACAATATCTCATGTCTTCAAATCCTAAAAAAATTATACTTACAGGTGACCGGCCAACTGGACGTCTTCACCTTGGCCATTATCTTGGTACTTTAAAAAATCGTGTCAAATTGCAATATGACTATCAGTGTTATTTTATTATCGCGGATTTACACACTCTAACTACTGCTCCCACTAAAGAAAAAATTAATTCTCTAAAAGACAACATTCAACAGTTGGTTCTGGATTATCTTTCTGTTGGCATAGATCCCAAACATAGTGTAATTTATCTACAAAGTTTAATTCCCGAGGTAACCTATCTTTTTACTCTTTTTAATATGTTTGTAACCGTCTCGCGGGCTCAACGTATTCCCACTCTAAAAGAGGTTATGCATGATTCACATATTACCCAGCCAAGTATGGGCTTATTGTCTTATCCCATTTTGCAATCTGCAGACATTTTAATGGTCAAAGCTAATTTAGTACCAGTAGGCAAGGATCAAACCAGCCATTTAGAGATCACCAGAGAAATTGCCCAAACTTTTAACAAGAATTACTCCGAAGTTTTCCCCCTGCCAGAAACTCTTATTGGTGAAGTTGGCACCCTCCCGGGCATCGATGGTGCTTCCAAAATGAGTAAATCTGCCGGTAACTGTATTTATCTAAGTGATACCTCAGAAGAAGTAAGGCAAAAGGTTAAATCTATGTATACTGACCCAAACCGACTTCGAGCAACTGACCCCGGAAAGGTAGAGGGAAACCCAGTTTTTATCTATCACGATGCCTTTAATCCAAGCAAAGAGGAAGTTGTTGATTTAAAAAATAGATATCGTCTTGGCAAAGTAGGGGATGTTGAAGTCAAAGAAAAACTGTACCAGGCTTTAGAAAACTTTTTAATGCCTATCCGGGAACAGAGACAAAAGTTTGCCGCAAATCCGGATTTAATTTCTGATATTATTCAAATCGGGTCCCAAAAAACAAGGCTCTTGGCCCAACAAACTCTAGAACAAGTTCAGAATGCCATGGGCTTAACCTTCTGATTTTGTTATTTAGAAAACTAGCTACATCAATAAATAGTAATTAAACACAGATAATTTTGTGGGCATGCATGGACTCGAACCATGGACCCCCGACTTATAAGATCGGTGCTCTAACCGACTGAGCTACATGCCCGCACAAAGTAGCAAGGGCGGGACTTGAACCCGCGACCTCAGCGTTATGAATGCTGTGCTCTAACCAACTGAGCTACCTTGCCCTCACGGCTATTATAACAAAAACGCTGCTTTTAAAAGTGTTTTTCTCTTGATACCGTAAAGCTTCGGCAATGCCTAAATATATTTTGCTAAAGCGAGACCTATAATCGTGCTATAATAACTTAATGTCGATAGATACACCAATACTAACTCGTGATTTTGTTAAAGCAGCCTATACTACAATTAAAATGTCTAGTTGGGCGGGGAGACAATGGGACGAAAAAATAAATGAGATAACTGAAGTGGCCAATAAACAAGGTCTGTCGACAGATGCTTGCGAGATTATGCTCGCTCAAAATAGAAAAACTGAAAGCGGGAGAGAGGGTGTAGCTGGTTTGATTTGGTATGTAATGAATAAAAATGCATATCCCACCCAAGATACCGCTCAGCGTGCAATTATGGACACATGTCTACATTTATTTGCTCTAAGATTAGCAGACAATTGGGTGGATGAGGGTGATAAGGATCATACTTCTTTAGAACGACTACTTGCCCTACGAAATCAGAATGATATGGATGGGAACCCATTGGCAAGAGCCTCTATCTATCTGCTTGATAAATGTAGATATCAATTTCAAGATAGGGTAGGATATATCGGTGTATGCAATAGACTACTTAAGCTAGTGACTGCAATTGAAGAACATAAAGATTCTGCACCCACAGAACAATTAGAGGCTCTGGATAAAGAAGTTTGTTTTATGACCGTTTTACCTGTAGCTTTTCTAACCGCGAGGTTTTCAGGCAAACCAAAAAGAAACCCAGCAATTGCTCTCAGGAGCATGCTTTATTCAGCCAGAACTATGGACTATTTAGGAGATTTTAAAAAGGATTATCAACAAAAAACATTTAATGGTTTACTAGTAAGAGCGAGAAAAGAAGTAGGAAAAAATGACTGCTATAAAGCATTAAGAAATGAAGTCAACAAGACAGTTCCTCATATATCCAGATCTGTAATCCAAGAAATGAGAAGAAGTTCACGATTGCTAGAACCGACCGCATCTGGGATGTATTCATTTGCATCTCTTTTAATGTATTCAAAATATTTGACCGAATATAGATTATTCACAAATGGTAATGCAGAACTATCTTTGCGGGTGGCAAAAAGATTTATACGATCATTCTAACATCAATGTTGCGGGGCCGGGAGTTGAACCCGGCCTGTGAGATTATGAGCCTCACGTGCAGCCGTACACTACCCCGCATGTAATTGGCAAACTTTACCTTTTTTTCTCTAGCTTGTCAAGCTAATGAGTCCATGTTTACACATTTAATACATATGTCCAAGCCGTGCTTGCATTATAGTTTAGTAGGTGTTATTATAAGACATCTTTATAATAAAATTATCCTAAAATATGACAGATTCTGGACTTTCAAACGCCCTAACACTATTTGCTAACAATCTCACGAAAAAAGGCAAATCCATTAATACTATCGTTGCTTACAAAGGGGATATCAATCAGTTGATAAACTTTTTAGCCAAAGTCAATATAGTTGACGTTACTTCCGTAGAGTCTAAACACTTAGAAGATTTTAAAAAAGATTTGGCTAAGGAAAACTATACAGCCAAATCTATCAGTCGTAAGTTAAATTCAATCAAAAACTTTTTTAGTTTCTTAAGATCTGAAGGAGTAATCACTAAAGATCCAAGTGATGAGGTAAAGCATCCAAAGTATGAAAACGATCCGCCAAAAGTTTTGCTACCCATAGAATACCGTTCTCTTCGCGATGCTTGCCGTAACGATGCTCGGGCCACAGCTATTGTGGAATTAATGCTTCAGGCAGGTTTACGTATCAAAGAGATCGAAAATCTAAAAATGGACCAAGTTAAGGACTCTGAATTGCTGATTGAAGCCTATGAAAGTCACAAAGAACGACTTGTACCTCTAAATAATTCTGCCCAATCTTCTTTGGAGCGTTATATAAAGGACAGTCGTTATCAAACTACTAGCAAACACGTTTTTGTTACTAAAACCGGTCGTCATCTTTTGGCACGCAATATCCGTAGCTTATTAAATCGCTATTTTGCAAAAGCTGATATTAAAAAAGTCAAAGTCAATGACCTGCGCAATACCTTTATCGCTTATCAACTAAAAGCTGGAGTACCTCTAGAAATTGTTTCTCAAGTATCTGGTCATAAGCGTATTTCTACAACTGAAAAATATTTAGAGCTTATTCAAACCAAAGAAGAGAGCAGGGGGATTAAGCTAAAAGAACTCTAAGATTTTTTGGTCAACAATTGATCTAAAATAATTCTCTGTTCTTCCAGCTGACTCAAAATAAGCCCGATTTCTTTTTCTGACTGTAGATTAATTTCGTAGTCTGCCTCGGCTCTGAATTCAGAATGCTTACCTTGCAGATTTTGTCCAACTAATAAAAGTGGCATCAATAATATCTGGATCATGTTTGAAATAAACAGCCATAAAACGAAAGCAGGGTAGGGATCAAATCTAAATTCAACAGGCGCAAATATATTCCAAGATAACCATCCAACTGTCCATGTAAAAACAATCAAAAAGAACCCCATAGTCCCCACCCTTTTAGTTATCTCCATTGCAAATTTTTCCAATGTTACCAATTTTTCACGGTGCAATCGGTTAACATTAGCAATCGGCTTTCTGGAGGCCAACATTTCTTCGACTTTAGTCATTCTAAGTCATCATAGCACAGTTTAGATAATCTCTAGAATCATTGGTTCATGATCAGAGATAAGTAATCTTGGAACTTCAAATTTCTTTATACTGATCTCATTTTTAATAAATACATAATCTGCATAATATTGTGGTGAATCCGGATATTTTTTCCATGTTAGTTCATTTCTGGTAGTTTTTATTCCATAATTTCTAATTAGATTTGTCCACCTATCTTCTTCAATCATTTTTATACTTTCAGTATTAATGTCCAAATTAAAATCACCGCCCAAAATAGTTGGACCAACACACTTATTTGCTGCTTCTAAAAATACCGTAGACTGTTTCAGTCTTGCCAGATTGTCTTTTTTATCTCCTGGTTTAGCAACTCCATGTATGTTAATAACATTAATTACCCCTTTTTTAGCACAAGATAGCTTTGTATAGATACCCAGCCCAATTCCATCCGCACTGGGTGCCAACACATCATGTTCCAATACCTGTATATCCTTATGAACATAAGTAGCTTGATCAAATCGATCACCTTCGGGAATTATTTTGTGAGCAATAAACTCGTTATAGTCATTGCCAAAAATTTTTCTGGCCAACTCAAGCATTTTTCCTTTAGCTTCTTGTAAACAAAAGACCTGAGTATTTTTGGCTTGTTCTTCCAGAAATCGGCTAATTCCTGATTCTATCTGTCCATTTAGAGTATTTAAAAAAATCAATCTCATATAAAAGATGCAGTTTGAATTCAAAAACTATTTTGTAGTCTTTTTCCTCAAATTCTGACAGGCCACTCCATTATTATCACCATCTAATCTACTTGTATCTTTGCCGCCAGTTCCTTTACATCTCTCGTAAAAGGCCTGGGCATCCTCTTGATATTTAAAGTTGCCACAATTGTAAATATCCTGACTACAGGCCTCGGGTTTAAAGTTACCGGTGGCATCATAAATTAGCTTAGCTACTTCTTCTGGATTACCATATACTACATTCCCCTTGTCATCCACTGGCATTTTGGCCTCTTGCAAGGAACCTGTTTTGACTAGCTTGCCAACATCGTAATCTTTATTAGTTGCAGTCAGTCCAAAAGCACCCATTAATATAGCCAGTAACACTCCCAAAACCGGCTTTAGCACCTTCTTTGTGCCATCACTTGCTTCAGCTAATGGTTTAAATTTTGGAATTTTAGGTATAGCCATAGGATTACCAAATAGAGTACAACATATAAGCGACAATTAGAATCAAGATTCCAATTAAAATTAGTCTCACGGTTTTATTGCCACGAACTTGATTAATTTTTTGTTTGTCCATAGGAAATCATCTCAATTTTCTATAACTAAGTCAAATTTTAACTCTGCGTCTGGATAGAATTGTTTCGGTGTCAGTAAAAATAGCTCCCCACTCTATCATTTCTTTTTTTGCCCTTTCCCCAGTTTCTGGATTTACCGCCCGAATAGCATCCTCTACAACTTCTACTTTCAATCCGGATTTCCTGGCCGATTCTACAGTTGCCCGCACACAATAGTCAGTAGCTAATCCAGCTACAACTACTCCTCTTACGCCAATTTCTTTTAGACAGTCACCAAGCTGTATTCCTCTCTCATCACTGCCTTCAAAAGCCGAGTATCCATCATTAGTTCTTCCAGTACCTTTTGATATTATTTTGGCTGTTTTTGGTATTCTCAACCCATCATGGAATTCTGCCCCTGGAGTGTTTTGTATACAATGAACTGGCCACTTTCCAGGACCCATATGGTCAGTATTATCAGCCGTATGCCAATCCCTTGATAAAAATACTCCTTTTGGTTCAAAAGCACCTATCCAGCGCATTAATTGGTTTTACAATTTCATCACCCTCATCCACTGCCAATGCTCCTCCGGGGCAAAAATCTTTTTGTACATCAATTACTAGCAGAGCATCTTTTAAATTTTTCATAATTTCTTAAATTTTTAACTTTTTTCTAACTTCTAGAATCTTTTCTGAACTTCCGCAAATTTTGTCTACATCGTCTGATAGTTTGACTACTTCTTTCCAGAAGCCACTACTATCTTTTATTGCCGTCATTTTAATCACCATATTCAGTGGTTCAACACCTACATCATTACTCAAATTAGTTCCAATCCCAAAAGCGCTGTTAATACCTGCTGTTTTTGTATATTTAACCAAAGATCTAATCTTATTCACATCCAAGGAATCGCTATACAATGCGGTAAAGCTACTAGGGTTTTGTCCGAGCACTTTTTCTATATGCTCCACTACCATATCTGTCCACTTCTCTGGACTACCCGAATCTTGTCTTAAGGTTCTAAATTGACTACTCCGTCTTTGATCAAAATCCCGCAAAAATAGGGGAGTGGTATAGGTATCTGTCAGGGCAGTGGCCAGCTGACCACTAAATTCTTTCTGCCACATGTCCATAGCCACTCGGTTGGCTTCCTTCTCTCCAAACACTCCAGCAGCACCCATCACCCACTCATGGGCATAAGTGCCCTTGGGCGCTAAATTCATCCTTCTTGCCAAATCCAGGTTGCTAGTACCCAAAAATTCGTCTCCTGCCTCTTGAATTATCTCCTGCATCACTCCTTCTTGTATCAATCGCGAGTATCTTCTTCTAGTTCCAAATTCCATGTATTTAGCTCCTATCTCTTTAAAATCTTCGGCTTTTTTTGCAGCTACTTCCCGCCATCCAACCTTCGGCTTTTGTCCAGTTTCTGAAAAATACAATTCAGAAATAGTAGCCATTAGTGGTACTTCCCAAAAAATTGTTTCTTTCCAAGGGCCAAAGATATCAACTTTCAATTTGCAATCGCACTGTTCTATCTTTACCTGTTCTGGTCGAAATTTATAGCTTTCTAACCAATCCAAATATTCTGACTTAAAATAAGTACACTTTTCTTGTAAAAACCTTTTTTCAGCTATACTTAGCCTAATTTCGGCCATACTATTAACTTCAGCCCTAAGTTTTTCAGCAAATTTTTTAGGAAATTTAGTCTGTCTGCGGTCTATAAACTTATATCTGGCTTCCAATAGAGGATAGTTATCCCACACCGCCTGCCCCATAGTCAGTTTATAGAGATCAGTATCAAGCAAACTTTTTATAACTTGTTCTTTATTCATAGAAAGTGTTAGTTAAACACTAACTATGTAAATTATAACTTGCTTTATATTGTTGTCAATACACTAAGAGAACTTGCCTCTGTAGAAGTCGATATTAAAATAATCTGTATAGAGAAAATACAACAAATAGTAACGGAAGATCTAAAATCTTAGGTCAAAAAAATGTAGTACCATTTTTGACTCTTTATAATCATCGAATCTAGCAAGCTACTTGTTTAAAGCTCTTCTTTGTGCAAGCTCATTTTTCCAAGATTTTTTAGGTAGCCTATCTGCATGGGCTCGACAAGCCTCTGCCACGAATTCTTCCGCCCCAACTTCATGATCTCTTCTTGAAAGTCTTCGGTCAAACCATGCCCCTATTTGCATTTGGTGGTTTTTCTTTCCATGTCCAACTTCGTGGAGCAAAACACTGGCTGCTTGTGGTCGCTCTAAATACCCACCTCCTGCAGCAGCTCTAATTGAACCGGCAAAAACTTCTATTCGTACACCACCTTGATCCGAAGACCAACATCTGCCTTCAACAACAGTACTTTTGATCTTACCTTGAACCACTACATCTCATATTATAACCTCTGCTACATAAGTAGGAAGTTCCCCGCCAAGTATTTCTATGGCATCCCGCACACCCTTCATGACAGAGTCATTTGGCGAGAGCTCAGTCTTAATTTTAGACATATTAGGTTTATCTATTATAGCTATATAATATAAGATATTTATTAGTATGTCAAGTTCATTATTCTTCTATAATTTCAGAAACACACACTAACGTTATACTTTAATAATCAGGATACTTTTACTCCTACAACCAGGTTTTCTTCAGATACAAAAGTAAGGAACTTATCCGTTGGAAACCTTTCATACACTAAACATGTCAATTTTTCTGTCATTTTTGTGGCAACTACATTACCTTCATAATGAATCATAATCAAGTGTGGTGAATACTCCAAACACAGGACTAATCGTCATCTCCGCTCCAATTCAAAAAATGTTCGTAATGGGCTTCAATTACCGATTTTGCTGTGGGATATTTTTCTACATATGTATTTATTCTCGATCGTAGTTGATAAAGAAATTTTAAATTTCCATGGATCAGAATATCTAAACTAGCATTCAAAATCAGACCCAATAGAACAGCAGCTGTATGCCCAGCATTACCAGAGGTTTCATCATCAAGAGTGTTGGTAACTATTGAATCCAATAACTTACTAATCTGTGGATGCGGCATATCTACTTCTATCTCATCAATATATTCTGGACGAACTCGACCTTGCCGCTCCTCCCTTATATGTGGATCATTTTGCTGATATTGGAGGAGAATATATCTCCCGAGAGCTATTTTATCTTTGTGACAGCTACCATCAATATAAGGCATTATATCCTTTGCATAAGTAACCAAATCATCTTCAAAAAAAATTAAATCTAGATCGCTAGATATTTCGCTAGCGTCTCCTCTTGCAACAGATCCAAAAGGTATTACGATCATTTTTTCCATTCGTTTTTTTTGATCTGCGGACAAAATTAAATTTTTGAAATATTCTCTACAAGATTTTACTGCAAAATTAGAAAATTCAGATCTTACAAAATTCCCTTTACTATCTACCGAATCTTTCATTAATGAAATTATACCTCCTCACTTAAATCCTCTGGTGTGTAAATACAAAGATATCTTACAAGCTATGCGCTTGAACTTTAGGTTCTAAGAAACCATATGCATAAGCTTGTGGAGGGTCATCTTAAAACCAAAATCATTGAATCTTCTTTTCTGCTAATTTCTTAAAACTTTCAATATATGGCTTATGAGTATAAATAATATTTTTAGGCAGAGCATTTAGTGGAAAATAACAAGCTTGTTCGATTTCAACTTTATCTGCTTTTATCACACCAGAAACAACGTTGCAAACTACGGCAACATCGACAACAGGCCTGCTTTGTACGCTGTGAATTGCAAAGATATCGACCACTTTGATTTTTAAGCCAACTTCTTCGCTAATTTCTCTTACCATAACATCAGAAAGGCTCTCTCCTCTTTTCATCCATCCTCCAGGTAACGCCCACTTACTTTGGTAAGAGTGTTTCATGAGAAGTATTTGCTTATCCTTAACGATAAAAGCGATCATACCTACGATAAATTTATCGGCAAATAAGTAAGAGATTAGAAATCTTAATTTCACAGGAAAATATTTGTACAGCTTAAGGAACAGTAATTTCGTCATCATTATTATGATAACCTAAACTTTTTGGTTTAATTAAAATATCTGGGTGATAAAAAGTATACTTTTAGCGTAAAACTAGATCTTTAGTTTAGTTTCTTTATCCTGTTATGAAAAAAAGTGTCCTAAATGTGCTGGTTTTAATGTAGTTAAGAATAATTTTGCTC
>CAYXDV010000008.1:0-30345 GCA_964463925.1 uncultured Gammaproteobacteria bacterium
GCAATCTCGGTTCGAATCCGAGCAAGGACACATCTCTGTCTAGAGATACCATGCCGTTATGTTCGAACTATAGCAACGGCAAACTAGTTCGTTTTAAAGGAACAACACATATATACCTCCATTTTGTGTCTTCTGTCTATAGGCAAATATTCCTTATCTGCACATACGCCATGTGTAGAGTAATTATTGACATAAAACGCTATATATCGTAAAGATAAATATGCTGTGCCATAAATTTGCTTGTCTTGGTTGGATCGGGAAAACGACAAATGATTATTTATCGCACAACAAGATTTCACGTAGCCTCTGGAAACAATTTTAAACTACAGTTTATCCTCGAGGCGACTGTCTTTTTTATGACTACCCTTTTGGAGACAGATGTATTGCACTCGATAATAAACACTACATATTAGATAGAGAAAATGAGAGCCCTATTCGTGTCTCTTCTTCCTGAGACAGCAAAGTTATAGGTTTTGCTTATTGCTTTGACCGAGTTTTCGGTGTATCTTTCCACTGCATTTCGGACCGTTCGTTATCAATTATAACGAGCTTCAGGGAAAGAATTCTAAGTGTGATCCTAAGAGGACTCGAACCTCTGACCTTTTCGATGTCAACGAAACGCTCTAACCAACTGAGCTATAGGATCGTGGTGAATTATAACAACTAACCTACTGAGCGAGCAATGGCATGCTCGGAGCTATCGGTATACTGCTGGCCCCCTTTCTTTTTGTCCATGGCTTTGGACCAGAACATACCTTTCTTTCTTTTTTTTGTGGAGAACTGAGTAGCCCATTCCCCTGCTTCTAAAATGTTTTTTCGAAGTAATTCAACTAATAGACGAATGCGTTTTAAAAAGGATACTTGATATTGGTTAAACTCAATTGGAGGGTTTAGAACTGCTTGGGCAACTTCGGTCTGGATATTTTTTGCAGTGGCAGCAAGAGCCTGAATGTCGGCATGAATTTGGGCAATTTCTTTTTCTACTACTTGTTTTTGTATGTCAAATAACACCTTCTCTTGACTGGCAAGATTGGGGGTAGAAAATTCGTGGGAAAAATTTAGCTTTGATTCTTTTTTCTTGTGTATTTCTATGGTTTGTCCTGGAAACAAAACTCCAGCAAGACCTGTGAATTTTGGCCTAGTTTCTACATTTTTTACCGAAGTTTGTGACTTATTTTGTTTACTTTCTTTTGGTATTTCTTGGCCAAATTTGGCCGCAAGAATGGCCTGTTGCTGTTTGGCTTTAAAACTGTTTTGTACAAGTCCACCTGCCATGGTCAAATATTATAGCATTTGCCAAGTTTGAAATGACTAGAAAAAAAGACTAATTTGGGCTAAAATGCAACAATTGCCCGGTCGTCTAATGGTAGGACAGTCCGCCCCGGCGGATTTATTGTGGTTTATGTACTATACCTATGTTTTGAGAAGTTTAAAAAATGGACGTTTTTATGTTGGTCACACTGAAGATTTAACAAGGAGATTACAACAGCATAATGCTGGAGAAGGTGGTCGTTTTACTTCTCAAAACAGACCCTTCGAAATCGTTTATTTTGAAGAACAGTCTACTAGATCTGTGGCTATGCATAGGGAAAAATATTTAAAAAGTGGTACTGGAAGACAATTTGTAAAATTATTTTTACTAGAAAAAAAGACTAATTTGGGCTAAAATGCAACAATTGCCCGGTCGTCTAATGGTAGGACAGCAGCCTTTGGAGCTGTTTATTGTGGTTCGAATCCATGCCGGGCAACAATAATATTAATATTTACTTTGCCAATCTTTTGGATAATGTCATGTATCAATTCTGTGGCTTGGATAAGTTAATTTAGCTAGTTAGCAAAAGTGAATATAACTTTTGTGAGTTATTCAGAAGGTATAAAAGCTGGATTGTTTACAAACTTCTCTAGAATTTTGGTTCTTTTTATTATTTCTTGCATCGTTTCATTCTCTAATTTTCTTTTAGCTAATATGCTTCTCACAAAACCGCTGTCAATTGCATTTTCGATTTCTCTGATTTCCCAAATATGAAGATTTGGGTCGAAATTTTCGTCATATTGCTGCCCAAATGTGTCTCGCAAAATTGGATAATTTCCAATTATTTGTTTATAGATTTGAGCAAATTTTCGAAAGTCGTCAAGTTGAGATTCCTCGATTTCTAAGCTTTGTGGCCATAAGCCGTTATTTGAAAAAGAATTAAAATCATTTTCGGCTTTTTCTTTGGCCTTTTGTTCTTCTCTCGCCTTTTGTTCTTCTTTGGCCTTTTGTTCTTCGCCTTCCTGGGGAAGAACACTTTCTTTTTTAAATCTTTCTATCAATCCAAGTTCAAGTTTATTGGCGGCAATTATCTCGCCTTTTGGTCTTGAAATAACATTTTCTATATTTTTTATATCAATCGGGAATCCGTTGACTGCTTCGATTATTTCGTGAATTCCACCAATAACTTCTAAGTTATTTTTTATGTGATCTGGGTATTTTAGTGCATATTTAACCATCTCTGCATATATCTCTCTACAGATATGATCCATTCTTTCCTGATAAACCTTTTTTAATTCTCCAGAAAACTTGATTTCTCCAGTTATTTGTTTGCCAAGCATTGTCTCCCCAATTTTTTTGCAGACAGATTTGTTAAACCGAAGACTCTCAAGATTTATGCCATTGTTCTCCGCTATCTTCAGAAGTTCTTCCTTCAATACATTTACCGAGGAACTTGAATCAAAAGTTGGTGAGTTATCTGGATTAAGTAAAAAATAAGCGATTGCCTCACCTACGTATTTTTTTAGTAATGGAAACATCAAATCGTCTGGGTGGTCTAAAAATTGTCCTGGTACTTTTAAAGACTGAGACAAAGCCCTCCATTTTCCGTGTTCAATTTTTATTAATATTGCTAGTGGATATATTGCTCCAATACTCGGGTCAGATCCATGACCGATTGCTTCGTGAAGAACATAATCAGTAAAATCATCTTCTATGGAGACGGAATGTACTCCATCGCTAATGTTGCAATTTCTGTCGGCTGGATCAAAGCTCATTCCCTCTGGATAATTAGGATCACGCTTTGCACCACAAATGTTTCTTAGACCGTTTTTTCCAAATAGACAGGTCACAACCTCCTCAATTCTTAAACCATAGGATAGGTTTGTACTTGGAAGATCTTTTACGGAGAATTTGCTATCTATTTTCCCCCACTCTTTGGGTCTTGATAAATCAGAAGTAAGTTCAGCTGGTAATGTATCCAATCCTAATGACTGCCGATATGCTCTTATCTCATCTACCATTTTTCGGACTTCTGGAGAAAGTTTCAACAACGCTATTTGATCTGTAATTTCTCCCCCAAATCTTTCGGCACCCTTTACACCCAAGACTACACCCATAGCTGTAGTGGCGCTAAAAAATCCTACATATTTCAGAAAATTTCTGCGAGTACTCATGCTTTTGACATTATAAAGAAAAATATGAAGATTAGCTATAAAAATAGCGAAAAGTAACTATCAAGTTTTCAATTGGATACCATTGGTTTTCTCGAGAGTAATATTATTTTCTTCTTTATTTAAGACCAAAAAGGCACAGTCTCCCACACTTTTAAGGCTTGGGTTTTTTAGGATGTTTGCAAAAATTACCCAAAATACCATTCCGTGAGTGACAATACCGATAGTGGAATGTTGCGTGGAACTAATGATTTCTGAAAATATTTTTTGTATTCTTCGTTCAAAATCAGCTTGTGATTCTGCTCCTTCGATTTGATTGCGATAATCTTTTAACTGTTCCACTAAATTTGGATATCTTATTTGGGCTTCTGATTTGGTCATGCCGGTTAATATTCCGTTTTTGTTTCTTTCTTTTAGGTCTTCGACTATTTTTATCTGACAGTTTGACTGCGAGCCTAAGATGTTTGCAGTTTGCTGGGCACGTTTTAGTGGACTACTGTAAATAAATTGAATATTAGATTTATCTAAGATATTGGCTAATTTTTGTGCCTGTTTGATCCCATTTTCGGTTAAGTTATCGTCATAAGCCCCGCCGTATTTGTCTTCCACATCGCCAGTGGTTTGACCATGTCTTATCAGATATATTTTCATTACTGTTTTGTAATAGTTGGAGTAGCAACTAATTTTGGTGTTGGCAAGATTAAGGGTGAGTTTTCTAGACGTTTTAAAACAGACCAGTCGATTGATTTGTAAGAATAAAAACCGGCAAGAGCTAGGCACAAAAATAAAGTAATCAAAAGAAACCAACCTATCGGGTCAATTTTATATTTATTGTTTGTTTCCATAGATTATTTTATACGACCAAAGTTATAAAGAGTTGGGTAAAAAAGTAAGATTGCTGGTGATTCTTCTGCAAGCGCTTTTTGAAATTCAAAATATAAATTTTTCCTTTTTTGTTGATTAAAAGTTTGTCTGGCTTCTTCTAAAAGCTTGTCAATTCTAGGATTGTTTAATCTAGTAAGGTTGGTGCTGGTTTGGGTTGAATGCCAAAAATTGTACTGATCTGGATCTGATGGAATATTGACATATGTCAAAAGAACATCAAAATCACCAAGCGTATCTTTGGTACGTGACAAAACTTCTACTGGAATTTTTAAAGTATTTTGCCAGGCAGTTTGGATTGTTTTGGCGACTGGAAGTAAATCTCGATTGTTTACTAAAATTTGTATAGTAGTGTTTGGTGCACCCTTCCAGAATTCCTGTGCTTTGGTTGGATTATAGCTATATTCTTTAACATCAGGGTTATAAGCCCAAGAATTGGGATTTATAGTAGTTTTTATTTGCTCTCGTTTATTGCTTGTTTTTGGTGTTGCATAGGCAAGGGCCTGACGATGTTTGCGATCCCCTATTTTTTCTGTATTTATTAAAATTGCAGCATACTGTGAAGTATCTATATAACTTGATATTTTTATTTTTGACCATGGTGGAATCTCATCTTTTTGAACCAGGTTGTTTAAAGAGTCGATTTCTCCTAGTTTATAACCGGTAATTGCCTCGGAAATAGTAGGATATATGATGTATACAAGTTTTGGTTGGTCGTCATTTTTTGACTCTAACTCTACCCGGTGCAGATAGCCATCTTTATAGGTAGTTTTTGTTAGTACATATGGCCCCAATCCCCACTTGTTGTTCTTAATTAATGGCTTTGAAAGTGCAGTCAGAAGACCAGTACTTGGCGATATTGTTTGAATCTGAATAATTTGATTATTAACAGTTCTTGTGGAAATATTTGGGAGATCTAATTCTATATCGTTTGTTGTTAGTAGTTTTCCGTTGTGCCATGAGACTTTGTTCAATTGAAAAGTATGTGTTCTTTCATCGTCACTAATCTGGTGTATCGCTACTAGAGGAGAATTGTTGGCATGTCCTTGGGAATCAAATTGAATCAGTCCATAACTAATTTTATCTTCAATTTCAGATGGCAGTTTGTTGTCACTATATAGTCCAATTATCCCACGGTATTCAGTTTTGAATTTGGCTCTACTAAGATAAAGATAAAGTGGCTTAAGACTTATCAAAGTTCCTACAGTCGCCGCGAGTGTAACAAAGACCCAAAGCTTATAGCGTGATAAAAAAGCTTTTAAATATTCAAGCTTGAAACGAAGTGTTTTGGGCATTAATTGGCGAGAGCTTGAAAAACGCAAGAAATTAAGAACAGGACAAGAATTAGGATTGTGAAGTTAAACATTATCTTGTCCCAGCCGCGTTTTTCACTTGCCAGAGCTAATAAGTTAGATCTAGTTTCATTTTCTCCAGTTGCTTGAAGAAAAATTAATGCAATGAGTAAAAACGATAGAATTATTTGAATAATTTCTAAAACTGGTTTCATATGGTTCGGTTAATCTTTTTGCTTTAAAAAGAAAGAAGCAAAACTTATAAAGAAAGACAAGGTAAAAGATATTACCACATAGCTTACAAATCCGTGAAAAGACAGAGTAGGAATTGTGAATCCTTCCCAAGTAAAACTTGGGCGGTTAATATCTAGAACTTTAAAATCATCAAGTAGAAAACCAACTAAATATAGGCCTAGAGTATTAGTTGCAATCTTTATTAATCCCAAAGTAAGTATATTTATTGGTAGCAATAATAGATTTATTATTGGCTTTAAGATTATTTCAAACAAGGTCAAAAATAAACCAATCAAAGACATGGAAACTAAGCTAGTCGAAAATTCTGGACTCTGCCATAAATATCGGCACAAGATAATTCCAAAAATATTTAGTAACCAGAGGCTAAGAATTTTTCGCATAAGTTATTCTACTAAGGAATAGTATAACGGTAAGGATCAAAAAAGTTAAGCTAAACCCTATTAAGCGAAAATTATAAATATAATGTTCTGTGTTATCGACAAGAGTTAGTGTTTGGAAAAAACCAAGCGGCAAATGTTGTTCGTATAGATGTAACGGCGGCAAGCCGTGATAACTATTTAAATTAGGATTTTTTACTATTGCTGTTTGGGAGAATATTGAATTATATTTTGTTTGAATAGACAGTGGATTTGAACTAATTTTAAAGTTTTTTGTGGCTTGGGTAACCAGAATTGATTTTGGATCACCTGCCTGTTTGTAATAACCTGGTGGTTGTGGATCTTGATTGAGACTACTATGAATTACAAATGTAAGATGGTTTAAATCAAAGGAATTGAGATAGTCAACACCATTGGTGGTAGATGCCCAGGTTGGATCAGTTTCTTTCCAAGTCTTTTGAGCTGGATCGTAATATTGAATCCATGAGTGCAATATGTCTGTGTTTTCATTTAGTGGATTGGTGATTTGGTTTTCAGAATTGGCCCAACCAATAACTTGTCGGCTAGCAAAACCATTGGAGCGAGCAAGGCTGATAAAGTAATTTGTGAAGTCAGTACAAATAGCATTTTGTGGATTTGCCAGTAATTCAGTTACTGATTGTGCTTTTGGATTCTGGGCCCTTGTCGGATTGTAAGTTAGGGTAGAAATTACTTTTTGATAAATATCTTTAATAGTTGTTAATTTGATATCTAGCTTGGGCCAATTGGTGTCATTTTGTTTATTAAGGTCAATATACTTTGGATTTTGCTGCTGGATATAATTGTCATTTGGGCCTATTTTGGCAAATCCAGAGACAGTTATTTTTTTCTGAGTTTGTGTGTTTAGTTTGTAGTTTGCCAGAAAATTGCCATCTTGGTCTTGAATTATATTTAATGGCTGTGGCTCAATTGAAGAAAAACTTATTTGCTGAGAAAAAGTATCTGGAGGTATGGGTATGGATAGCTCTTTTGTTTGTTCTGAATCGTTTTCTAAAAGATAAGAAAGTTGGAATTGAAAAATTCTGGCTTGGCCAAAGGACAATGTAATGGGTTGTGAATAATTCTCTGGAGTGGAAAAAACAATTTGATGTTGTATTTCGTCGCTTGGTTTTAGGCCAGAAAAACTTGATTGTGCCAAGGGTCCCCAAGAATCAGGTATTGATAACTCATATGTGGTTATAGTTGAGTGAGAATTGTGCTGACCTGGAAGAAAAACATCCCACAGTTGACCG
Source organism: uncultured Gammaproteobacteria bacterium (assembly GCA_964463925.1). Taxonomy (GTDB): domain Bacteria; phylum Patescibacteriota; class Microgenomatia; order UBA12405; family UBA12405; genus CAYTYZ01. The sequence continues at coordinate 7,501 of CAYXDV010000008.1, forward strand.
CTTTGTTTAGCTATGCTTGGCAGTTGGTAGGAAATTGTGAAGTGGTTGTATTCATTTTTTCCTGTAACAGCTGAGGGAAATAAGAAGGAAATATTGGTTTGCTCATTTTGTTGTTGGGTGTCAAATGGCAAATCCTGTCCATTTTGATTGACATGGATATTTGAAATATTGTCTGGAGCCAGCAGAGAGTATTGTTTGGCGTAAATTAGAGAATTTTGATTAATTAGCTTGATATCTTGAGTTACTTTTGATTGATCCTGACTGGAGAATTCAATATTGATTGTTTGCTCTACTCTAAATTCGTCCATGCCTAATCCTAGCAAAAAAATAACCACTTGACGTTCGGGTATTCTTCGTGTCAAAGTAAAGTATGCCAGTGGCCAATACTTTATACAAAAGACAGAAGCAGATTTTTGAGTATATTGCGAAGCAAGTTGATGACAAGGGCTATGCCCCAACTTTAACAGAGATTGCCGAACATTTTGGCTTATCATCTTTGGCTACGGTTCACGAACACTTGTCAACCTTGGAAAAAAAGGGCTTGATTCGCCGTTATCATGGCGCAGTTCGTGGAATTGAAGTTTTGGATCAAGGAGGTGGTAGTGAGCAAATTGTGGAACTGCCAATTCTCGGGTTTATTGCCTGTGGAGCGCCGCTTGAACCATACACTGATCCAAATGCTACATTGCAAGTTAACAGTAAATTAGTTCCTTCTAAATTCAAATCTTTTGTATTGCAAGCAAAAGGTGAATCGATGGTTGAAGATGGAATCTTGAGTGGGGATTATTTGGTTATAAAGGAGCAAAAAGAGGCTGTTGATGGTGATATTGTGGTTGCAGTTTTAGACAATGGACTAGCGACCCTAAAAAGGTTTTACAAAGAAACAAACAGGATACGTTTACAACCAGCTAATTCAGCTATGAGCCCAATTTATGTTAAAAATCTGGAAATTAAGGGAAAGGTTGTAGCAGTGATTAGACAGTTTGCAAACTAATGCTATATCTAATCTCCACTCCCATTGGAAATCTTGATGACGTTACTTTGCGTGCGATTCGGATATTAGAAAAGGTTGATTTTTTACTTTGTGAAGATACGCGAGTTACAAGCGCTTTACTTAATAAATTGAAAATTAAGAATAGGCCAAGGCTAATCTCTTATTACAAAGAAGTTGAAGCACAAAAAATATCTGAAGTAGTTGAAATTTTACAAAAAGGTAAATTAGTGGCATTAGTAAGTGATGCAGGTTCTCCACTGATTTCAGACCCTGGATGGTTGCTCGTAAAAACCTGTATAAGCTTAGATTTAGAGATTGAAGCCTTACCAGGAGCAAATGCTATATTGCCTGCTTGGCAATTATCTGGATTGCCTGCTGGCAACTTTGCTTTTTTGGGATTCTTACCTAAGAAAAAAAATGAAAAACTAAAAGTTTTAGGGTCACTTTCTGGAATCACAAAAATAGCTTATGAATCTCCTGAAAGAATTTTGGAAACCATTGAGATGTTCGATTCAAAGACTAAGATAGCTGTTTGCATGGAATTAACTAAAATGTATCAAAAAATTTACAGAGGGAATAGAACCGAGATTCTCGAAAAAATGCAAGATTGGGATGGTAGGGGTGAAATAGTTCTGGTTTGGGTTTAATGTTTTTGCAGAATTAATTTGTGCTCGGCCCAATGAATTAGCTCCCTAGTTCTGGTAATGGCATCCGGGCTGACAGAAATTGAACTTATCCCCCATTCTACTAGTTTTTCGGTAAGTTCTGGATAATTGCTTGGAGCCTGGCCACAAATTCCGCAAGTTATGTTGTGCTTGCGACAGGTCTCAATAATCCGCTTTAGGCACCACAAAACACTAGGATCTAGCTCGTTGTATGTTTTGGCTACTTCGGCATTATCTCTATCCGTTCCTAAAACTAACATCGTTAAATCATTGCTGCCAATTGAAACACCATCGATACCTACTTTTATAAATTCATCCAGCATTAGAACATTTGAAGGTAATTCGACCATCATAAAAAGTTTGAAACTTGGAGTCCGAAGCAATCCTGCCTGATTAATAATAATTTTGACTTTGCTCATTTCATCTGGTGTGCGTACAAAAGGTATCATTAAATGCAGATTTTTGTAGCCAAATTTATTGCGAACACGTTTTATAGCTTCTAGTTCTAGATTAAAGACGTCAGGACTAGCTAAATAGCGACTGGCTCCGCGAAAACCCAGTAGCGGATTTGGTTCTTCTGGTTCATATAATTTGCCGTATTTGAGAAATCTGTATTCGTTGGATTTAAAATCGGATGCACGATAGATTACTGGGCGATTTGAAAAACCGCGAACAAATTTAAGTAAGTTATTGGTGAGAGTTTTAATAAATTCTTCTTGTTTACCTTGGGCAATCAGATACTTTGGATGAATACCAATTCCTGCCATCATAAATTCCGCTCGAAGTAAGCCAATACCATCAACATCTTGTCTACTCAATTCTTTAGCTAAATCAGGTTCCCCAAGATTGAGGTAAAGCTTGGTGGCTGTTTGGTATTTTATAGAGGACCTGCTGAATTTTTGGTTATCTTTGAGTGGAACTGGTTCGTGGATATTTCCGGTAGTGGCATTTACGGTAATCATTTGGCCGGTTGTTAAAAATCGAGTAGCTTTTTTGGTACCCACAATGCAAGGTACTCCGAGTTCACGACTGACAATAGCAGCGTGCGATGTCTGTCCGCCTTCGTCGGTTACTATGGCAGATACTCGGCGCATTGCTGGAACATAATCTGGAGAAGTCATTTTGGCAACTAAAATATCTCCTTTTTGTGCCTTTTCAATTTCGTTTGGAGAATTCAAAATTACTACGCGTCCAGTAGCCTGTCCAGGACTGGCACTTTGGCCGGATAAGATAATTGGCGTAGTGATTATTTCTGTTTTGTCGTACTTTTGGTTAAGTGTGGTAATCGGCCTTGATTGGACTATGAAAATTTGACGTTTTTGATCTATGGCAAATTCTATATCTTGTGCTTTGCCATAATGGAGTGCAAGTTTTTGTCCAATTTGGCCCAATTTAATTACTTCTTGTGAAGTTAATTTGACTTTGTCTTGTTTGTTGGCTTTTACTTTGTCTTGCCTTGTCTCGTGTTCGGATTGCACTAACTGCACTGATTGTTTAGCAACTTCATATTTACTTAGACTCCAATCCTGTTTATTTACCAAATATTGGTCGGGAGTAATTTTTCCTTGTACAATGTATTCGCCCAAACCCCAAATGGCTTCAATAACCATTTCATTTTTGTTATTGGTAACCGGATTGGTTGTAAAAATTATTCCAGAAACTAAGGAGTTGATTTGTTTTTGAACGGGTACTGCAATTCCAATTTTAAAATGATCATACTTTTGTTTTTGGCGATAAAATATTGCCCTTTGGGTAAACAATGAAGCCCAACAATCTTGGACTCTTTTGATCAAATTTGCTTCTCCTACTACATGTAAAAAACTTTCTTGTTGTCCTGCAAAGCTGGCATCTGGTAAATCTTCCGCAGTTGCTGAGGATCTTACTGCAACTGGAATATCATTTAGACCGAACCAGCCGCCAAGCTTTTTGTATGATGACATAATTTGAGTTGCAATTTCGTGGGGCATGGGGTGCTTTTTTATCAGCGATTGGATTTTAGAACTGGTTTTGGCTAAATCGTTTGAATTGTCAACGTCTGTAGAATCAATTAATTTTTTAATCTGTTCTTCTAAGTTGTTCGTTTTTAGAAAGTCAAAATAGGCAGAGGCAGTTACCACAAAACCATTTGGTATTGGAATGCCTATCTGTGTCATTTCGCCAAGATTGGCTCCTTTGCCACCAGCTTGTGAAATATCTTCACTTTTTAAATCTTTAAACCAGGCAAGATAAGATTTGGAACTAGGCATTAACTAATATTAGCAGAAAGAGAGGAAATAATTATTCGCTCTAGGGCAAGCTCTTTGGGTATCGAAAGTTTTCCTGTTTTATTTTGATAATCGAGTTCAATTAATTGGAGATATATTTTTTTAGCTATTGGTTGAGATAGTGGATAATTTGATAATAAATTTTTTCGTAAATTTGCTTTTAGTAAATATAAAAACAAATCGTATGGTTCTTTGGTTAACATCTGTTCATAAAGAGATAAGAATTTAGCAACATTGCCGGGTTTTAGCGAGTTTAAGCAGGCCCATAGTAAACTACTGGCTTTAAAGGCTTCTGCTTTGGCCAAAGGAAATAATTTTAGCTGAGTAGCAGTTAGATTCTTATCTTGATAAAGTACAATATTGTCTGTTTTATTTTGTTCTAGAATTGGGATAATTTTGTCTAAAATTGGTTTTGATAATGAGAAGAAATTTTCAAGAACGAGTAACTTTGGCTCGACAAAAAGTGAGCTGCTATTTAAAAATAAATTAACATTTTCCAAGCTAATTTGTTTGTTATTTAGACGTAAAATATTGGTTGTTGATAATTTGGCAATAAATGAGTTTAGTGCGGTTCTGGATTTGGCTAGGTCTTCGCCATGAAAGATATAAATCATATAAAAGTATACCTAATGATTTGGCACATGTTGATTATAGGTATTTTTTGGTAAAATGTAGTGCCACTTGGCCCCATCGTCTAGTGGCCTAGGACACTCGGCTTTCATCCGAGGAATCGTGGGTTCGACTCCCACTGGGGTCACCAAATCGAAATTTTCGTTACTTAAAGCCTCGATTAGAGCGAAAGATTGCGATAATTCAGCGGTTCGAATTTTCCAATCCTTTGCCAACACCCCTTTAGGAAAGACTTCGACTTGAAAAGCTTGTTTTTGAGATAGATCTAACCCAACCCAGAGCCTACTTAAGTTGGTTGAGAAAGACTCGGTGAAATTCTTAACTGCCTCGGTGTCGTACTGTTCAATCCGTATGTCTGACCGCTCAATTTTTAACACAGCAATGTCTCTACGAGTTTCTTCAGCCCTTGCCATAGCCTCCTCATCATTTAGTATCCCCTTGGAGTTACTTTCTGCAATTGAGGTTAGTTTTGCTTCCAATTTAGCTATCTGGTCACTTTTGAGTGTTGCTTCACGCTGTGCATTTTCAATTGTTGTATCCCACTCATCAAATACGAGCTGGTTAAACAGTTTGAGCGTCCTTTGAGAAGGCTGAATACGATCCAGAAGCTCTAAGAATTGTTTATGTGCCCCATCAATATCAATCCTTTCTTTCTTGGCACAAGCTTTGTTGTGACACTCATAGTAAAAATGATGACCATTTCTGCCTTTTGGTTGCTTGAGGTCATCGCATGACCACAGTTTTCGCATCTAATGAGCCCTTTTAGTGGGTAAGTATTGTTATCTTGATGTTTCATTTTTCGTTTATTGCCAAAAGTGTTGTAATAAGCCTTCTCCCACATGTCCTGTTCGATCAGCTTCTCATGTTTGCCCCATTCATAAATTTTCCACTTACTAGCATACATATAACCATAATAAAAAGCCTTGGAAAGTATCTCTGTAACCAGTTTACCATCTGCCTTTCGTCCATAAAATTGCTCAAATCCGAGTTGGTTCATTAAGTTTGCAAGTGAAATCTTAGAAAAATACCCTGAACCTGCACGCTCAAACATCTGCCTAAGTATGGGTGCAAGTTTTGTATCAAGGATGAGCGGTTGACCTCGAGTAGTGCCATCTTTGTCTTTCATTCGCACATATCCAATTGGTGGTTTCCAACACCATAAGCCTTTCCTAAACATTGTTTGCATATTATCCTTCATCCTTACTCCTTTGAGTTCATTATCAAGTTGAGCTGATGTCATCAAAATGGTCCGCATAGCTCTACCCATAGGAGTTTCTTCTGTTGCCTCTGTGGCAGACACTAGGCATGTACTGTGTCTGGCTAGGAGTGATATTGCCACCAACCCATCTTCTGTGTTTCTGGAAAACCTATCCATTTTGTAAACAACAACCTGAGCTATGTTATTTTTCTTATTTGTGCAAAATGCAAGTAAGCGACGCATTTCTGGGCGGTTATGAACAGCTTTTGCTGAAACGCCCTCTTCGTTAAATATCTCTACCATCTGCCATCCCTTTCGTTCAATGTAGTGTCTACAGGTGCTCAATTGAGTTTCAAGACTGTTGTTTTGAATCTGTTTTTCGTCAGAAACTCTGATATAGATAACTGCTCTAGGTTTTTCCATAATTAGTTTTGTCTTTGCTAATCTGAACTTGGGTGTGTGTAGTGTAACTTCGGAAGAACAGATTCTTCAAGATCTCCGCTATCTTGATGTCTTGCTCAATTACCTCGTCGGGGATGTTATCCGCCAATGTACCCAGTATTTTCTTTGCTCTTGTAATAGTCAGTTTTGCTATAGTAATAAAAATGGACACCTAAAGTGGTGTCCATCAAAAAAGAGCCTCTCCAGTTTGATGTATCACCACTTCGGTGAACATCAATTACTTTTGTTGGCTCTTTGGCAAATGACTATTACTGTCTAACGCCTGCCAGTAATTGAATTTTGTTAACTAATTGAATTGTAAAACTACAAGAGGGTGGTCTGTCAAGCCTGAAGCTAAATCGAAAAATAGATGGCGAATTGCCCCTGCGACCAGCGTCGCATTTTTATTTTCTTTAACAGATCAAAGTCCGACAGCTCGAGAATCGTACTCTCCAGTATTATTTTTGGCATAATCAGGCTTCACTTTTTCTTTATGACTGTGTTTAGCTTTTTGGACAGCTTTTTTATCGAATAAAAGTTTAACTATTTGATTAGTTACATGCCACATCATAACTGGTGCGATAGCATTACCAATCTGTCTGTATGCATCGCCCTCTGAACCGACAAATTTGAATGAATCTGGGAACGATTGTATTCGAGACGCTTCAAGAGGAGTAAATCTACGATATAACTCTTTTTTGTTGTCTACCAACAACACCGGATCTCTCGAATTTAAGCTTACTTTAGCTAAATGCGATGTGACAGTAAGACAAGGTTTTGAAAGATTTTGAGCTAAGCCTCTCTTCATATTATTTTTTGCCCTTTTCATACCCTCAACTGCTCTTTTGGAAAAATAGTACTTTTTATCAACATCCGAGAGGGTATCTACAACCTTATCTAATGAAACCCACTGTTTCTCTGCATCTGTGGCATCTTTGGAGTTTCTTGGTTTGGGAAATTCGAATTTATCTTTGATATCTTTTCTGATCCCAATAATAAACACTCTTTCCCTAAGTTGAGGTACTCCATAATCTGCGGCGTTGAGTATTTGATGAGTTACAACATAACCTTGCTTTTCGAACTCAGCTATTACCGATTTCAGTATTGCTCCACCTTTAAGTCTCGCCAAACCTTTAACATTTTCGGCAATAAACACTTTAGGTTGTTTTTCTCCAACGATTCTCGCCATATCTCGATACAGTTGAGCTCTGGAGTCAAACGGATTTTTTGTTGGGTTGACTGTACTGAATGATTGACAAGGAAATCCCCCGGCAATAATGTCAAAATCTGGCAATTCATTGGGTCTTATTTTTCTGACATCGCCAACTAAGGCTTTGTGAACAAAATTAGCATTGTAAGTAGCAATAGCTTTGGGGTCGTTATCAACCGCATATACAACCTCTATATTGTTTTTCCCATATTTTTTCCCAAGAAAAGTAAAACCTCCAACTAAGCCCAAGTCGGATCCTCCGCAACCACAAAAGAGTGATGCAACTTTTATCATGATTACATATTAGCAAAATTTGGCTAGGTAATGTAATCCCCACATCCCTGTTTAAGGATCACACGAAAGTTTGTAGGCTCCAAAATTAACAAACCCTGCTTTTCCTTTTCCGTTGGATTTTTTACAACAAAAATTTTAGTCACTTTCCCAAGCAAAAACACACGATATATATAATAACTGTCTAAGTAATTCTGTGCGGTCTGCCATTCATTTGAACTCATATAAAATGAGGTTAAAACTTCTATATCAGGAGGGTATGTTCTATTGGTTGTTTTTACTTCAATAAACTTTTTCTTATCAGGGTTTTCAAACTCGAATGACTGGATATCAAAACCTAGAATTGTATCGTTTGATACTCTCTGAACAAGGTGTATCTTGTCAGGTCTTATTTTCCCAATCATATCCTTCTCAAACTTTAATGCAATAATTTCTCCTAAATCACCAATATCCTTCATGGAGGAATCTGTTGGTGATGCCATCTCTTTTGACTGACCCTTGCTTTGTGGAACAACCTCTTTTACCAAATCTTCCAACATTTGAGGTTTGGTTGTAAGTGCCTTGATGTCTTCGTCTGTTATATCGCCATACCAAGATTCCCAAAGAGTTTGCGTTTGCAAAATAGTTGTGTGGTCTTCATCAAAGTTGCTATTGATTTCAAAAAATCTATTGTCACCCAAAATGTAATCTATTGCATTCTTTTCATGCCTGTTTAAGCAGAAATATCTGTCATTGTCTGAAACCGTCAAAAGATTTGCCAGTCGCATGTATCCCAAAAATTCCCTTCCGTGTTGGTTGACTTTACTTCCACCTTCGTAAATAATTTTGTCTCTCCTGTTTGCAGTAAGAATGTCCATACACACCTCTGGACTGATTAAACCCGATGTAACTCTCACATCGTTAAACACTAGGCTAGACACCTCTCCGGAAGATATACAGAAGTCCCACCCATGCTTCTTAACTCCGATATTCATTAATTCAAGAATGAATTTAGCTGGCTTGAACCGAATCCCTTTTTCAATTTGTTCTGCTGTATTTTGCGGTTTATTAACACCATTCGGGAACTGAAATTTAAGACAAAATAATTTGAAGAATAGAAAAAAATCTTGAGTTTCCGACAGAATCCGACACATCTTCGATGGCTCAATCAGACCATCTGGGGTGGTCGTAACCAATCCATACAACCTAATCATTTCAGTTCTGTGGTTTTTTACAGTTTTGTCGTCGAGATTGTGTAACTTTGAATACTCAGCATCGAAAGCAACATTAAAATCATGTTTAGGACAGTGCGACTTTTGCATTATAAGTTGAGCAAAGACTGTGAGATCATCCTCCAGTTTGGACAACATCCTTCCACGAGGAAATGCACAACGATAATAGTTCTCAGGTTGTAGTGTATATTTATTATTTGTTGTCATATCGTTATTTTACTTCTTTAACCATCTGGCGTCTAACAGCTTTTGCAACTGCATACGCCAATAAGGGTGGCACGGCATTACCTATTTGCTTGAGTTGGCTAGCCTTATTGCCCTTAAAGTAAAAGGTGTCGGGGAATGACTGGATCCGAGCCGATTCTCTCGCAGTAGGAACTCTGTTGTATTTATAATGAAAGTGATGATTATGACCAGTGTCAATTGTAAAACATGGTTTTTTGCTGTTCATTCTGGTCCAAGCAATGTGTACCCTTCTTGTAGACTGTAATTCCATCGGAAGATCTTTGTAATTTCCACCGTCAGGAACCAACGAAATTATTTTTTTTGTTTTTTCTGAATGTACTATAACCTCGTGATTTGTTATCCCATTGGATTCAGATCTTGCCCATTTTTGATATTCTGACAGAGGTTTACCCTGGTATGGCGTTCCATCCGTAACACTGTTTTCAGGAAGATCGCTTATAGCATCGGAGGATGATATGTACGGCTTCATAAACATCAATTCACCATTAATTTCTTGAGGAAAAATAAATTTATGCCCACTCCTAAATCCAACAAAAAAAACTCTTCTTCTGTTTTGTGGAACACCGTAGGCTGATGCAAGCAATATTTTGTAGGTTACATTGTAACCGGCTATTTCAAAATCTTTAATGATTTTGTCTTTAATGATTCCTTCAGCCATTGAAACCAAATTGGGCACATTTTCCATTACAAAAACTTCAGGTTTGAAGAATTCGACAAATCGAACAAAGGAGGTGTAGAGTTTGTTTCTTGGATCTTGCACATTTCTTTTCCCTGAAATGGAAAAGCCCTGACATGGGGGTCCTCCTACTATAACCGTTACCTCACCACTTTTGAGATTGTGTTTCTTTGCAAAAATTTCAGGCTTGAGTTCGGAAAGATCTGCGAGTTCAGTAACAGACTTTGGATGATTACATCCAAAAGTTTCTAACGCTTCACCCCAGTTATCCAAGGCGTGTGTAACTTCAAAACCTGCTAAATGAAAACCAAACGACAATCCACCGCACCCAGAAAAAAGATCGATTACTTTGAGGCTTTGTTTGTTTTTTTTCATTTCCATTTGATATCAAAACTAAACCAAATTATATCTCTTTTATAGGTAATAATCTCTTTGTATTAGCCTCAAGTTAATGATGCTTCGCCTGCCTGAACTTTATCCCAAACCTGCTTACTGTAATCGTCCTCAAACTTATTGTTATCGACCATTCGTCGTATCATTGCTGAATAGTTAGGGGATACTATGCACCTAGTCTCCTGTTTTTTAGTTCTGATTTCCTCATAACTATACCTATCCCTATTCCAAGTCTCAGGTTCTAGTGTCCGTAGCACAAACATAGCCATCTTTTTGTCTCCTTCGGCTAAGGACTTGTAAACAACGCTGTATGCCATGTCATGAAGGCTTTGCCTACCATCAACAATAGCTCTGTCCCATTTCATGCTGAAGTTGTAATCCTCAGCCTTGCACTGGTACATCCATGTGCGATTAACTCCTGCGATTTTGCACGCCAATAAGACATTGGCTCCAGTAGTTTCCATACAGAGTGCGTCTAGGAACTTTTGTTTGTCCAATTCTGTTTTTTGATTATGCTCAACTGTGTCAGTTTTGTCAGTTATAGCCATGAATTAATTATATCAATGACCTGGATGCCAACATACCTGCAGTTGACGATTTGTAAGCCTTTGGCGAGCTTTGGGACAGCCTTGTGCTTACTTAGCCAACTTTTTAGTTAAATCAGTTAGGAGTTCTCTGATGTCGAGCATTACTTCAAGCAACAATTTCGGATTGAGCAGTAATGCTCTCTGATCCTGCTTCATCATGAAGCCACCCTTTACATCAATAAACTCTTTTAAGATTTCTTCTCTGGTTTTCAAATTAACTCACCCCCTTTGTACAACTTGAGATGAATTAATAGGGTGAGGTGGATAAATGAGCCGAAGCTCGCCACCAGCACCGGCTTACCTTACGGATCGCCCACGCACCTTTCGATGCATGACCAGTCTACGGAAATGCTGAATGACGAGCTTCCGCTCCCGTAGACTGGTTTTTGTACCATGCCCGATATTGCTATCGAGTTTAGGCACTCTCAAATTGTCATTGTTATTTTACCAAATGTGCGACCATCGTCGTAAGTCCCAACCTAAAACATAGATTCAACTACTTATACGGAGAGGTATGCAGGCTGAAACTTGAAGCTGTTAACCCAGTTACCGAATAAACTATAATATCTGATGAGTTCAGGAATGATTTGGTTCCGAACTGTTACCCTTAGGGTCACAAATATCTTACGCATAACCTAGCTAATTTAGTTTGATCCTAAGTGTGGTCCAAATACTTCTTTACTCTCCATTAAATCTCTGTAATTGTACTCGGTCACCAGTCTGTCCTTTAATGACTCGTAGCCATCCTTACCGATACTGTCTGAAGCAGTCTTTATCACAGCTTATTGTTTACACTGTCTTGCAAGTGGTACGGATGGGCTATTTACTAAATTTTTTTAGGAGAAGAATTTTAATTAATTGATCTGGGACTGTTGTTTGTCTAATAATTTCTAGAGTGGCCACTATCGTTTAATGGTCATAACCCTTTTATCGAGATATTAAACTAACTTTATGAAATTTGTTGTCAAAATATTCCCAAGAGCTTGATTTTGAGGCTTATGTCAATCGTATATGGAAAGATGGGTCAGTTGATTATAACGATAATGGCAAAGATTTTTTTTACCGTTTTATGCCAAAAGATTTTATTGATGATTTGATGTCTGCGCCAGATATAGAATCGGCTCACGAAGTGGTGAAAAAATATTGGCAAAGGACATTATCTCCATCTTTTGATAGGGATAATGATTTTTTAATCAAATGGTTTGAAAGACTCTTGAATGAAGAAAAGGAAAATATAATCGCTTGGTTAGAAAAGGCTTATGCACAGCCTTTTCCTTATGATGAGATTACTGTATATATTACTATTTGTTTCTTTTCTCCCTATAATTACGATAAATTGTATTTTATGGTTAATCGAAATAGTAACTTTTTTGGGATTTTGAATACCTCTCGTCATGAGCTGAATCACTTTATGTTCTATCATTATCATCGAGATTATTTGCAAGAAAGAGGCGTATCTAATGAAAGTATTGAATTTATGAAAGAAGCTATGGCCATTCTTACAAGTGGAAAAAAGACGGAAAATGAAGGTAGAAGTGCTCAAATTTTGAGGATGGAAGATTTTATAAAATAGAATAGGAATTTGCCGGTGTGAGAAATTATTGACCAGATAATGGTTAAAAACTTTTGTGTTGACTCAAGTTGAGTAAATATGAATTTGATTGTCATGCTGGCTATTAAATCGAGTGATTGTTATAATATAGTTATAAAAGTAATAAAAATACTATGTCAAAAAAAGATATTTTATTTGCTTTAAGACATCCAATAGCAGCTTTTGAAACAAAAGTTGCACAAGGGCTGGTTGCGTTGGGACAGCAAGAACCACCTTGTATTCCTGGTAAGGGTAAATCAAGATATACGATAGAAGATTTTTCTGAACTTGAGTTGTCGGAAGCGTTTAGAGCATTAAGTTCTAGTTTGAGAGAATATAGTTCTGGAGTTGGTTTTGACGCCTGGTCTCCTAAAGATCAAAATAGGATGTTGAAAGGAGAAAGACCCATAGGATATCCTGAACATTGGAATATATAAATAATATTATGCTATAATTTATTATGTCCAAACTTGATGTTTCGCGAATGCAAAAATGGCTAGCTGCTGGTATTCAACCGGGTTTAACTGGACCAGGCGCACTTGATATTATTCATTTTCGTGGGTTAGAGGTTAGACCGGATCTTCGCTCTAGTGAAGGACAAATAAGGCAAGATGGTAAACTTTTGGTTGTAATAGAAAAAGACGGTGCACAATTAACACCTGCTGGCAAATTGACAAGAAGGATCCAAATACTCAAAGAGAGGAATGCAAATGCCCGTGCGATCAGGCTTATGAAAGGAGGCCATAATATTTAGTCTTCTAGTCTTCTTTTTAACTTTAGACATATTCCGATTGCTATAAATACCAAGGAAATTAGCTGGGCGATTTTTAAATTTGAAATTTGCCAGGTATCCGTCCGAAGGAACTCTAAGAAAAAGCGCAACAAACCATAGCCAATTAAATAAAAAGATAATTGATTTTTTTTGTGAAAATGTAAGAAGAGAAAGAGAAGAAAACAGCCAATTGATTCGTAAAGCCAAACCGGCTCTCCCCTACTACCATACACTTCATGATTGAAGAAATTTCCCCACCGGCCCATGGATTGAATTAGGGCTAGAGGTGTGGCTATTTGTGTTAACAATTTTTGGATAGATAAGTGATATTTTTTACAAAAAATAAGCAGATAAATAAAACCGGCAATAATTGCTCCAAAAATTCCTAGGCCACCCTGCCAAACGGCAAATGACTGTGCTAGATTTTGGCTATAATAGGACCAATAATCTAGCACATGATATAAGCGAGCACCAAAAAGTGAAACAAGAAAGAGTCCTAAAAATAGGTCTTCTTGAAGCTTTTCTGATAAATGTGTGTGACGTTGAAAATATTTAAAGCCAAGGAAGATAGCAATAGTGATAAGCAACCCGTAGGGATGTATCATGAAACAAAATATCCCCTGGCAAAAAGAATAAACAGAGTGATATGTAATACTATAAAAATGAAGGCCAAAGCCGATTTGTAAATACGATTTTTTATTTCGCTGTAGACGAAAAACTGGGAAAGGGATAATAGACTATAACGAGGAATAGAACTAAAAGATCCAGATAAAGTTGGAATTATTAAGTTGGCCAAAGAGAAGATGGCCAGATTAAAACGAAGCGAATTTTTCTTTGTGAAACTATTTTTTAGTTCGTAGATTACGATTACAAAAACAAAACTAAAAGTGATCAACTCTAAAAGAGATACAAAATACTGCAAATTATGGCTGGCAGTTAGTAAAATTTTAAAGTATCGATAATAAATCTGGGGTAATAAGACCAACGATCCTTGACGTTGGGGACCAAAGATTTTTTGAACATGGATAAAAGATAAAAAGTCGCCAAAGTGAAGCTGCAAATACAATAAATAAAAAGTAAAACCTAGAAGAGGTAGAGGTAGGTATTTTTTGGGTAAGTATAGAACGGAAAATAGCCCGTTTAGCCGTGTGGCACCATAAGCGATTAAAGCTAGAGCAGAGAGATTAGATCTTTGAGAAATGGTTAATATCAGACTAATAATTAAGAGTAAGAAAAAGAGACTTTCGGTATAAGCAGTATGAAAATAAAAACTGGTTGGATAAATAAGAAGCCAAGGTAAAATGTTGGCTAGATGTTTGTTTAATTTAGAGCGGTAAAGATATAGAAAATAGAAAAAAGATAGATTGCTGATTAGAAGAGTGGATAAGCCAAAATTGGATGCAAGAAAAGCTAAAGTGCGGATAAGAGTGGGAAAAAATGGGAAATAAACTGTGTAAGTATATATATAGCCATAGCGAGCTATTTCAATATAACGGAGTCCGTCAAAATGAAACCAAAAGTTCAAAAAAGAAGGTAGATGATAGCTACTTATGAGTTCTCCGCCAGGTACAAAACCAATCGGGATAAATTTTGTTGAAGTAAACCAGATGAAAGTATGAAGGGCAAAAGATAATAACCAGAAGATGAAAATAATCGGCATAGATTATTTTGAATAGATTATGTCGTGACTTGGCCCAACTTTGTGGCGTGGGTCTGAATCATTTAAAACAATTTGAAAACCACTAAGCCAAGGAAAAAGTAAAGCAACTGCTTGCTGGCAAAGATCGATTCTGTCAGAATAAGTCGATAGAAAATCTTTGGTAAAATTTTGCTTATAGGGAATGTTGTTTTGGCGAAAATCTGTTTGATATTTTTGAGGTACCCAAATACGTTCACGTTGATTTGTTAGAGGTTTTAGGCGTTCTAAATTAATATCGACTGAAAAGTCCAGATGCCACACAAATTTGTCCAAATCTATATACCAGGATGAGTGAGCTATTAGTGAGTTTAGTAAAATGTGAATATCGGCTTCAATTGCACCTTCGGGGCCCTTTAGGAGCGATTTTTCACCCAGCCTATCGCGTCCGGCGTGCATTTTATCTGCCAGAACTAATGACCATAAAAGTGGCAAACCTTTTGAAAGATCAAAATCAGTAGTTTTTAATGCTGTTTCATCATGATATACAATGGCCTGAATGGCTGCAGACCATGGTTTTATCTGGTTTTCTTCGTGATGAAATAGTTCCGAGATAATTTGTTGCGAATACTGAGAATGACCTTTTCGTGAAACTAAATTGCCAATATCATGCGTTAGGCCAACCAAGGTGGCAAGTATTTCAGTTTGCGTGTTGCAAGAAGTGCTACCATCATAATTAGTCCCCGAACGCTGTAGTAAATCGACAGTATTTTTGGCAACCCAAGAAGTGTGTCTGTCTGTGTGATCATTAAAGCCATGACTTAGTTCTGAATCTAGAACGGGACCAACGTAGCTTAGAGTGTGCCCAAGACCGTGATAAAGATAACTTAGGGCTTCATCTTTGCTCAATAATGATAAATATTCCCCAAAATCAAAAACTGGTTTGATCCTGGGAGGATCTTCTGGTGTTAGAAAAGGGAAATCTGATTTCTCAAAAGGCTGGTTGAGATTAGATAAGAACTGCCAAAAAGGAGTGCCATCACTTCGGGTTAATTGCATCTTGGGTAGTATAGCAAAAGGAAGTGTTTGTAAAAAAATATTGAAAAGATAAAATATTTCTTCTTTGTCTTCCGTGTATCTTTCCACTGCATTTCGGATCGTTCGTTATCAATTATAACGAGCTTGAGGAAAGAAAAAGGTTGTGGGTCCTGGGGGACTCGAACCCCCGACCAACTGCTTAAAAGGCAGCTGCTCTAACCGACTGAGCTAAAGACCCAGAAAAGTACTTGTTATTCTACAGGAATAGAGAAAAAAGACAAGAAATAAGCAAAAACTAAAGAGTTCTAGCTTTTGGATCACGAAGATTGTAGAGTTTGGCTCTTCTGACAGTTCTTTTGGGACTACGTATCTTTTTTATTGAATCAATCCATGGAGAATTTAGTGGAAAAATACGTTCCACCTGCACATTGTCAGAAGCTTTCTTTAGAACCAACAATTTTTGTTCAGTTTTTTGACCAGAAATAGATAGAATAGTACCGTCAAAAGCTTGAATACGATCCTTGCCGTCTTTTTCTTTAATTTTGTAATTTACTTTTACCACGTCGCCAACGGACAAAGTGGTGTCTTGAAAAATTGTAGATATGGCCATGGGTAGTATTGTATCAAGGATTAAGTATTTCGTCTATTTTATCTTTTAGAGCTTGAGTGTAATTTACTCCATAACTTAATGGAATTTGTTTACCATTGGCCATTATTATTAACCCCTTTTTACTATTAGGGTTTAATTTCAATAATTTGTTTAGGGCAAGTAACTGAGTTTGACTAGTTTGAACTGGAATATTGATTGTGAAGTCGTATTTTGGTGCCGTATCAGGTGGCGTATCGGTCATTTTATCAATCACTATTGATAGTTCATCATTGCGAATATTGATTTTCCCTTCAATATAGTATGCTTGATTTTCCCTTAGAATTGGTAATATTTCGGTATACGTTTTGGGAAACAATACACCTGATTGGCTGGTGCTGGCATCTTCTAAGGTTACAAAGGCCATTTTGGAATTATTTTTCTTAGTAACCACTTCCCTTATTCGAGTGACCACTGCTATTAGTTTTACTTTGGCTTCGTTTGGCTTGGTACCACAATCGGCACATTGATCGGCTTGAATACCGGCAAATGGTAAAAATAATCTAGATAAAGGGTTTTCGGAAATATAAACTCCCAGCAACTCTTTTTCGAGCGACAGTTTTTCCTTTTCTGGCATCGGTGCAACTTGGTCAAATTTATCAGGTGGGGCAATTGGCTTTACATTGGTAGTTTCGGTTGGTGTATCGAAAAGACTGAATTGATTTTTGTCGTGCTTATTGCTTAGTTTTCCTACTTCTGATCGTATCCGTTCAATCGAGGCTAAAATAGCTGCCCTTTCTCCGAAGGAATCAAACACTCCAGCACGAATTAAACTTTCAAGTGTTTTTTTATTCACTTTTTGGCCATCAACACGCATAATAAATTCGGTAAAATTGGAGAATTTACCATTTGTTTCCCTTTCTTGTAAGATTGCTTGAATTGCGGCTTTACCAACATTTTTTATTGCAGTAAAGCCAAAACGTATAGAATCATTTATAACTTCAAAATCTACATCAGATTCATTTATCTCTGGTGGAAGGATTGGTATTTTAAGTCGTCTACATTCTTCTATTGCCAGTCCTACATCTTCTAAACTATCGGATTTGGCAGATAGGTAGGCACACATATAATCGGTTGGATAATTTGCCTTAAGATAAGCAGTTTGATAAGCAAGCATGCCGTAAGCTGAAGCGTGGGCTTTATTAAATCCATAAGCCTGAAAAGGTTCAAACAGCTTCCATAGATTGTCGGCAAATTCCTGAGTTTGGCCATTGGCAATAATACCCTGGGTAAACTTGTCTTTTTGCTTGGCCATCTCTTCTGGAATCTTTTTCCCGACAGCTTTTCTGAACTTATCGGCTTCTTCCCAGCTGTATCCGGCAAGATAAATTGCAGAGAACAAAAGGTCGTCTTGATATACCAAAAGTCCATAAGATTTGCCCAAATATTTTTCCATCCGTGGATCTAGATATTTGATTTTTCCGGGATCTTTTTTTCTGGCAATATATTCTGGGATTACTGCAATTGGTCCTGGACGATAGAGAGCAACCATAGCCATTAGATCATCTACTCTAGCTGGCTGAAGTTCTTTTATCCATTTAGTCATGCCATCTGAAGACATTTGGAATACTCCTTCAGTTTCTCCTCTGGAGAGCATGTCAAACGTCTTGGCATCGTTTAGGGGTATTTTACGAATATTTATATTTATGTTGTGACGTTTGCGGATACGAACTACGGCATTACCAAGAATAGACAGATTATCTAAACCTAGAATATCGAATTTAATTAGACCAACATCTTCGCAGGCGTGCATTTCTAATTGGGTGATGAGTTTGTCACCACCAGTTTCGTACTGGGTGGCAGTGAAATCAGTAATTGGAGTGGGGGCAATAACTACTCCACTAGCATGAACACTAATGTGTCTGGCAGTTTCTTCAATCTGCATGGCAAAATCGAGGATTTTTTTGGCGTCTGGCTCGGTGTCGTAAATGTGTTTAAGTTCTGCTACTTCTTTTAGTGCTTTGGGAATAGTAATGGGAAAACCTTGTTTTGGAGGAGGAATCATTTTACTAATCCTATCTCCCACTTCGTAGGGATAATCCAAAACCCGAGCCACATCCCGCACTGATTGGCGGGAGAGCATTTTTCCAAAGGTACAAATTTGGGCTACTTTGTCTTCGCCGTATTGACTAACAATGTGATGTAACAGTTCCTGGCGCTTGTTATCAGCAACATCCAAATCGATATCTGGTGGAGTAGGTCGGAAGAGATTCAAAAAACGCTCAAAAGGAAGACCATATTCGAGTGGGTCAACATTTGTGATACCAAGCATATAAGAAACCAAAGATCCGGCTGCTGAACCCCTAGTATTAGTGGCCATATCGTTGGTTTCGGCCCAAAGAATAAAGTCTTGCATGATTAAAAAGTACGGGGCGTAACCCTTGGAGCAAATGACATGGAGTTCGGTTTCTAGACGTTCGGTTATTTCTTTGGAATGATCTAAACCATAATGTTGCGTGGCGCTAGCATATACTTTTTCTCTTAGAAATTCTTCAGCAGTCTTTCCTTCCGGTAGTGGAAAATGTGGAAAATACCACTTACCAATTTCGATATCTACATTACATTTTTCGGCTATTTTTACAGTATTTTCTATGGCATCTGGATATTCCAGGAAAGCTTCAGTCATTTCTTCTGGGGATTTGATGTACATATCGGGACTAGAGAGCATACTCATACGATCTTTAGTATTGATGGTGGTTTGGGTATTGATCATGACTAAAACGTCTTGGGCTGGGGCGTCTTCTTTTTTCAAATAATGAGCGTCGTTGGTAGCTACCAGGGGAATGGATAGGTCTCGACTTAGCTTGGCTAAGGCTTGGTTGGCAGTAATTTGCTCTGGTATATTGGGATGATCTTGGAGTTCTATATAATAGTCGTCTTTGAAAAGTTCTCGGAATTTTAGGAGCTGTTTCTTGGCTTCGTCATATTGGTCCTTCAGAAGAAATTGAGGAATTACCCCAGCCAAACAAGAGCTGGTGGCAATTAGTCCTTCGTGGTATTGAGAGAGTATTTCCCAGTCGGCTCTAGGTTTGTAATAAAACCCTTCTGTCCAACATTTGGATATAAGGCGCATAAGATTTTGATAACCCTGATTGTCTTTGCATAACAAGAGTTGATGGTTTATCTTCTTTTCTGTACCTGTTTTATCTTTTCTGTCGCCTTGAGTAAAATAGGCTTCGCAGCCAATGATAGGCTTTATTCCGGCGTCTTTGCATTTTTTATAAAATTCTACGGTGCCATATAAATTGCCGTGGTCGGTAATGGCAATGGCGTTCATCCCCATTTCTTTAACAGCCGGAATTAGCTTTTTTATTTTTGTTAGTCCGTCGAGAAGAGAGTATTCTGTGTGAACGTGAAGGTGAACAAAATCTGACATGTGAACTATTATGTTGGTTTAATTCAGATTTTGCAAATAGAATATTTTGATATATAATGATTGCATATGCGTAAACTTATAGAGGCTATTAATGTGGCGGCCCCTGGCAAACCAATTGTAACGGTAAATGCAGGGGATTTCTTTGCTAATTCTGGTCAAAAAGTAAGAATAGATGAGGTGGCCGATAGTCCTCAAAATAGTGAAATTAAAAATGTAATTTGTGTGGGACATTCGGGTCGCCGTGTATCTTTTTCTGGCAATACTCTAGTAACTCAAATAGACGTTGCTTGGGGTCTTGGTCGATCGGTTGCTCCTGTAGTAAGAATAAAAACAAAAGCGACAAAAGAAAGATAACCTTTTATTTTATTCCATTTGCCTTAGGGCTTGGATGCGATCGGCAATGGGCGGATGGGTAGAGAAAAGATTCATTAGTTTGCTGCTTGAAAAAGGATTGACTATATACATGCTGGCCGTAGCTGATTGGGCTTGGGTAAATTCGGTTGGATCTTGAGAAATCTTTTTTAGGGCACTGATTAGTCCCTCTGGATCGTGGGTAAGGGCAGCGCTACTGGCATCAGCCAAAAATTCACGTTGCCTAGATATGGCTAATTGAATTAAAGTAGCAAATATTGGGGCAAAAATGATTAAAAATACACTGAGTAAGCCAAAGATTGGATTATTATTATCTTCACGATTACGGTTTGATCCAAATATGGAACCATAGCGAGCCATATTTATAGATGAACTAAGTAGGCCTAATAATATACTTACGACTGTCATTAACAATATATCTCTGTTTTTGACGTGACTAAGTTCATGGCCCAATACCCCAGCCAGCTCTCCTCTGTTTAATGTTTGTAAAATACCAGTAGTTGCACATACAACACTATGATTTGGATCACGGCCAGTGGCAAAAGCATTTTGACCAGAAGATTGGATAATATAAAGTTTTGGCATTGGAAGTCCGGCTTTGCGGGCCAAATCATGGGTAACTGAAAAGTATTCTGGAAACTCGGCCTGTGTGGCTAGTTTTGCTCCGTGCATAGATAAAACCATTTTGTCACCCATGAAGTAGCTTCCAAGTGACATTATGGCGCTAATGATAAAGCTCAGAATAAGTCCGTTTTGTCCCAGGCCAAGTATTTGGGAAATGATATAAACAGTTGCGGTAACCAATGAAACAAAAAAAGCCATAATTAGCCAGGTGCGTGCTATGTTGCTATTTATTTGAGATTGAATATTAGAATACATAAAATTTATACGAATAAATAAGAATTTTATTGCAACAATCTGTCGATTTGCTGTTTTAACTCTAAATAAATTTTATCAGCATTTTCTTTGATTTGGGAAATGACCTCTGGATCGGTTGAGTCCTTATTATTTTCAAAATCGGGAATATCTTCTATGTTCCAAACCAAATAATTCTTGGGCAAAAAATTAAATGTTTCCAGGTAGCGGTTCTTGGTTTTTTCGTTTATGAAAATTATAATTTTATTGTCGTTAACTAAAGATGTTGTCTGAGTTACTTTTTTGGGAAGAAATTTTTCTAAATTATGTTTTTTTGCTAAATAAATTGTCGGCCAGCTGAGTTTTTTGTAGCTGCGCAAGTTAACATAGGTTCCACTTGATTCTGCGATTGTGTTCGACTTTTTGCAAATAGCTTCAGCTAGGGCACTTCTAAATACATTGCCAGTACATATAAAATGGTAGGAATTACTATTAACTTTTTTCATTTATGCGATATTATATGATATATGCTTGAGGCCATTCGCGGCAATGGGGTGTGTACAAGAACTATAGTACCAAAAGATTTTGAAGGGATGTCGACTGAAATAGTAGTAAAGGAAGTAACATGGTCTGGCACTGATGTTGTGGCCAGGGGAGATCAATATGTAGTTAGATCAATCCGAGTCGATCGGATATGTGAAAGCGGTGAAAATAAACCTTGGAAAACCATAGTTTTGATGAATGGTGGTGCGTCAAATGCGACAGGTAGCTCCCTAATAGCCAGAATGTTTATAGAGGCTGCAGAAAGAACAGGAACTTGTTCAGAAACTAATCTAAGAGTTATAGTTTTACCTCATTTAGAATCGGAACCAAGACAAGTTTTACATAAAGAAGGTTATAAAGAAATGGCTACTGTTTTGGGAAAAGTGTTGTACCATCACGAGCTTAACCCCACTCAAGATTTAAATTTGTTTGGTTTTTCGGCTGGTGGTGCACAAATGATTGCCTTGGCAGCTGAACTTGGAGATAAATGTAAAAGTCTTGTTTTGATGGATTCTGCTGGATTAAGTGATCATCCTAATCTAGAATATGAATTTGCTGTTGGTAGTGTTTTATCCGTGCTTAAAAAATATTTTGCGGGAGAGGAATACCAAGGGAAAAGCCTCTTGGAAAAAGCTAGCTTAGTTTCTCGGGAAATTGGCAGAGCTTGGAGTAGTTCTAGGTCGGTTGCTGGATCTTTGTGGGGAATACTAGAGGATGTGGCTGGTCAAAAGGTTACTAGAGAAGCCAAAGATATGGGTAGGATCTACGGACTTGAATCGCCTTCTATGGCCAAAATTGGCTTGGATGTAGGAAGAACCAAAAAAATGATTGATAAGGATATGCTTAGTTTAGTAACAGCGCGAGTTATATATGCACCGCTAGTTTTTGCCAGAGTGGTTAATGATGCCATAGATGGGTTAGGTGATCCGACGTTGGCTGCAGAAATTCACTCCGGGAAAATGCCAGAAAAACTTGGAGAACGACTTAGAACCTATTTGGAAGAATTATTTGTAAGCAGTTCGAAAATAGATGTGGTTTTAAATAAAAATTTTACACATTCGAGTGTAATGATGGAAGAAGAATATTGGAAAGAAGTCGTGAAAAAATTTGCAGAAGACATCCCTCAGATTGATTCTGGCGGGCCCGATGGGATTTGAACCCACGATCTTCCGCGTGACAGGCGGATGTGCTAGACCGCTGCACCACGAGC
>CAYXDV010000009.1:0-13084 GCA_964463925.1 uncultured Gammaproteobacteria bacterium
CCACGATCTTCCGCGTGACAGGCGGATGTGCTAGACCGCTGCACCACGAGCCCTTTTTGGTCTGGATGTAATATAACAAATGGCCTGAGTTTGGTAAAGTAAAAGATTTATTCTATGCTCTGCCGGCTGTCAACTTATCTTGCAGCTTCTTTAGTTCAGCCCACTCCCCTTTGTTAGCTAATTCAGCTTGTTTTGGCCAAGTGGTGGTGTCGTGCATAGAATAACGATTGCCTGCTTTGTTTAGTATGCTGGTCAACTTCTCTGAACCTGCATTTATCACATCGTCGAAAGTATAAATATTATTACTTTGGAATAATTGTTCTATTTTAGGACCAATTCCTTCGATAACCTTTAGATCATCCGTATTTTTGTTATTTTCTGCTGGATGACAATGACGACATGCAGTGCATCCAAACAAGCGACAAAACAACCAATGCAAAATATAACCTAAAATAAATGCTCCTAAAAGCATGATTAACTCTTCTAAAATGGCAGTACTTTTTGCCATAGGATTCATGATTTGGAACATATTATTTAGTGCTATTTTCGCCAATTATTAATATGGTGTGGCGGTTTGGAAATTGATATTTTGTTAGCGATAAAGAATCAATGGTTCCTTCTGTGCTAACAATAATAGAATTCTTTGGAATACCTTTTGATTGTAGGAAACTTAAGGTTTGATTAACATATTTAGAACCAAGACTAATATCTGTTTGGCCATTTAATTGAGGTTCGTTTTGGCCAGTAATTAGAATTTTGGCACCACTTTTACTAGCGGCAACAAGTTTTTTAAAGTCATCGTTTAAAGAAGGGTCTATAAATGGTTTTTGCGAATTTATGGAGAAGTGAATAGGTATATTTATTTCATCTGTGTTGGGGGTCTGAGAGATAGTTGGTGTGGGTTTGGTCAAGATTGGGAGTGAAAAGTTGCCGAGAATGGGTAGGCTTACGTTAGGGATTGTTTTTCTATTGTTGCATAAGTACTTTATATGACAGGTATACCAATAGGTAGAAGCGATACTCCAGAGTATAAAGACTCCTAAAACATAGAATATTGGTTTTTGCATAAGTGGATTATAAAGAACTTTCCTTGAGTTGCAAGTAACGATAACTGATGTGTAAAGATACTTAAAAGACACTTTTGTTTTTATCTGATTGACAATGAAATTAGTTTGAAAAATGGTGAAACTAAAACTTGTGTAATTACCAACAATGACATTTTTGGAAAGGTAAACGTAGTGAAATTTAACGATCGTAATGGTAATGGTAAACGGGATGAAAACGAAGAAGTCTTGCCTAATTGGACGATTAATCTATCTGGAGAGACAGCTTCAACTGATTCTGACGGGCTGGCAAAATATGAGAAACTGATGCCAGGTGATTATTTTGTTGGTGAAGTTATGCAACCTGGTTGGCGCCAAACTACTATTTCGTGCGACTCAGATGTTTTACCCACATCAATCCCTAGCCCAACTCTGAATCCTACCTTAGTTCCAACGATTGAACCGACCTCTACTCCAAGTGATCAAAAGATGAATATTTGCCACTACAATTCAAGTACTGATAAATGGAATGCTCAGACTATAAACTTGTCAGCTTGGAATACTCATCTGGGACACGGTGATTTTACTTATGCTGGCAACTTAGATAAGAATAACCATCCGGTAACTGACAACACTCCGGAAAATAGAAACAACTCTGAACTAAACGGTGATGCTTGGTGTGTGGCAAATGAACCAAGTTCTGTTATTAGCAAGCTGCCATGGTTGTTTACTATTAAACCTGTCATTGCTCAGGAAGAAGGACATTTAGTTTCTGTAAAAGACTCGCGAACTGTTAACTGTGAAATAGGTAATATGCGAGTTGTGCCAAATATAACTATTGCTAAATCTAACAATAAATGGCCAGTAGTTCAGGCGATTGGTAATAAAATTAAATTTAGTCTGAAATTGACAGTGTCTGGTTCAAATGTTAAAGATGTTCGCGTTTTTGATTTGCCGGCTTTAGGGTTTAAATATGATTTGGGCAGTTATGCTGTACTAAAAAATGGCGTGAATATGTCAATTGCAGAGCCAATCTATGCGTCTCCTGGAAAGTGGTTATTGGGCGATTTGAATGCGGGCGATGTAGTTGAAATGACTTATATGGCTACCATACAGAGCAGTGTTGATCCTGGTTTATATAAAGATGTAGCTTATGCTTTTGGTTGTCAGGATAGCAGTTTGTGTACCGTATCTAGTAGTGACAGAATTCTGGCCAGTTCAGCAGATGCCGGTACTATTGATCCTGGAGTTCTGAGTCCAACTTTTGTTGGTACTAAAATCCTATTAGCGGATAATTCAGTCCAATCAAATCCAGTATCTATAGTGGAGGAAAAAAGGACAGAAATAGTTAAAACTTTACCAAAAACAGGTGCAAATGAGATGTGGATGTTAGTGGCGCTAGCTTTTGGTTTTGCTGGGTTAATAATTGCTAAAAGAAAAAACTAATGCTCTTATTTTTAATTGCTCTATTAAAACCATTGTTGGTTGCCAATTCTGTTTATGCCCTGCAAAGCCCAAACATGTTTGTTCACTTGGAAAATCCTCAAAGTCCGACTAATGTAAATAACTTTGGGATTGATTTTGTAGTGATTGATAACCAAAATCGCGCAACAACTGTCAGCTGTTTTAAGAGGAACCCCGACTCTAGCATAGTACAGATAGGTAGTGATCTGAATTTGATTCCTGGTGGTAATTCTGGTCGTTGTGACTTAAATCTGTCTCCTTTGAATCAAAATGGTACATATGGATTTTATGCTGTGGCTAAAACTGGTTTAGAAGAATATATTAGCGAGACAATAAATGTAGATTATTCACAAGGTGGCCCTTCGACTCCTGTTTCTTATTCTAAAGAAGAGTTGACCTCGTGTATTTATCGTTTGAAATTTAAGACAGCAGATGATGGGAGAACAGTGAAAGTAGAAATCTTTAGATCTTTGGAAACTAATTTTGTAGCCGATGCTGGAAGTAGGATTGCTGAGGTGAATGTTTTACCAAACACAGAAATGAGTTTTGACGACGGGCGCCCTGATTGTAACAAAACTTATTATTACGTGATTCGTAGCAAAGATGCTTCTGGAAATGTTAGCTCGTTGGTTGGTGATAGTATTAGTAATACTACTATTGTAAACGCATTGGATGGTGGCGCAGCAATAAAAAATGGAAGTGCTGGAAATCATTTTGAGTTTCAGTCAGAAGAAAAAACTACAAAAGATAGTGGAGAACTACTTGTAACTGGGGCAGTCCCAAGGGCAACCGACTCAGCTGTTTTGGGTAAAGAGATAAATTTCCAAAATAGCGGAAGAACTGGTTGGGCTATAATTCTTATACTTGGTTTGCTTGGTGTACTTGCAATTATTTATGCCAAGAAAAAAGATAATAAAAAGAAATAGACCTTATTGGATTTTGTCCGTTGTTTGTTTTGTTTTTTGTGGGATTATTTTGACCAGGAGTTTTTTCCCGGTTCTAAAAGAAGAGATTGAATATGATCTAAAGTCAAAAAAAGAGGTCAAGACTTTTGATTCCACTCCAATCGATACTTCGTTTTCTATTTTGATTCCAAAACTTTGGATAAACAGTCGAGTGATTACTGCTGTAGATGCAGACGATCCAAAGATTTATGAGAAGGCACTATCTTTGGGTGTTGCTCATGCTAAGCAGAGCTCGTTACCAAATCAAAAAGGAAATGTTTTTTTGTTTGCTCATTCAGCTACTAATTGGTATGAGGCAAATAATTACAATGCTGTTTTTTATCTGCTATACAAGCTTAATCAAGGAGACGAAATTGAATTATTTTATTTGGGAAAATCATATAAATACAAGGTTGTGGGCAAGAAATATGTTGATAGTCAGCAAATTGAGTTTTTACAAAAAAATACAGATGTAAATAAATTGACATTGATGACTTGCTGGCCACCAGGTACTAGTTTAAAACGGTTGATTGTAGAAGCGGAACTTTTGTAGTATTATGAGGTATATGAAAAAAATGTTTTTGTTGATAGGGTTGTCTGTTGTTTTGTTATTAGGCAATAAATTTGTTGCACGAAGTACGATAACTAGCACCACAGCAAAAGCGAGTGAATCTACAGATAACAAAATTATGTTTGCTGGCGACAGTATAACTTATGGTGTGTATGAACCAAGGGGTGGCTATAGATATTTTATTGAGCAAAAAATGCTTGCTGATAGCTGCATTAATTATAAATTTGTTGGTCAATTTTCCGAAAATAGTTCTGGAATGATTCAAAAGAACTATTATGCGATTTCCGGAATGCGTACGGCCCTTGATTGGGATAACCCAGTATCCCCTAGTGACCATGGGTGGCTAAATGACTTAAGATCTTTGAAATTAGTACAGAGTTATGGAGTGGATACTTTAGTATTGATGCTGGGAGTACCCGATGTGGCCATGCAAAAGCCAATGGCTTCGCCTTACAATGTTATGGAGTCGCTGAAAGAGGCATATGCCCAAAATCCTAATTTAAAGGTAGTTCTGATGACCAATACTCCCTTAAAATACACTGATTCTGCTTATTCCGATGCTGATTTTAGAGCTATGCAGGAAAGATTAAACAGGGAAGAACAATACATTGTTTCTATGTATCGTAATTTGGGGAAAAATATAACATTGGTGGATACATTTTCTGGTTTTTTTGATTCAAACGGTAATCTTAGGACAAATTTATTCGATGGCAATGCTCATCCAAATTCTGCAGGTTATCAGGTAATTGCTAATGCCCTGTATTCTACGCTTGGTAAATGTTTAGGTGTTTCGCAGATTACCCCACCCCCTGTTCCAAATTACAAATGTGATAATAGTTATGGTGTCTGTGGTTGTACTGGTATTGGCTGTGCCAATCCTTTAGGTGCTGGTAGTAATACTGATTGGAGATGTTGTCATCGTGAATGTATTAATTATGCTTGTAGAACAGTGTTTGGTGAAAATATGCCAAATAGTTGCGATCCACCAGATGGATCAACATGTGGTAGATGATTTTCTCAGAAACAGAATACACAGTCTCCTTTGCAATTCTTGGTTTAATTAAACTTTTTGGGTGGTTTTTATGATGAGTAGTTGATTAATGAGCTTAAGTTTTCTTTTGGTTTTCAAACCTCTGTGTATCTTTAATTTTGATCTTAGTTGAAAGAATGTTCCTTCATAAACAATCTGATAGAGCTGTCTGTTTGCTGATAATAAATATTGGATTGTTAGTTAAGTCTCTAAAAACTGTTACACAAAACTCATGACCATAGTGCATAGTATTAATACTAAGAACAATGCTTCTACTACATAGTCAAACCAAAGACTCCTGATTACCCTACCCTTCTCAGATATTCTGATTAAACCTTGTTTTATATGGTTTTGTTGTGATTCTTTTTGATTATTTTGCCGTATATGAAAGATATTAGCAGTCCTACAATTATTCCGATTAGAAAGTAAGGTAGCCAAAACCACCGACCAAAAGGCAGTTTTGGAGCTTCTGGACATTTTAAATCACTAGTTCCAAGAACTGAAGGTTGTGGAGATGTATCATTTTTACTCACACATGCTTTATTATCTATATCTTTTGACGGTTGTTGTAAATTTTGCTGATAAATTTTTGGACAGGAATCATCTTCTTGGTTGGTAATTGCTGCCTGAATTTGACTATATTTACTATTGCCACAAGTAGTCAAACAGCGTGCACGAAAATTGTAATTTTGATTAGAAGCAAGATTGGGAATTACAACTTCATTATTGTTTACATCTTCTATATTAAATACTTTTTTTGATTTAAAACCATCAATACAATTACCATATTGTACTTCTATTTGGTCACAACTCGAGGCAGAATCAATTGGTTTTAAGCTTAAAGTTGCAGCACTGCTGGTGATTTTTACTGATTCAATTGCAGGCTCAAACACCTCATTTGATTGTGTACAGGCCCCAAGTACTGCCGGTTTTGGTGCTGTGGTTGCAATGACTGGTGGCACAACTACTGTATTGCCTACAATGATCCAATCGGATGTAGTATTGTTGGCTGAATTACCATCTCCATTAGTAGAGACTTCTGCACGATTGGTTATAGTTCCACTAGCGTCTGAATTTAACTGAAATTTGAGCTTAATTTGACTAGATCCATGGCTAGGTACTGATTGGTTCTGAGAACAATTTACTGTATTTCCACCTTGGGTGCAGTTCCAGGAACTTGGAGAATATGATTGATAAGTTAGATGTTCTGGAATTATGTCTTTGACATATATAGTGCCATTAAAATCTGAGCTGTCTTCATTGCTAACGGTTATAGTGAATTCTACAAAATCACTTGGTTTAAAATTGGTGCCTGAATGAGTTTTTCTAATTGCAAGATCTTTTCCTTCGAAAGTGTAGGTAACTTTTACAGTTGCTTTTGCAAAAGTGTCCCAGTCGGCGGCGGCATTACTACCACCAGTTACAGTCATATTGCCACTAGTACTGGCCACATATCTAACCGGATTATTGTTTTTAAATCGATCAAAATCTGGACCGGAAGTATAATCAGCGCTTAAAGTACTGTCATTACTTTGTTTTGGTGATGTACGACCAGAATTACCACTATAATCCACCGTGCCATCAAAACTATTAAAGGTTTCAGAATATCCTAGTTTTAAAGGTACATTGGACATTGTTGTACCATCTTCTTTGTTAAACTTTATTGCGGCTTGATAGTTGGTGGTAATGTTTTTGGACTGCGCATCTTTATTTTCAACTTTTACATTTCCTTCTATATAACCATAGTATTCAACTGTGACTTTTTTTAGATCACCCTTACTGCTGTCGAAATTTTTAATATCACAGTTTTGAGACCAATCAGTTCGTGATAGCTGGATTGTGCAACTTTCACTATAACTAGTGGAATAAGCAAAAGTTGTGATGTAATGTTGAAAAAAACTGAAGATTAATTGAAATATCATATATAGCAATATAAGGTAATTTGTTTATTTGTACAAGATGGCTTCAGAGAAAAGGTGGTAGTTGATGACCTCAGCCTCGGTAAACCAAAGAGCAATTTCACCATCAGCTTCAGCAGGAGATCCGCTTGAATGAACCAGATTCTTTACTGAAACGCCATCAGTATCAGCAATTTGATACGAATGTACGGTTAAATCGCCACGAATTGTGCCAACATCAGAGGTTAAAGGTTCGGTTCCTCCTGTGATTTTTCTCACTATGCCCACCGCATGCATTCCCTGCCAAACCATAGCCAAAACAGGGCCTTCGGTTAAATATGATTGAAGAATTTTAACAACATTGTTAGCCAATTCAATTGGATCACGGGTTGGTGGTTCGAGCCCTTTTTTGTCGTAGCTGCTAATGGTTTTTTCCCCCACGCGTTGTTTCCAGGTAGGATCGAGAGTATAGTGTTTTTCAATAAATTCAGGGGTTAATTGCAAAAACTTCATTGCCACTAGTTTTAATCCAGTTCTTTCGTACCTTTGGATAATCTCGCCAACTAAGCTTCTTTGGATTCCGTCTGGTTTAATAACCACTAATGTTCTTTCGGTCTTTGGATTATCTAAATCCTGATTATAAGTTTTAAAATGTGACATATTGGCCTATTGTAAAGACTTTGATTAAAAAATCCAGACCTTGTTGGAATATGTTTAGATGTTTTAGATTATATTGAAATATATAAATATTTCGATATAATCTAAAGTATGGATATATATAGAGATATATTTGGTAACAAAAACCGAAGGCAAATATTAGTTTTACTAAGTCAAAAAAAGAGAAATGTTGGGGATTTGCTAAGTTATTTGCAAATTAAGCAACCAACTCTAAGTTTTCATTTGGCAATTTTAAGAAGATCAGGCCTGGTGTCTGTTGAAATACTGAACCGTGAACATTGGTATTCTTTGAACAGGTTGGAGCTTGTTAGTCTTTTAAAACCCATAGAGGATTTAATGAATCATCTAGTGGAAATGCACGTTCGAATACGATAATATATGCCGTTTTGTGAAAAATATAGAAAATACATCAGCAGAAATTGTGTCATTTTTTTTCGGCCTTTTTGTGGTTCTTTTTGCGACAGTTTTTTTATTCAATCTTTTTAGACGGACACGAACAGGTGTTGTCGATTTACCTGGAATCTCTACTGAGTATAACGCCTCCGGAAAGCAAGTTTTAAGACCTACAGGGAAAGTGGTTCTGACTAACAAAAACAAAGAAGATTTGAAGACAGAGAATGAAATTGTTGTTTTAAAAGGCGATAGCCTATGGAGAGTTGCAAAACGCTACTACGGTAATGGACAAGAATACGTTCGTCTTGCAAAAGAGAATGGTTTGTCAGCCTCTGCTCATTTGGCCGTGGGGCAGAAATTGATAATAAATAAAAGCCTACCCACTGATATGAAAAATAAGGGCAGTCTAAATGAATCTGTTATATCCCCTATTGTTGGTAATAGTTATATAGTAGCCAAGGGTGATAGTTTGGCTAAAATTGCCTTAAGAGCATATGGTGACAGTTATGCCTGGACAAAAATTTGGAATGCAAACAAAAAAAACATTACCAAACCGAGTTTGATTTATTCTGGAAATGTACTTGTAATTCCTCGTCTCTGAGCTTATTATAAGCATTGTGCGGCTATAGTTTAGCGGTAAAATATGTGCTTCCCAAGCATAGGTCGAGGGTTCAACTCCCTCTAGCCGCTCAGAAGCCCCTTTAGCTTAGTGGTAAAGCAACGGTATCGTAAACCGTGGACGTCAGTTCGATTCTGACATGGGGCTCCTGTGATAAAATTATTTTATGCCTGAATTCAAAAAGAAAGTTTTTTTAAACAATAGAACTGAGATAGATGATTTAACAAAAAAAACTATTGTTTTTGGTATTGCAACATTT
This sequence comes from uncultured Gammaproteobacteria bacterium, assembly GCA_964463925.1. GTDB lineage: Bacteria > Patescibacteriota > Microgenomatia > UBA12405 > UBA12405 > CAYTYZ01. Next base: position 8,900 of record CAYXDV010000009.1, read on the forward strand.
TCTTTGTTTATTCTATTGTTTATTTTTGGGTTGCCACTGCTGATCAAATTTTCTGTTTTTTTGGGTGAAGGTAGAAAGAATGCAGAAGTAAAAAAACAAATAGTTTTACCACCACAGCCCCCAAGACTATTGTTGCCATTTGAATCTACTCCATCATCTCAAATTACTCTAAAGGGTTTTGCTGAACCAAATGTTCTGATCGACCTGTATTTGGATGGACAAAAAATTTCCTCAAAGAACAGTGACACTGCTGGTGAATTTTTCTTTTCTAATGTGCCAATAAAAATTGGTTCAAATGTTTTTACTGCCCTGGCTAGTTTGAACAACGATTTAAAAAGTGAGCTATCACCTGAAGAATTAGTGATCAGAGATGAGACACCCCCAGAGTTAACAATTTCCAACCCAGATAAAGATAGTTTATCCGTTGACTATTCTGATTTTGATATCATTGGGAAAACTGACAAAAAAGCATATGTGACTATCAACAATTATGTAGCTACTGTAAACGATTTGGGCGAATTTAAGATGAAAATGCAGCTACAGTTGGGTAAAAATGAATATACTATTAAATCACGTGATGAGGCAGGCAATCAAACTAGTAAAAGAATAACTATAACTTACGAGCAGTAGTCTTTGGAAAAGGCAAAAACAAAACGAGAAATACAACCCATGGATTTAATAGACTGTTGCTAAAAAAGCTATGGATAATGGAGACTACTAATAAAATTTTCTGGTATTTATTAAATCTCAAGTATAGAGAAAAAATGTAGTATAAGAAGGATAATAAGCCCAGAATACCTGTAGTACAAGCAATATTTAAAAAGCTGTTATCAAATCCCCAAGATGCGTGCCCCTGGTTTTCTCGGAAGAATCCGATATTATTATAACCAATTCCCAAAAGTGGTGATTTGCCAAAAAGTTTGATACCTTCTTTATAATTTTCTATTTTTGCAAAGATACTGTTGGATCTGGATAAGTTTGTACTTTCTCCGTATGGTTTTGGCAATAAATAGATTGTAGCTATAAGAAGACAGCAAAGTCCAAAAACATGCGTAAATCTTTTTTTAGATAAGAAAAGGCATGTTAACGGTATAAATAATGATAGTAGAGAGCTTCTGCTATAAGTTAGGGCGATGGCTGTGTAATTTAGCAATAGAAGCCATTTTTTTGGTCTTCGTTGAAATAATTGCCAAAATAAAAATAGTACCAATACTAATCCTGTAAATGTTGGATCCATTAACGTCCCCAGGAGTCTGTTGGTGTGTGGATCCCAACCGTTTTGTAATAATAAAGTATTGTCTGGCCAAAAAAAATATTGGATAAATCCCCAAAACAAAAAACTAAGATATGCTATATACGTTGGAAGCATATTGTTGTGATTCATAGAAGAAGCGCTCAATAAAAGTAGAGTCACTAATCTAAGTAGATACAAACTTGCTTGAAGGGATATCGGATGCTTAATATTCAAGATACTTGTTGCAAGAGCTATGGAACCAAAGATAATTAATGATTTGTGATATCTGTTTTTTTTAAGACTGAAAAAAACAAGTAAAACAAGTAAAATATCAAAAATGGGCACGCTAAGACTAAAGATATCTATTTTAGCTAACTGACCTAATGGAAAAATTAGCCAACAGATTGTGAGGAGTATAGATGCCATAATTTACTTCGAACCAGAAAAGAGTGAAAGCTCATACCAAAGGCAAATATGGTGCCGTAAATGCCATCTAGAAATCCTAGTTTTAAAAAATAGATATCAATGAATTTTCCTAAAGGGTATAGAAAAATATCAGCAAAAGATACTCTTTTCTTTTGGGTAAATAGCTCATTTGCCCGCAGAGAAGAATAGAAATTTATTTTATCAAAAAAATAGCTAACTGTATCGTTACTATGATGATATATATACTGTGATTGTTTTTTTATAGGTTTTGTAGTTTTCCATATTTCGTGCACTTGTCCATAAAATTTACCCGAGTTTTTTCTAAAAAGTCTAGTCAAGTAGTCTTTGGTTGTTGGTCCGTGGTTTAGAAGATGTTTAAGAAAAAGTTCTTTTCTGATAAAGGAGTATGCAGAAAAATGAGATTTTGGCTTAAAGTTGTTAATAAAATATATAAATTCATTTGTTACTTCTTCGTCTGGATCCAGCCACAAAACCCATTCATTTTTACAAAAACTAAGACCAAAATTTCTTTGATTTGAAAAGTCAATAAATGCGTTGGTTTTAAAAACTAACTCTTGTTTTTTGTTTATCAGTTTCTGAAGGCAAATTGCGTTAGATTTAGAGTAACTATCATCTATTGCTACGATTTGACCAACTGATTTACTATTTTTAAGCCAACCAAAAAATTTATTTAAATCTTTTTCGGAATTATGAATAAGTAGTAATAAAGTGATTTTAGCTGTGTGGCTCATGCTTAAGGTGATGATATATATAGAGAAGACATTCTTCAAGTGTAAACAGAAAGTAAATTGCCTTACGAGCGATTGGATTATCTAGTTTGTGTTTAGATTCAATAAAAAATATCTTTCTTGATTTGTACCATTCCTTAAGATTGACTCTGTACTTATTATTACTACTTGAGCCTCCGGCATGATATATCGCGGAGGAAGGATCAAAGATAACCTTGTATCCCATTTTTTTATTTGTCAGACAAAAATCTAGATCCTCTAAATACATAAAATATTTTGTGTTAAAAGTATTTAGGTTGTTTTTGTTAAATTTTTTGAAGAAAAAAAAGGCACCACAGAGACTATATACTTCTGTTGCTTTGTCAATTCCAAGCTTTTCTGGCCAGAATTTGCTAGATATTTCGTTATTGGGAAAGATTTTCTTTAGGTTTGTGAATTCGAATATTGCTGTCATAACGTTTGGATTTCCGTTTGCAGTGTAGTACTCTTTTCTATTTTCAGATATTAACTTTCCGCCGATTATACTAATACTATTATCAGAATTTATTTTTTTAAAAAGTCTAATTGGACTTTTGTCTAAAATTAGAGTGTCTGGGTTCAATAGAAGTATGATCTTTGTTTTTGTTGCTGATATGCCTATATTCACAGCTTTAGCAAAGCCCAAATTTTTATTATTAGTAATTACTCTTATTTTTGGATTGTTTATTTTCTTTACATATTTTAAATCTGTTCTCCCATTGTTTATAATTATTAACTCTTTTACATATTTAGATATGAATTTAAGCGATTCAATACATTCGAATAATTCGTTTCCATTATTGTATGTTGGTATCAAAACTGTAAATTTATCTGTTGACATACATAAAAAAAGATGATTGACTGATTGGTAATGAAATTACGATTGCCTGTAATATCATTCATCTTAGCATTTTTTTGGTTTTATCTTCGTGCACCGAGTTTTGTAGGGGCAGTTTTTTTTGATGATTTTAGTTCAGGGAACCTAGATCTTTGGACAACCTTTTCTGGTGGTTATTCAATAAATGCTGCTGGTCAGCTTGTACCAGGAGTTTTTGGGTGGAATATAGAAAATTACGATAGTAAAAATTACTTGGTAGGCAAAGCAGGAATTGGTGAGCATTCGTATATATATACAAATGATTCTTTCAAAAACTTTTTCTTCGAATCTGAAATGGAAAATAAAAGTGGAATTGATTTATCAATACGATTTAGAGTGAACGAAGACGCAAGTAAATTTTATGAACTAGAATATAGATTTAAAGATCCCAATTGGAGTGATAATAATAATTTTGTTCTTTATAAATACCAAAACGGAATGTATTACGGTCCTTATGTCTATGTAATGGCTCCAACATTAGGATTTGACTTAACTCAGAATGTAAAACATAAAATAAAAATTTTGATGGTTGAGAATATTTTGCAGGCATATTTTGACGATACGAGAATTTTTCAATATGAAGATTTGGATCCATTTTTGGTTGGTAGATTAGGTTTTAAAAACTGGGGAGGTAGCTATGGCAATCTTGAGAATCGGTTTTCTTATATAAAAGTTTCTGACGCATTTGCCTCTTCAACTCCTACTCCTACTCCTGAGCCAACGATTGTACCAACGCCAACACTGATTCCGACGACTATTCCAACATCTACTCCCACATTTACCCCCACATCAACACCAACTCCATTGCCTACGCCGACTATTGCTCCATCTCCTACCGCAGTACCGATTAAACCCAAAATAGTTATTCTTCCTGGTTTAGG